>NZ_JBHEEE010000010.1:0-88106 GCF_041929865.1 Pseudochrobactrum lubricantis
CGTAAAATCTGCTCGCTTCGTCATGTAAGTTTCCTTTCAACTCAAGAAAACCTCTCCACTTTTACGAAGCAAGTCCATGGATCTCCAGCTGTGGGGCGCGATGATCGGGCCGTTTATGTCGCCCAGAGAGCTGTCAAGGGCGGGAAAATTACGTTCTCGGGCGTGAGCGCTTACGCAAACATCATGAAACTTCCGCTCATCGTGAACATAATGAGCTTCGATGGTACTGATGTGAGCGAGGAGACGGTAGCGATAATGCGCTCAGTCGTCACGACCTTGTCAGTCAAACCATAACAACATCCGATTATTGCCGACAAGTCGGGCCGCTAACGTAGGATTTCGCCCTCTCCCGCAAACGACCCCTTTGATGACGCTTTGGGATTACAAAACTGGCGATGCGCGAGATCTGTCGCCGGCGACACGAACAATGTTCGAGCGCATTAGCGATCTGGAAGAGGAGGTTCGGATTCTGAAAGCCAATCAGGATTATTACCGGCAATGCTTGATCGATTTGCCGAAACAGCATCCGGATTGCCAAGGAACGGTCCACGACGTCTTTTTGTCGATTCCTTACCCCGAGGCTGGAAAATGAGCGACGAAAGGAACCATCCCTACCCACAAACCGGACCCAATTTTCTGACCGTGGCGAAGCCACAGAGCGGAAAAACGGCATCCATTATCATTCAGATGAAGAGGAGCGGAAAATGAACTCTCCACTGAAAACAGCCATCTTTATCGGCTCGCTAATGTTCCTGTTACAATTCGTCGTGGGCACCCTTGCAGGACATTTCTTCCTCGGCCTGCTCATCGCCATAGGCGGAGCTCTATGGCTCGGTTATCAAGTTTATCAAACTGAGAAGTCGTATTGCTCATGGTGAACTGATAAATTATTATTAAATATCAATGGCTTAGTTCCATAATAGAACTTATGTGATCAAAATATATAACTCGACGATCTATCGCGAGATCAAGCGCAACAGCTTTCGGGACACGGAGATACCAGACTATAATGGCTAGATGCACCATCGAGCTTCGATAGCTTAAAATGAGGTGACAACAAAGATCGAGATAGCAATAACAAGACGTCTTGACGTGACCAAAAACATTCCATAATTTCAATATTCATAGAAACGTCAAACTAA
The DNA here is from genome assembly GCF_041929865.1 of Pseudochrobactrum lubricantis. NCBI lineage: Bacteria > Pseudomonadati > Pseudomonadota > Alphaproteobacteria > Hyphomicrobiales > Brucellaceae > Pseudochrobactrum > Pseudochrobactrum lubricantis. Next base: position 1,143 of record NZ_JBHEEE010000010.1, read on the forward strand.
CTTGTGGCTTGAAGCGCTCGGGCAGGCGCTGACGCCTTGTATCTCCTGGCACCTCCAAGCATTCAATGAGGATTGATATTATGAACGAGCGGCAAGTCCTGGATGCATTTGGCGCGCTCTCACAGCAAACACGACTACAGGTCATTCGTAAGCTGGTCATCGCCGGCCCGAGCGGATTGGCGGCGGGTACGATTGCGGAAACTGTGAACGTTTCGCCTTCCAACGTTTCCTTTCATCTCAAAGAACTGGAACATGCTGGCCTGATTAGTGCTGAGCGAGAATCACGCTCCATCGTCTACAGCGCGAATTTCGAGACGCTCAACGGCTTGGTCCGTTTCCTGATGGAGAACTGTTGTTCTGGTCAATCTGACGCCGGTTGCGCGCCTTCCGAACTGGCCTTGTCGGATCCATAACGGCATCGGAATGCAAACGCCTTAATCCTACAATACGGAGTAGCCCCAATGGCCGATCTGCCAGCCGCCTCGCTTGATCTCATTCGCCAGCCCAACCTTGATGCGCTTCACCCGGCTTATTCGCAGCACAAGCCACGGATCCTGATCCTTTATGGATCTCTGCGGAAGATTTCGTTCAGTCGCCTTCTGGCGGAAGAAGCTGCACGGCTTCTCGCGCACCTCGGATGCGAGGTTCGGATATTCAATCCCGAAGGGCTTCCTCTTCCTGATGGAGCGCCAGACATCAATCCCAAGGTTCAGGAATTACGCGACCTTTCTCTCTGGTCGGAAGGCCATGTCTGGGTCAGCCCCGAGCGGCACGGTGCGATGACCGGCATCATGAAGGCGCAGATTGACTGGATTCCCCTCACGACCGGTTCCGTGCGACCTACGCAGGGCAAAACGTTGGCCGTCATGCAGGTCTCCGGCGGCTCGCAGTCGTTCAATGCTGTCAATCAACTGCGCATTCTCGGTCGCTGGATGCGGATGATCACGATTCCTAACCAGTCGTCCGTCGCCAAGGCATGGCAGGAATTCGACGCCGATGGCCGCATGAAGCCCTCGGCCTATTATGATCGCGTCGTCGATGTCTGCGAGGAACTGGTCAAATTCACACTGCTGACCCGCGATGCCTCCGACTACCTGACAGACCGTTACAGCGAACGGAAGGAAGAGGCCGCAAAGCTTGAACAGCGCGTGGCTCTGAAGTCGATATGAGCGAGCGCCCGCCCGTCGGCACTATCCTTGCCCTGGGCCTCACCCAGATCATCGGCTATGGAACCCTTTATTACAGCTTCAGCATCCTTGCGCCTGATATGGCGCGAGATCTGAACTGGTCGACAGAGTGGATTTTCGCAGTACTTTCCGCGGCTCTCCTTTTGGGCGGGTTGACTGCGCCCTGGCTCGGCCGTGCCATTGATCATTTTGGCGCAGGACGGGTGATGACGACCGGCTCCGCAATTGCTGCGGTAGCCTTGATCGCCTGTGCCTATGCGCCGGGTAAGACCGGCTTTGTCGCCGCCCTGATCGTGATCGAGATCGCCGCCAATCTGGTTCAATATGGGGCCGCCTTTGCGCTGCTGGTACAGGCAAGCCCCCGCACCGCCCAGCGCAGCATCACCTACCTGACCTTGATTGCCGGCTTCGCCTCGACAATCTTCTGGCCTTTCACCACAGCATTGCACACCAACTTGTCGTGGCAGAACGTCTACCTGGTGTTTGCCGGGCTCAATTTGCTCGTCTGCCTGCCGCTCCACGCCTGGCTGTCTTATGGACTTGCCAAGGGTAAAGTAGAGGCACAAAACGGCACGGCGCAGATCGTCGAGGGAAGTCTGAGCCCGGATGTCCGGCAGTTCGGTTTCAAGTTGATGGTGGTGGGATTCTCGCTGCAATCTCTCGTCAGTGCGGCGATCCTGGTGCATATGGTGCCGCTGTTGTCGGGCCTTGGGCTTGGAGCCACCGCCGCCATTGTCGGCACGCTGTTTGGTCCGTCGCAGGTACTGAGCCGGTTCACCAATATGGTGCTTGGCGGCAACCTGCCGCCGCTGGCTTTGGCAACGATTGCCGCCACATTGATCCCCGGCGGCATACTGATCCTGATCCTCAGCGCTCCGTCGGTAGCAGGAGCCATGGCTTTTGCAGTTGTCTTTGGTTTGGGCAGCGGTCTTTTCAGCATCGTCACCGGTACTTTACCGCTGATGCTGTTTGGCAGCGATGGCTATGGCAGGCTTCAAGGCAAGGTCATGGCCGCACGGTTGATACTGTCAGCCACCGCACCCTTTGCGCTGGCGTTTGCCATGGCCCATATCGGCACGCTGTGGTCGCTCACCATTACAACGGCGCTTGGCGCCTGTGCAGTTGTCGCCTTCCTTGGAATTGCGCGCTTACAGCGCCGCGACAAGTCTCGGGATCAACTCGCGGGCCGTCCGGCCTGAACCCAGAAGCGTCGCCGAGGCGGCCCCAGTCCAGTTCCCATAACCGGTAAGCCAAAGGCGTGGCTGCTTGATCGAGCGCCCCTCATCCACATCAACCCTGCCGTCCCCTGTAATGACGCCGAGATCCTGGAGATGATCCAGCGCTGGGCGAAATCCGGTGCACCATATGACGGCGTCAATATCGCTTCTGGTCCCGTCCTGCCAGACGACGCCATCCCGATCAAAGCGTGAGAACGGCCGCACGGAACCCAGCACGCCGCGATCCCGTGCGTCCTTTACCGGGGGAACCATGACAATGTCACCAAGGCTGCCAATTTCTGGGCCACTCGCCCCGCCAAGCACCCGTGCGGTGGCGCGCTGGAATAGCACGTGTCCGTCGACATCATCGGGAAGGAAAACCGGCGCTTGAGGCGTGACCCAGATGGTTTCGGCGACTTTTGATACTTCTGCCAATATCTGTGCCCCGGAATTGCCCCCGCCCACAATGGCGACCCGCTGGCCGGCAAAGGCGTCAGCATCCACATAATGGGCTGAGTGAAGCTGGCGACCTTGAAATATCTCGCGCCCCGGATAACCGGGAACGAACGGATGGCCCCATGTGCCGGTGGCGCTCAAAACGCTACGGGCGTGCCAAGTTTTGTCTTCACCTATCACCTCAAGCCCGCCATCGACGTTTCTGACGGACTGGACCACAACCGGTCGCTCAATCGGGAACTGATAGCGCTCCTCATATCGGGCCAGGTAATCCAGCACTTCACCTCTGGCGGGATAGGTCGCCTCGGTCTTCGCCGGCATCATCCATCCCGGAAGCGAACTGAAGGATGCCGGTGAAAACAGATGGAGTGAATTCCACGCATGTCGCCATGCACCACCGGGCCCTTCTTCAGCATCAAGGATCACGAAGCTGACGCCGGCACGCCGCAGATAGTAAGCCGATGCGAGACCAGCCTGGCCCGCACCGATCACGACGACATCGAAAATGTCCGAAGACATTGCGCTTCCTTACTTTTTACGCAGCCGGGTTTCCGGCCGACTTGGTAAAATACTTGCGGCCCATCCAGAGTGCCATCTGCACTAGCAAAATCAGCACCGGAACTTCGACCAGGGGGCCAATCACCGCGGCAAATGCTACCGGAGATGCCAACCCGAAGGCGGCAATGGCAACCGCAATGGCAAGCTCGAAGTTGTTACCAGCCGCTGTAAAGGCCACCGCCGTGGTGCGAGGATAGTCAGTTCCAACAGACTTCGCCATCCAGAAGCTGACAAGGAACATGATGAGGAAGTAGATCGTCAGCGGAATGGCGATCATCACCACATCACCCGGCAGGCGCAAGACATCCCCGCCCTTGAGGCTGAACATGGCGACAATGGTGAACAGCAGTGCGGCAAGCGTGATCGGGCTGATTTTCGGCAGAAAGACAGTCTCATACCAGTCACGTCCCTTGGTCGCGGTCAGAATACGGCGCGACAGATAGCCCGCAAGAAACGGGATGCCGAGATAGATAAAAACGGCTTCCGCAATCGTCCAGAAAGAAACATCGATGACGCTGCCTTCCAATCCAAACAGCGGCGGCAGGACGCTGAGGAAAAACCAGGCATAGACGCTAAAGAACAGAATCTGGAAGATGGAGTTGAAGGCTACAAGACCAGCAACATATTGGTTGTCACCTTTTGCAAGCTGGTTCCAGACCAGAACCATGGCGATGCAGCGGGCAAGGCCGATCAGGATCAGGCCCGTCATATATTCAGGATAATCCCGCAGAAAAATGACCGCCAGCGCAAACATCAACACCGGACCGATGATCCAGTTTTGCAGGAGCGAAATCCCCAGCACCCGCTTGTCGGCGAAGACCTGCGGCAATTCCTCGAAGCGAACTTTAGCCAGTGGCGGGTACATCATCAGAATCAGGCCGATGGCAATCGGAACATTGGTCGTGCCAACGGACAGGCTGTCGAGCGCTGCAGGCAGGCCGGTAAAGACAGTACCGAGCAGCACCCCCAATGCCATGGCGGCAAAAATCCAGACAGTCAGGTAGCGGTCGAGGAACGACAGGCGTAGTGTTGGTTCTTCGGGACGCATTGGCGTTCTCCTTAGCAGATAATCATCGTCCGCAGCCTTGCCATTAACACTGCGGCTACACGAGCTCGGCTTCAATGTCTTGCGTTAGACCACGCGACGACCGGTCTGGTCGATCACAACTTCACCATCTTCCTTGGTAAACGCCGCCTGCTGATCGGATGGAAGGATATCCAGCACCACTTCCGATGGTCGGCACAGCTTGACACCCATCGGCGTGACGACGATTGGGCGGTTGATGAGGATGGGATGTTCCATCATTGCATCGACCAGTTGCTCATCGGACAAAGATGTGTCGCCCAGACCGAGGTCGGAGAACGGTGTTCCCTTTTCGCGAAGGAGGTCGCGCGGGGAAAGTCCCATCCTGTCGATCAGCTGCTCCAGCAAAGCGCGCGATGGCGGGGTTTTGAGATACTCGACCACATGGGGTTCGATGCGGGCGTTGCGGATCATCGCGAGTGTGTTGCGTGAGGTCCCGCATTCCGGGTTGTGGTAGATGATAACGTCCCATTTGTTCATTCAACTTACACCGTTTCGCTTGACTGGAGAAAGAGTACGGAGACCGAGGCGCCGACGAGATAATGTCGCCCGTTTCTTTACTCGGTCGCATCCGTCATCTGGTATTAATTAGTTACCTCTTGAACACCGGTGGCCCCCTCCATCCTGCCAATCTGCCGCAGCCGTGTTTGCAGCGCCATACGATCGATCGACGCGAGTGGGAGGCTGAGGAATGCGTTGATACGGTTCTTCAGGAACCGCGCGGCCTGCGCGAATGCCCGCTGGACCTCTACTTCGGTTCCGGTCACGACTGCCGGATCCTCGACACCCCAATGGGCTGTCATCGGGTGACCGATCCATACCGGGCAGGCTTCACCCGCTGCACTGTCACAAACGGTAAAGATGAAATCCATCTGTGGCGCACCCGGTTCAGCGAACACGTCCCAGCTCTTTGACGAGAAGCCTGTTGAAGCATACCCAAGCGCTGCGAGTTCTTTGAGCGCGTGCGGATTGACTTCGCCCTTGGGCTGACTTCCAGCCGAATAAGCCTTGAAACGACCGTCACCGTCCTTGTTGAGGATGGCTTCGGCAAGAATGGAACGTGCGGAATTGCCCGTGCACAGGAAGAGCACGTTATAGGTCTTTTCGGTCATATCTGTGATCCGTAGTTAGGTTGGGGGTCGGGTAAGCTTCATGATGGTCGCCGATGATGGGCAGAGAGAAGAAAGCTGCTGGGTTTCGAGCACCCCAGCTGGCAGATTTTCCCGCTGAACTTCGATGAACCCGAGGCGCTCGAAAAACGGCGATGCGTTCGTTGTCGCAAGGTAAACAGCGCGGCCTGGCTTGACATGCGCCAGAACCGCCGAGACGGCTGCATGGCCGACACCTTTCCCTCTTTGATCCGGAAGAACGACCACTGATCTCAGAAGCTGATCACCCCCGCATGCTTCAAGACCTGCGAAGGCGACAGTCCTGTCGTTGTCGTCCACAATCCTGAAGAAGGTCCGCCCCTCGTCCTCGACGTCATTCGTCGGAAGATCGGCGCCCGAGAGTGCTTTTTTGAGATCGAGGTCACTCCCGCTCAATCGTTCTACCGTGAGCGCGCTCATGCCGGACTTTCCTGCGGAGCAGGTATACAGCACGGGGTAAGTTCAGCGATGAGTGGGGCGCACAGTTCCGCCGATCCACCGCAGCAATCTTTCAGGAGAAACAGCGTCATTTCACGAAGCTGTTCAATCTCGGCGCGATACATGATGATTCTGCTGTGCCGTTGCGAGGACACGAGCCCTGCCCGCGACAGAATGTTCAAATGCGCCGACATAGTGTTTTGTGGCACCACGAGCGCACGCGCTATGTCGCCTGCCGGCAGCCCTTCCGGCGCATGCTTAACAAGCAGCCGAAAAGTCTCAAGACGGGTTGGTTGAGCGAGCGCTGCAAGCGCGAGAATTGCCTGTTCCTGTTCCATATATCCAGATTACTGGAATTATGGACGAAGTCAACACGTTTGTTCAATGGTGCCCTACTCCGGCCTTTCCATCAGGACTGCTCGAAACCAAACCGCCACGATGCTAGTGGTCGCGCTGCGAGGCCGAAATCCCGGTATGTCAAGCTCACACGAGCGCCTTGCGTACAGCGGCCGAGACCCATTCGGCCAGAATGACCGTGGCCAGAATGACGATGAAAATCGTTGTCACCTGGGGCCACGCCAACATGTTCAGAGAGGACTGCAGCTTGAGGCCGAGCCCCCCTGCACCCACCAGGCCAAGGATCGCTGATTCCCTTATATTGATATCCCATCGAAACACGGTAATTCCCAGGAACGAAGGTAGGACCTGCGGCACAATCGCGTAGTCGATTACCTGCATGCGACTCGCCCCGGTCGATGAGACGGCTTCGACCTGTTTCTGGTCAATCTCCTCAATCGTCTCGTATAGGAGCTTGCCGACAAAGCCAATTGACCGCAGCGCGATCGCAATGATGCCGGCAAGCAATCCAGGCCCCAGGATCGAGACGAGAAGCAATGCCCAGATCAGCGAGTTGATGGAGCGCGATGCCACGATCAGGAAAAGTGCGATCGGCCGAAGGACAAACAGGCAGGGTGTGGTGTTGCGAGCGGCAAGGAAAGCTATAGGCACCGCCAGAACAGTGCCCGCAAGCGTCCCCAGCGTTGCCATATTAAGCGTGTCCCAAAGCGGAGTGATGAGCTCGCTCACATAGAATAGGCGAGGTGGAAAGGCGCGGCTTAGAATGTCGCCGCCTTGCCGGGGCGCATCGTAGATAAACGCCCAAATTGTATCTTTGGTCATGATCTGCCAGCAGAACACGCAAAAGGCGACAAGTAGCAACCAGGCGGTCCACTGGAAGAGCTCACGGCCGGGTGTCAGCTTACGCCAATTCCTGTTGCCATCAAGGGAATGTGAAACTGGCATTATTGAACACACTTGCGAATGAGGCTCGAGCCGTATTCGGCGAGCATGACGATGACGATAATGAGGATCAGCACAGCACCCGCGCTGTCGTACTCGTATCGGTCAATTGACGTGTTGAGCGTTGCACCGATACCCCCTGCTCCGACGATGCCGATGACGGCCGATTCACGGAAATTGATGTCAAACCGGTAGAGCGAAAGTCCGATCAGCCGCGGCATCACCTGAGGTTGAACCGCATAGTTGACAAGTTGCAGCCACGAAGCGCCGGTGGCACGGATGGCCTCTGCCTGCTTTTCATCGATTTCTTCGATAGCCTCAGCGAGGAGCTTCGCGATGAAACCGATCGTTGCGAAGGTGAGCGTCAGGAAGCCCGCGAATGGGCCGAAACCAAACATTGCAACGAGCAGGATCGCAATGATGATCTCCTGGAAGGCACGCGAAATGGCAATGATGGAACGGCACGCGTAGTAGACGGGCGCTGGCGCAAGATTACGCGCCCCTCCGATGCCAATCGGGATGGAAACGAGGATACCAACGATTGTCGAGGTCAAAGTCATCGTCAGGCTCTCTTCAAGTCCCTTCGCGATGTCACGCCAGCGCGTGGTAAAGTCTGGGACCAGAAAGCCTTGCAGGAAACGCCAGCCACGATCGAGCCCTTCGTAGGCACGCGCCCAGTGTACTTCGATGGTCGCAACGGCAACGATGATATAAATCAGCGCGCCCCCATAAATCAGCAAGCGCAAAGCCGCGGACCTGATGAACAGTGGTGGCCGCCGCCACATCGAAGGGTAGCTCGTCGAGAGTACCCCGGCCATCACAAGGCTCCTGCCATGCGCTCGTCCGCCCGTTCTCGTTCGATAACTGCGAGACGCTCTTCCTCGGCATCATCCTGGGCTTGCTTCTGCATGGCAACCCAGTCCTCTTCACCGTAGATGCGGGTAAGTGCAGCTGTGTCGAGTTGATCGGGCGTACCGTCGAAGACTACCTCGCCGGCACGCAGGCCGATGATCCGTTGAACGAAGGCCTGCGCCAACAGTACGTCATGGATATTGATGACCGCCGGCAGGTTTCGTTCCCTGCAGATCTCCACAATCAGCCTCATGATTTGCCGCGAGGTTTTAGGGTCGAGCGAAGCGGTCGGCTCATCGACCAGAAGCAGTTCAGGGTCTTGCTCCAGCGCTCGCGCGATACCGACGCGCTGTCGCTGACCGCCTGAAAGAGCGTCAGCGCGTTTGTCGGCATGGGCCGTCAAACCAACCCGGTCAAGAAGCGCGAATGCGTTCTGCACGTAGTCTGCTGGGTAGCGGCGCAGGAAGCTGCGCCAGAACGGCACGTAGCCAAGCCGACCGGACAGGACGTTTTCCATCACGGTCAACCGCTCGACTAGCGCATATTCCTGGAAGATCATGCCGATACGGCGCCGCGCGACCCTGAGATCGGACCGCGACAGCGCGGTCACGTCGCGCTCGCCAAGAAATATCTTGCCAGACGTGGGTTCGATCAGTCGATTTACGCAACGGATGAGACTGGATTTGCCAGCTCCCGAGGGACCGATCAAACCCACCACCTGGCCGGCAGGGATTTCCAATGTGATCCCGTTGAGCGCCTTGTCGCCGGTCTTGTAGGATTTGGTGAGCCCCGTGATCCTGAGCATTGTCGTTCTCCGCCTTTAAAACATGAGTAAGCGCCGGGCCGCGAACGCCCCGGCGCCTATGTTCACGCGTCTTTATTTGCACGCGTAGGTGACGCCATTGGCTTCATCGATCTGGCGAATGACTGCCCAATGCTCCTTGAAGGTGATCGGAATGAAGGCCTCCTGAGGCGGCTCGGAGGTCTGGAATTCCTTCAGCAGGGCGGAGCCTTCCCAGTTAAACGTGAAGAACGCGTCCTTGATCTTTTCCTGCAGTTCCGGGGTCAGGTTGTGAGACACGCCATATCCGGTGGTCGGGAAGGTCTGCGACTTGTAAATAGAGACGATCTGATCCGCCTTTACGACATCGCGGGCGACCATGCGCTTCATCACCGAGTTTGCAACAGCCGCCGCAGGATAGTCCTTGTTTGCGACACCCAGGATAGAATTATCATGCTTTCCGGAAAAGACGGGTTCGAAGTCGGCACCGGCTGCGAGCTTGTATTCGGCCTTCAGCAGCGCTGAGGGTGCTTTGAAGCCGGAATTCGAAGTTTCAGATGTGAAAGCAAGTTGCTTGCCTTTCACATCCTCGATCTTCTCAACACCTGAGCCTGGATAGGTAATGATTTCCATCTCATAGCCGAAGGTGCCATCCTTGGAAGCCATCATCGCGAACGGCCGGAACCCGGCGCAGGCGACAGCGATCGGATTGGAGCCGGTATTGAAGCCGGAAACGTGCAGGCGACCGGCGCGCATGGCTTCAATCTGAGCCGCGTTTTCCTGCACCGGGAAGAACTGAACCTTCTTGCCGGTCTTTTGCGCAAGGTGATCGAGGAAGCCTTTCCAGACATCCGCGTAGACGGCCGGGTCTTCAACCGGGGTATAGGCGAATACCAGCGTATCGGGGTCGATGAGCTGGGCGGCATCAGTCGGAATGTCGGCGACCATGTCACCGTCCGCATCCGCGTAGCGAGCGTCGAGTTTGAATTCCGCCTGGGCAGGCATTGCAAATGCTACGGATATCGCCAGTGCGGCCACAAGCTTCTTCATCAGGTTCTCCATCGATGCAAAACACACACACGCTTATAGGGCAGTTGCACTACAGAAATATGACAAACCTGCACATTTCTAGAAATACGGAATTATTTGCGATTGACTTATCAACTGCAACTTGCTCGGCAGTCCGAAAATCTATATATCCAGACTTATGGAAAAATTAGCGATCGTAGAGGCGTTTGCAGCCATCGCGCAAATCACCCGGCTTGATGCTTTGCGCCTTCTTCTGAATCATTCACCAGAGGGGTTGCCGTCAGGCGACATTGGGAGGTTGCTCGATATACCTCAAAATACGATGTCGTCTCATCTCAACGTTTTGAAGCGCGCCGGACTCGTCCAGACCCAACGCGCCGGCACTACGATCATCTATCGACCCAATACCGAGCTTGTCTGGAGGCTGGTGGAGTTTTTGGCGACGGACTTTACCCCCTTGGTAGACCGCTCTCCTGCGATCGGAGGCACCCCCCCTCATGAGGCACCGCGTGTTTTCAATGTGCTTTTCTTATGCCGCGCAAATTCGGTCAGATCGATCATGGCAGAGGCCATTTTGCGCAAGATGGCCCCGACGCGATTCAACGCGTTCTCTGCCGGCAATCTCCCGGCAGAGAGAGTGCACCCGATGACACTCGTGACGCTTCAGAAGATGGACTGTCCGGTTGTGGATCTGCGACCCAAGAGCTGGGACGAATTTAGGGGCGTTGACCGTATCGCTATGGATTTCGTCTTCACCGTTTGCGATACACTGACTGGAGAGCAATGCCCCTCCTGGCCCGGTCAGCCCTTCACGGCTCACTGGGCCATTGATGATCCCTCGCTTGTTAAGGGCAGCGAGTTGCAAAGACTCGCTGCCTTCCGCAGCGCAGCGGGCGCTCTCACCAATCGGCTTTCCGTCTTCACCGCGCTTCCGATCAAGTCGATAGACAGGATGTCCCTTCAGTCGCAGTTGAAGGCAATCGGGAACACTGCGGGCTAGCCACGACTACTGCAGGCCGTAACCACGGCCCCTCACAGTACGGATCGCGTCTTTCTTGCTGCCAATGTTCAGCGACTTTCGCAGTCTTTTGATGCTTACATCGACGATGCGCTCATCCCGGCTCGTATCGTTCCATACCATCTCAAGAATCTCACGACGCGCAAATAGCCGCGACGGTTCCGTCAGCATCGTCTGCAGAAGACGATACTCCGTCGGGGCAAGATGAATCTCCCGCCCTCTTCGCGAAACCCTGTGCGCCTCAAGATTCAGGGATATCTCACGATGGTTCAATATCCTTGTCTCTGTCGAGCATGAACGCTCGAGGAGCGCGTTACTTCGGGCGAGGAGTTCCTGAACGGAGAAGGGCCGCGGCAAATAATCGTCAGCGCCGGCATCGAAAAGAGGCTTTGGCAGCATCTCTCCACCCAGTACAATGATCGCCAACTGCCTTCTTCCAACATAGGCTCGCATCTTCGTGAATGACTGGCGCAGATTGGTAGCACGGCTCACAGAAGCAACAACGATGAGATCCGGTTGTCTTTCCGCAACCATCCGTTCACACTGCTCGGCCAGTCCACATACCCCTGCGATATAACCTTCCTCACGGAAGCTTGCTTCCAGGATCGAGCCAACGCCAATATCTTCCTGTATGATAACGACACTCGGCATGGGAATTACTCCATCGCCACGACAGTTTCGGCGCGAGGGCGATCAGCTGAAACATCATCCCCGGTAACGATGTACTCGACGGTTTCAGACAGATTGGTTGCGTGATCTCCGACCCGCTCCAGGTTTTTCGCACAGAAAAGGAGATGAGCGCACGAGGTGATAGAACGCTGATCTTCCATCATGTAAGTCAGGAGCTCACGAAAGAGGCCGTTATAAAGCACATCGATGTGCTCGTCCTGGAGGCGGACTTGAGAGGCCATTTTCGCGTCGTTGTTCTGGAAAGCGTCGAGCGCACCTGCCAGCTGTGTCTTTGCGGCTTCGGCCAACGTGCTGAAGCCGGCGGAGACAACGCCCCTGTTAAGCGAAGTATCCATGATCGCAGCGCGCTTGGCGATATTCTTGGCAAGGTCGCCCACCCGCTCCAGGTTGGAAACCATGCGCATTGCCCCGACGATCCGTCTCAGGTCGTTAGCGACGGGTTGCCTGCGGGCAATAATTTGCACGGCCGCCGCCTCAGCGGTTCTCTGCATCGCATCGAGTTGAAGATCGGCTTTTACGACCTCATCTGCGAGCGTCGCGTCATTGCCGATGAGGGCATTGACGGACTTGTCGAGGAGCGCTGCAGCAATTCGCCCCATATCGGATACCTGTCCAGTGAGGTCCTGCAGCTCTTCATCAAAAGCCCTGATAGTGTGATCCATCGTCATGTTTCCCCCCTCAACCGAAGCGACCGGTGATGTAGTGTTGCGTTTTTTCGTTCTGCGGATTTGTGAAAAACTCGTTCGTCGCGTTGTACTCGGTCATCTCGCCCAGATGCATGTAGGCGGTATAGGTCGATATACGTGCCGCCTGCTGCATATTATGCGTGACGATGACGATCGTGTACTGGTCTCGCAACTCCGCGATCAGCTCCTCGATTTTCGCGGTGGCGATCGGGTCGAGGGCAGATGTCGGCTCATCGAAGAGGATGATTTCCGGATTGGGAGCGAGGGTACGGGCGATGCACAAACGCTGCTGCTGCCCTCCCGAAAGACCATAAGCTGACTGGTGGAGGCGGTCCTTCACCTCATTCCAGAGCGCGGCCCCCTGGAGAGCTTGCTCAACCCGCTCATCAAGAACGCTCTTCTTGGTGATGCCACGGATTTTGAGGCCAGCCGCAACATTTTCATAGATCGATTTTGGAAACGGGTTTGGCTTCTGAAACACCATACCGATGCTTAAGCGGATCAGGATCGGATCCATGCCTTGGGCTACCAGGTTTTTCTTTTCTGGCAGCAGTTCAATCGCGCCCTCGTACCGGGTGCCGGGGTACAGATCGTGCATACGGTTGAACGATCGCAAGAGCGTGCTCTTCCCGCAACCTGACGGGCCGATCAAGGCAGTGACATGTTTTTCCGCGATTGGCAGGTTGACCTTCTTGAGCGCGTGGAATTCTCCATACCAGAAATCGAGATCCCTCACTTCAGCGCGCAGGCGTTCGGGATGGATCAGAATGTTGCGCGCGGAACCTGCTTGTTGGCCCGCTCTGGCAGGCTTGATGGCAGTCGAAACGTCGTTCATTTATTGGTCCGATCTCAGTTAGAGGCCAAGATTGCGTCGAAGCCTGAAGCGTATCCAGATGGCGACGGCATTCATGCCCAGCGTCATGAACATCAGGACAACACCAGTCGCGGCGGCATTGATGTGAAACGCTGCCTGCGGCCGTGATATCCAGTTGAACATCTGGATGGGCATCACGGTGAACGGCGCATTCAACCAATCAAAGTTGATAAAGGGAAAGCTCGCATCCACAGGCGCTGGAGGAAGAAATGCGATGAAGGTCAGAGCGCCGATCGTGATGATCGGGGCGGTTTCCCCAATGGCTCGCGACAAGCCGACGATCGCACCCGTAAGGATACCGGGCCGCGCAGCTGGAAGAATGTAGTGCCACATGGTCTGCCACTTGTCCGCACCCAGACCGAAGGCGCCTTCGCGGATTGTCTGCGGTATCGCCCGGATAGCCTCTCTCGTCGCAACGATGACGATCGGCAGGATCAGCAGCGCAAGCACCATGCCCGCGACAAGAACCGTCCGGCCAAGATCGGCGAGATAGACGAAGAAGCCGAGCGCGAGCAGACCATAGATAATCGACGGTACACCCGCGAGATTGGTGACGTTAATTTCAATGACGTCGGTCATCCAGTTCTTCCTCGCGTATTCTTCGAGGTAGAGACCGGCGCCGACACCAAGCGGTATCGCCAGCAGAGCCGTGACAAACATGACCAGGCAGGTTCCGACCCAGGCCGAAAGGATGCCGGCGTCTGCCGGTCGCCGTGACGGAAACTCGGTCAGGAAGGCGTAGTCGATCCGGCCCAGTCCGTCGTAGAAAAGGTCAGCTATCAACGCGACCAGAAAAGCCATCACCACGAACAGGATGGCGAGACCCATGCTGGCGAATATGAAGTCGTTGCGTCGTGCCCGATTGACAAGCCGGGCCTGGGAATCGATGTCCAGAGCCACGATTGGGCTGTCTGCGCTGATAGCCATCAGTAGGCCTCCCGGAAGCGGCGGCGAAGAAAGAAGCCGATGATGTTGAAGACAAGGGTCAGCACGAAAAGTGCGAGGCCTGCGGCGAAGATAGTCTGATACGCCAGCGAGCCATGCGGCAGATCGCCCAGGCTCATCTGTACGATGTAGGACGTAATTGTTGCAGCACCTTCGCGAGGATCTGCAGTCAGGTTAGGGTTCTGTCCTGCGGCGATTGCAAGCACCATGGTCTCGCCTACAGCCCGTGACATTCCGAGAAGATATGCTGCGGTGATGCCCGAGAACGCACCGGGAATGATGACCCTGAACGACGTCTGCAGTCTCGTCATGCCAAGAGCGTAAGCGCCTTCCCTCAATGAGGCTGGCACGGCACGCATGGCGTCTTCACTGATTGAGACGATGTAGGGCATGATCATGATGCCGAGCACGATGCCCGGAGCCAGGAGGTTGAAACCGGTCAGGCCGGGAATGAACGTCTGAAGCAGCGGAGTAATAAACAAGAGAGCGAAGTAACCGAAGACGACTGTCGGCACGCCGCCGAGCAATTCGAGTACCGGTTTGACGGTCTCACGTACGGCAGGGCGCGCATATTCACTGAGATACACTGCAAGGCTCGTTCCCAACGGAATTGCGATCAGAATCGCGATCCCGGCGGCCCAGAGGGTTGCCGTAAGAAGTGGCAGAATGCCATAGCGCGGCTGCGCGAAGACCGGCGTCCATTCCGCATCAGTCAGGAACGTCCACAAGGAAACTTCCGTGAAGAAATTCCAGGACTCGCTGACAAGCACGTAAACGATGGCAGCGGTAACGAGCACCGAGAGAGCGGCGGACAGGAAGAGCAGCACACGCATCGATAGGTCGATGAGACGTCGCCGTTTCAGAAAAGCGTCACTTGGGATATAGGCGTCGAGCGTTGTTGGCATCTTATGCTCCGCTGGCGACAGCCGCGAATACTCGCGACTGCCGGGAGGGTTAGGATGTTAGTTGGCTGCGTCGGCGACCAGGTCGGTAACCGTCACGCCGACCTTGGAACCACCTGCGAAGTGGCTTCCGATGACGCGCTTTTCGAACTTCTTCAGAGCAAGGCCAGCGGCTTCGGCAGGCAGGGCGACGTAGCCGACCTCGCTGACGAGTTCTTCCTGGTTCTTGGCATCGAAAAGGAACTTTGCGAAATCACGCACATGTTCTTTTTCCTCAGCCGACTTCTTGGAAGCGTAGTAGAAAAGCGGGCGGGTGAGCGGCTGGTAGGTGCCATCGGTGGCTGTCTCGATGGACGGCGCCACGCATGATCCATCGGCCTGCTTGATCTCGACGGCCTTTACCTTGCCGGCGTTTTCAGTCAGGTAAGCGAGACCGAGAAAGCCGATTGCATTCTTGTCGCCACCAACGCCCTGGATCGTGATGTTGTCGTCTTCAGTCGCCGTATAGTCGCCGCGGCTGGCATGCTCTTTGCCGTTGATGGCAAATGTGTAGTAATCATAGGTTCCAGAATCCGTACCAGCGCCGAAAAGGCCGAGCTTGGCGTCGGGGAATTCACCACGAACCTGGTTCCAGTTCGTAACCTTGCCCTGTGCTTCAGGCTCCCAGATCGTCTTCAGCTCTGCGACCGTCATGCAGGCCGCCCAGTTGTTCGCCGGGTTCACGATCGTCGCGAGAGCATCAATTGCGACAGGCAGTTCGATGAATTCGACGCCGTTCTGCTTGCAGAGTTCAATCTCGTCAGACTTGATCGGGCGCGAAGCACCGGTGATGTCGGTTTCGCCGCGGCAGAATTTCTTGAAGCCGCCACCCGTGCCGGAAGAACCAACCGTCACCAAGGTCTTGCCTGCCTGGGCCTTCTGAAACTCTTCAGCCATGGCTTCGGAAATCGGGAATACGGTGCTCGATCCGTCGATCAGCACGGTCGGAGCCTGCTGCGCGAAGGACGGCGCGACGAAAACACCAAGTGCCAGAATGCCAGCTGCGGAAGAAGCGAAGGCGGCGCGCGCCGGGCGAAAGTTTTTCGTTTTGTGTGTCATGACGACCCTCTGTGAATTCAGAAAAGCTGAACGCGACATCCGCGAACGCAGGGTCATCATAGTATTGTTAGATGACAGTTTTATGTCAATCAAGTATAATATGGTATATCTGGATGAATTGATACTTATTTGTTGAATTATATACTTGTAGTAACGGTATTTCTGTGTTCGTTGCTTTGAATGTTGTCTCGGGCGTGCGGCCCGCATCGCGCCACTGACAGGGCGAGACCAATAAGTTACCCAAAAAGCTCCAGCAAGGCAACCACAATTCCAGATTTCTGGATATTTAGTGATTTTCACAAAACTGAAGCGTGATCGTAATAGGGGTCGTGTGTGGATGCCCCCGTTTATGCAAGAAGTTTTTTGAAGCTATATGCATGCGATCGGTTGCGGTCGTGTGTCAGGCCTCTCAATTGCGGCTTTCACACGCCGCGGGCGAGTATGGTTCGTTCGCAGATCAGGTCCAAATCGTTTGCGCGGGCTTAAAACACCCGACCCCTAGCTGGTTTTCCTGTTCGCGTTCTGGTCGATCGATTTCCATATCGAAGCAGAGACGCTCGAAGGCGGCTATGAAGCCTGGATCGCGTCAAATGCTTCTGTGGTCAACCTTGAACGGTTGCCAAACCGCGATCATGAGAACCGAACCATATGGGTAACACGCGCACGCCCAAAGATTGACCGTATTGCCTGTCCATGGCTGATAAAGCGCTTCATCGATCCCGACGCGGTATTCCTGTTTGTTGGTGCGCAGGAAGCCCTTGAGGTAGCAGACAAGTTTGACGCGACCCCTTTTGATGATGAATATTCACAATTGGTAGGTCATATCTGACGATCTGAACTGTCAGACTGCGACAAAAACCGTTTTAGATTCATTCCGGCGACGATAATGTACGGCGGAATTGCAAGTGAATAGTGACCACAGTTTAATTGCAAAACATCCGGGTTTACGCCAGCATTATTCAGACTTTCCAACAGAGCAATTGTCAATTCTGGCAATACAACCTTGTCTCTTTTTGCCAAAACAACCTGAATATCCAGATCAGGACGGGCGAGACTGTAGGCGTAATTTCCCAGATCGAGCGGTGCCCACGCCCTGTGCAGTTGAGAAAGGTTTATCGTGGGCTCAAAGCTCTCACGTATGGCTCGCGTTGCTCGCCCGGTCCATGTCATTCCAGCGAGACTTCCTGCGGTGAGAAACAGCGAGGCTTTCTTGACGTTGATATCATGGGCGGCGACAAGTCCTGCAGCCCATGAACCGAGGCTCATTCCGAGTACGGAGATCTCTCGATACCCTTGCCTTTTCAGCCAACGAATGAGCTTCTGTCCATCCCACACGGCCTGCCGCAAAGACTGGATCGTTCGACCGAGATTCGCGCTAAGCATATAATCAGCATAGTGGGACCCCGGACGGCTGCGTTCGAAGTGATAGGGCATAGCAATCTCAACGACCGTGATGCCCCTTTTGGACAAGTAACCCGCTATTTGTCGGTTGCGGGATCGTGCGTTCCAATGATGAAATATCACCAGTGCCTTGTCCCGCGAGCCGCTATCGGTGATCTTCGACCAGACCAGGTTATTTTCCTCAACGTCTGTCGAAATGTCAGATGGAAATTTGAGGAAATCCCCTGTCCGCTCATAATCATTATCGTTGCCGAGTGGCGCTCTGAAGTACGATGGTATGGCAGCTGCCTGCACCCCGAGCTTGCAGAATTCCTCGATATTCGAAACATTCGCAGCGCCCGGAAACGCGCGTTCTGCATCAAGACTGACGATCGTT
This sequence comes from Pseudochrobactrum lubricantis, assembly GCF_041929865.1. Taxonomy (NCBI): domain Bacteria; kingdom Pseudomonadati; phylum Pseudomonadota; class Alphaproteobacteria; order Hyphomicrobiales; family Brucellaceae; genus Pseudochrobactrum; species Pseudochrobactrum lubricantis. The sequence continues at coordinate 19,182 of NZ_JBHEEE010000010.1, forward strand.
GCCTTTTTAGCGTCTTCTCCGCGTCGTGCCCGTTTCTCATCCCAATTATCAAGCCAACTATGAAACACTTTGATTGCTAACCTCACTCGCACGCCCGCGCCCGAGGGCCGGATCAAATAAGCTGTAAATAGCGATTTGGAGCCCGGCAAACATCAGGACCGTAAAGCCGGAAAACGCGTCGATACACAAATAGCTTGCGAATAGTAGCGCGACAATTGCGGTCATTTTCCAAAAAACCGCTCTATATTGACTTCCAAATCCTGCGCGGAGCACACCATAAAGAAAAACAAAACAATTCGATATTGCGATGAGCAGACTGCTGTAGTGTGTCGGCATCCGATAGCTAATGCGACTGTGCACATCTGAACGCTCGAATAGGATCGATGAAAGGTCGCTAATCACCCATGCAACGATGCTCGTGCCATTTGACGCCAGATAAGAGCTCTGCAGCTTCATAACGGTAGCGATCAGCATACCTAATAGTGTGCAGCGGAATACCCACTGCATAACCCAAAACCCGGTATCGCTTAGATCGTCCACCTCCAAGCGTGTCCTTGATTTTGACGCGCCGCGGATTTTCCAGAAGTCATTGATGACCGAATAGAGCAGAATAAGACCGGCGAAAAAAAGATAAAACGATAGGCACATATAGAGGTAGGCGAGAGCCGTGAAAAAGATCGCAACAGGTATCGTTACGATTTCAGGACGGACTATAGCGACTGTGCCCCAATCGGTCGCGTAATTACCTCCCCCTTTGATAAGAGGCATCAAACAGACGCCAATCCACTGAAAAATACCCGCAAATAACAAGCATATTAGGAACACTGCCCAGAATGAACCGGATGAAGCGTCAATAATTCGCTTCCATGCGCTTTCGCTGTCCTCGAATGCGCCATCGACAAGCCCCCTCCGTTTTTCGTGCTTCCACGAATTCACCAGTTCAAAAACAAAGGCCAGGAACAGGGGCAGGAAAACCATGAACACTAATGTCCAGTTCGCCGCCCAAAGGAAACCGACCTGCTTGATGACGCCATCGGATCGGGTGAATTTTACGTTGTGAATGCCTATGATGAACGAGAGGAATCCTAGGGCGGACATTCCCGCAAAAACAGAAGCAGACAGATTCAGGGGAGAACCTTCGCTAAGAAGCTTCTCAGACCGTCTGGCAAGGTTCCATCGCTTGCGATCGTCATCGCTTACGGAATCCGATATTGGTATCCGAGGTGCAACAAGGTCTGGCTCCGATGGCGCGACACTTTCGGCCCTTTTCATCTCGCGTCTTTTGGCCACCAACCGGGATTGAGCCGCGCTAAGCTCCATAATCCATTCGCTTCTGGCAGCCGTGTCACCGCAGCTTAGAACTCTCGCCAGCAAACCGATGTTGGTCGTGCTTATGCCTTTGTCATTCTCCTGAAACCAGAGCTGTACAGTCCGGAGATCCACTCCGACGCGCTTGGGATCGACAAGCGTGATGGCCTCCGCGAGTAGCTCGGGCGTCCATGGACCCTTGCGAGCGCCGTCACTGCCGAGAGGGCGGCCAGCGCCCTCAGCGGCGATGCGCTTGAACAATTCCTTGAAATCGCTCCCATCTTTCGGTGGAACGAAAAAAAACTTTCCGTTTTTTATCAATCTCTTACCGGCTCAAATTTCGTTGCGTTTCGCTTTGTTTCGTATCCTAGCGTGCGAGATACCTTAATCAACGTTTTTATCATTTAAATTTTGGGATGGCTGTTTCGTCAGAAATTAGTGCATGGAGGCAAGAACCTGAGCATCGTACAGTAAGAAGCATGCAATCGACTAATGGACATGCTTACGGCTGCTATCAACTAGGCGTCAGTTTTGAGAATTGCACTTATAAGCTCCACCTATCTTCTGAAAATGACTTCCGGAGGCCATTATGGATGCGATTGAGAATGCGATAAGTTGGGAGAACGAAAACGGCGGCGTTCACGAATGTAATGCTGGCCCGACAAAGCGACTGCTGGAATTATCGTCCCTAGCTGACGATCCTCGCCGGATCGTTGATTATGAGCCACAAGATGTTGATGACGCAATCGGCAAACTGGTCTATCTCGCAGCCTCTATTATCTCCGGACGGCTAACCCTCGCGAAAAACGAAGTGGCCACAGTTTTGAAGAGTGTCGATAATATCTAACTGTTATGGAAGCCCGCTCCGGGCCTCATTATTTGCGATCTGTCGCAATCCATTCGCCAGAGGATTGATCCTTGGCAAATCCAACCGTCCTCGCAATAGCTTGCGCTGCCGGATTTTTTTTGACGTTGGTAACGCACTCGACCATGCCGTTGGCACCGTCAACGGGCCAACAATTCGCTAGTGAGACGGAAAGCTTTTCAAGTTCACTCCTATCCCACAATAGCGGATTTTTTTCTTCCAGCTTCCTCACGGCAAGCAATGCTTCAGCTTGAGTTGGCACATCGAGCTTGGCGCTCGCCGCTGGCTCATCGGGAACGGGACAAAGTGTAGGGTCGGCCTTGATCGCTGCAACGATATCGGCTTTTGCAATGGCTGTTGCGTTGCTCGAAGCGTTGGAGACTACAAACCAAGTACCGCCCGCGCCAACAGCGATGCCGGCGCTTGCTGCCAGTGCGAGAAGTGCGTTCTGATTCATTAGAGCTCCTTAAAGTTTCAAATTGAACCAATGGCGCCCCTTCAAACCTTGATAATCGGGAATGTCGAAAAAGTAAGGGTCTTTTAGCATTGGACGAGCAATGGAGACGACCTTTCGACAACTGTTTCCGCGATCCGAGTTGCCAATGTCTCGATATTGAACATCCTTGTACTGCTGAAGCTCTTTGTTCTGTTCCCTGATCTTGTTAGTGCAGGTGTTGATTGTCTTTTCGCAGCGGTTGGACAGCATTGCGCCGCGATCACTCATATTGCTGGCTTCCTTGAATCCAGATGGGCAATCCTCGTAAGGCTGATATCCGGGTTTGCCAGACTTAGCTTCATGGCAAATGGGCCATGAGAAACCCGGTTTTGCCATGGCCTTGATCAACTTGGTCATTGGCGGGACGCAATAAGGGACACCATGCCACGAAGGGTTTGATGATGCTGCGCACAAAAGGACCTGGCAGCCCCAAGATGGCGTCCCTCCCGTGTCCTGCGCTATTGCAGCGGATGGCATCACGGCGATAGTGCCAAGGCCAGCGAGTGCAAACAGAAACTGCTTCATATCAGGTCATCCTCATATTATAGGAGTTGAAACCAACCCGGTAGGCAACATGTCTCGGGCGTGAAAAGGGGACCGTGTGATGAGATCTCCGGCCGCGTAGCTGCATAGGGCGATAAGTGTGAACGCGGAAAACCAGTAGATTCCAACGCGATAGACCAGGAGCTGATTTGGAATATCGCGGCATACCGCTGGATAGGCAAAGACGCCGATCAAGAACGCATCGAACGACATTTGCCGTTGTTCGTGGAAAAACAGCGATACGGTGAGGAATAGGGCCGCGATTATGCCGTGGACCCACCAGATTTTCGACGACGGGATGATAAGCAAAAACGATAGCAGGATGGCTAGCAACAAGCAGGCCATAGGATCGCGTGCGAAATTGAGCGCAATATGAGCGATTTCCGACAACTATCGGTCTGTCCTTCTTGGTTTTCTGCGCGCCTCGGCAAACGGGGGAGAGATTTCGCTTTTGCGCTCTACGAGTAGGTTGAAATCCGCGATTGGCTGACGATCGAGCGTTTTGTCGACGGCCTTGCGCCGCCACTCATTCATATCCAGAACATAGGTCGCCCACATGCCATATCGCGCCGACATAGCGGCACGCTGATAACCTATATATTGAGGGTGGCTTAGGTAGGGTGAATCCACCCTCGCCCAACCCACATGAAGCATTTCGAGAGCTAGGTCGCGTCCCCGCGATGTGCATCTCGCTCGTGCCATTCCTTCAGCATCATAGCCGACGACACCGCAGGAGACGGCGGACGCCCCGATCGCTCTTTTGAGCCAAGCTTTTGCAAAGGGGCCACAGGGTACAGGCGGCGGTGCTTTCGTGACGTCCCTGTTCGTCCATTTCGGATCAAGCGCCCATTGAGGCAATTCGCACGCGTCAATGTCCGCGAGCCGAACTCGTTGAGCATAAGTGGGAAACCAGAGGGTCCGACCATCAATAACCGCGACACGACCCTTGAAGATTGGAAGCGGTACCGGCTGGCTAGGTTGAACTGATACGCTGGCAGCTGGCGCGCGTTTAATAGCATCAGCTGCGAATGCTGGTGTCGATGCGACGGCAAATGACATTGCTACGATCAGATATTTCATTGTTGGGCATTCCTCGTCCGTTCGTTTGCCGATTTGCTCAACAGGATGGCAGGATGCTGAACGTCTTCGAATTGCCAGAGGCCTGCCCGCTTCTCACGAGCTTCCTGTTCGGCCACTGCGTATGCTGGATAGTAGGGAAGCCCGTCAGCCTTCAGCGCGGCAAAGGCATAGCCGCTCGTAATCAACACCGTCGCTAAATCGAGGCGATTTCCGCCGATTGTGGCGTAGCAAATGACATAGGAAGTATCGGCAGTTTGCGCTACGGGAGCGCATACCGGTTTGGTGTCTTTGATATAAGCCGCGAATACGGCAAGCGAAGCCTCGCCGCAGTCCTTCTTTCTTCCGGTCGTATCAGTGAAAGCAGTTCCCCGAAGGCATGACTGAACACCATAGAGACGATAGCGCTGACCTTCAGAGACCCACGTATCCCCAGATTCCAAAGTAACGCCCGGCTGGAGGTCGAAATATCCCTCCGGCGCGGCAAAAGCCGTTGGCGAGAAAAGGACCACACATAGCGACATTAAGGCTGACTTCATTGGGCCTTCACCCGCGGATCGGCCCACATCCCATAAGAGCCGTCTTCTCCGATCTTCTGCGCCTTCTCCAGATCGGGACGCTCTAGCTTCCCGTCTTTCGATTTCGCAATGCGGAGCGCGCCGAGAGAGAGCATTTGCTCTTCGAGCATATCAACGGTGTCCAGGCTTCCGGGGTAATTGTAATAGCCGTAGCACGTCACATTTTGTTTGGGCGCGCTCTCTTCACTTACAAATGCCCGACAAAAGAGAACCTTCGGCGACTGCAACATGATCTGCAACTGCTGCTTGGCGTAGTCAGAGCAAGAACCAGCAAAATCATCCTTGCGGTTCACCATTTCGCCTTTGCAGGCTTCTAGCCCGTACAGATTCAGAAGGGTCTTATCATCAACCCGAAATTCGGTCGGTGAAGTTGCCTTATAGCCCGAGGCGGATGCAAACCCCTTCCGAGCCGTAACTTTTCCGTCTCCGTCATAATACTCAATGACAAGCACGGTCTTACCCGGCGATGCCAGCGACTTGATGTAATCCTTGTTGATTGCAGGCGCGGCGATTGCGGCTGTTGCCAACATACAACTGCTCATTGCGATTGCGATGGTTCTCTTCATTTTCCAGCCCTTACCGTATTGCTTATTCGTTTTCCCTGCTCATAGGGGGTTTATGATTTGCGAAAAAGCATATATCACTTAGCCAAATCGGTATCATGCTATTATGAACTTAATCGGTTTTCGCTGCAACCTCAACAGCGCATGTGAGGTCTGCGACAGGAGCTAAAGGGCTAGAATGGAGAGGCTTTCAATCAAAGCGCTATTGCTAAGCGCCACATTGTTCATCCCGTTCGGGATTGCCGCCACTTGCGCAGAAGAAAGAGGCGCAATTGCGCCATTCACGCAAGATGGCGACGGCGAGGCCGCAACTCACAACGCATCCGGATCACGCTCGGATTTGACCGTATTCAACCGCCGCTGGACAAGCGAAAGCAAAGAATTTGTTGTGGGGTCTGATGGCATCGTTTCCGCGGAGGATAAAAGTGGAAACGGCACTATTACGAATAACCATATTGGCAATGTATACGGCACTGTTTTAGCCACTGGCTCCCTAGCCGACATTACCAATCAAGCTATCTCGATTCAGAATGAATCTACCCGTTTAGGTGATTTGCCACCCTCTAAGCAGGCAGCTGTATCCACTCCCGAATGCGGCCCCTCCCCGCTAACACCAGAGGAAATCAAAACTCTGGTCGAACAGGCCGCTCGCCGACATCAAGTTGATGCTCTGTTTGCTACCGCCATCACTTGGGCAGAAAGCCAGTTCGATCGTTCCCGCAATTCAGACAAAGGCGCACGCGGGCCGATGCAGCTCATGCCGGGAACCGCTGAGCGCTTCGGCGTCCGCGACGTCTGTGATCCGGCGTCAAATATTGAAGGCGGCGTTAAGTATCTCCGGGTGCTTTTGGACGAGTTCCAAAACCCCCTGCTCGTTGCCGCTGCCTATAACGCAGGCGAAGGCCGCGTCTATGAGTACGGCGGCGTTCCACCGTTCAGGGAAACCGTCGGATACGTCGCAAAGGTCGTCAATTACCAGCTTGGCGTAACTATGCCAGCGCCAAAAAAGAAGCTCGTTGGTGGTGGTCGGAAATCCTCGCCTGTCATGGCGAGCGAAACTCAATCCGGGGTCATTGCAGTCAAGAAAACCGGCACCTTTGTTGGTGGCGTGATGCATTTTTAAAGGAGAGAAGGATGATCAACGAACAGAATAAGGTTTGGCATATCAGCGCTTCAAAGCTGGCAGTCTGCCTTGGTTTGCTGGCTGCCGCGCAAATTGTCGGGGCGGATTTGGCGCTGGCACAGTCAGGTGGCGTCGGTGGTGCCTTCGCGCCGGTTCAGACAGTATTTCAAGCTATCGTTGATTTCATTAGCGGCCCTATTGGTCGTCTGTTTGCAATCATCGCTGTTATGGCGCTCGGTTTCCTCGCCTTTGCTGGCCGACTGTCTTGGTTTCTTGCTGGCGGCGTGATCCTCGGAATCGGTCTTGTTTTCGGCGCTCCATCAATCGTTGACGAGCTGATCAGCACGGTCGGAAACTAGCGATGGCTGAGTACGAGGATGTAAAGCCGCAGCTGACACCGTTGGTAATCGGGTTAACCCGATCTCCCACCATGTGGGGTGTCCCGTATATGGCAGTCGTCGTCGTTATCGGCATCACAATCATAGCATGGCTGGTCAGCAAGTCGTTCTGGACCCTGCTCCTGGCCCCGATCAGCTATGCGGTTCTGTTCTCCCTTTGCGCTTGGGACAACAAAATTCTCGATGTTCTTGAAGTCACCGCGCGCAAAACGCCTCGCACACGCAACAAGTCCTTCTGGGGAACAAATTCGTACGGACCTTAGCTAATGTTGAAAGTCGTCAGAGAAGAACTCGGATTTGGCAAGGTCGCTCATAATGAGCGGCCTATGGCTTCGCATATCCCATATCTGAGGCATATGTCGGATACAGTGATCGGCTTGGAAAACGGCGCTCTCTTGTCGGTCATCAAACTCGACGGCCTCTTTTTCCAAACCGAAGATCAAGCCGAACTCAATATGCGCTCGAATGTTCAGAATACGATCATTCGGGCGCTTGGATCGAGCCGCTTTTCTGTCTGGTCGACCGTAATTCGGCGGCAGGTCGATTCCGAAATCGGCGGCGCATTCGATGATGCGTTCTGCGAACAGCTGAATAACCGCTATATGAGCCAGTTACGCCATAAGCGCATGTTCGCCAATGAAATATATCTCTCGATCGTGCGAACCAATATGCGCGGCGCACTCGGCCTCAGCGACATAGTAAGCCGTGCATTCACACGTTCTGGAGGAGCCGAGGTTCGAGATCAGCAAACGCGTGAGACAGTGACCGAACTCGAAGAGCTCGTTTCCAACATGACGCGCGAGCTGCAGAAATATGGCGCGCGCGAGCTCGGTATAACCTATCGCGATGGAGAGCCATATTCCGAACCGTGCGAGTTCATAAACACCGTTCTGACCTGCGGCGTGCCGCGCAAAATGCGCCTTCCCCGGATGGGAATTCGAAATTACGTCGGAACGTCACGCCTGCATTTCGGTAAGCGGGCGATGCAAACGCAAGCCGCATCCGATGAGGACAATCGTTATGGCGCGATGCTCTCTATCAAAGAGTATCCGCCATACACCGGTCCCGGAATGCTGGACGGGCTGCTACAGGTGAATCATGAGTTCATCCTGACGCAAAGCTTCACAATTTCCGACAAACCGATTGCGCAAGAGCGTATCACCCGGCTTCAGCGCCAGATTGCCGCGTCGGATGAGTCCGGAAGTGCCGTCGAAAGCGATATCGACTTCGCGCTTAACAGTCTCATGAATCAGGAGGCTGTTTTTGGCATTCACCATTTCTCTTTGCTTTGCCTGTCTCGCGACCTTGAAGGTTTGAGCAAAGCAGTTTCCGAACTTGGTAGCTGCCTGACCGACATGAACATCAACTGGCTGCGCGAGGATGTGAACCTTGAAGCGTCCTTCTGGGCACAATTGCCCGGCAACCATAGCTATCGCGCGCGAAAGGCCATGCTGTCTTCGGCAAATTTCTCCGGCCTGTCATCGATGCACAATTTCGCTACCGGTCAATCGGACAATCTTCATTGGGGTCTGCCGATCACGATACTAGAGACCACCTCGCAAACCCCATACTGGTTCAACTTTCATCGTCGCGATATTGGTCACTTCCTTGTCACTGGCCCGACTGGCTCCGGTAAGACCGTCGCCCTGACATTCTTGCTGGCGCAGGCGATGCGCATAAGCCCTACCCCCAAAGCAGTTTTCTTTGACAAGGATAGAGGTGCCGAGATTTTCGTGCGTGCCATGGGGGGAGCTTACGAAGTTCTCTCACCGGGAACACCGACTGGTTTCAATCCGCTTCAGTTGGAAAACACCGGCCCCAATCGTGATTTTCTGCTTCGCCTTTTGAAATCAATGTTGCGATCTAGCGATCAACGCGACTTCAGCCAGGAGGACGCAGACACGCTGGAACGGGCAATTGCCCGTATCATGGAAGAGCCGGCAGCTCAGCGCAACTTACCAAACCTTTCGGGCCTCTTGGTAGGCAGATCGCGGGCAGATGCGAACGACTTGGCGTCAAGGTTGCGTCCTTGGATCGACGGCGAAAAAGCATGGCTTTTCAATGCGCAGCACGATGTGCTGTCATTCTCCGGGCGTAGTGTCTTCGGTTTCGATATGACCAGCATCCTCGGCAACGAGGATATTCGGACGCCCGCGCTGATGTACCTTTATCACCGTCTCGATGAGCTCCTGAACGGCGACCCAGTCATGTTCTTCATGGATGAGGGCTGGCAGCTTCTTATGGACGAAACATTCAGTCATTTCATCATCGACAAGATGAAAACCATTCGTAAGCTCAACGGCATTGTCGGCTTCGGAACGCAGTCCGCCGCCGATATTGCCAAAGCCAAAGCGTCTCACACCCTTATCGAACAGTCGGCCACGAATATTCATTTCCCGAACCCGCGCGCTGACGAAGAGAGCTACATCAAGCGCTTTGGCCTGACGGTTAAAGAATTCAATTTCATCAAAAACACCCCGCCTGAAAAGCGCACGTTTCTCGTCAAGCACGGGAATGACTCGGTCATTGCCCGTCTGGATCTCTCGAAAATGCCTGATCTCGTCAAAGTGCTGTCGGGTCGAAAAGAGACCGTCGAAGAATGTGCTGCGCTGCGGGAACGATATGGCGATGAGCCTCAAAACTGGTTGGCTGAATTCTGCGGATGGGAGAGGAATGATGCATAAGAAAGCTGCTCTATGCATATTTTTGGCGTCAGCAACCATGCCATTGTCGGCGTGGGCTGGTGGCGTTCCTGTCATTGACGGATCTAATTTGTCCGAACGAACGGTCCGGGATCAAAAAACATCGGAAATCGAGAAGACGGATAAAGACCGGTTTTCCCTCAACAAGAGCGTAACATGTGCTGTCTACCGACCGGGGCGCAAGGACGATCCCGTTGCAGCCGCCAAAGCCAATCCGGAAATTTCCGGGTTGGTCAAACGAGTGGCACGCGAAGAGGGTGTAGACGAAAATTTGTTTCTAGGGCTCGTTTATCAGGAAAGCCGCTTTAATCCATGCGCGAAATCGGGCGTAGGGGCTATCGGTTTGGCACAGTTGATGCCTGATACCGCAAAAGAGTTGGGCGTAGATCCGCATAACATTGAACAGAACCTCCGCGGTGGTGCTCGTTATCTTAAACAGCAGCTCAAGCGTTTCAACGGCAACGCCAACCTCGCCCTTGCAGCGTACAATGCTGGCGCTGGCAACGTTAAAAAATACGGCGGCATTCCACCGTTCAAAGAAACGCAGGGGTATGTCCGGAATATCACGCAGAAATGGACGCCGGCGTTCGGCGGGTCAAAGGACCTGCCCATGAATTACGGCGGCGGTGATACAGCATATTCCGGTATGCGGGATTCGACCATCAATTCGATGGCAACGACGCAGGCGACACAGGAAAGTACCGCCAACGTCGCCTCATGGCTCACGCAGCTCGGCGGCATGCAGTCCGGCACAATTCAAGACAGTTGGGATCACAACGCCGGCGCTCGAAATGCGAATCTCGAAATGGTCAACCAGGTGATTGTGCTCGGCAATTCAATGGCCGACCTGCTCAACAGCCGCAATGCAGTTTCAGCCAGTGGCATTTCGGGCGCATCTCAATCGGCTTCGTTCAAGAAGAAAGACGACAAGCCGCGAGAAACGACCGGCGTCTGCGATCCCCGTACTGGACTCGAATGGAATGCTGAAGAAAAAGCCTGCGTTCAAAAGCGTGAACGCGAGGCGAACATCAAACTGAACCTTGATCCTCAATAAGGGAGACTAACAATGAAACGACTGATCATTTCGGCGTCAGCGATTGCCGTAGCTTCGGCATCGTTCGCTCCCATGGCGGCTTATGCAGGTGGCGTCCCTGTCATCGACGCTGCCAATTATGAAGTGGCCAAGCAAACCTCGGTTACGACCGACAAGATCCTTGGGACAAACAAGGAAATCCTGACGACGGTCGAGGAGACATTGAAGGCCGTTACCGGTGATCGCGGCGGCGATGCGAACCAGATGCAAAACCTGGCCGTCGGGAATGGCTTTAGCGTATCATCAATGCCCTCTCTCGACAGCCTTATGTCCGGCGGGGTGCCAAATTTTGGCAGCATGGGCGGTGACATCGCTAAGGTCGCGTCCACTTTCATCAACGGGCTTCAGCTCGTTAAGAACCTGTCGGGGCAAGCAAATAGCAGCTTTAGCGGAGACAAGTCCTATGAACAGATGGTCAACACTGTGCTTGGTGTCGCCGCACTCGTAAATGGTTCGCAACAGGCAGTAACGACGCGCCGAAGCGCTTTTGAACAGGCCGGGCAGAGTATCGGTCAGGCAAAGGACATTAAAGGTTCCATCGACCAAAACACGCAGCTGCAAGTCCAAGCAGGACTGACCATCAATGAACTGATCGGCGTGATGAACGGTGCCGTGTCGTCATTACAGGCCGATAATCAGCGCCGCCTCACCGACATTTCCAATTCCAAGAAGGTGTTGACGTACAGTGCAAACTAACATCGCTAACAGCTTCCTGAAATATTTTATCTTTGCCGCCATTGCAGCCGGCGTTGCCGGCTGCGGAACGGTCAAGGAAAAGACTGCTCCTTGCAAACGTCCCGCAAATCTCACGTCATTTGCCGAAGACATTCGGCAAGACTGTGGACCTATGGCCTTTGTTAATGGCGATCCAGCGACCGCCATTGCTGCGATCAATTCGATAGCGACGGAATAATCGGGGGCCGCTATGCATGATTTCTTGAGCGATCTTTTGGAGAGAATTGATAATTCCGGCGAGAATTTTTCATCGCAGGCTTACAATATTATTGGCTCTGAAATCACGCCGCTGCTCAAGGTGATGTTCATCGCCTATGTTGGATATTACGGTATCCAAGTAATTATGGGGACTTCGCGGATTAGCGTGGCCGAAATTGTTACACGCGTATTCCGCATGGTCTTCATTCTGGCATTAATCAGCAATTGGGGATACTTCAACGATTTTTTCTATAAGTGGCTGAACAATACCCCTGAAGATGTAGGTCGCGCCATCCTGACCGCCACCGGGACGGGAATTACCGAACCGACAAATGGTCTTTCCATGATCTGGAAAACCGCGAATGAGGCGGCTTCCGCGTTTGCCGAGCAATCGGGCTATTTTTCCGTTTTGCCTTCTATGGTTGGCTTTCTCATCATGGCCTGCGTGGCAATCTTCATCGCAGTTGCCCTCGCAATTCTCGTATTAGCCAAGGTGATGTTATGGGTTCTGATCGGAACCGCACCGATTTTTATCGCCTGCATGTTGTTTGAACAATCGCGCAGCCTTGGACAGGCGTGGTTCCAACAGGTTCTTCTATACGCACTGATCCCGTTATTCGTATTTGTCGTCGCCGCTTTCCTTATCGCCGCAATGGACCCTGAACTGACGAAGGTATCCGCTGCCGCTACAGAGCGACGCCTTACCCTCAGTGATATTTCAGCTTTCCTCCTGCTTTGTTTCGCCGGGGCATTTGTCCTGTTGAACATCCAGGTCCTTGCTCAAGGCATTGCAGGAGGCTTGGCCGTCGGTATTGGCGCTGCCGCAACGCGAATTGCTCGCATGACCGGTGTCACCGCTCCAATGCAGATTGCGCGAGCTGGCTTCAAAGGGATCGGCGCGAGCTACCGAGGTGGACGCTCACTTTACAATCGTTTTGGTGGCGGCGGCGGGGGCTCGATTTCCCCGACAAGCCAAGGCGCAAAAGAAGCAATGCAAAACCGAATAAGCAGCAACAGCCTGCCTCGCTGAGGCTGCAGGTTCATAAGAGGTAAAGGGCTAGATCATGACTGATTCCAAAGAAGCTGCATTGAGAACTTATTTTCAGGACGGTGATCGTTGGGAGAACGAAATCGTCCGGAAAGCAAAACGTTCAAAGGCGGTGGCATGGTTCGTAACCATCATATTCGGGCTCGTCGCGCTTTTCGCATTGCTCGCGCTCGTTATGCTGGTTCCGCTAAAATCTTTCGAGCCTGTGATTGTCGTCGTAGACAAGGCTACCGGCTACATCGAAACCAAAAGCGGACTGACAAAAGCGCAAAATCTGACCGATTCACGCGCAATCACGCAAGCCAACGTCGTTCGGTATATCAGGACGCGCGAAGGCTATGATCCTTACGCGATCGATTCAAACTTTGGCACGGCGGCACTATTGTCGACAGGAGATGCCGCTCGCGAATTGCAAGAGCAATATAGCGCCGCGAATCCGAACAATCCGGCGAAGGTCTACGGGAAAAACAAGCGTGTGCTTGTCGATGTGAAGTCTGTCACCTTCCCCAACGATTCAACCGCTCTTGTTCGTTTCTCAACCACCGAAAAGTCCGATACCGATGCCATTACCAAACACTACATAGCTGTCGTGCGCTATCGCTACACGGACGAACCCGCCACAAACGAATGGCGGTTTGAAAATCCCCTCGGCTTCCAGGTTTACAATTACAGACGTGATCAGGAAACCGTCACGGAAGGGAGCAAGGGATGAAAAACCGCTTCCTACTTGCGGCGGCGTTCTCCGCCGCCATCCTTTCGCACGCCCACGCAGCACAGACGCCAAGGGCTGGATCGCTCGATTCACGTGTGACCAGTGTCGTCTACCAGCCTAACAATGTCGTCAAAATTTCCGCGACGTATGGCATATCGACAATGATCATCTTCGATGAAGATGAAAAATTTGAGACCATTTCACTCGGCGATACAGAGAGCTGGCAGGTTGCTCCAACCGAAAAAGGCAACATTCTGTTTGTGAAGCCGACGGCTAAGAACGTCGTTACAAACATGAACGTTGTCACGACCAAGCGCATCTATTTTTTGGAACTGCACGATTATGCGCCCGATGCGGGCAAGAAAGTCTTTGGCGTCCGTTTCATTTACCCCGAGAAGGATTTGAATGCAGCGATGCGCAAAGAGGCCGAATATCGCGCTGCCAACCCGAATATCTCTAAAATCGACAAGGCAAACGTCAATATCGACTATTCCTTTACGGGAGATACGAAACTGAAGCCGTCGATGGTTTTCGATGACGGAAAGAAAACCTTCTTCAAATTCACTGGTCGGACGCCAGCAATCTTTGCAGTAAACAGCGATTTTTCCGAAACATTGCGCAACTTCCGCAAGGAAGGCGAATATCTGGTCGTGGATGGAACGGCAACTCAATACACCCTCCGCGACGGTGATCAGTGGATCTGCATCTTCAACCTTAGAAAGCCGGATTTTGGCGCACCCGATCCCGACATCATGGGTCCTGCGCCTGATCAAGTGGCAACCAAGCGGAGAAGGAGCGGCAACTGATGAAACAGTCTCCCGAACTGGAAGCACTGGCGTCTGCCGATGACGCCGGAGTCAGCAACAAGAATGCAAAGCGGAATCAGACGGCTGCGATGGCGGTATTTCTGCTGGCCGGTGTCGCTATGGCTTATTTCGTTCTCAAACAGCCTTCCGAGAAGCCGCGCGATCTTGTGCGCGGTGACGAGGAGTTCAGCACCACGTCGTTCAGACCGCCGTCTTTCGTGCGCGACCAGGATCAGCCTCCTGCTGCGCCCGAGCCCAACATCATAAATATCCCGCCGCCTCCACCGCCACCGGAGCCGGAGAAAGTCGACACCACGACATTTAATGTCCCTCCCCCACCTCCGCCGACAGTCGCGGTGAAGGAACCCGATCAGGCACCCACGCCGGAGATCGTTGAAGAATTTCCAGACCGGTTCAAATCCAAACTTATTCAGATGGATCAAGCGCGATCAGGCGGAGCAAATGGGGGACTTGGTGGCGATAGTGGCGAGGGAACACCGACTGTTGCTGGCGAAGACAGAAACAGCAAGTTTCTGGCGACAGCCTCGGCAATGGCCGACCGTAATGCCAAGACTACGAAAATCAAGCGCATCGACGCGGTTGTGCCGGAAGGAACGATGATACCCGGTATTCTCGAAACCTCGATTGTAAGCGATCTGCCAGGCCAGGTTCGCACCATCACGTCAGAAGACGTCTACAGTTTTGATGGTCGTCGCATTCTGATTCCGACCGGCACCCGCCTCATTGGTGAATATCAAAGCGACGTCATGACAGGCCAGACCCGCGTTTTCGTAGTCTGGACCCGCTTGCTTAGGGATGATGGTGTAAGCGTGCGTCTGAACTCCGTGGGAACTGATAGCCTTGGCCGTTCCGGCCTGACCGGCATCGTCGACAAAAAATGGCGTGAACGTTTCGGCGCGTCCATCATGTTGTCTGTGGTGGGCGCCGGCGCTAGCTATCTGACTGGTTTCGGCAGCGGGGAAGCCTTCGGTCGTAACAACGATGATGCGAAACGGGGTGAAGAACTAGCCCGCGAAACAATCGCCGAAACATTCTCTCAAATGGCAAATACCGCTCTGAGCGAGAACTTGCGTATCAAACCAACAATCAGCGTCCATCAAGGCGAACGTATCTTCATATTCGTGCGTCAGGACCTCGATTTTTCGGCGATGTACGACGATCCCGTAACAGAAGCGATGAAGGAAATTCAACGTGAACGCAGGGGCAAATAGTGCGGCAGCAGCCACACAAAGCAGATATTACTTCTTAGATCGAGCACTTGAGCCACTGCGGCCATTTCTCAACGATCCAAAGGTCGTGGAAATAGCCGTCAACAAACCAGGTCACGTCTATATCGAGCGACTAGGTGCCGATCACATGGAGTTCCACGAGGTTCATGCGCTTTCATCGGCGGAGATTCAGAATATCGGTGAGCGCGTTGCGGGTGCGACTGATCAGTTCATCAGTAAATCCGCGCCAATCCTGAGCGCAGCGCTTCCGACTGGCGAGCGCATTCAGGTGGTTCTTCCACCTGCTGCACCGGATGGCGGCTCGATATCGATCCGCAAGCAGGTCGTTAGCAATTTCAGCTTGGAAGAATATAGGGATAGCGGTTCGCTGGACAAGGTTTCCGTGGCTGTTGGTGGGCTTAGTGATATTGACCGACTGCTGATCGAGCATCTGAAGCAAAACAGAATTTTCGATTTCATCAACACGGCCATTACGCAACGGGTTTCGATCCTGATTAGCGGCGGTACATCATCGGGAAAGACTACCTTTCTGAATGCCTGCCTGAAATCTGTCCATCCAAAGGAACGAATTATCACGCTGGAAGACACCCGCGAGCTGTTACCGCCCCAGGAGAACCGCGTTCATCTGGTAGCCTCGAAAGGTGGACAGGGCACGGCTGACGTTACAATTCAGCACTTGCTTGAATCGTCCCTTCGTATGCGTCCTGACCGTCTGTTCGTTGGTGAGATCCGCGGAGCTGAAGCGTTTTCATTTCTTCGTGCCATTAACACCGGTCATCCGGGTTCTATGTCGACTGTTCATGCTGATACTCCGCAAGGAGCCTATGAACAGCTTGCCATGATGATGCAACAAGCCGGGCTTTCGGGCGGATATTCGAAGCATGACCTCATGTCGTACATTCGAATGGTCATCCCCATTGTAATTCAGTTGCGCCGAGACGGCGGAAAACGAGGCGTATCGGAGATATTTTTTGCACGAAACGAGGAGCCATGAGCAAGGGATACAAAGCGGTTTATCTAATATTCTGTGCTGGCATCGCATTCTTGGTCTGGACCTTGGCTTATGGAGTCGTACTCGGAGTCATTTATAAAGACAGCCGAATTTTGAATATTACCATCACCGAGAATCCTTTTGCTCCGCTTCAGCAAGTCTGGGCCTATGCGTCCAACTCAACTCTGCAGCGCGTTGCCATCGGGCCCCTATTGCCTGCCATCGCAGCCGCGGTCTTTGCGGGCTATCTTGGTCTCAGAAGCTACGAAAACCCCCTTGGGCGATGCAGCTTTTCAGGACGTCATGGGCCTTCGTCGCGGCAAGTGGTTCCGCAAGAAAGGGCATATATTCGGTCGGTTCGGCCGAAATGTGCTGCGAGCGGCCGACAGTCGCCATCATCTGATAATCGGCCCTACACGATCGGGAAAAGGAGCGGGTTATGTCATTCCAAACGCTCTCATGCATGAAGGGTCAATGATCGTATCCGACTTGAAGGGCGAAATTTTCAAAGCGACAGCAGGGTATCGCAAGAAGAACGGTAGCCAGGTGTTCCTCTTCGCCCCCGGCTCTGAAACGACAAATCGTTATAATCCTCTCGATTTTGTGCGCCCCGAGCGCGGTAATCGCACCACGGATATACAAAATATCGCCAGCATTCTCGTCCCTGAGAATCTAGGCTCTGAAAATTCAGTCTGGCAGGGCTTGGCACAACAAGTCGTAGCCGGGATTATCAGCTATGTTCTGGAGAGCCCCTATTATCACGGACGGCGCAACCTCGGCGAAGTCGTTTCCTTCGTGAACAGTGGTGTTGATCTTCAGGCGCAGATCAAGTTCATCAAGGAAAAAGAGCCGAACCTTTCAAAATATACGGTCGAAAGCTTTAACGCATTTCTGGCATTGTCAGAGCGGGCGGCGGCATCCGCGCTACTGGATATCCAGAACGCGCTTAGACCCTTCCGAAATGAACGTATTGTAGCCGCGACAGAAATAACCGACATGGATATCGCCGCCATGAAACGGCGGCCTATCTCCATTTATCTCGCACCCAATATTACCGATATTACGATCCTGCGCCCACTTCTCACTTTGTTCGTGCAGCAGGTCATGAACATTCTGACTCTGGAACACGATCCCAATTCACTTCCCGTCTATTTTTTGCTGGATGAATTTCGACAGCTTAAAAAGATGGATGAGATTATGACGAAGCTTCCCTATGTGGCTGGTTATAATATCAAGCTAGCTATCATTATTCAGGATCTCAAGAATCTCGACGAGATTTATGGCGAGACTTCCCGTCACTCCCTTCTCGGCAACTGTGGTTATCAGCTGGTGCTAGGTGCCAACGATCAGGCCACGGCGGAATATGCGTCCCGTGCACTCGGAAAAAGAACTATCCGTTACAAGTCGGAATCCCGCACCATCGAGATTCTCGGTTTACCTCGGCGCACAAAAGTTGAGCAAATCCGAGAACGCGATTTGATGATGCCGCAAGAAGTACGGCAAATGCCAGAAAGCAAAATGATCTTGCTCGTTGAAGGACAGCGACCGATCTATGGTGACAAGCTGCGATTTTTCAACGCCCAACCCTTCAAATCCGCTGAAGCTTATTCGCAATCGCACGTTCCTGATGTGCCGACGATTGAATATCTACCTCATAGGCCAGTTCCAGCACTGACGAGCGAATACGCAAACGACGCGCACCAGGCCGTCGAGCAGATCATTACCCCCCAGCCCCCTCGCGCTCAACAGCACGAGGAAGCTTCGCAAGAAGCTAGCGCAGCGAACTCCGCGTCGGCTCCTGAAGCTGCTGTCACACAGCAAGTAAATAACAGAACGGTCAATCTGAGCGTCAAATTGCCAACAACCTGCCATGACACGAATACACCAATTTCACCAGACGATATCAATGACCGGATTGAGGAGGTCGAAGCGCAGCTAAAACCGAGCGCAGAGCGATTATTGCAGGCTGTTAATGAAAAAGTCGAAGCCTCTGGCGTGTCTCCTCGAAAGCGGAAAAGTTATCTCGACATATTCAACGCTACAGTGCCAGATCCCGAAGATCTCGGACTGATGACCAATGTCACGTTGTGAAAATAACCGCAGCGCGCAGGAGAACCAGCTGGTAGAATTAAGTCGACTAGGGACATTCGTCTTGCTTACCTTGTAGCGACAGAAGATTGAAGAGAAGGTTTGAACTTAACTGGATTTACTCAACCCTGTTGAGTAAATGATGGCGCACTCAAACTTGATAACGGTTTAAGAATCATTTATTATACTCAGTATGGCTGAGCAAAGTACCTCACTCTTAAACCGACTTGAGAAAGACCTGCCAGAAGGGTTGATCGTGGATGCTGCCTGGCTGCAAGAGCGCGGCATCGCCAGTAACCTACGCGCTTACTACGTTAAGAACGGCTGGCTGGAACAGCCGGTACGTAGCGTCTATAAAAAACCGCGCGGCACGCTGAGTTGGCAGCAAGTCATCATATCGCTCCAGACCCTGCTTTCACGAGCGCCGCTCTATGTCGGCGGACGCACGGCGTTAGAATTACAGGGCTTTGCGCATTACCTCGCTCACGAGACCAGGATTGTTCATCTCTACGGATCGGAAAAGCCGCCTGCATGGCTGAACAAACTGCAACTGCCCCAGCGCTTTGTCTATCACAACAGCGCTACCTTGTTCCGCAATGAACCAATCACACAAGGGCTTGGCAGCTTCGCATGGGGGCAGTGGGACTGGCCTATGACGCTTTCGCAGCCTGAGCGAGCTTATCTCGAAATGCTCGATGAACTGCCGCGCCATGAGAGTTTCCATCAGGCCGATATGATTATGCAAAGTGCCGCAAATTTCAGCCCGAGGCGGCTGCAAAAACTGCTTCTGGATTGCGACAGCGTGAAGGTCAAACGTCTGTTCTTTTATTTCGCAGATCGTCATGGCCATGCGTGGCTCAAGCGACTGGACAAAACCACAATCGATCTCGGGAAGGGTAAGCGCATGCTTGTGCCCGGTGGTAAGCTTGATCCGGTCTATCACATCACCGTACCGAGGGACTTCGATGGCATTTCGTGATCAGTACCAGGGCCAAGTCAGGCTGCTTATGCGTCTGATTCCTATTGTGGCGCGCGAAACCTGTTTTGCTCTCAAGGGTGGAACCGCGATTAATCTCTTTATACGCAATCTGCCGCGCCTCTCCGTTGACATCGACCTCATGTATTTGCCCATCAACGACAGGCCGGAGGCGTTGGCGGACATTGACGCAGCCATGAAGCGGATCAAAACGTCAACTTTAGCGGAAGTACCCGGTGCTCGCGTCGCCGAAAACGTCCACGATAGCGCGATCTTGCGGCTTCTTGTCATGGCCGAGGGAACACAAGTGAAGATTGAAGTCTCCCCTGTCTTGCGCGGCGTAGTGCACGAGCCTTCTGTGATCCCTGTCACCGAGGCGGTCGAAGAGGTCTTCGGTTTTGCCGAAACTAGCGTCGTGTCCTTTGAAGACCTGTTTGCAGGAAAATTGGTTGCTGCGCTTGATCGCCAGCATCCACGTGATCTCTTCGATGTGCGCAGTCTGTTCGCCCATGAAGGGCTGAGCGACGAGTTGCGCGAAGTTTTTCTTGTTTATCTCCTCAGCCACAATCGTCCCATGGGCGAGGTGCTTTCGGGCCGGGTCAAAGACCTCGCGAATGAATACCGCAATGGTTTCGAAGGCATGACCGAGGAGGTGGTTCACATTGAAGAACTGATCGAAGCGCAGCAGCAGATGATTGAGGAACTGATCGACGGTATGCCGGATGAGCACCGCGAATTTCTGATCGGATTCGAGCGTGGTGAACCGGATTGGTCCTTGCTGAAGATCGGCCATGTTGCAGAGCTTCCGGCAATCCGCTGGCGGCAGCGAAATCTCGACAAACTCAAACCTGTTCAGCGCTCCGCCCTGGTCGAATTGCTGCGATCTTCCCTTGATCGGCGTGCACAAAAATAGCTGTTCCGCAGCATAAACCTTAAATGCAGCCGGAGCTTTAAAGGCTGAGAATGCGCGCGGCCAGCTTTGTTTCAGGTATCGAAGCAGAGCGTCATCGACCTTGATTGTGGCCTGCAGCACTGGGCCAGTGCTGCAAAAAGGAACAACCCACTAATAGATTTTTTGTTGATCCCGTCTTTTGGAGAGACCGCAACGCTGATTTGTCGTCGGGCTAGCATCCAGAACGGTCCGCATTGCGCCTCATTTCGGTCATTAAACCCGAATCGGGAACTCCCAAAAGCAGACGCGCATCTTATAACCATTATAATAGTTAGGAGGAAATTTAAACCTGCTAGGCGCCCCAAATACCGATTGCCCGTTAAAGCACTCTGCAGCCGCCGAGCGTGCGCCTTAGCCTCAGGGGGCGAGGAGCAGGCAAAGATTAGAGTAGAAACGGCGGCGTTGTCTCAACAATATTCGCTGATTGGCAGGTTACCGGCCTAATGACGTGACGCATTTGCATGCAATATTTTAGTGATCAAATCGGGCGAGGTTCGGCTCTCATAATGGAAATAAATATACCCGTCTGCCAATCATCGATGTAACCTCTAAAATAAAGAATGCCAGATCTGAATTTTCAGGATATTGTTCGGCTCAACTGGATTGTTGCCGTTCGGCTTCTCCTGCGGCCCCCCTTGATGTGCTGTTCGCCAATAACTGACTTTTTGTCGGTGACGTCGCAATCGTCTGACGTTCCGACTCGAAGGGAATGTCGTCTGCACGGTGGCGAAGAGGAACGATTGATAGCGATGCTTCGCTCTCGGCGACGCGTTCCTCGATCGCCAAGAATCAGATCCTGCAGTGACCAGGCGGACACTCGCTGTGGTATCGTAGCGAGTCGACCAGATTTTGTAAATTCAGCGGCACACGTCTGAACATCCGCGGACAGTGGCTACGCGGGGCAGATCGTGAACCGCATATTTTTGGAGGTGCACGTCACAAACTGCATATGTGGATCGTCATAGGGATGTAACGCTCATTATAGGAGGCGACTGTGACGGATAAGCCCGTGAATCATTACAAGACCGTGCCCAATGTCTTTGCTGCACTGGAAAAAGTGCACGTTGCTATCGATGAGCATGGACTCGACCGGATGCTACACCATCTCGTCCAGCTTCGTGCATCTCAGCTCAACGGCTGCGCTTATTGCGTGAAGATGCACACGAAGGAAGCGCGGGACGATGGCGAGATCAATGAGCGGCTTGATCGCTTGGTGGTCTGGGATCATGTGAGCGACTTTTCGGCCAAGGAACGTGCCGCGCTCGCATGGACGGAAGCGCTGACCCAGATCGAGCGCAAGACCGATTATGGCGCGCTGCGCGCCGAACTGCGTGCGCACTTCAGCGATGCCGAGATCAGCGCGCTCACGACCACTGTTGCGATGATCAATCTGTGGAATCGCATTCAAGTGTCTGCGCACTGACATGGGGGGCGACGCAGACATTTTCGAGACCCGGCGGCCGTTTCTGACTGGTTTGGCTTACCGTATTCTCGGCTCATTCGCGGAAGCGGAAGATGCTGTTCAGGACACATGGCTGAAGTGGCGAAGCGCTGAGCACGGGGCTGTTTCCGATCCCGCGGCTTGGCTGACCACCGCCTGTACGCGCCGTTGCATCGATATGCTGCGCTCGGCGCGCCGCACGCGGATTGACTATGTAGGCGCGTGGCTGCCGGAGCCGATCCAGACGATGACCGAGGAAACGCCGGAAAGCGTAGTGGAACTGTCCGCATCACTCTCTCTCGCCTTCCTGCTCATGCTGGAGCGTCTCGCCCCAAAGGAACGGGCGGCTTTTCTCCTGCGCGAGATCTTCGACCAGTCCTACGAGGATGTCGCCGCTACGCTAGGCGTCCGGGAGGCGGCCTGCCGCAAGCTGGTTTCACGCGCGCGCAGTCGTGTCGGGCGTGCAGAACCGGGTGCGACCGTGCCAAAGGAGCGACAGGACGAACTGCTCGCAGCTTTTCAGACAGCGGTCACGACTGGAATGACCACAGAACTCGCGGCGCTGATGGCAGAGGACATCGAGCTTCGGGCCGATGGCGGCGGCAAGGCCCCAACCTTGCTCATGCCCCTGTTCGGCAAGACGGACGTGCTCAATTTCCTGGGCGAAGCCCTTCATGGCTACTGGCAGGGTTACAGATGGCAGCCCGCCGACATCAACAGTAACCGTGGAGCGCTTGTCTTCGACGGTGCGAACATCGCCGCATCTGTCAGCCTCGCCTGCGACGCGCGAGGTTCACTGAAAGGCGTCTACATCATGCGCAATCCCGACAAACTCGCGCGTCTCGGCGACGCAGAAAAGACTCTTCAATGACGAGGACGGACACGATTTCAACCGCGCCAGGCTGGGGCGATCTGCTTTCCGGCGGCAACCTGATCCGCTCCCTCGCGTTGAGCGGCGGGGTCGCCCTTCATGCGGTCAACCTCTACATTTCGACAACGATCCTGCCGTCCATCGTCCGCGAGATCGGCGGATTGGACTACTACGCCTGGAACACGACGCTGTTTGTCATCGCGTCGATCCTAGGCGCAGCGCTATCCTCTCCGCTCCTTGTCCGCGGAGGGCCGAGGGGCAGCTATCTCGTGGCCACGGTCATCTTTATTGGCGGTACGCTGGTATGCGCCACTGCCAGCACGATGGAAATCATGCTGGTCGGGCGGTTCATCCAGGGCTTCGGTGGCGGCGTATTGCTGGCGCTGGCCTATGCCATGGTCCGCCGGGTTTTCGCGGAACCGCTGTGGCCCCGCGCATTGGCGCTTCTGTCCAGCATGTGGGGCATTGCAACCCTTCTCGGTCCAGCGGTCGGTGGAATCTTCGCCGAGATCGGCCTGTGGCGCGGCGCATTCTTCTTCCTGGTTCCGCTTGCGGGGATCGTTGCTCTCGCGGCAGTCCTCGTCCTACCGGCACGCGAGGAGGGATCGGGTGAGATGGAGCCGCTGCCTGTCGTGCAGCTTGCTCTGCTGACGCTCGCCGTCTTTGCCGCGTCCTGGGGCGGCGTCGGCGCCGGGATATCGTCAACGGCTGGCGCAATGACGGTGGCTCTGGTTCTGGTCGCACTTATGGTCGTGGCCGAGCGTCGGGCGAAGCACAGACTGCTCCCGGCCGGCACGCTCACACTACCCACAGCGCTCGGCAGCCTCTACGCTGCGTCCGCGCTTCTGGCTGTCACGGTCACCTGCACCGAGATCTTCCTGCCGCTCTTCCTGCAGGAGTTGCATGGCAGCTCGCCTCTTCAAGCCGGCTACATCGCCGCCGTTATGTCAGCGGGTTGGACTGCGGCGGCAATCTATGGGTCCGGGCTTCAGGGTAATCGCCGCATCAGGGCGGTGCACGCAGGGCCGGTTCTATCTCTTGTCTCCATGGGTGTGCTCGGTGTCGTCATACCCTGGCCGAGTGTGGACAGCGATTGGCTTCCGCTCACCCTCATCTGTACAGCTCTGGTGATCGGCGGAGTAGGCGTCGGCCTTTCCTATCCGCATCTGTCGACTGCTGTGCTGCAGGTGGCGCCAGAGGGCGAGGAAGACAATGCGGCCTCTTCCATCATGACGGTGCAGCTTTGCGCCACGGCATTCGGAGCGGCCTTCGCGGGACTGGTGGTCAATCTTGCGGGGGCGAGCGGCGATGGTGACGGCATGGACACGGCCAATGCGGCCAGGTGGCTCTGCATCGCCATGGCGGTGGCTCCGGCGCTCTGCCTTGTCGTCATGAATAGTGCGTCGTTCAGGCAGGCAACTGACAGGTGTCGGTAAGACCTGCTGGAGAACGCGCCTGTGCGCACGTGAGTTGCGAAAACGTTCCAACAACTCATTTGAAGCGCGTTCAAGCAACCAGGGAGACATATCTATGCAGTTGGAAGAAGTGGCTTTCCTGAAGCCAAATACAGACCTGCTCAATCGCCTGCTGCCGGTCGCACGAGGCGTATTTACCGACACTTTCTCGCAGCGCTACGAGCCAGCCGCGTTCGAGCGTTTTTGTGAGGAAGTGTATCGTCCCGGCGGAACCATGTCGCGGGACTTCAACGCGCCTGGCGTGCGCTGGCTGGTGGGGGTGGCCGCAGGTCAGCCGATCGGCTATGCGAAACTGACCCCGCTCCGCGCGCCTGCCGTTAATCCGGATCCGACAGCGTTGGAGCTGCAGCAACTTTACGTCGTGCGGCAGTGGCATGGTACCGGCGTTGCTGATCGCCTCACGAGTTGGGCTCTCGAAACCGCAGCTACCGAGAATGCACGCGAAGTTTACCTGACGGTCTTTGATCACAACGAGCGTGCCAAGCGATTCTACGCTCGTTACGGCTTTGAAGAGGTAGGACGATGCACGTTTCAGCTCGGCGATCGTGTGGACGACGATCGAATTTGGCGTGTGCGCTTGCCCCGATAGCCTATCGGGTTGCTGTGTCCTTAAAGTCTCTTTGAACGACCGCTAAGTGGGAGCGATAGCCGTGCCCCCCTGCTCAGCATGGAGAGTTAGTCAGATGGCATTTACTCAACCAATCAAGGATGTTGCCGCGTTGACCGACTTCGGGCGGCAGCAGCTTTCCGAACATTTCTTTATGCGCGAGATGTTGTATTCGGAGGTTGGTAATTTTTACGGAATTCCCAATGTTCCCGACGATCCAGAGCTTGCCTTGCAGGTGGGGCGTGCGGTCGCAACGCTGCTGCTGGAGCCGCTAAAACGCGCGTTCGGCCATGTGTCGGTGCGCAGCGGTTACCGCTCTCCAACCCTGAATGCCTTCTGTAACGAACGTTTTCGAGCGGGAGACACCGCTTGCTGGTGTACAGACAATGATCTGAATGCTGCACGCCACATTTGGGACCGGCACGACAGCGATGGGCATCTTGGCGGAACCGTAACCGTTTTCATCCCGGCCTATCTCGAATTTTACAGGAAAACCGAAGACTACCGACCTCTCGCGTGGTGGATTCGCGATCACATAGACGACTATGCCGAGCTGTTCTTCTTTAAGAACCTCTGCGCGTTCAACATCCGTTGGTATGAAGGGGCTTCGGACAAGGCGATCTGGCATCTCGATCCGCCAACGCGCACTATACTGACCAAACGGGGTATCGACGGGTTTGATGGAGACCACAGTCGGTTCTACCGCTCAATCCTCGACACGCGTGAATAGGAACACTTTCGTATCATTGCGTATCGTTGTCAGGGGAGCGGATCAGCGTGCGCTGTATGCGCTACCTGTTTTCCCGACTGGTGCAGAAGTTCGATTATTACGAATCGCGTAATAATGAAGTGCCAACTTTGGGCGTTCTGTCTGAATATCGTCCGTAGCACCCTGCGACTGCGGATCGGGAATGGACCCGGACGACACTCGCAGGAGCGCAGAATGAAGCTTTATCACCATCCGCTGTCGGGCCATTCTCACCGGGCACGGCTCTTCCTTTCGCTGCTCGGCCTGTCTCATGACCTGGTCGAAGTCGATCTCAAGTCGGGCGCACACAAGAAGACGGACTTCCTCGAAATGAACCCGTTCGGCCAAGTCCCCGTCCTTGATGACGATGGTGTCTTCATTTCCGATTCCAACGCGATCCTGGTCTATCTTGCGAGGAAGGCCGCCCGCACCGATTGGCTGCCGGAAGATGCGAAGGGTGCCGCCGCCGTCCAGCGCTGGCTGTCGGTTGCCGCCGGCGAAATCGCCTATGGCCCGGCCGCCGCGCGACTGATCACGGTCTTCGGCGCCAAGTTCAATCCGGAAGAAGTCATCAATCGCGCGCACACGGTACTGGGCAGAATGGAAAGCCAGCTCACCGGTCGCGACTGGCTGGTTGGCGACCGCCCGACGATCGCAGACGTCGCCATCTACAGCTATGTGGCACGCGCTCCCGAAGGAAACGTCGATCTTTCGGACTACCCGGCCGTCGGCGCCTTCCTCCGCCGTGTGGAAGCGCTGCCGGGTTTTGTGGATTTCGTCCGCATGCCGGTCGGCCTCGCAGCAGCCTGAACGCGATCGGAGCGCGCCTGCCCGCGCGCTCTGCCACTCCTGGAGGGCGGGACATGCGCGACAAGACACTGCCGACATGGCACGAAGGCGAAAGGCTCCTTCAGGAGAAGGTGGGCGTCGTCGAACGCATGGCCGACGTTGGGCAGCGCGTCGTCCGCGACTACATGCCCGACCAGCATCGCGACTTCTACGCCCATCTCCCCTTGATCGTGCTCGGCAGCGTCGATTCCGGGGATGACGCATGGGCGACCTTCGTCGAGGGCCGTCCCGGCTTCATGTCCTCTCCTTCGCCGGCCGTGCTCGACATTGCGGCGCCGACGGACGCAACCGACCCTGCCAGCGGGGGCATCGCGGACGGCAAGCCGGTCGGTCTGCTCGGCATCGAAATGCATACCCGTCGGCGCAATCGCATGAACGGGTTCGTTTCCGCGATGGAGGACGGCTTTCGCGTCAATGTCGACCAGAGCTTCGGAAACTGTCCACGCTATATCCAACTGCGTGATTTCGCATTCACTCGCGAACCCGGGCAGGCATTCTCGGGCACCATAGAGAACCTTCCCGAATTCGACGGCCCGGCCCGTGCCATGATCAGAAGCGCCGACGCCTTCTTCGTCGCATCCTATGTCGACCGCGAAGACAGGCGGCAGGTGGATGTCTCCCATCGTGGCGGAAATGCCGGTTTCGTCCGTGTCGGGGATGACGGGACGCTGACGATCCCGGACTTCGACGGCAACCTGTTCTTCGCGACGCTCGGCAACATCCTGCTGAACGGCAAGGCGGGGCTGCTTTTCGTGGACTTCACGACAGGCGATATGCTGCAAACGACCGGTGACGCCGAGGTCATTCTGGACTCCCCCGAGATCGCTGCCTTTCAGGGGGCCGAACGACTCTGGGCGTTCAAGCCCCGGCGGATCGTCCGCCGCGCCAATGCCCTGGCTCTGCGTTGGGGCTTCCAAAAGGACGGTTGGTCCCCAAGTACCCTGATGACGGGCAACTGGGCGCAGGCTGCCGACCGGCTGCGCGCGGCTGAACTTGCCAGACAGTGGCGCCCGCTGACTGTTACCAGGATCGTCAAGGAAAGCGAAACGATCCGCTCGTTCCACCTGCAGCCAGGCGATGACGCGGGAGTTCTGCCGCATGCCGCCGGGCAACACCTGCCGATTCGCGTGACGCCGCCAGGCCGCGAAAAGCCCGTGATCCGCACCTACTCGCTTTCCGTCGCGCCCTCGGACGGCATCTACCGCATAAGTGTCAAGCGGAACGGACTGGTATCGCAGTTTCTGCATGACAGCGTTGCCGTCGGCGACATAATCGAGGCGCGAGCACCCGCCGGCGGCTTCACCATCGACGCCGGGGCGACACGCCCGGCCGTGCTCGTTGCCGGCGGCGTCGGGATTACGCCACTGCTCGCGATGCTCCGTCACATTGTCTACGAAGGGCTTCGCACGCAGCGCGTTCGTCCCGTCACGCTGTTCCATGCCGCGCGTTCAAAGGCCGAGCGTCCCTTCGAAAAGGAAATAGCCGAACTTGCCGACGCGACGAAAGGCGTGATGCGCGTTGTTCGGGTCCTGAGCGACACCGACGGCGCCGAAATGGGCATCGATTACGATGCCGCCGGCAGAATCGACATGGCGCTGCTGACCCGCCACTTGCCGTTCAACGACTACGACTTCTATCTCTGCGGCCCGCCGCAGTTCACCCAGGCGCTTTACGACGGGCTTCGGGGCTACAATATCGCTGACGACCGCATTCATGCCGAGACGTTCGGCCCCTCGTCCCTGAAGAGAGACTCTGACTCGGCCGCGCCTGTGCCGGTTCCGGCCCGCCCACCGCCATCAACCCGACCCGTGCCTGTCGTGTTCACGAACTCGCTGAAGGAGGCGCGCTGGATGCCCGATTCCGGCTCGCTGCTGGAACTGGCGGAAGCGCGCGGCCTCGAACCCGAGTTCAGTTGCCGCGCGGGAACCTGCGGCACATGCCGCACCCAACTGATCGAGGGCGCGGTGACCTATCTGAAGGAGCCGACCGCACAGGTCGACGAAGGTGAGGTCCTGCTCTGCTGCGCCGTCCCTTCAGACCAGAACCGGGGCGGTATCCAGCTTG
This sequence comes from Pseudochrobactrum lubricantis, assembly GCF_041929865.1. Taxonomy (NCBI): domain Bacteria; kingdom Pseudomonadati; phylum Pseudomonadota; class Alphaproteobacteria; order Hyphomicrobiales; family Brucellaceae; genus Pseudochrobactrum; species Pseudochrobactrum lubricantis. Next base: position 47,739 of record NZ_JBHEEE010000010.1, read on the forward strand.
CTGTCTGAGGGCGGGACTGCTCCACATTCCCGACCTCGATCTTCAGCTTCAGACCGCCTTGACTGTGAACATATGAGAACGTCGTTTCGACAACCAGAGGAGCCAAAAGATGTCTCGTCCCCCCCTTCCCCCTTTCACGGAGCAAAGCGCCGTCGAAAAGGTCCGCCTTGCGGAAGATGGCTGGAATACCCGCGATCCCGCGAAAGTCGCTCTCGCCTATACCTTGGACACGCGGTGGCGCAACCGCGTTGAATTCGTTACAAACCGTGCCGAAGCCGAAGCCTTCCTGACCCGCAAGTGGAATAAGGAACTGGAGTACCGCCTGATCAAGGAGCTCTGGGCCTTCACAGGAAACCGGATCGCAGTGCGCTACGCCTATGAGTATTGCGATGACAGCGGTCAATGGTTCCGCGCCTATGGCAACGAGAACTGGGAATTCGCCGAGGACGGCCTGATGCGAACCCGCCATGCCAGCATCAACGAACGTCCGATCACTGAAGCCGAGCGCAGGTTTCGCTGGCCGCTTGGCCGCCGGCCAGACGGTCACCCTGACCTGAGCGACTTCGGCTTTTAAGGCAATTTCAGCAAAAGTGCGAAGCGGTTTAGTGTCCGAGAATCGCATTAATATAAGAGTTAGCGTGTTTCGCGATCCAAAGAAAAGCGGAAATGCTCTGGATCACGGTCCACGTTTGGGAGAAATCGACCATGACCGGGTTCAAGCTGGACGAGCGCATCCGACTGTCAGTGGAACTCGCGCTCACTGCGACGAGCAACAACTCTCTCTTGCTTCGGAAACAGGAAGCATCCGCACGCGCCATCGGCATGAAGGGAGCAGAGATAGACGTCGCGCGAAGGGGGTTCAGCTTCGATCTCAAGACATCGATGGCGATAGCCCTAGCGCTGGCGGTCTGTGAAGAAAACCGTCAGCGTGCTCTTCGCACAGGACTGTGCGCGCGAAGCTGCGCGGAAATCGAGAAGATGGCCGCGGCATTCCGGCAGTCGAGCTCCTGATCCACAGTCGGTTTCTCATGAAGACTTGCTTCCTTGCCCACGACATCCCTACCATTGTCTCCAGCGCTGGGAGGTAAGCAGTTGGATCGTTGGCAAGCAATGCGAATATTCGTGAAGGTCGCCGAAACCGAGAGTTTTGCAGAAACTGCCCGACACTTGAATATGAGCGCACCTGCAGTGACACGCGCCGTCGCTTCACTCGAGGATCTCATCGGAGCGCGTCTGTTCGTACGAACGACGCGCTCGGTAAAGATGACCGAGACAGGGTCACGCTATTTCGAGGATTGCCGCCGGATTCTTGCGGACATCGCTGAAGCAGAGGCCGCAGCGGGAGCCTGCGATGCCACGCCGACGGGAACGCTTTCCCTGACCGCTTCAGTGTTGTTTGGCCAAATGCATGTGCTTCCGATAGTGATACAATATCTCGACGCTTATCCCGCAATGAAGGCCAAGACCCTTTTCGTTGATCGCCCCGTCAATATTGTCGATGAAGGGATCGATGTAGCCGTCCGTATCGGCCGTCTCCCGGACTCGGGTCTTTCGTCCATAAAGGTCGGCACTGTCCGGCGTGTTATCTGCGGATCGCCGGACTATTTCGAGCGTTATGGCATTCCGAATACTCCAGCGGACCTCAAGGATCACCGCATCGCCGTCTCGACAGGCGCCTGGGCCTCGCCTGAATGGCGGTTCGCCAACGAACAGCGCGTGACAATCGATGCCACCCTCCAATGCAATACCAACGAAGCGGCGATCACGTTCGCACGACAAGGCCGGGGGCTGACGAGAGTTCTCCACTACCAGATCGGACCGGCACTTATGGCAGGAGATCTGCAGATCGTACTCAGCGAGTATGAAGAGCCGCCGATGCCCATCCATATCCTGCATCCAGAGGGCAGGTCCGCCTCCGCCAAGGTTCGCGCGTTCGTGGGTATCGCTAAAGCAGTCCTTCGTGAGAACCGTTTCCTCAACTGATTCCTCTTGCGAAGACTTCAGTCCGTGACCTCTCAGGCTTGAGCCGACCTAGCGGGTGCGACGGTACGACGATCTGCATCTGTGACCGTCAGGTTTGTTTCCGAAACCAGTCCAGCAGCGTCGTGAGCCGTTCTTTTGCCGGATGGCTCGTGAGGAAGACCGCCCAGTAGGTTGGCCCCGGCAAGGCGATGTCCGACAGCCGCAGGAGCGCGCCTATCTTCAATTGATCTCCGACGAGATGTTCCGAGGCGAGCACGGCTCCCTGACCTGCCAGAGCGGCGTCCAAAGCGTGGACTTCTTCGGAAAATGACTGGCTGATTTTCGGTGAAGCGCCGTCTGCCCGTGCATGGGCCTGCCACCGCTCCCAGCTCGGCGCATTGGCCGCTCCCGATCTCCAGCGATAGTGCAGTAACGGGAGGGCGAGGACTTGATCCGGCGAAAGCAGCTCCGTGCCCGGCAGAAGGGCGGGAGCGCAAACCGGCACGAGGCGGTCAGGAAACAGCCGATGCCATTCGGCATCAGCGCCGGGGCGCTCGGCATAGCGTATCGCCATGTCGATGCCCGAGGCGTGCAAATCCGCGACGCGGTCATCCGCCTCGATGGCAACGCTCAATCCTGTCTCTTCGCGCAGTTGCGGCAGACGAGGCATCAACCACCAGCTGGCAAAAGCCATTGTGACCGAAAGGTGCAGCGGGCCATCCTGACGGTCTGACAACTGCTCAATGGCCGTTGCGATTCGATCGAGGGAGTCCCTGAGCACCGGAAACAGCTGTTCGCCCGCAGGTGTAAGGCGCACCGGGCGCGGATAGCGCCGAAACAGCTCGACGCCGAGTATCTCCTCCAGTTGTCGCACCTGATGGCTGATAGCCGTCGGTGTCAGATGCAGCTCTTCGGCCGCAGCTGAGAAATGCAGATGCCTGGCCGCGGCCTCGAAGGCGCGCAGGCCGTGGAGCGGCGGAAGCTTTCGCAACTATACACCTCCTGAGGCTGATCATTGTCCATGATGAATCTGATTCATCATGCCCCTGAGATATACGCTTTGGCCAGCGTTTTCCACGCCTGATAATTTCAAAGCAGTCCCAACCAGCAATGAAAGGAAAATTCGATGAGCTGGCTATATCTTGGAGCTGCCGTAATCTTTGAAATCGCCGTTGCTATCAGTGCCGGGAAGGCGAAAGGTTTCACGCATATCGGGTGGACGGCCGTAACTCTCGTCAGTGGCGCAATCGCCACCTTCTTCCTCAGCCTCGCGCTGCTCACCTTCGACGTTGGCGTCGGTTACGCCATCTGGACCTCTGTCGCGGGCGTCGGCATCGTCGTCCTGGGCGCGCTGTTCTTCGGCCAGCAGTTGAACGTGAAGAAGTTGCTCGGAATCGCCCTCGTCATCGGCGGGGTCGTCGGCCTGCGCCTCAGCGGCGCGGCATAACGCTCAGTTGTCCTCCACCCATCCCTCCCGATCTAAAAGGAACCCGAAATGACAAATGCAATCGAACAGCCGCAAAGCAGCGGACGTGCCTGGGCCATGTTGATGCTCGCGAGCGCCTTCGAGATTGGCTATGCGCTCAGCGTCGGCGGCAGCCAGGCCTTCACGGTTCTCGGCTGGTCCATCGCCGCGCTGTTATTCTTCCTGCTGACACTCTATTTCCTGAGTGCCGCCTTGCGGACCATCGATGTGGGAATCGGCTACGCTGTATGGGCAGGCATCGGCTCCGTCGGCGCGGCCGCGGCAGGCACCGTCCTTCTCGACCAGCCCCTGACGCTGATGCAGGCATTCTGGCTCGCGGTCATCATCGCCGGCGTCGTCTGGTTGAAGCTCTCCGACAGTCCGAAGCTCAAGGGGGCGTCCTGATGGTCGCCGGCGCTTCATCCCGCCTGACGCAGCTCATGGAGGAGGCCGTCGCCTTCTCCATGGAGCATGTCCACGAAGGCGGCATTCCATTCACCGCCTTCGTCGTCGACCGCCACGGACAGATCCTCGGGCGTGGGGTCAACCGTGTGCGGGCCCATCACGATCCGACTGCTCATGCCGAGGTCGAAGCGATACGTGATGCCTGCCGCACGCACGGCACGACCCATCTGAGCGGAGCGACCTTGCTCGCATCGGGAGAGCCCTGCGCGATGTGCTACATCAGCGCGCGCAGTGCAGGCATTTCGCAAGTCTTCTTTGCTGTCGACCGTGACGAGGCCGCTGCGCATGGCTTCGATTATCGCGGCAGCTATCGTCTTTTCGCCGATGACCCTCAAACATGGCAATCGCCTAACGTGAGCAAGCTTGCTGTATCGACGGGATTGAAGCCTTTTCTGGCGTTTCATCCCGAACGGCGGGCTCTATAGGATCGCGGCTTTGCGAACTCAGCCTTCGGACGAAACCTCTGATCCTGACAGCAAGAGACGTGCCCAACGCCTGGTATTGGCAGCTATTCCTCACAACGCTTGCCTTGTCTTGCGGCCGGGCGTAGTCGGCGAGCCGCTTTTCGTCTTAAGACAGACGACAAGGCCGTAGCGGCGGCGGCCTTGTCCCGATCAGTCATCCCTTTTTCAAACGCTGCATGCCTGCGGCTAGCGTCCAAAGCGCGCGATTAAGGCCGACATTCTGTTCAATGCCATTTATGGATCGCGCTTGTGTGCGGCGAATGCGACCATCCGACGCCAGCCGCCGCCCCAGCAAACCGCCTCAGACAAGATTCTCCCGAATGACGTTGAAAGCCGTCCAGGGGTCTTGATGATTATCCTCGCGGCGGCGCGGGACAATGATCCGATCGGGCCTGATGGGGCTTTCTCCGCTCACTATGCTGGCGCGAGCTTGAGCGCCACGATGCCGACAACGATCAGCGCAACGCCGCCGAGCCGCATCAGGTTGATCGTCTCGCCGAATAGCGCGATGCCGAGCAGCACCGTTCCGGCTGCGCCGATGCCGGTCCATATCGCATAGGCGGTGCCGACCGGCAGAACCTCCAGCACCCGGCCGAGCAGATAGACGAAGGCGGCGAGTAACGCGAGAGACAGGATCGTCCAGCCGGGGCGTGTGTAGCCTTCGGCATATTTCATCGAGATCGCCCAGGCCACGTCGAGAAAGCCGGCGATGATCAGCAGCAGCCATGCAAGACCCTGGCTCATCATTGCACCGCCAGCGGTTCTGCCGTCACGACGCCACCTTCATGCCTTCGGCGTGCATCGCCTCCCGCACGGCGGGACGTTCCCCGACCCGAGCCTGGAAATTGCGCAGATGCGGGAAGGCGGAAAGATCGACCTTGGCGAAATCCGACCATCCGACAATGGTGAACAGGTAGGCGTCGGCGGCGGTGAAGTTTTCGCCGAGCAGGAAGGGGCCGGCTGCCGCCAGATGACGCTCCACATGGGCCAGCCGCTGGGCAATCTTGGCACGCGCGACCTCCTGCGCCTGCACGCCATATTCCGGGTGGAACAGCCCCGGGCTGAACATCTTGTGGAGTTCAATGGCGATGAAATTTAGCCAAGATTGCAGCGCCACGCGCTCCGTCGTGCCGGCGGCGGGGGCGAGCCCGGAGCCGGCACGTAGCCGCTCGGGTTCACGGCCGAATAGTCGTCTCCTTTTCCAGTGACATGCGGCAATTTCCTGATGTCCACGCGCTCCAGATCGAGCGGGACACTGGCTTCGCACGCCACGATATCCGGTGAGAGCGAGCAGGTGCCGGTGGCGTAGTAGAGTTTCATGGTCTAATCTCCTGAAGCTTGTAGCCTGATGTCGAAGCCAATCTATCGCCAGCGGACGCGCAAGGCTCATTGGCATTTCGCCAGCGGCGCTTGCGTGACCGCAAGCGAAGAAGATGCTATTCCTGTCAGCATGGACGATTGGAACGAAGTCAGGCTCGTGCTGGCGGTTCAGCGCCGGCGGCCTGACGGCGGCGGCGCTAGCGCTCGGCTTCGACCACTCCACCGCCTGAAAGCGCTGGAGGAACGGCTCGGCGTGCGGCTTCCGGCCGGCGCATGGAGGACGAGGCGCTGGCGCTCGACCGAGACATCTCGGGCCGTGATCGTCGTCTGTGCGGACGCCTGAAGGTCACGTCATCCGAGACGCTGGCCTACAGCCGATTGACGACGCATCTCGCTGCATTCCGGCAGGCTCATCCCGGCATTGTCGTGAAACTGGCGATCGACAATCGCGTGCTCAGCCTGTCGCGCCGCGAGGCCGACATCGCGTTGCGGCCGATCCGTCCGAAGGAAAGCGATCTCTGGGGGCGCAAGCTGTCGCGCATCGCCTGGGCGCTCTATGCCAACGCGTCCTATCTCGCCGCCAACGGTGGCCCGCTCTCAACCGCCCGCAACGTGGATCGCCATGCACTTATCGGCTGGGAGAAACCTGCCTCGAGCATCGCCGCGGCCGACTGGCTTTCGCAGGCAGCCCCCTTGGAGGCGTTCGGTTATCGCACCAACAGCCTTGTCAACCAGCTCGTCGCAGCGAAGGCCGGCATCGGACTGGCGCTGCTGCCTTGTTATCTCGGCGACAGCGAGGCCGGCGTGGCAAGAGCCGTGCCGGAGCCGGTCGCCGAATTGAGCGGCGAACTCTGGATCGTCTCCCATGCCGATCTCAAGGGGACGGCGCGCGTGAAGGCCTTCTTCGATCTCGTCGGCGGAGGGTTGGCGCGCGAGCGGGAATTGTTTGAGGGTGCGGCCACTCCTATGCAATGGGCCGCGCTATCGCTACCTAATGTCTTGGAAATGGCAAAATTCCGATCCGTCCCGACGTATATGATCGTACTGCCGATGTCTGGAGCCCTGTCATCAGGCAGAGGGTGGAGCGGTTGGCATCGCTAGCCGCATGACCGCTGAATCAAAGACGAACGCCCCCGCCGGAGCGGAGGTCGGACGCATACATTGGATCAGGATGTGAGAACCTTAAAATGGAGGTCCTTAAGCACCCTGATCACCATATTCCTGGCTGGTCAGCAGATCGGCAAGTTTCTGCGCTGCGGGCCCAAGTGCCTCGTCCCGACGGTGGGCTACATAAGCGCTGGATTTAATCTCCCCATTGCGGCCCAAGGCGCTGACGTTGAGGCGCACGAGCGTTCCCTGTTCCAAATCCCGTTCAACGAGCCAATAAGGGAGCCGCCCCCAGCCTGCTCCCCCCAGGATGAGATGGTGCTTGGTATCCTGCGTGTTGACGCGGCAGGTCTGTGACGAAACGACTCCGAAGTCTCGGCCCGCCGATATGTCGGACGGATCGGCCAGAACGATCTGGAGATGATCGGCAACATCCATCAGCTCCAGCGGATGGCCCGCATGGCGGAGGGCCAGCGGATGGCTCGAAGCGACGACCGCAACCTGGCTGATGGATATCAGCGGCTCGAACTTTATGCGCGGGTCGCGGAAATCTTCTCCGACCATCACGGCAAGTGTACAACGGCTCTTCCTGAGCGCATCGAGCGGACCACCCATAGCCTCTGACCATACCCGAACGGCGACGGCGGGGTATTCGAGTCGCATCAGTGAGATCGCGCGTGCGACCTCCTGCATGGGAAAGAGCGTGTCGACAGAAATCGCGAGTTCCGTCTCGACGCCATGCGCAAAGCCGCGCGCCTGGGCGCGCAATACGTCCACGCGCAGAATGATGTCGCGTGCGTTGCCGAGCAATACCTTCCCCTGCGGTGTCAAGGCCGGCTTGTACCCGGAACGGTCGAATAGCGCCACGCCGAGTGCGGCTTCGAGGTTGGCGATGGTGGCGCTGACGCCCGATTGGACGCGCGAAAGCTTCTGGGCTGCGGAGCGGAAGCTGCCGCTGTCGGCAATTGTTACGAAAGTCCGGATCTGATCGAGTGTAAGGGCATCCAGCATGATCTTTCCTTGTGATCGTCTATATCATTTTTATATCACTTATTTCGCTCATCCATTTGATGCAACCTTTCGCTCAATGAAATCAATGAGAGGTCAACGAGATGACGAAGGTGCTGGTGCTTTACTATTCCTCTTACGGGCATATCGAGACGATGGCTTCGGCCGTGGCTAATGGCGCGCGTGAGGCGGGTGCGACGGTGGCGATCAGGCGGGTGCCTGAGCTTGTTCCCGAAGCGGTTGCTGCAAAGTCCGGATACAAGGTCGACCAGTCCGCGCCCGTCGCAACGTTGGCCGAACTCGCGGATTATGACGCCATCATCATCGGAACGCCGACCCGCTTCGGCAATATGGCGTCCCAGATGAAGAACTTTCTCGACCAGACCGGCGGGCTCTGGTTCGAGGACAAGCTGGTCGGAAAAGTAGGCAGCGTCTTCACCTCGACCGGCAGCCAGCATGGCGGGCAGGAAACAACGATTCTGTCCACCCAGACCGTTCTGTTCCACCTCGGCATGATCATTGTCGGCTTGCCCTACAGCTTCAAGGGCCAGATGCGGATGGACGAAATTACCGGCTGCTCCCCCTATGGTGCATCGACGCTGGCCGATGATGGTCAGGGAGGGCACCGCGAGGTCAGTGAAAACGAGCTGGAGGGCGCACGGTTCCAGGGTCGCCATGTCGCCGGGATCGCGGCCGCCCTCGTGGCCGGGCACGCGGCAAGGGGCTCGTGATGGACACGCCATCAACAACGAAAGCAGTGTCTACGCACTGGACCGCCGTGTTCGTCATCGTCGGCAGCGGGATTGCAGCCGCCTTGCAGGTTGGCAAGGCGGCGATTGCAGCGCCCCTGTTGCAGAACGATTTTGGAATCGGGCTGACGGCGATCGGCTGGCTGACTGGAATATTTGCGCTCATCGGCCTTGTCGGCGGCATTCCAACCGGGGCGTTTGTCGCGCGTTTCGGTGCACGGCGCATCCTCATCATCGGGCTTTTGGTCACGACAGCCGGCGCGGCCCTTGGCGCGGCGGTACCGGGACTGCCCAGCCTGTTTTGTGGCCGCATTATCGAAGGGGCGGGTTTCCTACTGGTGACGGTCGCTGCGCCCTCATTGCTCCAGGAGGTTACGCGACCAGCTGATCGTGATCTGGCCTTCGCCCTCTGGAGCTGCTTCATGCCGGTCGGCATGGCGGTGGCGATGCTGGTGGGGCCGTTCTTCGAGGACTGGCAGAGGATGTGGTGGGCAAGCGGGGCGCTGGCGCTGGCCATCTGCATCGCTGTTCCACTTGTCATTTCCGCTGGCGGGCAAGGCCAGATCATGTCCTGGAACGGCTTGCGCCGCGACAGCATGACCGTGGCACGCGACCGTAGCGCTGTGGGGCTGGCGATCACCATTGCGCTCTACAGCATGATGTTCTTCGCGGTCTTCAGCTTCCTGCCGGTGCTGCTGATGGAGCGGTTACAGGTGACGCACCAGACGGCCGGACTGCTCAGTGCACTGGCCTCGGCCGTGAACGTCATCGGCAATCTGACGGCAGGCCTGCTCCTCTCCAGGGGCTTTAGCCGCCCGGCGCTCCTGATCGCGGCATGCCTCGTCATGGGACTGGCCAGCTTCGGGATCTTTCTCCCTGTGCTGCCGGACGGTGCGGCCTTCGGCCTGTGCCTGTTGTTCTCGACTGTTGGCGGTGTGATCCCGGCGATCCTGCTGTCCTCCGCGCCACTCGTGGCGCCAGCGGCAGGGTTGGTTCCGGTCGTTCTGGGTCTGATCATTCAAGGCAGCAATCTCGGACAGATTCTTGGCCCGACAGCCATCGGCGGCGCACTGGATCGGTTCGGCTGGGATTCAGCCGCCTACATCGTGGCGGGCACGGCGGTGATTGCCGTGCTCGTGGTGGCCTCGACGCTCAGGCGGGTCGGGGCACAGCGGGGTAAGCTTCGGGATGGGAGAGCACTGATGAGAATCGAATTCAACCACACGATCCTGGCGACGCAAGACGCACACGGCTCTGCCCTGTTTCTGGCTGAAATGCTTGGGCTCCAGCCGCCGCGCAGATGGGGGCCATTCTGGATGGTCACCACCGACAATGGCGTCAACCTCGACTATATGGATGTGGGCCATGCCGTCGTTCCGCAGCATTACGCGTTCCTCGTCGATGACACGAGTTTCGACGCTTTGCATGACCGGCTCGACAAGCGGAGCTTGCCTTACTGGGCCGATCCCCAACGGCGGAAGCCGGGGATGAACAACCACGATGGCGGCCACGGGCTCTATTTCAACGATCTCAACGGGCACCTGCTCGAAGTGATAACCCGTCCCTACGGTAGCGGCGGGTGGAACCCATGACCGATGATCGCGGAAAGCCTCTCTCGCAGAGGCCGAAAGTTCGGAAGATCCTGGAAACTGCCATCTACGTGCAGGACGTCGTGCGCGCTGCGCAGTTTTATGACCGCGTTTTCGGCTTTCCCGATCTGGTGTGCAACGAACGCGTCGTCGCCTATGACGCCGGGAACGCAACTGTTCTGCTGCTGTTCAAGCGCGGCGCAACGCTCGTTGACCTGGTACTGCCGGGTGGGACCATTCCCTATCACGACGGCACCGGACCGTCCCATTTTTGCTTTGCCATCGACCCGGATGCATTGCCCGGCTGGGAAAAACATCTGGAGGCGCAGGGCATCGTGATCGAAGCGCGGATGCGCTGGGAACTGGGCGGAACCAGTATCTACTTTCGTGATCCCGACGATCACCTGATCGAACTGGGGACGCCGGGTATCTGGCGAACCTTCTAGAACAAGAGCAAAAGAAATAAGGACAGTGCCATGAAGGCCCGTTTCGACTTTCCCGCTATTGCGCCTGACGCCTATGAGGCGGTGGCCGATCTCGACACCTATGTGCGCAAAGCGTCCGGGATTGAGCCCCGGCTTCTGCACCTGCTCAAGTTGCGGGCCTCACAGATGAACGGCTGCGCCTATTGCGTTGATATGCACGTCAGGGAGGCGCGTCGCGATGGGTTGAGCGAGCAGTGGATCAACCTGATAGGCGTCTGGCGGGACTCGCCCGTCTTCGATGCTCGTGAGCGGGCGGTGCTTGGCTGGACCGAGGCGCTGACAAACGTTGCACAGACACACGCGCCGGACACCGACTTTCAGCCGCTCCAGGCCTTCTTTACGGAGGCGGAGATCACCCGCATCAGCGTTGCAATCGGGACGATCAATATCTGGAACCGCCTCTGCGTCGGATTCAGGTCGCAGCATCCGGTGGATGCAAGCTGAGCGAACGCGGCTGCTGTGTGACGCTCTGCGCGAGCTGTCCGGCCAGTCAAACCAAAATGAAAAAGAAAATGACATGACCAATAGCCCGCACATCACACGATTGATTGGCGAAGCCGAACGCACCTTGCAGGCCTTGTTGCAGCGTCAGCTTGAGAAGGCAGGTATGAGCTTTCCGGAGTGGGTTGCGCTGACAGTCCTGTCTGGCAATTAGGTGGTTTGTGCTGACAGCTAATGAAGCCCCTTCCGATACGCGCCGTCCTGAACCATAGGCACGGCTAGCGCCGCCTGATGCTTGGGACAAGTTGTCGCATCAAGGAGACGCGTTACTTCCTCACGGCACAAATCATCCACGGACGCGGTATGCGTTGGGCCTCGTGCCCGAAGTGACGCAGGTTCATGTCATCGATCAGATGTTGACGAAGCGGGCTGATCGCGGGCGAATTTAGTTGGTTTTGCATGGTCAGGCTCATGGTTGAAGAAGCCAGTCATTCTCTGCTCGCTCCGGGCGACACTCAATGCTGAGCACAATGGTCGCTCTGTGCCTTTACCTCAGTCGCACGCGCCTTCCCGCGAAGCGGGTTCGTTCGCCGGCACCAAGTCGACCGTCCGTCGCATCAAAAGTGAACGGCAAGTTTCCAAGGAGGCGCGGAAGCAAATCGGGAATTCGGTGTCATCCATGAATGCAGAGAATGAGCACAGCCTTAATGGACCGCCGCTTCGAAGGAAAAACATTCAGAAACAATTGCCGTTACTGTGAAGGATGAGCTTCGGCTGTCATGTCAACACCGAGCGCACGCATCACCGCCAGTGTTGTCCCCAAAGTCGGGTTTCCGCGTCCGCTGAACGAGCGATAAAGCTGTTCCCGGGATAGACCGGGTTTGCGGGAAATTTCAGTCATGCCCTTGGCGCGGGCGACGACGCCAAGCGCCTTGGCAACATAGGCCGCATCTCCCGTTTCAAAAGCATCTGCCATAAAAGCTGCGATTTCCTCATCATCGACCAGTGCAGCCGCTGGATCATAGGTGGTTACTTTTTCAGTCATCCTGTTCACTCCATTCATTTGCGAGCTTCCTGGCAGCAGCATTCTCACCGCAACACATTGGGTCGCAAAAGAGCCCGGCTAAGTCTAAAAATCTTTGCCGTCAAAACGGCAAAAATCCCCCAAGGAAACTAATCATATCGATTATCCATGCGACGGCCGCGTTGAACCAGTCCCGAACGACAGTAGCTATGTACACGATCGCAACCAGTCCCAGGACGAGACAGAACAGAACCGCAAAGAACTTTGCAAGGGCGTCGTCAGCCTTCGGATCGGGAGGTGAATTATAGATGTAATCGTGTCGCATCGTCCTTTAACGCTCGTGTTCGTCGCGTTCCTTCTTTTGCTGCTGCGCTTGCTCTAGTTCCTGCAATCGTGGAACCTGTTGTTGCGGAGGATCTGTACGGGCAGTCTCTCCGTCGCGAACGACGGCCTTTGTTTCCATATTAGCCCGATTATCGAGTTGTTTGGAACCTTCAACTTTCTCGTCGGTCCGATCCCGTTCTTCAAGCAAGTTCGCTTCCCATGCCCGGCGATCGACCATTTGTTCGACACGGTGCTTCTGCCCGTCAATCTCCTGTATGACGGTTTTCATGACGCGTTCCGTACCAGTGGACCGCAAATGAATTTCATCGCCGATATCAGCGCCGGCGCGATGCAACGCATCCGGTAATCCGACACCCCAGACCGTGCGATTGCCATTGGCAGTTTCAATAACAACGAACGGCGAAGGCTCGTTCTTTTCATTATCCTGATAGGGCTTCTCGCCTGTCTCGACAAGGATGCCCTGAACGCCCTCCTTATAGTCGACGGTCTTGGAGTGCGACGTTTCTGATTTAGCTGCACCCTGTTGCTCTCTATCGACCTTGCTCGACTGATCTGAACTTGCGGATTGCTCCTTGGGCCCGTGATCCGCTTCCAGCACCCTGCCCTTGAGCGGAACAATTTCGTTACGCAAATAGGATTGCTCGCGGCGTGCAAGATCTTGCCAATCCAGTTCGGTCGGCTGATAGCCCTTGACCGAAATTCCGTGCGCCTGGCCCTCCAGCCAAGTTTCACGGCGGAACTCCTTGCTCCCCGTTATCTCGATGCTCGTGCAGCCTCGATACGCTGCTGTTTCGATCATCAATCGAACGCCCTGAGCATCGAACGATTTTGCGCGCAGCTTCTCTCCATTGTCCTGGAACACTTCGCGCTCACCCTTTGAATCGGCAAAGACTCGCTGCGTCCCACCGTGATCCTCACGAATATAATATCGGCTCGTGATTTCATTCGGGAATGAACGATCCATTTCGGCCTGATAAGATGCTGCCGCCGCTTTCTCCTCGTCATCCATGCTGGAACGAGATTCGTTGGCATTATCTGCCGACGGCCGACCCTGCTCTAATTCCGCGACAACATGCGCTGGCTTTGCAATTTCGGAATCGGGTTCGCGAGCGATCTGCATCGACGGGCTATCCTGCTCGCTTTCACGAGAAGGCGCTTCAGCGGTCCTTCCACGCTGTTCCGTCAATTCCATATGCTCGCGCATTAGATTGACGTGCTCGCGCGTAAACTGCGCTACCTGATCCAGATCGGCTTTCTCCTCCGGTCCGAGATTACGGCCAAGCCGGAACAAAGCTGTTTCAACTTCTTTCTCATATGCCTCAAAATCGCTTCTCGACATTTCGCGCACTTTATCACCCTCCAAAATGATGTTCTGCAACCTTACCAAATTGGCGTGGTAATGTGACCCGAAATCTGCATGAACGATGTTAGAAGTTTTAGCTTTCGATTGAGGTGAACTGGTTGATACAACTATATCTCTTTGCTGTATGGCGTATGAGGCAATCTGGTGATCGCCGCTAGCCATTGCTATTTTCTCCCAACTATGAGTTACCTTTACGGTATATTCACGGCTGCGCACGCTTCGCGCCACGCTCCGCCGGCCTGAGCGCTTGGCATCGTAACGCGACTGAGCTGCCGCACTCGTCCCCTCATGTTCCGTTCGTCCCTCGCTATTAACCGGCCGCACCTGATTTCGCGTGTAGGCTGGAGCATTTGCAAACTCGCGCCTGTCGGTCATTTCCATAGAGATTCCGTGCTCGCGCGCCTTTTCAGCCATAAGCTCGCGCCATTGGCGAAAAATCTGTGGCGAAGTTTCTACCCGATCACCGGCATCCGAACGCATCGCGATAATAGCATGAGCATGTATATGCGGTCGCTTTCCGCCCTGCCCCATCTCCTTCGGGTCACTGAACGGATCATGCATCGCAAATATGTAGCGGTGCCCTTCAAACTGCGCGGCCAGAAAATCCCGAACAGCGCCCTCGAAAGCCTGAACATTCGTGCCCGCTTTGGCGGACATGATAACATGCATAACATCCCTGCCCTTACGGCTGTGCAATTCCGGGCGCCACTGCTTTTGCACCAGGTCGCCTGCGGAACGCGCATCCGGAACGATGCGCCCCTTATCGTCACGAACGTCGCCCTTATGCTCCTCGACGAGATTGCGCAACTTGGCAGCGCCATATTCCACGCCATTACCATACCCGGTAAAACGGAACCGCGCCCTCGCCAGCTCGGACGCTGCGTTATCGTTGTAACGTCTCTGAATAATGTCCGCCGCCTTCGCGTCGCCGGTCAACCGCTCCCCTTCCGCGCTGCGCAAGACCACCATACCGTCAACTTGTAAAACTCCATGCGACGGCTGCGAAACAGCATAAGCGAAGCTGCGATTACCGAATGCGCTTGCCAAGCTATCGCGTACGAGTTGGTGCAAAGCTTCTTCGGTTGCGAACCCGGTAGCTTCTATCGACACATGGAAAGTCCCGATATCCCTGCTCTCGGCACGATTTTGAAACAATGGCTCCCATTCGCCACGCAACCGTGCCAGTTCCTCACGTCCCTCCAGCCGCTCACGGTTTTCCTTTTCGACGCTAATTTCACCATTGCGGGCAACATAATTCACCATTGCGCCAAGACGCGCACCGCCGCCATACGACGCCATTTTCACGACAGCCGGCTGACTTCCGGCTGCAACCGCGGCCAAACGTGTCTCCATCGGCCTCGTCGCGGCAATCGGCCTATTTGCGGCGCTTTGGACGAACGCCTGCGCTCTTGAGGATAGCTTACGCATTTTCGGGACTGAAGCACCACCTGCAGCGGCAGCTCCGCCAGCGATCTGTAATTCGCGCAACCTCCGCCGCATTTCTTCCTCAGCGCGGCTTGCAGCACTCGAACCCAGCGAAAGCTCATGCAGCAACGCCGCACGGCGCTGCTCCCATTCGCTCTCAAAAGCTCCGAGAAAAAACTCCATCGACCGCTATTCCTTGCTGCGATGCTTGTATCCTGACCGCTTGGCAACGCGTCGCAACTCGCTAAGGACACCTACCTGCATCTTCTGCACGTCACCGACCACCATTCGGATTTCGCTATCTGACACCGACTTTCCACTATTCAGCGCTCTCGCTACCTGATTGAGATTGACGCCGATCATGCGCATATCTTCCAGCATTAGGGACAAAAGCGCCCTGTCGTCAGCATTGAAGATCGGCTTCACCCCGGCCCCCTGCAGAAACACGGCCTTGAAAAATGCGCTCATCGTCATGTCGGCCGCCTTTGCAGCTGCGTCGATTGCGTCATATTCGTCCGCCGAAACGCGGCTGTGAATGGTTTGCGGTTTGGCTTTTACTGCCGCCACATGATCGGAAACTCCCTCATCCATAAGCTTCAATAGCCCCCAATCCAACGTAGCAATCATCAATCGCGGACATGTTTCGCGATTGCTAAGCAAAAATGTAGCACATTTTTCCGTATCCTGCCTAATAAACTTCAAAGAGAATCATTCATTATTCGTCAAACTTGGCCTCGCTGCACTCGCCCTGCCGCCGAGGCTGCGCCCCGGCGCTTCAAAGAAATTACGCTCACCAAGGTTCACCTCCAGAACGCTTTATTCGCCTTTGTGTACCCCTCATACTCGCCAGCAAGGGACGCTTCGCTCTTCGCCCTTGCCGGACTGCGTGCGAGCGGCACAGACGGCTCTTGCGCGGCTCCGGGGTTCACACTCGATTGGAAGAAACACGTTCCCAAAACTCTAGTCATCGAGTGATGTGATTATTTGATGTGAACACATGGTATGTCACATGCTATAAAGAGTGTTGTCACATCATGTGAAACTACCTTATCTTGACATGTATCGATGCGCCTTGTGGGCAGCATTTGCCGGCGCTGCAGGCAATAAATCGACACAAAGAAAACCAGCATTATCCAGGTACAGGAGGGCCAACGTGACACTTCGAATATCTTCGGTAAGCGGCAAAGGTGGAGCGGGGAAAACGACCGCAGTCATTTTGACTGCAGATGAACTCGCACTCAAAAATCGA
Organism: Pseudochrobactrum lubricantis; assembly: GCF_041929865.1. Classification (NCBI taxonomy): domain Bacteria; kingdom Pseudomonadati; phylum Pseudomonadota; class Alphaproteobacteria; order Hyphomicrobiales; family Brucellaceae; genus Pseudochrobactrum; species Pseudochrobactrum lubricantis. The sequence goes on from NZ_JBHEEE010000010.1 coordinate 64,200, forward strand.
CGGGTATTGCTAATTGATGCTGATCCACGACAGAACTTAGCCGAGTGGTGGAAGCGGTGCGAGGCAAAGGATAATGTACCAGCGTCGATTTCGCTGGCGACGGCACTTCGTCAGAACAATATAGAGAAGTTAATGGTGTCACAGGAGGGCAACTATGACGCCATACTGATCGACGCGCCGGGCGTCGATAGCGTTGTGATGGATACGATAATCGACCATTCAGATATCATCATCACACCCATTCAGCCCGCCCGAGACGAGATTAAAGCAGTTGGTGAAGCAGCGGAGGCAATTGCGACACGAACGGACGTTCTTGACCGTAGTATCCCTCAAGCAGTTCTGCGAACACGCATCACTATCGTCAATCGGCATCTGGAAGAATACCGGATCATTCGCCCTTTCGTCCAAAATCTGAGCGAACACGGTTATAATTCCGTGCTGCTTGATACAGAGTTGATCGAGCGCAACTGCTATCGAGAAATCCGAAGCGGTCTTGGTACGCTACAAATGCTCGAACCCAGTGAACCTGTTCTCAAGGCCAGAGCGGAGATTAATGCATTCGTCGAGGAGTTGGAGCAACTTAAAATGGCGCAACGCGGGGAGACTATCGATGACTAAGGGAAAAATCTCTCTTTCTGATTTCCCTGTCGCGGAACGTCGAAAACGTTCTGTTGATCTGGATAAAGACACTCCCGCCCCGCCTATTTCTCACGTGCAAGAAGAAGGCGCTGCAAACGTTGGAAATGAATCGGCGTTCATGACATCAAGGCAGAAAAAGCAGGATAAATCTCTCGAGACAACGCCGGAACAACACCGCGCAAGTGCAATTGAAAATGCGAACCGTCGAGAAGACTCCCGTAACCGACTGCGCGAGCTTCGTAAATCCCGTGAACGCGAAAGCAAACATTTCGTCAATGTTTCGCTTGATTATGAAACCAAACGTCGTCTTGAGAACGCTGCTCATGACAATGGCCTCAAAATGACGGTCATTCTTCGTGATGCCATTGATCAATATCTTAAAGATAATGGATACTGACCGTGTTCGGCCGTAGTTTTCTCGTCGGGATAGCGCTCGGAATTGCCATTGGAATCTATATTGCTCCATCGCTACACACCAAACCAGATATTCACAATGACGAACCGACGATCGCTCGTGTGGCAAAGCAAAGCTACGATGCCATCTGGCCTGATGACGAAACAGCCAAGACAGAGCTATTTCGATTATCGAACTGGAATTACGCCGGATACGGCCATTCTTCCAAAGTGTCAGTGCTACGTTGTATTCTAATCAAAGAGCAGACCGCTGCATGCGAATTGTCTGCATCGCTAAGCTGGCTGAACGAGACCAAAGTTATCGAAGCAGTCTTCGAGGGCGCGGCCAATGATTGGCGCCTTGTGGCGGTGAAATCCAGATAACCGAAGTGACAACGTCGGCATTGGAAGCCCCAAACAACATAACGCCGAAATCGCTCTCCTGCTTCATTTCAATATAAACGCGCGTTGAAACAAGCGAACACCACCTCTGGAGTGCTGCAATTTTCAGAAAATGTGATAATGATCGCTGTTGTGGCACGGCAGGCAAAAGGGGTTTCCGCGTGAATCGTGAGGCATTGGATTTCGCTAATGATCATTCTTTGGAAAAAACCAATGATCCCGAGATCGATAAGCCGGTCTTTAGGCGTCCGGGCTTTAATGGAATAAGTACGTTTGAAGAAATCGATCAACGGCTTGCGAAATACCTACGTGATGCACGCGATAGCGCCGGCTTGAAACAAGCTGATTTTGCTCCACTCATGGGACTTTCTACGCCGGTTTATGGTCGCTATGAACGCGCGTTTTCAAAACTACACGTCACTCGCATGGTGCATATTTGCGAAGTGCTGAACGTCATGCCCATCGACATGCTTTACGAGGCAGCACCTCACTTGTGGGGGAAAAGCGAGGAAGAAGCTAAGGATCGCGTGGAACTTGCGAAACTCGTGGCAAATCTCCCGCACAGCACTACGCGTGACTTGCTTTCGTTGGTTAAAAAAATGGCAGACTTACAAAGCCAGGTCGACGCCAAACCGCAAAGCACGGATCCAGTTAAATAGCCGAAGTCGGCATGGCAATTGCGAACAGCCGACAATTGCTCGAATTGCGCAATCTGAATTCCAATCATGGATCGTCGGGTTCGGTATTGTATTTCGATACTTAATATGGTACTATTTATCGCACAAAACTGGATACGGAATTTGTTATGCAACGTGTAGAAGCAAATATAGCAGTCAGTGTTTCGGACCTCAAAAAGAGTCCGTCCGCAGTAATGGACGAGGCTAAGGGGGAGGCTGTCGCCGTTCTTAATCATAATCGAATTATGGCTTATATGGTACCCGCAGATGTCTATGAAGCCATGCTCGAGCAGCTGGACGATATTCGCCTTACTGAGATAATCCGGAAGCGAGCCGACGAAAAAGGAATTTCGGTCGATATCGATGCCTTATAAGCTTGAATTCTTGCCGTCGGCTCTCAAAGAATGGAATAAACTCGGCTCAACAATCCAACAGCAATTAAAGAAAAAACTGCGTGAACGCTTGGAAACGCCGCGGGTCGTTAGTGCCTCACTTCACGGTATGCCTGATCATTATAAAATAAAATTACGTCAATTAGGCTATCGGCTGGTTTATTCCGTCAACGACGACCCTGTGACGGTGTTGGTCGTGGCAGTTGGAAAACGTGAGCGTGGCGATGTTTACAACACCGCTCGCACCAGAACACAGTAATAACTCATCTGTCAGACCCGATGCAGCGGGAAAAGTCCCGCTGGACCTCGAGGTCGCTTACGCGACCTCCGGTCTGTGTATCGATGTGAGCCCATGCAGATAATCGGCAACCGCCTGAGCTTTGGCTGCAGCGGTGATAATGACGCGTTTATCAGCCTTCAGGACGGCCAGCCAATTTTCGATATAAGCGGCTGTGTTTTCGCCAGGATCATGAGCCACGCCCAGGTCAGCGCAAAGGAATGCTGCGGACAGTTCGGCGACGAGTTCTTCGACCGCGTAAGCGTTGGTGCCGAAGCGGCCAGACAGATCGCGATCAAGGCGATGTTTTGCGCCCGACCAGTGACCAATTTCGTGCAGAAGTGACGAATAAAGGTGGACGTCGCTTAGAAAACGCTCGCGGTCGGGCATGAGAATGTCGTCAGGTCCAGGACGATAGCAAGCCTTCGTGCCGCCATAGTGAACGACAGCCCCGGTCTTGCGAACAAAGGTGTCGACGGTTTCGTTGCGCGGCACCGGCGCCGTCGGCATCAGTTCAGCTGGGCTGTAATAGTCGGCAGGCAGGTTCTCGATCTGCTCTACGTTGAATACCGTGTATCCCTTGAGATAAGAGATTGAACGGTCGTCTTCGGCGTCCTGATCCTTGCGCGTAAAGGTGCCATATTTGACGACGAGCGATCCGCGTTCGCCCTTCCGGACCTGACCGCCGAGATCCTTTGCCTGACGATAGGTCATCCAGGTGGTCTCCTCGTAGCCGTTCATCTGCGACGCGATCCAGAGCATGAGAACATTGATGCCGCGATAGGCTTCACCACTGGATCGGCGCGGGATGATGGTGGTCGGGCGGGTATTTCCGCGCCAAGGCCGCACCCAGGGTTTGGTGCCCGCTTCCAGCTGCTCGATGATGAGGTCTGTGATGCGCTGATAGGTGTCGCTGACGTTGTTCATGGCCGTCTCCATTCGTTGGTTGACGGCAAGAAACGGAGATAGCCGAGACGAGCCCATGCACCCTTTGGGCCGCAACGGACGTGGAGGACCGCGAAGCGGTTGCATGGGAGAGTGGCTGTCGCAGCTTGTCCGTCAATCAGCCAACGGGTGGTGAGGCCGCAATGTCACTCACCGAAGCTAACGGACCGGCTCTCGGCGCGGAAGATGTGCCGCTTATCGTTCGCGGTCGTCGGATTCCCGCTCGGGCGGCTTTTGCGACGACAGCTCTGCGAGCCGGGACGGTTCCGTGATGCTTTTCTGCTCTGCTGCCATTCGATCGACGGCAGGACTATGAGTATTTCTGTCCCGATCCGAGCTCGACAGGCGGGAGAAGTCAGAACGAACCGTGAATGTGATTTCGGTATCGTCATCGGGCAACCTCTCTGGAAGGTCAGCGCGATCGACGGCGATAATCCCGTGGTCGGTAACAAGGCTGGCAACACGGATATCGTGACCGAGTACCTGACCTGAAACCTGTTCGCCCGGCCTGGCGCTGCGCACGTTGTGCTCGAAAGCATTCTCACCGCGCATTTCCAGATCGACAAATGCAGCTCTTATGGCTTCTTGTCGGTTTGGGTCGATCGCGTCTTCAAAGACATGTTTCATCGCCGGACTGGAGGGATCGTTGGTCGTCGCGATCGACGCTTCGATCATGCGTGGCTTGGTAATGACCGTGAAGTCAACATCATGTCCATATTCGCGACCGATGGCTGCTAGCAGTGCCTCCTGGGCCCGTCCGTTGCCTTCTCGGAACGGGTGCACATAATTCAACTCTGCCAACACTTTACCGGCGATCTCGGCGAACCGTTCGACCGACGATCCGCGCAAAATTTTGGGACTCCGGATCGGTCTAAAGGCTTCATCCAAGCCCATCTCGATACGCGAGCCGTGTAGGAACGAAGTTCCGCCTTTCGACAGATTGCCAATTGGTTCCACTCTCTGCCCATCGACAATGGGGCTTTCATTGCGCGTACGACCGGCCCATTCATAAATATCTTGGAAAATATGACCATGAATGGCTTTCAGATGTTGCGCGTCGAAAGCGCCTTTCGGGCCGTCTCCTTCGGCAATTTCAGCCAACCGGAATGCTGTCGCGCGATATTCTTCGACGCGCAGTTCCTTATGAGACCGGATTCCGAGTTTGTTGCGCAGCACGTCCCTACGATCAGGATCGTCCGATATATTCGGATAGGTGTAGGAGCCTTTGGGTTCGGTTTCAGCCATGACGAAGATCAATAAAAAGCCGCCTGCCCAAGGCAGGCGGCATCAAATTTGAAAAGGTTGAGGTTGAACTATAGCGGTTTGCGGACTACACGCTCTTTGTATTCGTCGCGCGTGATCTCGCCGGCGACATAGGCCGCGGTTGCCGCTTCCAACAGTGGATCGTGGACATAGCCCTGTCGCATATTTGCGGCGCGCGCCTGATCCGTAGCCTTTTTGCGCTTGGCAACAGCTTCCGGAGACCGATCCGGACGGGGGGCATGAAAGTTCATCTTCAAAACTCCTGTTGTAATAAACCCTAGCACACAAAGCGCGCAAAATCCAGAAAACAAAGGGGTTTTCGCGGCTTTCGGTGCAATGCGCCCGGCACTTGGCCGGGCGCTGTTGGGCTATCAATTGCGCGGTTCCCATTCGAGAACGGCCTGAAGGCTTGGGTCGTCCTGTCCACCGAAGCGCCCGAGGTTGGCGTTGTAGTTCAGGCGACGGATCGAGAGATTGCGCTTGAAGCCTTCGCCATCGGCCTTTGCCTTTTTCCAGATCCCGCCAACCTCGATATTGAAGCCACGCGGGGATTTAGCGAAAACGCGGTGCGTTGGAGCGTCCGGGTTTTCCGAGTTGAAGGGCACGACCTCAATGTCGATGTCGTCAGTCAGGGTCGAGATGCGGCCTTTGCCGGAAGCTGTGTCGAGGTCTTCGCTGTCGAACTGAATGAAGTTGGTGATTTCGTTGGCCATGGTATTCACTCCTCTGTGTGGTTGCGATGTTGGTTCACGGGCACGGCGGTAAGCGGTGTTGCACCCTTGGGCCGGAGCGCAGCGGAGGAAGCCGAGGGCCGAGAAATTTGTCGCGCGAGGAGCCGCAGGCGGGGAGATTTCTCTGGCTTCCGGCTTTGCGGCAACCGCGTCAACGTGCGAACGAGCGTTAAAAGCAACCGAATTAGAGGTGTGCTATATGCGCCAATATGGCAACTCGTCTCGTTGGCATAGACCGGTGATACCGTACCGATATTGCAACGCATGATAGCTGGATTCAACATCTATCGTATAACCACGGTAAACCTTGAGAACCGTTATGGTTCTCTTCGCTGATCACTCGAAAATGCCAATATGGCTATGCATGGGCGGGCTTATCTGGAGGCATGGGCCCGTCGATAGAGATGCGGGCTCTCTGCGTCCGCCGCCCATATTCCAAGCAAACGTTCGCGTGCTTCGTTCTCGGTATACCCGTATTCGGCAATGTCGATGCCGTGGTTTCGCGGCAAGTAGCGTGACATCGCTTCGGCCTGCCCCGCGCGCAACCAGGCCGTATGGCCACCGCGCGGCGAAAATGGAGCGAAAGATCAATGTATTCCCTCCATTCCATGTCTGGCAGCAAGCCCGAACACCGAGCGGGCAAGATGCAGTTCGCTGGCGGCAGCGCGCTCTGTCATTGCGCGCAAATAGCCCCCCGGCGACTTCACTTCCTGTTGGTCGAACTTCTGCAACGTGATCATGATGGCAATCGCGGCGGCCTGTTCACCCATCTGACCCACCGCGCGACGGCGTGCATCTTCGGAAATACCCGCCAAGCGGCAAATTTGCGGTGCGAGCCGGGCTAAGTCAGCCCAGTTGCGGGGGCGCGACATTCCATAAGTGGTCAGCGCCGGTATTGCCCGTAACACATCCTGCAGGGCCACTAGCGCATGTGGCGGGTGGTGCGGTCGATTGTTTTTACTCGAATTGCGCCCCAGGCTTTTATCGAAAGCCCTCTTACCGGTCGTTGGGAAACTGAGTTGTTCGGCGTTAGCCGAACACATTTCATCACTACTACTTTCAAGGGAATAGGGGTTTGTAATCTGTTTGTGCATGTCGTTTTCGGCATACGGGCATGTCGAATCTTCATTTCTATCGGACGGCTGCTCACGGTGAAGCAGCTGCATTACCCGCTCGACGATCCATTCTATCAAGCCTGTTGCGCGACGCAGAACAGCACTTGATGCCTTGCTCGCGATGCCTACTGCATCGAGAACACGCTCAAAACGCTTCTCGATTATTGAGCGCAGCCGAGCGGGGAGGTCCTCCATAGTGGCGAGCGCGTTACGCAGATTGCGAACGCCGCCGCGATAGCGACGCAGGTTCGCATTGAGTGCGTTCTTTTCCGCCTTTGCCTGCCGGACCATTCCATCGAGCTCCGCGAAGCGGGCTATCAGAACGCGCAGATCGATACCGCAAGCGTCGGCAATACTGCCGTCCGCATTACGGACCGGATAACGCTTATAGTTGCCGCTGTCCTGCATGGTGATGACACCGGCGTCGAACAACCGGGACAACATGCGGCTGACGCGTCCCTCTGATCGACCTATCTCGAAGGCAAGCGCCGCATTGGATTTGAACACGATCGGTCTTCCGCCTTTGTCATAGCTCTCTGCTGGAGCCGTATTGATCACGGCAACAAGCAAGTGCGCCTCTGTGCCATTGATGAGACCAAGGCAAGGGAGTGACTGCGCAAGGCCGATCAGCTGGCCGCGTGTCACCGTTCCAATTTCCGCGGTATGAGCCATGCGACGAAACTCGGTTCGTTGTGGTGTCTGTTTACGGCCAACCCACCGCACAGGTTGTAGGACTTCCTCCATACTCCTCATCTCCTCACTGAGGACCAGGCAAAGCTTTCCCGTTCGCCGAAAAGCGTTTCTGTTTGACATTGGAAGATGGGAGTGCGATTCTACTTTTACTGAAGGTTTGAAATTTGCACCCCGCTTCCGGATTTATTCGGGAGCGGTTTTTCTTTTTTACCCGGTCACATTCTCCTCAAAGTTTGGTATTCGACGGCAAGGAATGTTACCGATTTGGTTCATGCCCACAACCCTAAAATAGACACTCATCATGAAAAATGCCTCATATATGGCCAATATGTCCGTTTCTCGGGCCAATATTTCCTATTAGAAAACATTCAATCGGTCTTTTGAGTGTACCTTTTCGGTAATATTCTTCATATTGTCCCTTCCATAACCCACAGCCTTCTCGCCTCTCCTAATAGGCCTCCGGCAACCCTACAGCGCGATATGAGAGCGCGGGTGCCTCCGGCCGGCGGCGTTCGCTACGCTCTCACCGCAAATGGCACACTAAAATTGTTTGAAGATCCAAAACGGATTAACCCGAGATCAGATCAGGATTCTACTGAAGGGTCTTCGACGCTTTGAGACAAGGGTCAGGTTGGAATCTGGATAGAAGATGGTTATATTTTCGACGTTCAAAGCGAATGGAAACCTGACCAGATTGCGTTGAGCTGCCCCGGGGTCTTTGGGAAGAGCGCCGGGGTTTTAATTCTCTTGGTTCGCTCCGCGTATGGCGCCATGTAACGACTGAACGATGGCTCAAATAGCACGCGACCCGAGACACTATTTCTAAAAGTCGGATATTGATGGGGTAGATCGGCAATTTGAGAAATTGATTTTCTCTGCTAGCTTGCTTGCCGACGGCCCGTTGAGAATAACGGGAGAAAAAAATGAATTCGTATTCTATAGATCGGCTTTTAGCCGCCGATGCCGTTCGCGCTCTTATTGTATTCCAGACGATAAGAGTTTCGTTATGAAGAAAAGCGATCAGCAAGTTTATAGGGAGATCTGCCATGCAGTCCACGTTAACCGGAATTTGAAGGAACCGTTCACCGCAAAAGACATAAGACGGTTTTGTCCGCAATGGCCATATACACGTCAATTCAGATTTCTGGCGGAAAACTGCACAGAGAAACTCTGTGAAGACGCCGCCTTATTTGTTCGTGTTAGTCGTGGCCAATATCGCCTTCACATCCGGTAATTTGAAGCATCCGCCCTCTTCCAAATACGGCAACCCATGGCGGCGTATGAGAGCGTTTATGCGTTTTTAGCCGCTCACGCACTGGTAAATTTTGTAAGCACAGCTTTCAATCAGAGGCTGTTTACCATTTTATGCGCTGTATCGACTTATGAACGACAATTACCCTTCGTCAATGATCGATTGGACTGGCCAATCATCTTTCAAACGCCGACAACGGATCCGGCTATTGGTCGCCGTTGTTGTCTTGTTGATAGCTTTTGTCGGGGTCACGACGCTCGCTTACAGCCTCCTCGCGTCAAGCACATCTGACCGCGCCATCCTTCCGGTAGACGCGTCGTAAAATGAAATGTTTGACTGATCCTAAAAAGGCCACTGCGCCTAGCCTTCCGCTACAGGACACTGAATGACACGCCGCCGTGCCGATCAGTATCCTCGACATCCAGGGATAAGAGATCATGAGTATCGGAAGGTTTCAGTTCCACTTTCTGGGCGTCCACCGCTGTAGCAATAGCCTGCTTATTCCCCCAGAGTTTCCCCCGCCTTGTCGTATCCAGGCCGTCTGCAGGCTCCGCAATACTAAATTCAATCTGGCCGACATCAACGCCGTCACAAATCAAACGGCCTGATCCATTCAGGAATATGACACTCAAGGATGCTCCTCCTCAAAAGAACTGATACTGGTCATATGGCCAGCTTCTGTTTGGTTCAATGATCAATCGATCAAGTGTCTGCGATAGGAGGCGGTTGCGTGTCCATTGCGTATTTAATAATCTCCATCGGTAAAGCAAACGTCGCTCCATTTAAGAGGATCCATATGACAACGGGCACGGTAAAATTTTTCAATCAGGACAAGGGTTTTGGCTTCATCACGCCGGAAGACGGCGGCAGTGATGTTTTTGTGCATGTCTCCGGCTTGGTCCAAGCGGGCGGATCGCTCGGAGAGGGCCAGAAAGTCAGCTACGAAATCGGCCAGGATCGTAAGACCGGCAAATCCAAGGCAGAAAACGTTCGCCCGATCTGAATCGGCATCACGCAGAGTTTTCGCCACATCCATCGCTGCAAACTGGCGGCGATGGCCTACGTGCAAGCGGCCTACACTCATATTCCGATCTCTTTTAATCAGCGGTATTCCATGCACGCATTTCTGGGAACCCCATTCGATTAACCTTAGATGGCCTTCTTCTTTTGGTGGCCATTCACGATAGATGTTTCCAACTCATGGCTGTGTCTTTAGGAAACGGGTAAAAGCAGTCTCATATTGAAACGAGACCTCCGTTTGCCCTCATTCCTGAAAACAGGAGCTGGCGGATTGAGAAGGTCCCTCCCCTCGCCTTCTGTGTCAGGGACCGCAGATATCCACCAGGCGAATTGATGGTCGATAGTTTCTGCAGAATCCAGGCAATGGCCGTCGAAGCGGTTTCTGGCCCCATGAAACGGATCGCTTCCTGATAGGCTGATTGACTGATGCCGAGAAAGCCCGAGACAATACGCGAGGCATCGAGAAGCTCACGCCATGTGCCAATTCCGTTCGCACCATATTCGCAAATATCTGGACACGATCGAAGTACCTGGTCGAGAGAAATGGATGGCGTTAATTCGATAAAAGCTTCTTCTTGAGGCTTCACGGGAACTGGTGTTTCTGCAGAAGGTGCGTTCAAAACAATCTTTTTGCTATTTTGAGATTCAAAAAGGGATTCTAGTAGGGATTCATTATGCTGCCGCTCATATTGGGCGTCGCTGCCGCTCATTTCCGGAACAATCTCTATTGTTTTCAGAGCGATAACCAATTCACCACGAATGGCTTCAAACTTGACCCTGATCGCGGACAGTTCATCAAGAGATGCACGACGAGGGATCGCGTCGACAACGGCGCGGAAACGAACGAACAATGCTTCGAGACACTCACCAAGCTCACCTGTTTCTTCGGCCCTATCCTCCGTAAAAGCTGCCGCTATATCTCTGCGCATGACGGACACTTCGTCGCGAAGACGCTTCAGTGCTTTCTGATCGGCGAGAATTTTATCCGCGATTGCAACAATTTCAGACGCGCGATCGAGCAAGGGCGCAAAGGAAAAGCCAAAAGCAAGTTCGACGCCGCCTTCCCTATCCTTGTGAGCATAGCGCTTCCGCGTCGGACTATCTTTGCGCGCTATGATTCCCGCTTCAATCAGGGAGGCCAGATGTCGGCGCAGTGTAGACTCTGGCATGCCATGGGCGCGCAGCGACAGCTGACGATTGGATGGGAAAACGACAAGGCCGCTTTTCTCATGCAATTCATCATCAGGCAGAAATGATAACAGCGAACTGAGCACAGCAAGACAGCGATCGTTCAGACCGAATGCTGCCTTAGCGACACAGAGTTGTTTGTAGAGCGCCCATCTGTTTACCCCCCTGCTCTGCTTATTCTGCAGTTCAGGATTTTGGGCAAAAGCATTCGTTCGCCCGCCAAACGCGGACGTTACAGTTTCCAGAATTTGCATTCCCTCTCACCTTTCTTCAGGCAAAAGAAATCCACCCGCCAAAATGACGTTAAAAACATTGACAAAGATTCTGAGAAATGCGATTGGTAACTTGCTAGGATTACAGATCGGCTCTCACAGACTTTGTTTGTGGGGGCTTTTCTTTTGCGGTCTAATCTCCGGTTTGTGTCTTTTTTGATTGCTCAAACTCATCATAAAGAGAGTCTAGGCGAGTAGATATCCAGTCACCAAAATCACCCGCATTAGCGTCAGTGAGTTCGATTGATGTCTTTTTAGGCAACCGACTTATCGAGAACGTAACTGAGGAATCTTTGGATCTCCAAGACTTAACCGGCACCAGTTTCTTATTTTTTGTAGGTGGCTTTAGAAGCTGGAAAACACGAACGAACCGTTCGTCCGATGACAGTGTTCTGAGTTCACCATCTAAGAGTTCACGTACGTTTGATATGTTGCCTGCATCTGCGAGATAAGCGGCGACCTTCACCCATCGATCTCTGCCTGCTTTTGGCGCTGATCCTATACCGCGAATGATGTCGTCTGGAATGCGTTCAGCTGTAGAAATCAGGTGTGAAAGCGCGGCTTTATCGATTGCAAGCGCAGACATGATAACATCACGCTTGAAGCCCCTGCCCTCCAGTTGGAGCGCATAGAGAGCCTTTTCAATATATGAAAGGTCTTGTCTAGCGTTGTTTTCCTGTCCCTGAGCGACTACGAGTTCGTTATCAGAAAGAGGCTTAACGGTCGCCTTTACTAGCTTGCCAGCTTCCTTCACTGCGCGAAGTCGTCTGCGACCGTAGGCTACTTGATAACGACCTTCTTTATCTGGATGAGGACGCACGAGAATGGGGACCTGTTGTCCATGTTCCCTGATTTGAGCTGCAAACTCTGCGAAGCTCTCATAGCTCTCTTCAAGACGATCTGAGACAAATGGTTCATCAATAAGATCAGGTTCGATCTCAGAAACTGAGCTAGATTTCAGTTGCTGAATCGAACGGGAAACCGCGCCGATTGCGCCCTTGTGTGAGAACGCAGTAGATGCGTGTTCAGGAACTTGAACTTCATCGTGAGCAGAGTTGTCGTCCGACAACTTTTGAGGAAGCAAGCCTTCAAGCAAGTTTTTGCGAGCCATTACGATCTCCCCCAGGCTTTGTGAATTAGCTGTTCGATCTCCGAATTAACATTGTCCAGAGCTTCATGGGCACGATCGTAAGTGGCCCTTGTGAACTGTTCCCTTGGAACTTCGTAAAGGGTTTGCTTAGTGATGCCAGCGTCAGAAATCGCAGTAGATTTCAACATTGGGTGATTAAGAACGTGCTCGCCGAACATAGTTCTCATGAAAGACATCATCTGGTTCTGCGGGCCATCACCAGGTTCGTAACGGGTGACCAGATATCGCATCCAATCGTAGTCCATCGAGCCGCCAGCTTCGGCGACAACCGACAGCAGTTCCGATGTCATGAGCAGGAACTGACACATCGACATGACATCGAGCATTTGCGGATGGACAGTCACCAATACTGCGGTAGCTGCACAGAGAGCTGACATCGTCAGAAAGCCGAGCTGGGGTGGGCAGTCTACAACAATGACATCGTAGTTATCCGCAACGGAAGAAATGGCTTCATCCATTCTCGTGAAAAACATGGATTGATGATCGTTGCGTGCAAGAACACGAGCGGTGTCATGCTCGAACTCAACGAGTTCCAGATTACCTGGAACCAGATCGAGGTTCTGCATGTAAGTCTTCTTGATGATTTCTGAGAGAGGTCGTCTCTCGTCATCGTATCTGACAGCGCCATACAGAGTTTCATTGTCGCCTACATCGAACTCTGGTTGAAAACCGTGAAGAGCAGATAGAGATGCCTGCGGGTCAAGATCGATAGCAAGAACGCGATGACCATGGAGAGCGAGATACTGTGCAAGATGTGCAGCGGTGGTTGTTTTGCCGGAGCCGCCTTTAAAATTTACGACAGCAATTACCTGGAGATGCTCGTGTTTCGAGCGAATAGGGAGGTATCTGCGGTCGTTCTTGCCATTCTCATCGAGATATTTACGCAACTCGTGGATCGCTTCAGCACTGTAAGACCGGCGACCATTCGCGCTAATTTCTGGCTGGACCCCTTTGCCTTCTAAAGAGAGGTGGCGTAGATATCCATCGTTCACGCCGATGAGTTTTGCGGCTTCAGTGGAACTAAAGGAACGCAAACTTTTACGAGCTTCAGGGGGGTATAACTGAATGCGATGCTTCTGTAGCTGCGCAGACAAGTCTTTCGCATGAGTAGCGATCAGCTTATGAATAGCTTTGTTAAGTTTTGCGTTCGACTCCAAGCCACGCTCCAATGTAGACACGCTTTTTAGCGTAAACACAGATAATTTCCGTCTATGAATACCCCGATTCCCAGTGGGGCTCAACATATTTAAAGTTAATGATCGGTTAATGAGAATAGGGCGCAAACTATAGGAGTTGTCGCCCGACAACTCTTAGCTATGAGGACGGATTTGAGTTGAGCATTTAACGGAGAGGGAGGGGGGCTTATGTGTTTGACTACAATTTTAATGGAAAAATGGGGCATAAATAAACGAATGGCACGCGGTGGCATAACTGATTGGATTGGCTATCAATACAAATTTATTTAAAATAAAAGTGCTTGTTTATCACAGCGATTATGGTGCCGATCATTCGCTTGTTGATGCAGGCGGGAAAAATGTAGAGAAGGCGGTGGGTAAAGTTTATGAAAGCCAGCATTTTTGTGTGCGGGGATATCACCCTCACGAGCTCTTCAAATTATGGTTGAGCCTCAGGAGGTCAACTCCATCTTAGTCACATAGTCTAGAACAGCCTGTAAACTGCTTTGGTTTGCAAAGCGGGAGCCTCAATGGCTGCTATGCGTCCACATTCGGACATGGTTATGTCCGCCGCGCCCGACCCTGACAGGCGCGCATTAGATGATACCTTGAGGCTTATAGTGCTAGTTTAATATCAGCCTAGGACCAAGCGCTGCCAACAGCCGGGTGACAAGCCAAAGTTTGCTTTAAACCGGCGGTTCATATGAGCTTGATCGCTGAACCCGGCGTATATCGCTGCATCGGCTAAAGTCAGGCCTGCTGCGATATTAAAACGCGCCCTGTCGAAACGGCGCATCGTTAGATATCGATATGGGCTTGTACCGTATGCTTTGCGGAATTGGCGGGCGAGTTCGTAACGATTCTGTCCTGTAACGTTTTCAAGCTCATTTGAAGCCACGGTACTGCAAATATTTGCCTCAAGGTATTCCCGCGCGAGGCGCACAGCTCTAATGTCGATCACACTGCGTTAGGATCTCGTGGTAGACGCATCATTTGCGAGCAAACCATCTGTCAGTCGTGCTATTATGCCATCTAGTGCAACCGACTCCAATACCGCGTCCATTTCTGCAAACGCGGAATGTATGACGTTGAACAATCTCGGATCGCCTAACACAGCATCTTTCACGAATGGGAGCGTACCGGTCGGTCGGCCTAGCGCCTCTCTGATAATTGCTGGTTCAACATAAAGCATACGATAGTGGAAGCCCTGTTCGGTCCCTGCCTCACCATTATGAATTTCGTCAGGATGCAACACCATCACACGCCCAGGTGTACTGTCCAAACGTGATCCGCGGTAGTCGAAGCTCTGGACGCCGTTAATTGTGTAACCGATCGAGTAAGTGTCATGTCGATGGGGGGCATATGCTTCGCCTGAAAAAAAGGCTTCAACTCGCTGGATTCCGACTTGCCATGGGGCAGAACGGACCCAGTCACCTGTGCACGATCGTTCAAGACCCGGCGTCATCTCCTGTGGCACACCACTTTCGTGCCCGTCGTTAGCTGAAATTTCGTTTCTCCTTCGCGATCTAACAATGAGGAAACACAGATGAAAATAATCAATCTCGATGAAAAACTGAACCAGTTTTCAAGCCACTGGGACCAGCACGTCATCGCAGACTACAATGAAAATGACGTGATGGTGGTCAGGTTTATTGGTGAATATCCTTTCCACAAGCATGACACGACTGATGATTTCTTCTACGTCATCGAAGGTGAGGTGGAAATTGATATTGAAGGAGAGCCGTCACGCACCGTCAAAGCCGGCGAACTGTTTGTGGTTCCAAAAGGTGTTGTGCATCGTCCTCGGGCCAAGAACGAAGTCAAGGTTCTTCTGATCGAACCGAAAGGAGAACCGAATTCAGGTGACTCCGATCGAGAACCGGCTCCGAAGCCACGCATCTGATATGTCTGCTTAGGGCTTCATAACTGCCAATTGCAACACCTCAGTGTAGCTCAGCGGAAGCTAGAAGCTCACTGAGATTGGCGCTGAACCCGTTTTGTTTGGCGCCGTATACGAACTGGGCAATCGCTCTTGCGTTGGTACCAATTATTGGTACAATTGCGTAAAGGAGTGAATTTATGTCACGAAACACATCAGTTACCCTCGGTGATCACTTCGCCAATTTTATCGATTCACAGGTGAGGGGAGGGCGCTACGGCTCTGCCAGTGATGTCGTGCGAGCAGGATTGCGTCTTTTGGAGGAACATGAAACGCGGGTTAAGTCTTTGCAGGAGGCGCTGATCGCAGGCGAAGCGTCTGGTCAGCCCAAGCCGTTGGATCGCGAGAGCTTCCTACACAGCATGAAGACAAAGCATGCACTTTGATAGTTATCAGCTTACACCGCTGGCAGAGGCTGATCTCGAGGACATCTGGGTTTACACCTTACACGAATGGTCATTGGAGCAGGCAAACAGTTATATCAATGATGTGATCGATGCCTTTGAAGGATTAAGGGATGGCAGCAAGCGTGGTCGGTTGACGGACATTCGCCCTGGCTATCTCAAATATGCCGTTGGATCCCATGTAATCTATTTTCGAAAACACGAGAACATGATGCTTGTTGTGCGTACTTTGCATGGGCGTATGGACGTTGGGCGGCACCTGTAACGCATATTGTGCTGCATTATCGAAACGTCGAATGTCCGTCGAATATCAACTCCTGGTGAATCGGGGAATGTGAATTATGGCTCCTGATAGTCGAGCATCTTGCATTTTATAAATGATTGCGTATTGTCTTAATAGTTAACTGAGCTACATAAGGAGTCGTGTGCCATGGCCACTGAAACCATTGACCATTCCACGCTTTCCCGTCTTGTGGAGGCTGGCGCCGTACGCGGCGCACATGTCGTCGGTCAGGAAGGTGGCTGGGCTGTCATGATCAAATACGGCATGGCCGAGCGGGCGCTCGCCGCGCAGCGTAGCCGCCAGGTGCGACTGTTCAAGCGTATGGAAACCTTGGTTTCTTATCTCAAACAGGTTGGCATCTCCCGTTTCGACGTGGATGCGGTCGACTTTGCCCCAGAGACGGTGAAGACGCACTCACGTCCGGATAGGGCTGAGGCATTGCGCCGCGCCCATGAAGCTGCCGCCCATGACAGATGGTTCCGCGAACAGGTCGAGGAAGCGTTGCATGAGGCAGATGATCCGAAAACCGAATGGATTACCCATGATGTTGTCAAGCAGGACATGGCGCGCCAGCGCGCCGAGCTGTTGGCCCGCATCAAAGGTGATGCCGAGTGAATCTGGTCTGGCTTGAGCGCGCGCGCGCCAATCGTACTGATGCAATCGCCCATATCGCTAAGGAAAATCCCCGTGCGGCGCTTGATCAACTCGACGAAATCGAGCGGCAGACCGATATGCTGATGGATTATCCGGAAATGGGGCGTGTTGGGCGCAAGCTTGGCACGCGCGAACTCGTCGTCAACCGAACCCCATTCATCATTGTTTATCGCGTTCGTCCGAAAGCACAGCGGGTTGAGATCCTGCGTCTTCTGCATGGTGCTCAACAGTGGCCATCAAACTGAAATACTCAACTGACGCATCCCTCTCTCGTAAGTTCTTGTGAGTATTTCCAACTTCTGGATCGGATTGATGCCGCTTGGAGTAATATAGTACGGTACTGCGATGAAATAACTTCACGGGGTTCTGTGAGAAACGGCCCTTCCCTGATGGGTTTTGAGAATTTTGTCGCTAAACTCTGTTGTAAAAGTCGCGGCTGTGGACCCGATTTTTGGGATAGCCAATGACCGGTTTTGGGTCTGAAACCGTCGTAGATGTCGGTTAACCGCTGTGGCAGCAAACACATCGGAGCCACCCGAAATCGGCTACTTCTTCGGTGTCAAAGCAGCCGAGACGCGCGCCCGCTCCGCCGTTTGGCATTGTTGTAATAATCGGATGCCTGTTGCACCGAACGATGGCGCGATTGTTCCATCGCTTCAGGCAACGGAATACCGCGATTGGCCGCTTCGGTGAGATAGCCGGAGCGCAGGCCATGCGCAGAAAACTCTTTTGCATCGAGACCTGCCAATTGCGCCCGCTGCTTGACGACCCGGTTGATGGCGCTCGGTTCGAGCGCTCGCGCGGACACATTGCCCCAGCGATCGACTTTTCGAAACACGCTGCCCTTGTGGATTTTTGCCGCTTCCAGCCAGCGAGTGAGGGCTTCGACAGGCCCGCCGGTCAGATAGACGATTTCATCGTGATCGGCCCCACTTGTTTTGGTGCGACCGAGATGGATGCCGAGTGAGGGGAGGGGGGAACCGTCCTCGTCCGTGACAGGCACCTGTTTGACAAGCTGTTCTACGCGCAGGCCGGCGACTTCGCTGCGTCTGCGCCCGCCTGAGGCAAAGGCTACCATCAGGATAGCCCGGTCCCGCAAAGCGGTTAGGTTCTCTCCGGAACAGGTTGCCAGCAGCTTGCCCAGAATATCGCCGGTAATCGCATGGACACTCTTGCGGCTACGCGGTCGGTTCAGGGCGCGCACCGCAAGCCGGATTGCCGATTTGACGGAAGGCGATGAAAACGATCCTTCCAGACCGCGCCAGCGGGTCAGCGTCGACCAGTTGGCCAGACGCCGGCGCACCGTAGCCGGCGCATGCGGTCCCGACACGCGCAGAAAGCCTTGTTGGCGCAATTCCTCTTCCACGCTGGCTGGCATGCCGTGATCGGGTTCGAGTTCACGTTGCTGCGGCCGCCACAAATGATGGGCGATGAATTTCAGCAACAGGGCTTCCGGCGCGGGAAAGGGGAGGGGACTGCCGGTTGCAGCTATCGACCAGGCTTCGAGATAGGCCAGATCCGAGGTCAGCGCGCGCAGCGTGTTTTCGCCCATGCCTTCATTGACCAGATGGCGCAGTGTCTCGACATCCTCATCGGTCAAAATGCCGGCCAGCATGTCGCGGCGGTTCATCGGCAAAACGGCGGCAATCGTATCGAGCGTTTCGGCGCGCCGCTCGACGGCGGAAACGGGCACTGACGGCACGGGCAAAACTCCTTGATTGACCTGAAAGTGGGCTTTCAATGACGCTGCTTGACCCTAACTTTCGCTGATTTGCGGCTTCAGATCAATAACCATCGATAAGCGATACTTATCGAATGTGAAAACCTCAACCCAAGAGCATCACCAGTGTCGGACATTAAATAATTACTGGTGTCCGTTTGAGAAATTGTTTACTATGTTTTCAATGCGATACGATCCAGACCAATTGCCTCTGAAGACCTTGCTGTCGCCGCTGGCCCGTACCAGTGCAGCCCTGGCACGTCTTGACGAACGTCTTGCTCATTCCCCGGTCGGCGCGGGGCTGATCGAACGGTTGCATTTTGCCGATGCCTGCGCTTCGTTGTGGCTCGACGGCGAACTGGTCGAGATGGAGGATCTGGTCCTGCATGAGGCGGCGCGCGATATCCGCTCACCGAGCCACGCCCTCACCATTGCCCGCGACGTGTTGCAGACAAGGCGGCGCATTGCTGTGCAGCCACCGGACTGGGCGCTCAGCCCAAACGGTTTGCGCAGTCTCCGGGTTGGCGGGCGGGGCTGGCCTGCATCCTCTCCTGGGGAGGGCGGCATCGGCGCGGAAAGCGAAAACGTCGCGGTGTCCGATGCGGCAGTCGATCGGCAGGAACGCGACGGGGAGGGGATAAAACATCGTCTGGATGGCGGGCTCGAGCTGCCCGGCATCGATCTTGACGCCATTGATGCGGTGCTGGCCCGTTCCGAAGGCGTTCTCGCCAGCGCAAAAGAACCGCGCCGATCTGTGCAGCGCGAGACGGACCCGCTGATCCGCGATCCCGACTGGGATGAGGACGAACGGTTCGACGAATGGCGAACCGTGTTGCGGTCGATCCGCGATCTGCCGCCGGTGTTGCAGGCCATTCTGGCGCTCGATGCCTGGAAAGAGCTCGCGGTGTTGCAGCGCGCGCCCTGGCTGGGCCGTTTGCTGGCGGCATCCCTGTTGCGGCGCGACGGGCTGACCACACAGGTGCATCTTTTAGCCTTAAATGCCGGCCTGAAAACCATCCGCGTCGAACGGCGGCGTCATCGCAATTTCGAAACCCGGCTCATGGCCTCTCTCGATGGTCTGATTGCTGGTGTTGAGCTTGGTTTCAAAGAGCACGACCGGCTGCTGCTGGCGCGGCAGATGCTGGAGCGGCGGCTGACGGGACGACGCGCCTCGTCCAATCTGCCGGGGCTCATTGAACTGGTGCTGGCGAGGCCGCTGGTTTCGTCAGGACTCATCGCCGCCGAACTCGACATCACGCCCCGTGCCGCCCTTCGCCTCGTCGAAGAGCTCAACCTGCGCGAAATGACCGGCAGAGGGCGGTTTCGCGCGTGGGGGGCATTGTAGTACGCGGCGTCCCTATTTTAAGTTGAACCTTGGAATTCCGCGTTATCGCTGTGGCATTCGGGACTTGCCCCTGTCAATCGCTCACAAACGTAGATGTTTGCATTGGCAACTCCCATGCTGAACCCAGTTTAAACATGGCGTCTAGCCATAGTGGCGGATTGTCTCTTGGAGTGCCCACCCGATGAACATACCATCATTTTTAGCGTTGCAAATGAGGAGCTTGTCAGCAACTCTAGCTAGTAGAAAGAGCGATTCGGGGGACGATGGTGCGCCTAATCTGTTTTGATCTTCCGGAAAAAGAAAAGAGTGTAGGCATGAGACTGGTAAGATAGGTCAGCGTTTGCTGACCGAAATTTGAGTCACAAACGGGGCATAAGTGTTTGTAAGGGCAGTAGAGGGAGAGTTTTCCGAGCTGGGGATCGGAAAACAAATTGACCGAAGAGGGCAGACTGCGCTCGTGGAGTATTTTGACTCGCCGAGCAGTGAAACTCACGTTTATTCGATGGATGGTAAGCTTGTTGCACAGGTTTCGCTACCTGAGCAGACACGCATTTACTATTTTAACAAAGATACGGCAGCTTGGGAAATTGGCCGCGTTCTCGATGACCAAGGTGAATTCCTTTACGTCAAGTTCCCTAACGGGACAGACAGGCGTCTAAAGCCTTTGGAAACCTTTGTCAGATGGGCAAAAGCCATTTCCGACCCAACGGCATTCTTGGCGGCAAAGATTAACGAGACGCCTCGCTTCTCGGCGGGGCGAAGCGGGTTTGTCCGCTCGCTCGTGAGCCAACGAGGGGCCACTATTGGTATGTCCGCTGTGGTTTCTTCGGCCATCGAAATGGAGGCCCACCAAATCGAGGTGGTTCGCCGCGTGCTACAGGACCCGGTGCAACGCTACCTGCTTGCAGACGAGGTTGGGTTGGGCAAGACGATCGAAGCAGGAATGTTGATCCGCCAATGTCATCTTGACGCGCCTGATGTCCAAATACTCGTCGTTGTTCCGGATGCACTTGTTCAGCAATGGCGCAACGAGCTGACATCCAAATTTTTTCTCGGCTATTGCCTTGATCAATCGTTACACGTTGTTTCCTACTCCAACGTTGAACGTATCAAAGCTCTACTCCCGGGCATCGCAATGCTCGTCATTGACGAGGCCCATCACCTAACCGAGCGCCCGGGGCCGAGCGCTAGTAGCCTGTACACTACAATCGCGAGAGCCGCTCCGGCTATCGAACGGCTTATCCTTTTATCTGCGACGCCCGCTCTACATAATGAACGCGGCTTTCTCGAAATGCTTCATCTGCTCGACCCCGACACTTATTCTCTTGATGACGAGCCGGGATTTCGGCAGAGGGTTAAAAATAGGCAGGCACTAGCCCAGATCGCGGCTGGGCTTACGCCCGACAATGCCTTGTTCCTGGACGAGCGTCTTGCCGAACTTGCAGACCTCTTCCCCGATGACGAACTGCTCCATACGTACGCGCGAGAATTGCTCTCGGTAACGAGTGAAATGCCAAGTGAGGACGATCCGAGATTGATCTCGGCGATCAATGTGCTGAGAGCACATCTGAGTGAAGTCTACCGGCTTCATCGCAGGGTCCTCCGGCATCGGCGCAGCAGCGTCGGCGGTTTGACACCCCATCGAGCCGGCGCCCACGTTATCGAATACCGTTCGGAAGAGGATGGCCGACTGGCCAACACCACTGAAGATTGGCGATTTGAGGAGTCCGTGGTCTCGGCAGACGATTCAACCGGTAACGCCCGACTTAAGCGGGCATCGGGGTATGCCAAGGTGCTCGACCATTCGTCGCAATATGCGGCGAGCGGCAACGGGGTCATCGGCCTGCTCACTCGTCGACCAGAGCTTGTCGGCAACAGTGAAAAATTCGGCCGCGTTGCCGAACAACTAAATAGAGACGGGCGTTTCGAGGCAAGGCTTGATGCGCTGATAATGGGTATTCAGCCCATGCTCGTCCCCAAACAGCAGGTGGTTATCTTTTGCTCGGATGAGAGGACGGCCGATAAGCTTGCAAAAGGCCTTGAGGATCGATTGAAGGCTGTTGTCTATCGTCATCACCCGGAGGACGAGAGTTGGCAGGCCTTCAACGACAATTCTGAACAGGCGATTTTGGTCTGCGATCGGCGCGCTGAGGAGGGACTAAACCTGCAGGGCGGACGCAAGATCGTGGTTCATTACGATCTTCCTCTTAACCCGAACCGGGTAGAGCAACGGTTGGGGCGTGTCGATAGATACGGATCAGGAGACGCAATTCGATCAGTCGTCCTAAATTGTCTGGATAATCCGCTTGAAGGCGCGTGGATAGGGTTTCTGGATAAGGGATTGGAGATTTTCAATCGATCTGTCGCAAGCCTCCAGTACTTCATCGAGGACATGAATAGTGCGTTGGCCCCTTCATTGTTCGATGGTGGCTTGGACGCTTTGCTCGAATTGACCGAGGCGAGTGCTGGTAGCGACGGGCTTATTGCAAAGGAAATGGATAGCCTGGATCAACAGGATGCACTGGACGCTCTCGGTGTTACGCCTTCGGAATTGCTGGACCAACTGTCAGACGTCGACGAGGATTGGCAAGGCCTGGAAAGGCAGTCCAACAACTGGATTGAGGCAACGCTCCAGTTTCGCCGAACAGTGGAGCACATTGCCGGCGGCAGCGAAGCAAAAGGTGCTGTCCCGTTCCGCTACCAATACGCTTCATCGGGACACGCCACTTTGGTGCCACTAGAAACATTCTATGCCCAATGCCAGTCGGCGGTCGATCGATCTCAATCTGCCGCACTCGCAAGAAAAATCAGAACGGTCCCAGTCACGTTCCGGAGGAGAACAGCGCTCAGCCGGGCCGGCCAATCGCTGGAAACCCGAGTGCTTCGATATGGAGATCCTTTCATCACTGGAATGTGGTCGATCACACAAGGTGATGACCGAGGTCGGTCTACCGCGTTATGGCGCTATTTACCTGGTCACAAGAGCGATGGCCAAACTGATCTGTTCTTTCGGTTCGATTTCATTGTCGAGGCTGATGTTTCAGCGGCCAATGGGGTTCTTTTAGCGGCGTCCCGGTTCAACCGGTCGTCGCAAGCTGCGGCCTTACGGCGCGGAGACATGGCGCTTCCACCATTCTTCTATACGATTTGGCTCAACCGCGACCTCGACATCGTGGAAGATTCCTCCATCCTACGAAAATTGGATCTCGAGTATCGCCCTGAGGCCGCCATGGATGGGGCACGGGATTTCAACCTAAACCCTAAACGTTGGCACCAACTGGACCGTTTTGACATCCCGGAACTTGGACACTGGTCGGGTTTATGCTTCGAGGCGCGGCGACGAAGCGAAGAAATACTAAGGACATCACCAGACTTCGTGCGAAGTTTGGCAAGTGCGTTCAGTCATGCTTCCGAAACCGACGTCGGTCGAATTGGACAGTTGGCGGCCCGGGCAGGGCGGACCGGCAGACCAGACGACGTTGCCGATCTGGAATTGGAGCGAGCGCTGTCTAAAGCCTTGCTGGACGGCGTTATTGCTCCTCGCATTCATCTTGATGCGGTCCGCGCTTGCTTCTTGAGCGGACTTGCGTCTGCCGCGTCGAGGTTGGACAGGCCAGCATGAATGCTAATCTCGACTTTGACGTTCTGTACGCAGTTCTGGCGGAATGGCCTCGCGTCAAGTTGCCAACTGGTGTCCAAGATGGGGTGTTTGATCGCATTCTCCAGATGCTAACACTTTATCAAGCACAGGATGGAGCGGCTGTATCTAGTGATTTTATAAGCCTGCTTCGCCAGGTTTTAAGGCGTCATACTCTTCAAACGGAGACGACAGCGCGTTTGAGAGTTCCGGCTTTGTCCATGTGGCCTACACGCGATCAATGGGCGCAATTTGGCATTCGCGTGTTGATTGTCACTGAGAACTGACCCAGTTTGGGCAGATATTTCCATTTAGAATTGACCCATGTTTGAACTTTCCCT
>NZ_JBHEEE010000011.1:0-68255 GCF_041929865.1 Pseudochrobactrum lubricantis
CAGCTGCTGCTCAAGATTTACAACGCGGGAACGAAGATCGAAATCATTCTCTGTTGGCGACATCACCAGCACCCCGCTTTTTTCCCATATGCATTGTGACCAGCAACGCCCTTGCCTGCGCTCTGGTCATTGCCAGCCAGATAGACGGCTGTTTCTGGCTTAAGGCTGATCTTCTGCCATCCCGCGCAATTGCTCACACTGGTCGCGCACCCCGCCAAGCTCAACACACAGAGCAACGCTGTCCAAATTGTCGATTGTTTCATTAATCCCTGCCCTGTTCTGGATGGCCTGTGTTACAGCTTGCGCGACTTTCAGCGCCGCATCCTGCTTGCCGTCATGTTGTCCGAGCGCATAAAAAAAGAGGCCTGAAACTGCCCCTCCGATTACCGCGCCCGTGATGTGTTGAAGGCTGATTTTCATCAGTGTGCCTCTATCAGCTTTGTGAGCTTCGCTTTGACCTGCGGCATGGAGTAAATTGCATACCCCGCCAGACCGCCGCCAATAACCACAGAAGCCAATTGAACGCGCCAATCCAGTAGACCGAGTGCCGGTAATGCTGCTGCCGTCAACCATGTCCAGAAACGCTTTGACGTGCCAACCGGCTCTGCTACTTCCGGAACTGGAAGAACCTCATTAACCGGCGCTTCGATAACCTGCTCAACACCATACCCCTCAGCAAGCAGCAGCTTATCGTAGTCACGGGCATAGCCAGCAATCAGATCGGCCTTATCCATCAGATTGACGATACGCCGAGCATTACGGAAGTCAGATTTTTGGAGAGTGATGTAATCGGACAATTTCTTACCCGTAAACCAGCCTTCCTGCATACCAATGATGAGGATTGGCGCAGCGTATTCCGGCTTTAACAGAAGCTGAGGATTACCCACGAAATCAACACACATCCGCTCACTGGCTTTTCGACAAAGTTCATGTGCAGCACGTTCATAGTTTTCTTTCCATGTCAGCTGAACATACCCCATACCAACGTGAGGGTAATATTTTTTGGAGCGAAGATATTTCTCTCCGCCCATCTCGCGCACAGGCTTCATAGTGTGCGCTGTCTCATGATACGCAGTCGCTAGCACATAGGCCATTTGATTGCGCAATAACCCACGCTCTCGACCCGCCTCAATCAAGAGACGAGTATCGCCAAGAATCATATTCATATGGCTTCCTTTGGATAATAAAAAACCGCCTCAAGGGCGGTGCAAATGGTCAATGATCAGACGATGGTCAGGCAGTTAATGCTTGCTGCCACATTGCATCAACTTGCTCCTGCGTTAGCGACAGATGCGCTGCCACTTGGTTGAGCAATGGGTGCAAACGCCGGTATTCAGAAGCATCCTGCCATTCGATTACAGCTTCATCACCCATAGCGATAATAGCCGCGTCGAGGTCAGAAAGGCTGATGCCGTTGCGCACCAATGTCAGGCGAAGCTGCCGCTTGCTGATTGGCGGCATCAGGGCGCGTTGCTGTTCTGGCGTTAATTCTGCTCCGGGAATGTCGCCACCCTCAATGTCTTCGACCGGAACTTCTTTCATGGGTAGTGCAAAATCAGGATACGCTTCCGGGTGCATAGGGAAGCCTTTTTTCCCGATACGTTCATGATCGACAACTGTCACAGTGCTCATGTTAGGCCTCTTTATCAACTTCAGGGATGAACCGCCCGGTGCCACGTTCACAGTTCGGGTCTAAATTCAGGACGAAAGCATCTTTTCGCCGCCCTGTGACCATCCATGCGATTTCGTCATTGCAGGATGTATCAGCACAGGTGATTTTCAATATGCCGCCCGTCATCTTGCCATCAGGCCAAACGACTGTTCCACCCTCCTGATTTTGCAATGAGGAAATCATGATATCAGCATTCAATGCTGCGAAAGTACCCGGCATCATTCCGAAATAATCATCGATATTGACGGTTGCCTTGCCATTAACAAGACGGACAACGCCACGATAAATATTCACGTACTCCGGAGCTTCAACAAAACCATGTCGGAGATTTTTATTCGCCGGATCAAGAGGGTGATCAATCAGGAAAGTGCCGCTGCCCTTTGACAAAGCACCCGGTATGTGTACGCGGTTATCAGAACCGAAGCACTCAAGAAGAACTGTACCACCGAAACCAGCTTGAACGCGCCAACTCCCGTACACCGTATCGGATATATTGGCGCCCATTGTATATGCGTATGCCGCTCCAGGAGATTGTAAGAAATACGCCGGAATATTACCCACAACTGAAATAGTGGTGCCGACTATTTTTACAGCTCCGGTAAAGTTAGTACCTGACAAACTTGCCTTACCGTTTAAAGCGCTCTGCGTTGCCGCTGAAACCGGAAGCTGCGCCGCTGTCTGGCCGTTTAATAAGGCGCTATCTGCTGCTTTTTCCTCCGTGCCGAGTTTACCCTCCAATGCATCAGCAATCGCACCAGAAGCCACCATTTGCGCTTCTGTTTTGTTGGCAACATTGCCGAGGCCGACTTCAGCAGGTGTGTGAGTATGAGGGGATGGCGGGAAAGTCGCAGGCTTGCCCGACAGATCGTCGTAACTGCCAGTTGTGGCCACCGTTGCAAGTGCTGGTGTTTTGTCCGCATCAGCAGGAATTCCGGCCAGCTTATTCGCCTCTGCTGTGGTATAGCCTTGATAGCCAGTAGCATAAGAAATGGTGATTGTGCCGCTTGTGGTAATGGCACCAGTTGCAGATAAACCAGCTGGAACAGCAACCTCGACACTTGTAACGGTGCCTGTGTTCGCCGTCGCACCGGTGGCAATGCCTGCAAGCTTTGTCCGCTCAGCTGCGGTCATAACTTTGGCAGCTGTCGTTTCGACCATGCTGCTCATGCTGAAGGCATCGGTGGCCTTGTTATTCGGATCATAAGTTGCACGGAACATGTCTCCGCCACCGGACGGATCAACCCATACACCGCCGCGCGTTAACAATGCCCCGCCCGCTGTTGAGCCAGTAGCATCAATATCTGTCGTCGCGACTTTGCTTTTAGTTGCCAGAGCACCAAGATCAGACGGCTGAACAGCAGTGTCAGCTTTTGCGCCCTGCGCTGTGGTTGCCTTTCCATCCAGTGAAGTTTGCGTTGCTGTCGAGATTGGAAGCGTGAGAGCCGTATAACCTTGCAGCTTCGCACTGTCCGCAGCTTGAGCGTCGGTATCAAGCTTTGTTCCAAGTCCGGCAGTCAGTTCGGTCCTCGTGGCAAAATTGGCGATTGCTGGCGGCTGCACGGCTGTGTCAGCTTTTGCAAGAGACGCAATACTTGCAGCACTCAGTGCCACTGTCCGGTCAGCGGAGAAGTCGCCACCACCCGTCAGTCCCGTACCGGCTGTAAGCTTTCTTGAAGGTTGAACTGAAGTATCTGCCAAAGCCAGCGAGGCGAGTGAGGTGGAGGAAAGAGCAAGAGCGATATTTGCGGCCAAAGTGCCGCCACCGACAAGCCCAGATCCTGCGGAAACTGAGCGCTCTGGTTGAACCGCGGAATCAGCTTTCGCCAAGGACGCGATACTGCCTGTACTTAGCGCAAGTGTTCGATCCTGCGAAAGGTCGCCTCCTCCTGTTAATCCTGCGCCGGTTGCGATAGTCCGATTTGGCTGTACAGCGGTTCCCGCAAGATTTCCTTGTGCGCTAGATGCAAACCGCGCGGAGCCGAGCGTTTCAATCGCCTGCGCTGTTTTAAGCGGCGTCATAGCGACGGTATCACTCAGCCCTTCTCGTGCCTGCGGCTCTGTTGCAATCGGGAGTGCAGCAGCGACCAATTGCTTAACCGTTGTCCGCCGCGTACTTGCTCGGTCAATAGCAACATTATCATCAGGGGATGGCGATGCATCGACCGGAAGGTCGTTAATTCTTACTCGTTCGTCAGCCATTATACACCTGTCCGAATGATATAATTGAGAATGATTGAGGGCTGCATATTAAGATGTGGCTGGCCACTTCCACGTTTTTCAGTGGTAAATAAATGCTTGTGTACGCCCGCCCATAGCGTTCGTAAAAAACCGTCGCCACCAGAACCAGAAGGGCGAATGCCTCCCGAGGAGCTTGAAAGTGCAGGGCCCGGATACTCATGATCATGCCCACCAGAATCTTGCGTTTCGCCAGAATGGGAGTGGGCTGGCATTTGGGCTTCAGTAAGCGTTTGAGTTTCCGCGCCGCCATTCGCCCCAAGGCCTTTACCATCAACCCCGCTACCAGCTGATGTGATACGGTTTGCAGCAGCCCCGCCCATATCATCTTTGCCGACTACGACACGCCCGCGCAGGTCAGGCAAATTGAAGGTCGTTCCACCATCACCTGCACCGTATGTGGTGCCAATAACTGCAAAGAGTGCGGAATAAGTCGTGCGTGAAATGGCCTGTCCAAAGCACAGCAACCAGCCAGTCGGCGCAGCGGGGCCAGCAAAGGCCATAATTGCACCGGTTGGCATCGCTCCATCCAATGTGCGCCGGTTTACAGCATCACCGGCAGCTTTAGGGTCACCAATATTGGTAAGCCGGTAACCGTTCACTGACTGATCTGCCAGCCAAGGCGTTGAACCATTACGTTTGATGGTTTCTGATAAGACCTGAGAGATATCCTCAAGCGGCACGTTATGCTGCTCTGCAAGAACAGTTGTACCAGTGATGGCTTTATACACCGGTGGCAATGTATGCCTGCCGTTTGCATCCAAGGGCATTTCTGGCCTCCAAATAAAAAAAGCCCTCGTGACAAGAGTCAGAGGGCGATGTAAGTTTACTGGCTTAGAGATTGGGGGGTGAGAATGAAGTCGGCTGTTGTTCTATTCGGTTTAGTTGTATTGGCAGGATGTCAAACCAAACAGATTGAAGAAATGGGATATTCTGAGAAGAAGGCCCTAGCAGAACAGATAGTTCAGCGCTGTTATGCACAAGGCGTTAAGCCAAACTCCCCTGAGATGAATACTTGTTCTATGGCGGAGGTTCAAAAAGAACATTACAGCCGCCGAAACAGCGCTATCAGACAGCAAAACGCAGCTGCAGCAATGAGTGCAGGTATGGCTAACGCCTCTCAAGGTTATTATCGCGCTGCGGCAAACACATCAGCAATGAACAGAACTGTCACATGCTCCCGCGTGCCATCTCCTGTCGGGTATTCTACTGTGCGGTGTTACTGATGAATCAAACTGATCACAACCGGAACGAAAATCAGCCATTCTTTAACTCGAACGCCAAGCCGTTTTTTATTCAAATGATGGTTGTAATTTTTTGCGTTGTTTTTCTTGCTTCACCAATTCGAAACTGGATTGGCGAGGTTTTATGTTCAGAGTTAAATTTTTGCTCTAATGAGCAGCAACAACGCCTGAGCGCAACAGCGCATCAACAATAGCTTTTCTGCCTCCTGACAGTTGTGCGATTGGAAGTTTGCCACCAGAAGCAATGACTGCCTCAGCAAGTCTGGCGTTAGTTGCAGATAAAGCTTCGGCTCCACGCTTTGCCACCATCCCCACACCGGCAAGAGGTAAAGTTGCGCCGCCCGTTGCGCTTCCCCCAAGGAGATGAAGCAAAAGAGTGAGGCCGTTTCCTTCTGGCGATAGCCTTCCTGCCAGCCTCAGCAAGCCCTGCCCTTTGGTGCCAACTACAGCCCTCTTAACCGCTTCCAACTCTTGTGGATTGAAGCCTCGCTTTAGCTTGTCAGAGTTAAGAATTTTCCGAAGTTCCTGACGGGTCGCATTCTCAATATTCCCACCTGATCCGGTTGAGGCTGCGCGCAGACCTGCCCTTTCCATAAGGTTATTTACTGTTTCCAGTTTTCGTGCCTGCCCGTAAAGCCCTCTTGCTTCTTTCAATGCGGCGGATGCCAGTTCGTTATTCCCTGTAAGGACATCGCCAGTCTGTGGATTCATCGCAAGACCGTCGAGTGCATCAGCAATTTTGGCCGTAAGCGCATTATTGGATTTATTGCCCGCCTGATATGCATTACCGGCTATTTTACGAGCAGTATCCAGTCCTTTCAGGGTCACATCATTACCAACAAGTCGGTCAACTTCATTCAATGCTACTTTAGCGCCGGATTGTAGTTCGGGGTGATAACCGAAGTCTGCAAAATCTTTCACAAGTGCATCGCGGATGCGCTCAATACCCTGCTTAGAGTAGACAACGCCTGCATCGTCTGCCCGCTCATATGCTGCTGCGGCTGCATTCTTTAAATCATCGGCCGTTGGCAACGCGGATTGATCTATACCTTTTGCACCAATACGGGCGACCGCTCCTGTAAGCCCCCCAAGAGCGCCGCCAAAGCCAGCACCGGTGGCCGCATTCCAAGCACGGTCGTTAAAGCCTTGCCCTTCACCAGCACCGTACACCCCACCCCAGATAGCGCCCTCAGCAGCGCCGCGACCACCCAATGAGGCAAGTGTAGGTTTAGCTCCATTAAGTAGGGTCAAACCACCTTTTGCCGCAACCCCGCCCAGACCAAGACCACCGGCAACACCACCAACAGTAGAAGCAATCGGGGAGCGTTCATTGCGTCGCCTTTGAAGTTCAGCTTCCAATTCCATTGAGCGGTTATATTCACGGCCAATATCGAAACCATTGCCTTGAATTGCGCTAATACCGGCTTTGAACGGAGCCATTGCACCAGACACAATTTCATCGCCAAACGGAATACCTGTGAGGATGCTATCTGTTGCATCAGAAAACGCACCGATGCCACGCAGTGCTTCAATTTTATCGGCCTCAGACGCAGCTGACCATCCATCAGAGAAACGTGCGCCTGCATTTGGCTGTTGCCCACCGAGAGAACCAGCTATTTCATTCACGGTTGCTTCCTGCTGCTCAGGTGACAGCTGCAGAAAGTTATCGTCAACTTTGACGCGCTTACCATTGATATTAAGTGTCGCCATTATGGTTCAATGCTCCACTGAACGCCCGATGAGGTACGATTGCTGCCTGTGCCAATGTCTTTCGATGACTTACGGAAATCTTCCAGCGGGTTTTTCAGGTTCTTAATCAGCTCTCGCCCCTGTGCCGCCGTAATCTCACGATTTGCAACTCGATCAGCGATGTCGCCCATTTGCATCTGATACTGAGTAATGCCAGTCATGGTATCGAGGATGAGATTGTTACCATCAGGCGTGTTGATGATGCGCGGTAATGATTGTTTGAAGAGCGCAAGATCAGCATCAGACATAGGGCCTGATCCGGGCTGCCGCTGCTGAGGCACAAGCTCGTTGATTAAAGCCTGCGATGCTTGAAGGTCGTCAAGCCCATCTGTTTTAATGCCGTACTCACCGGCAGCCAACTTAAGAGCTGCTGTTGCTCCAGTTGGAGACGCTGCCATTAAGCCACGCAAGCGATCAATCTGAGCAAGCTTTGAACGTGCCTGAACGCCTGTATCCGAAAGCGATGAAAACGTTTCAGCGTTCTTTTTGTCGAGCGCTTCATAGAATTTATCACCTTCACCAACTGAAACATTGGTGCTACTGGCGCCAGCCTTTTTAACCATCTGCTGATACTGATCAAAAGTACCAGCAAAGCCGTTCTGACGCGCATATTCAAAGTTCTGAATGTCGCTTGTTGGCTTAGTCTGTTCTGGGAAATTAGCAATAACTTGACCAGTATCTGCATCAACGAGGTTGCCGTTGATGCTGGTTGTATTTCTTTTGGCGGGCGTATTCAGATCACGTTGCAACTTCTGCATTTGCATCTGGCGCATCGGATCAGCATTTTGCATCTGTTGCTGTAGCGCCATGTTAATCATGCCGCGCTGACTATCATTCAGGAATGGATCAGACGCTGCCGCCATAAGCTCCTGAAGCTGGTTGCCGCCCTGCTGTGGCTGCGGTGCCGTTGATGCATAACTGCCCATCGCCGGAGCTTCTGGGAAATAACCCTGCCCTGCCGGTGCCTGCTGCGGTGAAGTACCAGCCGGAGCCAAAGCACCACCAAACATCGCGTCATGCTGCTGGATAGCATTATCCGAGAACTGAGGCAGTGGCGCTTGCGGGATTGCACCCGTTGGCATTGGGTCAAGTTGCTGTATCGCCTGCGGCTGGACAGGTTGGGCTTCCTGCGTTCCGCCAAAACGGGAATTAAACTGATCTTGTGAAATTCCCTGCGGCTCAGGAGGTGCAATCATATTAATTGCGTCAGTTGCGGTATTTGCCGGCTGATGGGATTGTGGGGCATATGCCTGCGCAACACCAATAGACGGATCAAGGCTAGCGACCTGTGCCGATGGCTGTGCAGAGCCACTACTTTGCAGATCAGCAACAATCTGAGCAAGCTGGGCATCTGGTACATTCCGAAAGCCTTCCCACTCGGAACGAAGCGCAGCCATTTTACCGCTTAATGTATTTGCGGAAGCAATACGACGCCGCGCTAAATGGTTGGCAATCGCATCTTGGGTGCTTTGGTCAAATGCAGCATTAGGGTCTAGCCCCATTTCTCTCACAGCATTTCGGAGGGTTGTTCCCACGATTTGGTGCCGCCCCATTGGTGTTGCAACACGCCCAACCTTTCCTTTCACAGATTGAGCGTATCGCCCGCTCGGGTCAGCAAAAGCCAAAACATCTTTTATCGGCATTTGTGAGACTTGTACGCCTGAAAATTCTCCACCATTCCGCTGAGCATGGCCAAATAGCGTGTTATAGTCTCCTCCGCCCTCATGCTTATCCAGCGCAGAGAGAAAAGAGGAGGGCAAAGCACTTACGCCTGCAGGGCTTGCTGTTGTCCCCGTTGCCGCCGCGCTCGTAGGTGATGCACCAACTGCAACGCTGGAGGGATAAGCCGCCTGTCCGCCGGAGAGGATTTTTGCCAGATCAAGCGAATTAAACTTATTGGTAGCGCCCTCAATGCCTGCCTTTTCAGCTGCATCAGCTCGGCCTTGTTTAATGTTACCAACAAGAGCATTGGCCATACGAGCGGCACCCTGCGTCCAGTGACCGACCGGCGAAGTGTCAGCGCCGGAAGCAATCATGGCCTCGGCAATCTTGCGCTCACGGGAGATCTGATCTGGTGTTTTCTTCTGTCCACCAGAACCCCACACGAAATAATCCTGCAAAGCCATTAGTGAACCTTTCCATAGTCAACCATTCGGAAACCGCTTGGATGCATTTTCACAGCGTCTGGCTGCTTTTTCTCAACATCTTGAGCCATAACGCCCATCTGAGTGGGGCCACCATCTTTGTAGCGATAGGTGTAGATTGGTGTACCATCATCAGTGCGGCCCACTCGTTCAACATCAGTTTTCAGATGCTCATCCGAAAATTTAAACATACCTAAAGCAGCCGATCCGAGGCCAAATAGACCACCCATTTTGGCCTGATACTGGTTCATTTCGGATTGGTATTTCTGATTTACCAATCCAGTGTAATCCACGCCGCCAACGCTTGTTTGTGGAGTGCCGCCCGACATCTGAGCCGGATTAGACACCTGCGAACCAGAGAGAAGCGCCGTAATCTCGTTAATCGGCTGGTTGCGCTGCGCCAGAGCCTCACTGAACGCCTGACCGCGACCTGTGAGCATCAAATTGTTATAGGCATCATTCTTGGACTGGCCGAGACGCGCCATTTCTGTGTCCCATGCGGCCGTACCTTCACGAATGCCTTTATTTGCAAGCGTGGTGCGCAGCTTGTCCTCATCCTGCGCAAAGCGAGGATCAAGGCGTTGCGCACCCAGATCATAAGCCCAATTGGCGGCATCCTGATTGTTAAACTCAAAAGGCTTATTGAGGTAATCCTTGAGTTTTGCAGACTGTTCATTCGCAAGGCCAGCCAGATTGCTTTCTGCGGCCTGAGACTGTTCAAAGATTTTCTGCTGCTCAGGGGATAGGTTTGTCGTCTGTGTATAGGTTGGAGTTTCAACCCATTTACCGAACGAATCCTGAAAGCGGTTGGTGCCGGTCTGCTTGTAATCAACCGTTCCCCAAGGATTGACCTGATTGACCATATTCAGGTTCTGCTGCGTAATCGCTGTATCGCGGTTTGCGCCGGCCTGCGCCTGTGCTGTCTGTACCGGATCGGGAGCTTTAGGGGCTTTTTTACCGATAATACACCTACCCGCCTGTTAGGGCTTATAGAAGCGACCGGCGCGCCATGCGTCATCGGTCAAAGTGAAGATAAATTCGCCCTCATCCCTGCCGCGCAAACGGGGGATATAGTTTTCTGAGAACCCGTAAGCTCGGGCGATGCGAAGCATATTTTCGTTGCGCTCTGAAACACGCAGAACGACAAGCTGGTTTTTCAGGCCATCAAAGGCAAAGGACAGCATCGTTTGTGCTGTCCGGCGGGTCAGCCAGCGCTTTGAAATAGCAGCGGTTGTTATCTCAATCACGCCGCTCTCGGGATGCCAGTTATGGAATAAGCTGCCGCCAATCAGTTCGCCGTCTTTGAAATACCCCATAGCAGCGTATTTTTCTAAGGCGTGAGCATCATCAAAAACCAGCTTGCAAACGAACTCACCGATTTGCGTGTGTCGCCCTGGCACCGGCTGCCAGCCGTAAACCTGCGTTTCAATCAAGTCACGATTTCCGCTGTTTGATAGGTCAAATCCAAACTGATGATTTCAGCGTCCAGAGGAACGATTGAGCCACTTGTGACCTGACAGGAAACAGAAAGCGCATAGCCAGAACCACCGACAGAATTCCATCGGTTATTCATGAAGCTTTCCCGCGTTCCTCCCCATACGGATTGCCCCCATATGGCTGTCCCCCATTCGGAGGTAGATTCCACACTGGTGGCATTCGGGGCAGTCGGCAGTTCGATATCGTATTCCTGATGCAGATTGACACTCAATGTCAGCAATGAAGCTGCCCGAATGGTAAACCGCGCCAATTCTCCAATCTTTAAAGAAGCGGGTGCGCCCAAGTCCTCAAATAGCGGCAGATAGGCGCCGGTATAAGTATTGCCTTTATCGCTGCCGCCAACATTGGCTTTGATGACCTCACCTTCCAGAGAGCCGAAATAAAGCTGCCCCTGAAAGACCTCCATGCAGTTCGAAGTCCAGCCTGTGAAACGCCCCCACTTACCGGTCAACGCATTGGCAGCAAACATAACCGGTGATGAACCGCTCATATGCGGCGGGACAACCAGCACCATCTGACGGTCTGGCCATATCTGGCAATGCCAGCCTTCATTGCCACGCAACAAAGTGGCTTCATTCCATGCATCCTCAATCGGATAGGACACTGCCGCCGGAGATAGCGCCGCCACGTCTCTCTGAATTGCCTGAGAAAGCGGGATAAAGCCAGTCGTGGTGGCGATGATAATATCCCCGCCTGCTCGTATCCATGCTTTACGTCCGAGCGGCTTGCCGATCCGGTATACGCCAACCTTTGACCAGTCAGCTGCATCAGATGGATTTGCACCTTGATAGACGGCGATTTCGCCTTCTGTGGTGATAAACACGCATTGCTCAGACAAGCCACCCTGCGCACCGCTATCGAGCGACCACGTAGCACCAAAAAGGATTGAGCCACCTTCTTGGAATACACCGCCAAGCGGGAACTTTGTAAGCTTCCCGCCAACCTGATCAACCGGTAAATACCAGACATCAAGTGTATCTTTTTGAACAAAGAACAGTCGGTTTTTATAAGCCCATGTCGTGACCATATCTTCGGGCTTTACGTCTGTTACGGTGCTTTCAAACTCCAGCGCAGGCGTTTCGGTAAACGTCTCTCCATCATAGACAAATGGCTTATCGACCCCGTTCACACCGCGCAGGAAAATACCGCCAGCGGTTGCAAACTGAATAACTGACCAATCACCAGATTGCTTGCCAGTTAGGACATTCAGCCCAGCCGTGGAGAATTCACCAAAACGAGCACCGGTATCTGTCTCAAGATCATCATCTTCAGCGGTAGAAAGCCGCCAATTACGCGCGTTCGGAACAGCGGTGATATTCCAGATTTCATTGTCGGTAGCTGCAAAAAGCTTCTGGTTGCCGCCTGAAACATATTTGAACAGTGCTCGAACCGGTTTCTTGTCTGTGCCAAGTGTAGCGTAAAGCTCACTACCACGGCGCAGCATTACAGTTGTCGCGCTTGGGAAAAAGTTATCCAGAACGGCGGCGGCTTGAGGCAACCCCTCGCCTGCAGGCTGGGCTATATTCCTGTTCGCCACCCAACCACCGACCGGAGAAAGCCAGCGTTTCATTGTGGAGCCGCGAGGCTTTCGAGCTGATCTTGGCCACTTCATCCAAGCACCTGCGGGTACGCCGGAGAAACATCCAGTGAGGTT
The DNA here is from genome assembly GCF_041929865.1 of Pseudochrobactrum lubricantis. NCBI lineage: Bacteria > Pseudomonadati > Pseudomonadota > Alphaproteobacteria > Hyphomicrobiales > Brucellaceae > Pseudochrobactrum > Pseudochrobactrum lubricantis. The sequence continues at coordinate 12,196 of NZ_JBHEEE010000011.1, forward strand.
GTCGTGCGACCAATCGCAAGGATGTGTGAGCCTTTATCTTTACCTGCAATTTCATTGAAGCGCTTTTCAAACAAAGCCTGATCGTCGGTGTAATCAAGCCGTTTCTGATGTCGATACCGCCAGATCAGACCCAACGTCAGTAAGTCTTCATCAAGCAGAAAGGCATCATCATCCTTTTGAAAGCGCCGCTGTGTTTCACCATTGGCGCTTTTTACGATGTAATTGCTGATGTAATAAAAACGTGCCTTTTCACCCAAAGATACAATGGGCACGATATGCACCTGACCGCCGAGCATTATCCAGCAACCACCGGCAGAATACCCAACAGGACTATTCCGGTTCGCCCATGCATCAAGATCATTGATTGGTACATAGCAATTCGCAAAACCATCCCCGACCCTTAAACTGGCCTTGATTGGCATGCGGCTATAATCCACCGGCAAGGCAAAACTTTCATCGCTGCCGGTGCCTGTCATTTCAGCAAGCTTTGTAAGGACGCGCCAATCGTGCGAACGCGCAATATCCTGCGCAACATCATTGACCAGTTCGGTCAGTTCATTCTCCAGCACATTGGTTGAAGAAAAGAACACGCTGGGCTTTACGCCCATAATGCGTGATGCAGCACTGCGTAGCGCGTCACTTACAGCCATTTGTTATTCTCCAGCCTGAGCGGCATCAAGTTCACGCGCCATTGCCAGCAAGGTTTCACGCTTTGGAGTGCCGCGTACACCTTCGCCGGATTTGTCTTTGATGAAGGCTTTCAGGTCTTCGTCTGGCATGAGCGCAAACAGGTCTTCATCTTCATTATCAGCAGGCGGAGCCGGTGGAGCATTTGCTTCATTTTTTTCAGCCTCAAGCTCTGCAATACGCAGGCGCAACGCCTCATTTTCAGAAGCCAAAGCCACACTATCAGCGCCTTTAAGGGCGCTATCAATGAATGCCTGAGCCTGATCTTTAAGGCCACGGCCACCCTGCCCGAGGTTTTTGAGTGGCTGTCCATCCAGACCGGCAAGCTGCTCAGCGGTATAAATTTTGAGCGCTTTCAGCTCCATGCGTTTGGCTTCGGTCAGGAAGGGCAATTCTGAAAGCGGAGTGCCATCGGCAATCTGTGCGCGACCTTCTTTGAAGCGCAGATACTGCTCATTGTATTTCATGGCATATGTCTGGCGTTCGTTATTGCCGTTTTCATCTTCCGCCCAACCGGCAAAGGAATGTGCAGGGAATACCGGCTTGTGCTGCTTATCACCGGCAAAATGCAGTTCACAGACTTCAATTTCACGATAGATCGGGCGGCCTTCCTTCTTGGATGCTGCCGGATCATGCTGTGCAATGCTTTTGAAAATTGCTGTTTCTTTTAACGACATGGTGTTTCTTTCTGTCTGAGAGAGCGGGAATAAAAAAGGGCGGTGTTACCCGCCCCGTTTTGCTTAGAGTGTTGAGCGTTTCGCGTGGAAGCTCTCGCCAGATTTAACGGCCACCGGAACTTTGAAGCCGCCAGCCCCTGCTGAGGCTACAAAGGTGGTTTCATTGATCTGTACTTCCGCATCTTTCGCCAGATCAGCTCCGGCTTTGACGTGGATGTAATCGTGGCCATCAGAACCTTTGACCATTGTGCCAAGCGGATAGCTTGGTGCGCCTGACGAATTCAGATCCCAATAATATTTATCTGCATGCTGCTCGACATCAGGGCCGAGCGTTGGGGTAATGCGATGAGACATTGCCTTGACCTTTCCTGAAAAAGAAAAAGGACGGGTAAACCGCCCTTAAGTTGCTGGGTTGCTGTCGAACAAGCGCCATGAGAACAGCGGATTGCTATTTGTCAGCTCACCCATGAAGCCAATGAACTGCGCAATCGCATCCTGATTGATTGGCATGAGGCCATCGCCCGGGAACAGCTTGTCAAAGTTACGGTTCTGGTTGTAGCGGAAGCGCATACTGTCAGTGTCGAGACCGTAAGTGGTATTGGCTGGCATATTGGAGCCAATGCCGCCGTCCAGCACGATTTCAGCGCGCTTGCCGCCACCGATATATTCCAAAGATGAGAAGCCAAGCTTCGCAAGGCCGCCCTCTTTGGTGATGCGCTGAATGGCGGTTGTTGCCGCGTCATAAGCTTCATAGTGCTCAGGCGACATGAGCAGCAGATCAGCATGGCGTTTACCACGGGAACGCTGTGTCATGATACGATTCAGCATCGGCCGGATAGTATCTTTATTTACCTGAGTGCCGATATCGGTGAATGCGGCCTGCGCATCAAAAGCACTTGTGCGCCACTTCGGCACCTCTGCGCGGTTGATGCCGCCGTACACGCCCTGATCTGGTAGGATTGGAATAGCGGCATTCAGACCTGTAACAGCCTTACCACCATTTGCAGAGCCATCGCCGTGCAGCGCGGCATCCATCATATCAGTGAGGGAGCCTTCCGCCACTTCCAGATAGGATTCCATTGTGTCGAGAAGCTGATTTTCCCCCTCATTGTTGAGGATTTCCTCATTGGAGAGGGTGATAGGTACAGCCGCCATTTTGGGTGTGAAATAAGCGTCATTGAACAGCTCAATTGGCTTATTCGCCAGAATATCGAAGCCGCTGTACCACTGGCCATCCATCTTATCGATGAGAAGGCGCTCACGGATGCGAGGGCCAGAATATGTTTTCCAAAGGCCTTTACGCTTGAGAACAGCAAAGAATGCATTGCTGTTAGAAACAAGGTCTTGATAACCCTTCGAGCGATCCTCAAAAGCCATCGAAAGAACCTGACGGTAGTGGTCAATCTTTGTAACCGGTGCCATGATAGGTTTTCCTGTTATTGGACATTGCGCAGCGCTTTCTGGAGCGCTTCACGCGGGGATGAAGAAGGCTTTCCTGCTGTGCGAGGGTCTGAGCCTGCCGAAGGTGCGCCGGAGACGGATTTAAGCCCTGCCGGATTGACGGGGCTTGGTGCGTCACGGGTTTGAGCCGTGGGATTCTCTGCAGCCTGTGTGAGAGGTGCTTGAGAAGGATTCATTCTGTCAGCAAGTGCATACGCATCCTGCAATGTGGCTGCGCGTTTGCTTTCAAGGAGGAAGGCGATATCGTCCGCCAGTTCCTCAACACGAGGGTGATCTTTTGCAAAGCTCTGGATCATTTCATGTGTTTCGCGCAGACGATTGTCTTGCATGGTTTGTTCAAATGCCGCCGACCGATTGGTTAGCTCTGTGATTTTTTCATTCATCTGACGAATAACAGTATCCTGCCGCGATGCAGTGCGATCAGCCGGCATATTCAGATAGCTGGCTGCAACGTCACGGAAACTAACCGGCGTACCATCTGGATTGCGCCACTGCTTGTGTGCGGCAACATTCGCGATGATCTGCTCAAAGGCCGTAAACGGGTCGCTGTGCAATAAGCGTTCAATGCCGGTATAATTTGCCAGCGCATCTTTTACTGTGGTGCCGTATTGCGTCGCCATCTCGTCATATTCGCGGATGGTTTCATATTTTTCATGGCTTTCACGGTACTTGTTAAGGCCATTCTCCAGCTCTGACAGGCTGCGATTGACCTCAGCGCGCACACTTTCAGGGGTGCTTTCCCATTCCTGCCTTGCCTGTTCATGGAAGCGCTGCGGCGCTTCAAACTTGACTGGCTTCGGTGCCTCTGGTGTTTGCGGCTGTTCGGCTGGTTTGGCAGCCTCAGGAGCATCTGCATTGGCTTTCGGCTGTTCTGCTTGAGGCTTTGCCTCATCCTTCGCCGGTTCATTATTCTCGCCTTCTTTGGCGGCGGGTTTTTCCGGCTTAGCTTCTTGCTTGGTATCGACAGGAGCTTCTTTCACCTTTGCAAGTGCGCGCTCGACTGCTTCACGGGGGGATTTAGCAGGTTCCTTTGCTTCTGGCTGCTCTGCCGGTGTTTCTGGCTGTTTAACAGCCACCTGTTGCCCGAGCGGATTGCTGTATGTGTCAGTTGTATTGCCAATTTCGGCAACAGCGGATTGTTCTGCCGGAGCAGCGTTTTCGATATCCATGATGTTTCCTGTCTGAGAGGTTGTTAAGCGTTCATTTTCGCTCTTGCTTTTTCAAGCGATGCCCTGATCTCTTTACGATCAATCTTTGGCTTTTCCGGTGTTTTAAACCGGCTGCTGTCGTTCCCGACTTCAATGCATCCATGCGCCTTTGTGACCGCACGGAAAGCTGATTTTGAGCTGTATGACTGGCCGGTGCACGGATGCTCGGTATCCGGCATCTCATCGCGGATTACCATCGGAACAGGAAGGTCGGAACGCGCAACACCCAGAACAGGCTTCTGGAAACGATAGACCTTGCGGCCGTTCCCAAGATCAACCTCTATTAAATTGCTCATATACCACCTCCATCAGCTGGAACTGTTGGCTGGTTAAGAGCATTGACACGCTCCTGCTCTCGAAGTGCGGCTTCATTGGTTTTTGCAGCCATATCAAGCTGGATGCGATCCATTTCTAAAGCCGTTCTTTGCATATCCTGCTCATGTTTCTGCGCGTCTCGTTGCGCCTGTTGATTAGCAAGCTGCATGCGCTGCTCGGTCTCGGAGCGCTTATTCTCAGCCTCCTGACCTTTCAAAGCCATCTCGCCTTGCTGCCTCTGCTGGTCAGCCTGAGCTTTCATCATGGCTTCCTGTCCGCGCATCTGCATTTCTGCACGTTTCAGCTCAAGCTCTCCATCAAGGCGCTTTTGTTCCATTTCCAATTGTTGCTTTGCAGCCTCGGCTTGCGGGTTTGGTTGCGGCTGTCCAGCTTTGGACGTCAAAGCCTCAACAAAGGTATCAACCTGACCATTAAGCTCACGGCCTGCACGATACGGAGCCAATACGAATTTGAGCATTGCACCTGCCAAAGGTGCAGCCTCCGGCGCGGTACTGACCAGCTGGCCAAGAGCTGCAACGCTCTGAGTGAACACGCCCATAAACTCGTTGCGCGCTTCTTTTTCGGCCTGCTCGTCCGGCTGAATGGTGCTGTCAGTTTCAATATCAAGCGTGAATGGCCGAATGCGCTGATCACGCAGCACCGCCATTACTTGCTCTATCGTGACTATCGCGGAAAGCTTTGCAATTTCCTGCTGTGCTTGTTGCATAATCTGCTGCTGAGCCTCAGCAAGCATCGCCTGAGCCTGTTCAGGGTTTTGCTGTGCCTGCTGGAGCATTTCAGGATTGCTCTGCGCCTGCTGCGCAAGCTCCTCAGATTTAGCCTCAAGCTGCTTTTTAGCATTTACCTCAACATCTTTGATTTTGGCTTTCATCGCTGCATCAGTCGGCAGCTCCATCTGGCACATTTCCTTAATGGTCTTTTGAGAAAAGTTCTCAGCGATAATTTCAGCCGCAATTCGTGCAACATCACGCGCTACCCGAACAAGCTCCTGTTGCTTGTCACGGATGCGAACCGAGCCATACTGTGCTTTGAGATTCTGTGCTGCTGCTGTCTCGCTGGCCTCTGTCGAGCCACGCATAATGTCAGACAGACCCATGATCTGATAAACATCATCAATGATCTGTTTGCGAAGAGCCACAAGCGTAGTAATCGTCGTGACAATCATATCGACCGGCAACCAAATGATTGGTGCGCCATTGCCCCCACCAAAGGCCGCCCAATCAGAAATTGGCACCATGATCTTGCGATCATCGTTCAGCTTGAGAGCTGTCTCAACCGCATCGCCCTGCTCACCAGCAGAAGGATAAAAACCTTTTACCTGAATAGCTTCAGACAATGAATGAATACGGCGGGTAAGCTCCGCAATTTCCTCAAGCTGATCTTTGTAATAGACCATATCAGGAATAGGAATAAGCGACCTGCGACGGCGCGTGCCGTAAGCAGGCTTCGGACATGGAAAGAAGCCCTCAAGGTTCAAATGAGGCTTATCAACGTCGAGCACCACATCAACGCCCGATGCAACCCAGATCACCTTATTCTCGGTCTTTGACCAGATTTCCCATACACCAGCTTTTTTCAGGCCATCATCTGCACCGTTTTCCTTGTCTTCCTTGTGGATGGTGTATTCAGCGTTCAGATATGCATCGCCGCTTGTTTTCGTAAAGCGGGCTTTCATTTCATCCTTGGTCAACCAAGCACGACCGGCAACCCAACCAACATCTGACCATTTACGCGCAGGCTCATGGAGGAAGTCCTTTCGGTCTTTATGCTCAACGCAGACCTTTTCTTTCCCATCCTTGTTTTCATAGCGCACCCACGGTGCACCACGGGCAAGAATGGCCAGATCATCGCGCAGCTCAAGCATAACCTCGTTAATGGCCGAAAGGTCAAAGGTTACGACTGTACAGCGTTCAAGCACTTCTGAAGCTGTATCCAGTACCGGTTTATTATCCGAAAATTTTGGTACAACGACCGGAACAGGAGGCCGCGCATAAATCGACGGTGCAAGCACCTGAATATTCGCCCAGAACAACTGAAAATCTCGGTCACGCTTGACATTGCCCAGCTTCTCTAGGTCGCCATAAAGCTCGTCAATTTTATCAGCTTTATCCTGATAGGGTTCAAAGACCTTTTCAGCCTGAGTGATAACTTGCAGCCACGCAGTCGCATCTTCTGCATCCGGCAATGCTTCATCGTCTGCCGCCCCATCAGGGCGCAGTTCGGACTCGTCAATCATCGGTAATCCTTAAATCCTGATCCGGTCTGATCTGGCCTCAGTGACCGGCGGAATTTGCCACTGTGTTGCGCTCGGTTCGATTTGCTTTGGCTTCTCTACTTTAGGCTCTGGAGGCTTAATTCCGCAGTTTGCGGCAAACTCACCAAAAGCCTCAGCCGCATGGCTGTGTTCATTGTGGTTGGGGCCGAGATAAATCCCGAGCTTTTCGTTCACCTTCTTTGCGTATCTGCGAAGGTGAGTAAGGCCGAGCATAACCCGCTTAGACATGTGGAACTCACACATAGGAAGCAACGCACGAACGGCGCTGATGCGTTCCTCTGGGTTCTGGGCAACCCCGCGCCTGATCTGTCGCAATGGTATCCCAAGGCTGTTTACGATCTGGATACGGGATTTCGCACCGGCACCCCATTCACGATTGCCAATATCGTGGGGAAAGAAATGCTGCTGATATTGGAACGGCTTTTCACGATCCAGCTCCAGCATTGCTTCAATGCGACACTGCAAATCACCGGTATATTCAGGCATTGCGGAGGGAATAATCGCATCCGCACCAATGTCAGACGATTCATAAAAATCGATTACCCTCACACGGGGCATTTCATCGATGTATCGGATCTGGAAAAACCAGATCGATGTATAATCATCAACGCCCAAATCCCATGAGGTATAGACAGGCAGCGTAGGGATATGCGGGAAATATCCCACTCTCCCGTCACGTTCCAAAGCCACTATGTGCTTTGCAAAATATGCCCCTGCACTTATGCGCTCATAGCCACCACCCCAAACATGCTCAGCCATTTCAGGGTCTGATGCATAATCAAGGTCTTTTTCTTCAAGCAATACCTGCGGGAGCCACGGGTTATCATACCAGTTCACTTCAATGACAATGGCATTATCAGGACGGTTGCCACCAAAGAAAAACTTATCAACCGCGTCGGTCTCATAACGGGTATTCCAAGAGAACCATATCTCCGAACCTTCCTTACGGATTGTCGGGCGAAGCAAGCGCAATGATTTCTCTGAGAAGGTCTGCGCCTCCTCTACCCATGCGATATCAAAATCTTCCAGAGATTTGATGTTTTCCGCATTGTAGGACTGCATGCCCTTGAAAACGATAAGGGAGCCATGCGGCCCCCGTATTTCAGTCTCCAGAACTTCAAAATGTTTACCCAGCCTGAATTTTTGTATCTTCTGGATTAAAAGCTCTCTGACAGAATCCTTCATAGTGGCCTGCACCTCACGGATACAAGCAACACGCGTCTTTCTTTCAAAGCACCTTAAAATAATACGCTCAGCATAGAAGTGAGACTTAGCACCGCCGCGCCCACCTCTGGCTGCTTTGTAGCGTGAAGGCTGCAGCAATGGTGCCAGCGCACGGGATACATCAACGTTTAGGATCGACAATTGTCACTTGGATAGCGGTAGGAGTGCCATCCTCCCCTTCTGCGCCGGTTAACTGCATCTGTTGCTTATCCCCGTATCGCTTAGGTGCCATCTTTGACATAAGCCATTTGCGCGTATCGATGCGGAGTTTGGCTTTCTGAACGTCAGGGCATTCTTCATCATCAGCGATATCAAGAATATCCTCAGCCATTGCAGAGGCGCGATCTTCTTGTGCTCGCGCGTATTGGTTGCGAAACTCCTTATGGCGGGCAAGCCAACGGAACACAGTAACCCGATCTGGCATGTCGGTATCTTCGCAGATTGAGCGTAACGAACGACCTGCTGACATCTCAGCACAGATATGGCTTGCCATTGCTTCAGTATAATCGGAGGGGCGGCCAATCTTTGCTTGCTGCCCGGCTCTTGCCTCTGCCTTATCAGCTATCTGTTTAACGCGATCTGGTGGGATGCTCATGCGTTCACCTTATAGGCTCCAGCCAAAAGCAATACCGAGGATGAATACAACGCAGATCATCAACGTGGCATGCCACCCTGAAAATCCGACTTCGATGTCACGATTGTTACGCGTGTATTTAACTGCCATCACTTACCCCTTGCTGCGGCTGCAATCCATGCAATGCCAGCGAGTGCCGTCCACATGTGAATTAGCATGCCGCTAAAGTGCCAGAATGATTGAAAGGTGAATTCGAGAAAGGTCATTCACACTCTCCAAGTTTGGACAATAAAAAACCCCGCACTAAGCGGGGCACCAAGAATTTCATACATATTTACTTAAGAAGGTTATATTAGTAATATATAAATTCACGGGGTAATTTTTATTACTTTGGAAGGTTGATTATGCATCATTCAAATAATGAAAATCAAACAAATCATTCAACTCCACATCCTATAGAAGATGAATGCCAAAGATCATTGCAGCGCAGCAGCTCAATAACAACAAAATCAATATATATAACCACAGCATTAATTATATTAAACGCAATTTTTTCAATTGTTTATTTAATTGAATAGCAAAAACGACCACTGAATATCATAAAATCTGGTTCCGCCTCATGGGATCGAACCACGACCGGCGCATTCAAAGTGCGCTGCTCTACCTTTAGGCGAAGGCGGATTAGCTAAACCATCTAACAGTAGTTGCTTATCTTAAGATCGTCACCTAATCTTACAGTCAGTAACATGGGGGTGATCTATGAGGGACAAGATTCACAAACTTATTGTTGATGCGGTGGTGGTCGATCGTACACTGGAGGAACCATTCTCAGCACATGACGTGCGCCGAATATGCCCAGGTTGGGGTTTCCCTCGTTATTATTCCTATCTCGCAGCGAATTGTGCTGAAAATTGTAAAGAGGAGTCTGCACTCTACATGCGGGTTGGGCGGGGAAGATATGTGCTAAATAAATTAGCTGGACTTAATAATCAAAAGTAATAAGAGATGCTCTCGACTACGCGCTCATCTACTGTCTTGCTGGGGGGCCACAGATAGCTACGGTTTGAGTGCGTAGTCGCCAATAAAAAAGGCAGCCTTTAAGCTGCCTCTCAAATCGGATTTCGCGTTAAACGCAAATCACCACAATACAAAATATAGTATATTCCGCGTACACGGGCAACAGCCTATTGTGTTTTATACCCCCAATGCACAGCCAGCTCGTCCAGACCATCTTTGATGTAATCGCCGATTGTCTTCCTGTCGCGCTGGCTCTCTGCCATATCCTTTATCTCCATGCCCTGCCCGACGACCTTGATCATCAGGTCAAAGGCTTTGCGGCCAAGCACAGGCTTGCATTCATTCAACCTCTGTACCGCATCAATCATGCTGTCCGGTAATGGGTCAATGCCCTTGCCGCCGTCCACTTGCTCACGGCCATAGTCTATGGCAATTGTGCCTTTAGCACCTGACCGCTCCCAATATTGACGAAACCGACCGGCAGCCGCCCATTGTGCATCATTGATATGGCCGCGTGAATAGAGTGTGCCAACCGCACTCTCCTTGATATTCACATAGGCTTTGATCTTCGGCGGGTTCCAGCTCTCGCCCGAATGATCCGGTGAATAAAACGGGTTCGGAACGCGATGCACCCGAATATCGGATTTGAGGGTTCCCACCTCGCCGCGAGAGATTGCTTTTCGCTGTTCTTTTGATGGTGCCGCCATATGTATTTCCCTGCGCTGAATATCTATTGTAACTCTATAAACTACTGCTAATATTGAAACTCATTGCCACATCATCTGAGGGGTAAACGAGTGCGTACGCAGCGTTTTATGAAGTGGCATTTGTCAGGTGACGACTGGATCGTCATGGATTTCCTGACTGGTGAGGAGGCTTTTGTTGGTGGCGTCAAGTATGGTGCATTAATTGAGGTCGAGGCTGAACGATATGCTGAAACTCTCAATTGGCTACATAGTTATGCACCTCTAAACTCAGCGCCCTGGATTTACGAAGAGCCGTACGAAAGAGAATGACTGCACACGTCTGCAGCGTTAACTCATTCCCAATGCGTCCATATAAAGCTGGATCATCGCTTCTTCTTCCTGACGCTCATGCGCTTCCTTCTTACGAGCCCGGATGATTGCGCGAACAGCCTTGGTGTCAAAGCCTGAGCCTTTGAGCTCCGCGAACACTTCCTTGATGTCCTCACTGATCGTGCTCTTTTCTTCTTCCAATCGTTCAATGCGCTCGATAAAGGCACGAAGCTGGCCAACTGCAATGGTCTGGGCGCTATCACCGGTAATATCGTCACTCATGGCTTAATCCTTATGCTGCTGATTTCGTTTGTGATTGACTGGTATAAATTCCGTATTTCCGCAGCGCGTGGAGCGCACTTGTGTGATCCACGAAAAACTCTCGCCCAAGGGCAGATAGCGAAATGTCTGGCCAATGGATTTTTGCTGCACAAATGGCAGCATGTTTAGCTCGAACAACACGAACAGTTCTGTTTTTCTCATCCAAAGTTTCCTTTGGGACATTGAACAGATCAGCGGCCATCATCCGCAATTCCTCAAATGTCTCGAACTGCATGGAAACAAGTAACGCAGCTGATATTAAAACGTCAGGGATGGTGCTGTTATGCGTCTGCGTTTTATGTTCACGCTGTTTAGATCGACGCTTTTTCCATACCCGCTGAACAAATTTAGGGTTCATCCCGCGATAGATACTCACGTCTTCAACACTGGAACCACGGCATCCAAAGTCCACTTCTGTTTTCATTTCCCTGCCTGCCTCATGCGTTTGAAATTATTGATCTGCGCGGTTCGCTCAAGGTGGATCAGTTGTTCAATTTCAGCCTCTGGCCTGCCCATAGCTGCCGCGATTTCCAACGTATCTTTCCCCATGCGGAACATATCGAGTGCCGTCATGCCGCCACTCCGATGATCTGCCAGCCCTTGCCATCGTTCGGCTTGAGAAGATGCTCAGGAATGCGGCAACCATCCTGCCATGGCAGAGCGCCAAGCAGAGGGTTCCAGCGGCGATGCAGCCTTGCTTGCTCAAGGAAAAACTCGAGTTTGCGCTCCTGTTCAGCCTGCGGCAGCGCGAAAACATCAATCTTTGTCACGGTCGCAGGCTTCGCCAACCCTTCACCGGCTTTGATACGGTTGTTGTAAGCATCACGGATCGCACCGACGAAATATGCCCATGAATTGGCTGGTTTAGACATTCGGGACGCAACAGCGCGGATTGTCGGTAGAATATCCGCTTCCAGATCAACGCCATTGTTGATCAGCTCCAAGATAGTTCCGACAACCAGTGAACCGTGCGGTTGGATTTTACCGTCCACCGCTTCCGTCAGCTTTTTCGTTAAATCCCTGAGGTCAAGATTTTGCTTTTGAGGAAGATCAGCAGCAGCCTCGCGCACATGCGCGTTAGAAGCTTTAGCTTCTTTTGGTTCTGGTTCTGATTGGTCAAACGGTGGTGATTTTAAGCCTTTGATTTTATTAGGACGAGAACGATTTTCAGCCTGTTTATCTTGAAGTTTTCTCAGAGTTTCGAGCTCGATAATTGCTCGTTCATTTGTCAGAAACTCGCCGCTCACGATAATTTTGCCCATAGCAACAAGCGATCCGCGCAATGAATTCCACTTCCGAACCGTGCATCCAAGCAGACCGGAAATGTAACGTGCATCATCAGGGAGGTTGCCGCCCTGCATGTAAATGAGATCAAGGACGAGCCGATAAGCAGCCTTCGTTTCGAAGTCCATTCCTATGGTGCCCTCGATAAAGTCACGTGGATATGCCTTGTAATATGGGAGGCCATTCATGCTTCATACCTCGCTGCGTTTCTGACAGCAGAACAAGCGACATCAATGAACAGATCAACCTGTGTGACCGGTCCGTTGCGCTGCTTTGCAATGTGGAATTCAAGCTTGTTTTTGACTTCTGCCAGCCTGTCCTGACGGGCAATTTCCTTATCCATATCATCGTGCTTTTCACGCTCAAGGTAGTAAGCCTCGCGGTAAAGAAAGATGATTGTGTCGGCATCTTGCTCGATGGCTCCGCTATCACGCAGAGCAGACAGCTGAGGGCGTTTGTCGGCTTGTTGCTCCACAGCACGATTAAGCTGTGAAAGAAGCACAACAGAAATATCGTACTCACGCGCCATAGACTTGAGTGCACCGGTCATTTCCGCAATTTCATTTGTACGGTTGCCGGAATAGCGATTACTGGCGCGGATCAACCCCAGATGGTCGATCATAAGGCAATCAAGAGCGTGACCAGCCTTTTCAGAGGCTTCCAGCATCACTTCAAGTTTGACGCGGATATCCGAAATAGAAAGGCCGGACTGCTCTTCAATGAGCAACGGCAGGCCGTCCATTTCTTTCTGAACGCGCTTCAATGCGTAAAGGTCTGGCTGAGACAATCGACCTGTGACTAAATCCTGGTAAGGAATGCGAATATTATCGTCATAGGCCAGATCCGACACGGCTCTGGCCGCCAACTTCTCAGCATCCATTTCGAGGGAAATAAAACCAACGCCATGTCCCTGCTTGGCAAGTTTGCAAGCAACAGACATTGCAACGGAAGTTTTACCCATGGATGGACGCGCACCAATCAGCGTCAGATCGCGCTTATGAATTCCGCCGGTCACATGATTGATATCCGATAGCCCCCACGACAGGCCGGTAATACCTGTGCCGGTCGCCATAGCTATTTCAGCTGCAATGATTGCGTTTGATGCTGCGTGAGATACAGACACCTGAGACTTACGTTTAGAGCCACGGCGTAAATCAGAAACGATATCATCAAAGATCACGCCAGCCTTAGTAACAAGCTCAGCGGGGTTGGAGTTCGGATCACGTGCAGCTGCACTCAAGCTTTCGGCCTGATCCGCCAGCGCCAGCCGTGCTGATTGCTCAATAACCTGTTTAGCACTCTTCTCGATATTGGCAGAGCCAAGCACTGACGATGTCGCAAGGCGAGCCAGATAATGCGATATACCCTGCCCTGTAGACTGTTCGTGCGCTTCTGTTACAGCTTGAGGTAACAACTTGACCAGAATATCAGGTCGAGCAGAATTAAACCGCTCATGTGCCGAAGCAATTGCCTGATAGATATGCTGGTGTACAGGCTCAATGAAGTGTCTGGCTTCCAGCATAGATGCTACACGGCTAAAGCCACCAAGCATCAGCGAACCAAGAACCTCTTGTTCAATTTCAATAACAAAATCAGCTTGGTTGAGTGCAATGGTCATATCGCACCCAAGTTTTTCTGAATGATTGGGCATTCATAGCAGTAGAAAGCTTTCAGGCAGCGTTTAGCCTCAATCGCATCTAAAAATGCGCCTGTGCTATCAGCCTTGGCCTTGGCATCGACATAAGCCTGCCAGAGGATAAGTTCATCTGTTGTGACTGACATAAGTACTGGCTTCATGCTGCCTCACTTTCGCGCTCTTGGCGGCGGGAGATTTCGGCATCAATCAACGTCACAACCTGACGGCGATGCTGTAAAATCTCTTCCTGCTGAATGAACCAAGCTTCACCGCGCGTTTTCTTGATCCGGTGAAGCGATATGAAATCTTTGAGGGAATTGACTTGTCCCTCGGCAATTGTGCGCATAGTGCGCAGATTAAGAGTGGCCGACATGCGGCACCCGATAGGTTTGAGTGCCGCCGAATAGGTCGTCACCGGATGGCAAAACCATGTGATTAGCGATGAGCCAAAGCGCAGACGAAAACCCAACTTTCTTGCCGTCAGGGTGTGTGAAGTAGATGAAGCCATTACCTTTCATCGTTGCCTCCTCTGACGTAGAGGATTGCCGGACAAGTGCCCCCCCCTGACGAAGGCGAGAAAGAACTGGTTTTGCATGATGAGGTATTTTCACTTCCTGTTTCATTCCTGCCGCCTCTTATTGATTTACAGATGTCTGTTATTCTGCTGCTTTCTTCGCTTCACGAACCTTCGCCAGAAGCTCCGCAGCCTCGCGTTCAAAATCCTCCATAGGAGCATTGGGCGTCCCCATTTTCTCTAGTGTTAATTCATGCTGGAGGTTGGCGATTTGTCGTTCACAAACATCGAGATAAGCGGATTTGATCAGCCGGAATAATCCGGCATCCACGGTCTTTGACCTGCCAATTCGCAGATTATTCAATGTCCAGAACGACAGGCCATAACGACGATTAAGCCGCTTCATGGCATTCGTGGTATCGCCCCAACCACGGCTTTCACGTTCAATCATCTTGTTCACGTATGAACTCGCTAACTGTGCGCTACTCATCAATTTGTGCACCAATGACTGAGTTTCTCGGTAGCTCATGCACTAAATTCTCCTTTAGGTTCCAACTTGCGAAGGATGAAACCAGTGAGAGAGTGAGTGCATGGAGCCAGTGGGAAAGATTGCGCTGCGCATACTGAATAAAAACAGACATGCGCAGATACACCGCCAAAGGACGGGAATTAATGGCCGAGACGATCAAACGGGGGAGGAAAACCGCCTCGGCCTCACCGGTGGGAGGAGTAACCGGTGATATGAAACTGATTGATGGGGTCGCGTGGCTCATGCTGCGCGATCCATTTGTATGAACCAATCCCGCTCTTTCACGAAGCCTTTAGTCGCTTCTTTAATCCTGAGGATTGTTCTTTTTGACGGGGAGCGGTCACCACTCACATAACGATTAACCGTCGCCTGCGAAACGCCTACCTTTTCAGCAAAGGCGGCATGGGTGATCTTATGTTTTTCAAGATACTGTTTGAGCTTCAACATGAAGCAACAATACCAAATTGGTATCTATAATCAAGAGAAAAATACCAATATGGTTTTTGATGACCGTTTGTATTTCCCGTACAATGTCCGCATGTCACAATTGAAGCGCTTGCGCGAAAAAATAGGCCTTACTCAAAAAGAGTTAGGCGCCCTTGCAGGAACATCTCAGCCGCAAATAAAGCGCCTTGAAGATGGCGATAGGACTCTAACCAAGCAATGGGCAGAGCGTCTTGCCCCGCACTTGAACACAACAGCGGAAGCCCTACTCTTTCCAAAGGGTGATGATCTGGACTCTGACATCATGGCAATTGTATCTCGCCTCAATGATCAGCAAAAAGCCCAGGCTCTATCTTATCTTCGCTTTCTCACCGCGCCTGCAGGCGAAAACTGAGTTACGAATAGATTCTTCGCAATTGGATCAATAAAGTATCTCCATTCGCCGCCGTGCATTCTCTGCATAGCCTGCGTTAATGCTGCTGCTTGATCTTCGACCGATTGAATTTGCCGTTGTGCAATTTGTACATCGTCATCTGTTGGGTTTGCTGCAATTCCATCAGGTACGCTACGCTGTGAAAGCATCAGAATCTCCGTTCCCACAAACGCCTATCATTCCAGAAAATTAGAACATAGCAAGAACGAATTTCAGTTTTAAATACGAAATAATTGCCACCAATGCTTTAGATAGACATAAAAAAAGCCACCCGATGTGGGTGGCTTTCTTCATAAGTGGGTATAAATTAAAACTTATAATTCACACCAATACGAACAGTATGGAATGGCGATTTTGTTGTAACGTTTATGCGTTCGTCCTCGTCACCAAGGCTGAATTTCATTTTGCCTAGGTCAGTGTAGAGGTATTCGCTTTTTACTGTCCAGTTATCGTTGATAGCGTATTCAGCGCCAGCACCAACAGTGTATCCTACACGCGATTTGGAATTGGAGAAACCAATCACGTCACCATCAAAATTAACGGATCCGTAGGTTTCAACTTTTCCGTAAGCCACACCACCAGTTGCGTAAATCATGAAGCGTTCTGTTGGCAGATAACCAAGACGAACACGAGTTGTACCGAACCATTTAACTTTGGTGCCCAGTTCAGCTCCAATAACGTCAAAGCCATCGGTAAGGCTGCCAGAAACTTCGCCCTTCAGGCCAGAAGCCTGAAAGTCTGTTTCGAGACCAACAACTGTCTGGTCAAACTGCCAGTTATAACCGGCTTGTACACCACCAATAAAACCGCTCGATGTGATTTTTGCTGAGCCGGATACGATATCAAACCAATCGCCTGCGTCGTAATATTGTGCAGCGAATGGGTGCTTAAATTTTCCTCCAGCATAACCGGCGTTCAGACCAATGTATCCGCCAGTCCATGAAAAGGTGTCAGCGACAACTGGCGCTGGCTCCGAATACACAACTGCATCAGCAGCATAGGCTGAGCTTGCAGCAAAAAGAACGGTAGAAGCTAATAATATACGTTTCATAATTCACCCCTGTTTATTTAAGTGAATTCAGAATACGTCAAAATACATCTATTCAATATAGCAAAAATACAACACAAGACACCCAAGAAACACCTTATGCATTTAGAATTATAATATAAATTTATAATCAACGACTTAGATGAAAGCCCTAATAACTATACTAAAATTTTTAGAGGCAATAATGGTAAATTATTAGTTAAAAATCGATTTAAATTACAACTCTCAAGTGCACTAATATGAGCATCCGGCGAGTAGCAGCCTTTAGCCTGATTAAAACTCTGTACCACATACAGTTCAGCCATTAAGCAAACTCCTAGCGACTGATTCAGCTTTATCTTGACCATATGTAGTGAACATATCAAGAACGATTTAACGCAAACGAACAGATTTTTAACGGATGGTTAAGGACGCACTAGATGTGATGGAGCGGGGTTTCATCGCATACAAATGAGCGTATGATGCCGGGGATTATATCCTTGATGGAGGAGACTATGAGGACTGAACTGCGCATAGATGGCGTAACAGCAAGCCAACTTGTATCGGCCGCTATAATTGGAGCCTTGGTATCCGCCTTGCGTCGCAAGGGTCTATTTAACGACACCGAAATTGAGGAAATTTATAAAGAAGCTCTAACACTGCTTGAGATTGACCAAAGCCCTGAACCAGAATTCAAGCGCGTATCAGATATGGCGATAGAGATGTTGAGAACACAACTGAACATGCCAGATAATGATAATTAAAAACGCGCCGTTCATTTGCTCAATCTATAGAATATTAGCTAGACTAGCACAATCTGATATACTACCATTTCACTGCCTTGCTCTATCCAAGAGTATCACCCTCAAGCCTCAGCCTTTGCTGGGGCTTTTTTTGAGACGTTATTCTGAAGCGTTGCGCTCGCTCTAAAGATATCTTCTAAGGCAGCTTCTGATAGCAATCATATGACCAAATCACGAGCTTGTGATTATTTCTCGACTCTCCGTCATAATCATACTAAAGTTGAATTAGGTTACGCACTCTCGTCTTTTCGCGCTCAGAGGGGGGACACTGTGAGATGGCTAGATTGAGCTGCGTAGCCTACAACGCCTACCCCACAACGCTAAGCCTCGGGTAACTCCGAGGCTTTGTGCTATGCCTAATTTACAGTTGCATGTCCTGTTGCCTGCAAAATTGAAACCCTAAAATAAACAGGCACCAGTGGCCGCTCTTTTCCACGTAGAACGGTTCGTGTGTATGCAGGCTCCCACCACTCAGGTGTTCGGGATAATAGCCTGTGTGCGAACATATGAAGACTATCCCCATCTATAGATTTTAGGATATCTTCAAATTTCCCCACGACTACTAAACTCTTCCAATCGTTAACCGCTTTTATTTCAGTGAAGCTTACGCAGACATTATCGTTTATCTGCATGATGTCTAACTTTCGTCCTATCGTGGTCAAAGCATAAAGATACCCGCCATTATGGACAAACCTGAGAGGAACCACATATGGGACATTAGATAGAGCGCATGCAAGGTAACCAATATTAATAGCATCCAGCATTGTTGAAATCTCAGCCGCATTCATGTCTCTGATTTTCATGTCGTGCCTCCTTCTCTGTTTAAGGAGCTATTATAGCACGAATAGATTGTCCCTACATCACGACTTCCCAGCCCGCCACGTGCGGGCTTTTTGCTGCCCTGATTCTAGCATGGCCGTGGCGTGGGTCAATTCTCAATGGTATTTTATACCAAAATAAATACCAAATCGGTATTGACATAATATACCAAGTTGGTATTTTGCTACCATCAACAGCGCGAAGAAGCACCCGCCGATCCGCTAACCGATGGAGAGAAACATGCGATACCCGTTTTGCACTGATCTGAGCGATAAAGCTCTCGGCATTACACTGTTTCAGGATTTTGAATGTGAAGTCGATGTATCCCTGATCTGGGATAACGGCGATCCGGTTCTTGAAGTGAACGCGGTCTATGTTGACGGTGAAAACCTGTCCAAAGGCGAGAGCGCATCGCAGTTTCTCGTTCATATGATCGCGGACAAAGCAGAGCGCGACGATGACCTCCTGACACGTCTCATTGAAGATGAAGAAGTCCAATTCCCGAGGGCTGCGTGATGGTCAATCATTACCGCATCTCCCTACTGGCCGCTGCACTCACTCAAGAAGCCGCAATGGCTCATGCCTATGAACATTCAGGCAATGCAATCATGGCGAAAGTTTCCGGCGATAACGCAATGGAAGAACTGCGCAAGATCGCGCACGAGCTTGGTTGTCGTGTTGAAAAAAATGCAGAGCCTACCCTGAGAGTAGCCGCATGACTGGCTTTATTCAAGACCTCTGCGCCCTCGCCTCAATGTCAATCTTTGTGGCTGTTTTACTCACTTATATCGGAGCATTTTCATGAGCGCCGCACCCGCAATTATTGAACAAACAACAGAACTCCAGCCGGTTCAACAGAACGAAGTCGCGGCCATCATTCAGGTGATTGAACGCGCTGCCATGAACCCGAATGTCGATATCGACAAGATGGAGCGTCTTTTGCAGATGCAGGAGCGCGTTATCGAGCGCAATGCAAAAGCAGCCTTCAATGCGGCCTTTGCTCGTATGCAGCCCGATCTGCCAGCTATTGAGAAGAACGGCAAAAGCAACAACGGCGCTTATGGCCTTTGGGAAGATATTCAGGGCGGCATTCAGCCGGTACTTGCCAAGCATGGCTTTGCCCTGTCATTCAAAACCAAAGTCGAGCAGGACGCGATTACCGTTACCGCCATTCTTCACCATGAAGAAGGCCACGATGACAGCACCGACTTGAAGCTGCCAACCGATAAAAGCGGCAGCAAGAACGCTGTGCAGGCGGTTGGCTCCTCGGTCAGCTATGGCAAGCGCTATGCGGCTTGTGCCCTGCTCAATATCCGCGTCGGTGGCGAAGATGATGATGGATCAGCAACCGGTGAAATCGTCAATCACGATCAGCGTCCCTCCGCACCGAGCAAATCCAGCGCCGCGCTGAAACGTGCTGACGAGAATGGTGATGATGCATGGAGCCGCCTGATTAAAGACGTTCGCGCCGATATGGCTGATTGCCAGTCACTCGTCCGGCTTGAAGCCATCAAACAACATTATCGTAACCGAGCAACCGGTGAGCGCTGGCCCCGCGCATGGATGGATGCACTTGCCAATGAATTTGAAACTTACGCTCAGGCATTCGGAGAACAAGGATAATGACTGGTTCAGTCAATAAAGTCATACTTGTCGGAAATCTCGGCTCTGATCCTGAAATCCGCCGCCTGCAATCCGATGAGCCGGTTACAAACCTGCGTATCGCAACATCGGAAAGCTGGCGCGACCGTCAGAGCGGTGAGCGTAAGGATAAGACCGAATGGCACAGCGTTGTAATCTTCAATGAAAACCTCGCCAAAGTTGCAGAACAGTACCTGAAAAAAGGCGCCAAGGTTTATATCGAAGGCCAGCTGCAAACCCGCCGTTGGCAAGATCAACAGGGCAACGACCGCTACACGACCGAGATTGTACTGCAAAAGTTCCGCGGCGAATTGCAGATGCTCGACAGTCGAGGCGAAGGCCAAGAGCAAAACCAATCACGCCAGTCCGAACAGTCCTACAGCCAGCAATTTGGCGGATTTGGCGGTGGTTTTGACAATAACCTCAATGATGACATTCCGTTCTGAGGCACCCCATGGAAAAGCAGCGTTACACCATCGTAAATCCGCAGGTTCGACAGAATGCAATCCGAGCACTTATGGCTCTGCCCGACGGGCATACAGCGACATTCGCACCACCAACCAGAAGCGGAGGGCAGAATGATTTCTTTCATTCAATTTGTTCTGACATTGCGAAGTCTGGTTTTGAATGGGCTGGTAAACCACGAAAATCGGAAGAATGGAAAGTTCTGCTCGTTTCCGGTCACACAAAAGCAACGCAAGGCGAAGTCGAATTTGTGCCGGGGCTTGAAGGTGAATTCGTAAATATCCGCGAAAGCACAGCCCGTATGTCGGTTAAACGCGCTGCATCCTTGCTCGAATACGCGCTTGCTTGGTGCGCAGATCACAACATTCCCCTCACCGACACACGCCGCCAAGGCTACCTTATGGAGGCAGCATGATTATTCAGTTCCTCATTTCAAAACTGCGCAAGCTTCTCGGTTTTCACGACGATCCACTGCCAGAGCTTCGCGCCACCGCTGAAACTCTCAAGGCCACTATAGCCAAAGCCAAGAAGGATAAGAAACGATACAGCCATCTTGAGCGTGAATTGCTCAGAACAACAGCTGTAATCGTCGCCATTGAGCGCGGCATTCCTTACCGCAATGGCTCTCTGGATTGGGGGCGCTGATGGCTCGTATGGAGTTCACCCGCAAGGACAAGGCAAAGATCATCGCCCGTGCAAACGGCAAATGTGAAAAATGCTCCGCCATGCTCAAAACCGGCGAAGGCGAAGTGGATCACATTCTGCCTTGCGCTCTCGGCGGCGAGGCAATAGTGGCCAATGGCCGCCTGCTCTGCCGTGTCTGTCATGTTGAAAAGACGGCAGACGATATTCGACAAGTCAGAAAATCTGACCGGCAGCGTGACAAGTCCAGCGGTGCGGTAAGGCCAAAGTCTGCCCTCTCCGGTCGCAAATCTCCCAAGCCTCCACTCACCAAAATCGTTCAGCACCGCCGCTCACTTTATGAGCCTGCGCAGCCACAGGAGCGCATGTAATGTCAGCTACTCACACCACAGCGTTTATACCGGATGAGGCTGTGCAGGCATTCAAGCAGGAGTTCCACGAGAATTCTCCAAAACGCAGCTATGATGAAAACATAAAAGCCTCCCTCGCTGCCGCCCTTCCTCACCTCTCTGCGCCTTGTGCTGTAGAGGTGAAGAAGCTGGATTGGAGTGAAACCAGTTACGGCACTCCTGAGGTTTTCACGGAAGTCGGTGTTTACCGTATCGAACATGCACATGATGGCGGGTGGTCATTACGCAGAAACAATAAAGCCATTGCAGACGATGATGGGCGCAGGAACTTTGCTGACCAACAGAAAGCCAAAGCCGCCGCACAAGCTGACTTTGAGCGCCGCATACTCTCATGCGTAGTCACCAAGCCCGTTGACGCGCCTACGAAAGAGGAACGTCACGCTAATACAGCACGAAATCTGATTATCAACCAAACAAGCACTGACCTTGAGCAGATTATCTATGGTCACGATCCAGAACAAAGCATCCTGGATAATGATGTTTGGGACAGGCTTGATAAAATGGCTTGTGAAATAGAAGCCTTAACCAAGCCCGTTGACGTGGCGGCGGTGCGGGAAGAGTGCGCAGAGGTCGTTGAGAATGCTGTGCTTTCCTATCACGTCGCTGACTGCGCTGGATTGGCGGATTGGAAGGCGTTTGAGAAAGGGCAAGAGAGCGGATTGAAGTTTGGAGCCGCCGCCATCCGCGCCCTTACCCATGCCGAACCAGCACAGGGAGAGCAGTGGAGAGACATTAAGAGTGCGCCTGTAAGTAATGGCAGTCAAACCTTTCTAACCTACATCACAGGGCATGGATCATCCGTCTGTTATAAAACTCCTAGCGGCCACATCTGCTCCAATAGCACTGGGAAAATTATTCATCGCGCCACACACTGGATGCCACTCCCCGCCGCCCCGACACCGGAGGCAGGCAAATGACCCTTCATGAGATCATCGCAAATTCACACCCATCATTGAAGCGCGGTCAGGTTTGGTGCCGAAAATGCAGATCGACGCAGAAGGTAGTCGCAGCAGAAACGCTTCGCTTCGGCTGGCCAAAATGCTGTGGCCACACAATGACTATCGATCATCCAGACACATGGTCTGGCGGTAAACCCTTTGAGGAGGCAGGCAAATGCAGCTGACCGAACGGAAAAAGTTAGACGCTGATGTGTTAGCTAACCTTGACGAATGGTCGCATAAAGCGACTTACGTCATACGAAATGGCCTTATCCGCAATGGACGCAAAACGCTGAGTACAGCGCAAGTTCTACGTGCTTGTCGTCGCCTTGAAGTTAAGGGGCTGATTAAACAAACAGATCATACTTCATATGTTGTCATGAAGGTATGGGAAATCACACCAGCAGGCCGCGCATCCTTGGCGCAAGGAGGTGATGCATGACACCTTGGAGCTGGTACGCCGGAGAGGTAGACGAGTTTGCTTATGATCTGGCCTGTGATGAACCAACACGCGAAGCGGCAATAAATGCAGCAGTGACTCAGCTGGAAGTTGGCGATCAATTTCAAATCATTGAAGCCAGATCGAGCGAAGCCAAAAGACATGCAGATGATGACGGAATAATTTCGTTCCTGCGGACGCGAAACCACGAGCTGGTTACAGTGACCATGGCGTTAAAATCGCAGGTAGGAGGACATAATGCAAATTGATCGCTTAAACCGTCCACGCCTTCGCCGAAAAGATGTACCAGAATATCTAGCCAGCAAACACGGTATTGACGTTGCCGTATCAACACTTAACAAGCTTGCTACGATCGGCGGTGGTCCTGCCATGCAATATGCTGGTCGAATTCCTTTGTATCACCGAGATGATCTGGACGCATGGGCGGAAGCTAAGCTTTCAAAACCTGTAAGCTCGACATCAGAACGAGGGTATTAATTGCCCTTATCCATCTGCTTTATTATTTCTTCTGATATCTTATCAGCTGCAGCAATGAGAACACTATCCAGGCGATGCGTATATCGGCTGGTAACGGTATTGCCTGCATGGCCAATGATGGAACCAATTGTGCTGTCGGAATAATTTAGATCTGCTGCCACGGATGCAAAGCTGTGTCGCAAAGTGTGCGCTGTCACCCCTTCCAATCCAGCAGTTTTTACTAGACGATCCACGGCACTATCCAGCGCTCCGTAAGAAATCTCATGATTACGCACGCCGTATAAAACAAAGCCAGTCGGTCGGTCTGCTTGAATTGTTTTTAGCAGCTCCACAACTGGCTTACCAATTGGGCGTATAGATGCTCCGGTTTTACTATCGCCTAGCCTGAGTGCCTGTCCTTCAAGATCAACCTCTTCCCATTTCAGTTTGACTATCTCACCGAGACGACAACCAGTGAGCGCCAGAAGCTTAATCCCAACTATCGCTTGCCATGGCTCATGATCGTGTTTCTGCAGTACTGCACCTAATGAGCGGAATTCTGCAGCGTTCAAGCGCCTGTCACGTTTTTTATACGCCGGTTTAGAAACGCCATGAGCCGGATTACTTTCTATTATCCCTTCAGAAACAGCATATGAAAGAATGCCGCCCAACAATCCTGTAGTTCGGGTTGCCGTACCCGCGCCACCAGCCACTAAAGTTATGCCCCTTAATTTCGTTGATTTTTCTTTCAACGCAGTTTTGCCTGCCGTCACGTCACGAATGAATTTGGCGATATCCGGTCGCTTCATATCTATTACGAGCTTCCTTCCAAGCAGCGGCTTGATGTGTCTCTCTATCCGTCCTTCATCAGTTTCGAGGGTGGTGCTCTTTTTAGCTTTCCCGGACCTTCCGATAATCAAGCCTTTTCGCGCGGCTATCAGGTAATTATCGCACAACTCAGCCACGGTCAGTGAAGCACGTCGGGTTCGCCTTTCCAGTAGCGGATCATCGCGCTGCAAGACAATTCCGCCCATGGTCTCAATGGCAAGCTTTCGCGCTTGTTCAGTAGTGATAGAACCATGGCGACCGATGGTCATACGCCTTCGGTTCCCCTCCGCCGCCCTATAGTCAACGAAGTAGGTTTTCGTGCCAGTGGGATGAATAAAGACTCCGAAGCCTTTAAGGTCGCTGTCCCATATTGTATATTGCTTTTCACGAAGCTCGGCACGATCAACAATTGTCTTCGTTAGCTTTGACACTCTAACCTCTGCCCTTGTGGTTTAACTCACCAAATACTCACCACAAAAATGGAAACAAGGGAATGCAGGGGTAAACAAAAAGTCACGTAAGTCGTCAAATTAACAAATAAAATCATCATCTTGGTAAGAAAAATAAAATTTAAGCAAACTACTGAAAATGAATAAAATTCGCCCTCCGAAGGCAGAGGTCACAGGTTCGAATCCTGTCAGCTGCGTTATAAAAATCAATCGCATGAATAAAATGTTGTTTAATCCGGCTTACTGCATAGATGAACATCACCTCCGTTTCACACACGGACTTCCGTTATCAAACCTCTGCATTTTCAGCTGGATGACTCAGGCACAAGTGCAATTTTAAGTCCCTGTCCCTGAAGATAATCAAGCACCGCATAAAGCATGATTAGAATGCCAAATAGCTCCAATGTTTCTTCCATCGTCGAAACAATGAGATAGGACGGGGTGAAAAAGGTTTCATCCGCCAGAACAGCGCCGATCCCTTCGAAAATCAAGGCGCCGGTCACAAAAACAGCACCGGCTATAAAGAACAATATTGTTGTGCGTCGTGGCAGTGTGATCAGCCACCGGACATAAATCAGAGCAATGATAAGCACGACAAAAACAGCCGGAATGATCCACGAAAAAAGTGCCTGTGTTGTACCGGGAACTACATAACCATCTATCCGCCACAAACCATGCATATCGGTTGCCTCATCAAGCGACATATAAAAGAATATCACTGCCAAACCCCACCATGCGATTGCAGAGCGTGATCGTAATCGCTGAACCCATGCGGCCAGCGCCAAGCTACAAGCTGTCACAAATAGCTGGATCACGGAAAACCAGGTTGGTATGTTCATTTCCCGGTTGAGGTCGAACATATGGCCAAAGCGGTTAATCGGGTCCATCGCCACCCCACAGGCTTTGGTATACCAGCACACCATAACAACAGAATGAAAAAATATAAGAATGGCAATTGCACTCGCCAATATGAGTGCAATAAAAGACGGCCGGATATTGAAGTACTGATGTTCCTGAGTTTGTTGCATCGTCTTCCCCCGAAAAATGCATTCTCATATATACATTTTACAGCAACAATAGATTTGCTTCAACTGAAGCAATGCAACTGACTTTTACTTCTTCATCTGCCCGTAATTTGGCACGATTTCTCCCGCTGGCCTATACAGTCATCCTCCACACTGGCTCATCAGCCCCCATGCCCGTTGCTGGCTCCAATCAGGTGCTTTGACGCATCTTTCGATGCGTCAAAGTTTCAGGTTTTAGCTGGCTTCTGTTTCGCGTTTGCGTCTGAGCAAAGCGTGAAAATCCGGATCACCGCTCAGTGACTGAAGCGCCCAGAATCTTTCAAGCCATTCAGCCTCTCCCTCCCAATCACTCTCGATCAGCAGGCGGATATTCTTAAGCGCATTCTCCCTGTCCCCTGAGAGCGCACGCGCGCCGGCAGCGTGGAAATGACACCAGTTGATCTCCTGACTTGCCTTTTCAAAATGCAAAGCAAGATTCAGACAGGTTTCATCGGTCAAATCACCTATATTTTCAGCAGGAAGGCTGCAACTATAGGCCATATGATGATCAAGCTCTGTCAGTCCGACAGCTTTACCAATGGCCAGCGATCCTTTGTTCGAGGCATGGCTGTGCCATTCGATACCGTGAATGCCCCGTCTGATGCATTCCGCAAGAGTTGCAGAAGACACTGCGCGTCCCAGCCCCATACGCCGGAAAGCAGGATCTGTGTCCACACCAATTTCGCAGCGCGTGCCAGAAACACTATCCGTCAGGCAATGGCTTACCATTACTCCCTGATGTAAAGCACAGAAGCCGACTGCATTTTCAAAGAAGGCATCCGCAGAACCCCATCCTTCCACCTTCTCCTCCAGCAACTCAATGTTTTCCGGATTGCGGCTAAAGAGTTCCTGATTAATCGGAACGATTTCAAACTCTGCTGATGGCAGATAAGGTTCCGGCAGCGCATTGCCTGCAACATATCCCATACGGATACGGGGATGCGGCACGACAAACTGATTGCCCCAGATTTTGGTGAAATGCGGAAACCAGCATTCCTCGGCAAACAGATAAGCCCAATCCGGAATGATATCCCTGATATCATTCGCAGTTTGTTGCGAAATATCCGGATTTCCGGCCAGAAAATACCCATCTCCATTGATGACGATGACAAGCTTAGGGTTTACCGGACTGTCCGCCCAGACTTCCCCGTCGATTGATCCGTCCAGAACGGAAGCGATAGTGACATGAATTGAAGAAAGTTCAGCCAGAATGGCCTGAGCGGCCGGATAGGCCTTTTGCTCTAATTTTTGCATATAAAAGCGATCCTATGGATGCGATGCCATGCATTCGCACCATGAGTGATACCAGTCGGAACTGATAAACTGTTCCGTGTACAGCCGGCTTACGCCCGCCGGCATCCGGCGAAAAAGTAACTGTCATCCTGATACCCCGCTTTTATCTCAAACATACTGCAATCACGTTGCAGAACAATCAGATATGGCTGGCAGAAGTGAAGCACAAGAGATATTTGCGCTCCACTTTGAGACCTCTTCAAGTCTCGACAAATACCTGACAAAAACCCACAATCACACCTCTCAGCCCCCCTGTTCTTGCTTTTTGCAGAGCTTAAACGGAATAATAGCTTGCCTACCCCAAAGGAGAAAAACCATGGAGACGTTTACAGGCGGGTGTCTTTGCGGAAATCTGCGGTTTTCCGCTACGGGAAAGCCCTATCGGGTTGGTATTTGCCACTGCCTTGATTGTCGCAAACATCACGGCGCTCTTTTCCATGCATCAGCAATATTCCCACAGGAGGCTGTCACTGTCAGCGGTGATACCCGCAGCTATGCGGAGCGCTATTTTTGCCCGCAATGCGGCTCTACGGTCTTCGGGCGATCAGATGACGAAATTGAAATAAATCTGGGCTCACTTGATGAGCCGAACCAATTCGTACCAACCTATGAATTATGGACTATTCGCCGTGAAGCATGGCTTCCGCCCTTCCCGCTTCAGAGGACATATGAGCGAAACCGCACTTCCACGCGCCGTCAGGAAGAATAAAATCTGAGCCGTAAACTTCCGGATGTGCTATATTGAATTATACCCGCACGTTCACGGAGGTCACGATGTTAATCCATGACATGCCCCGTCCGGAAGTTGAGGAAATGCTGCGCCATGTAGGCATCGGCTATCTGGCCTGTTCGGTTGAAGACAAGCCCTATGTAGTGCCGCTCCGTTTCATACACAGCAACGGTTATCTCTATTCCCTGACTTCCGAGGGGAAGAAAATGGAGCTCATGAGAGCCAACCGCAATGTATGCGTCAGCTTCTCAGATGTTCATGGCTCCAATAACTGGCGCTGTCTGGTTATTTCCGGTCATTTTGAGGAAATACCCAAATCCCTGAGCAAAGACAGCCTGTATTATCACGCACATGAGCTGCTGGCAGCCGGTGCGAACTGGTGGGAACCCGCTTATGTCAAAACCATTTTGCGGGGTGAGGAACGGCCGTTAGAACCTTTATATTTCAGAATATCGGTTCTTGAAACGACCGGCCATCAAGCCCAGCCCTGAGAATGGCTGAATTATTCAGCGGCAACCATTGCCTGCGGCAGCGTAAAGATCATGTCAAAAATATACGTAAAAACAAACGTATAAATCAGGAAGAACAGCAAGAGCACAGCTTCCATCTGAAAGGCTTTCCAGAAGCCGACAGAATACCAGACCATATAAATCGGAATGATAATCACGAACAGGCCGAACTCAAATATGAAAGCATGGGCAATACGCACCCAGACACTGCGTCCGGTTGACTGACGGCGTGCCTCCCATTTCTCAAACATGAGATTAAATGTGTAATTCCACGTCACAGCGATGAGAGAAACGGCAACAGCAACCGGCAGAGAACCCTGCGCATCGCCGCCGCTCAAAAACATCAGCAGCAAAGTTGAAGCGGCAATCGCAATAAGTTCAAAAGTACTGACATAGACAATACGCCGCTTAAGCGGTTTAAGCACGAACATAGACAGCTCCTGAGCAGAATATGTCGCATTCACTGCGCCCACTCTGCTCGTTCTGGATTCTCGGATGCGCATGCCACAAAGCGTTAAATGTATCCGTTTAACGGGGACACATCCTGAAAATCTGACTTGTGAGCCGGCACGCCCCGGCACTCATAAAAACGGGAAAAAATCAGCAGATCGCGGTTTTCCATCTGCGAAATTCAGAAATAAGAGCCTCAACCGGATATGTCAACAGATGAGCCGTTACTAATTAGATCAAGCTAAATTGAATAGAGTAATGTGCGGACAGAATTTTGATCGCCCGCACATCCTTCAAACACGTATAAACTACAGAATTAACTCGTCACCTCGGAACGATGATAAGTGACCTGTGGATAAGGAATGTTAATGCCCTCATCGCTGAATGCGGATTTCACCCGTTCCGTTGTCGTATTGCTGACCGTGAAATAATTCGGCGCTTCAATCCAGTAACGGCAACTGATGACCACAGAACTGTCTGCCAGCTGGGAGACAAAATAAATCGGCTCCGGTGTTTTCAGCACGCCTTTTTGTTCGGAAATAATGGTTTTGAGAATAGTGAAGGCTTTTTGCACATCATCCTCATAACCAATCCCGACTTTAAAATCATGCATACGGGCTTTGTGGCGGGTGAAATTGGTAACCGGCGTATTCCAGAGAACCGAATTGGGTGCCATGACGAACAACCCGTCATAGGTTTTCAGCTCTGTCGAAAACAGCCCGATTTCCTGTACGGTACCGGCAATTGCACCCGCATTAATATATTCACCGACTTTGAAAGGGCGCAAAACCAGCAGCATAATACCGGCAGCAATATTCTGTAATGTGCCTTGCAATGCCAGGCCGATAGCCAGACCAACAGCACCCAATGCGGCGAGAATTGAAGCAGTCTGGATACCAAACTGCCCCAGCACCATCACCAGAACGACAACCAGAATGCCATAGCGAACAGATGCGCTGAAAAACACAACGAGCGTCTGGTCGAAGCCTTTGAATTTGGAAAGGGATTGCCGCGTCCAACGCTGCAAAATCCCTGCGATAATCCAGCCAACACTGAGGATGATAATCGCGCCGATTGTTGAAAGCGAGTAACTTAAAACGAGATTGGAAATCTGGATGGCAAGGGCATTGGTATTTTGAATAAATTCAGCTGTCTGTTCCTGCATGTGTCATCTTCAGTTTAATGTTTGATAGCAGCGAAAATGGTGAAATAGCTCTTTATCCGTCAATAATTTAATGCACCAGAGGTTTAAGACAAGAGAATATCGCGGAAATCACTGCGAGTATGGGCACATAATTTGTTTCAGCCTGAAATTCTGAAATGCTGCATATATTTCGCGGAAAAAGACATCATGGAATAACTGCACATGTCATGTTAAAAATTGCGAATATCTTCCGTGAACAGGATAGCCAATGCCTGACGCATTATTAAACAACCGTGATGCGCGCCGTCTTTTTCTTCACCGGCATCAGCTTTTATGTCGTGAAACCGGATCAGGCAAAGGTGCGGATTTGTCCGGTGTTTTAACAGATCTCGGCTTTGTGCAGGTCGACAGCGTGAACACACTTGCGCGGGCGCATGATTTTATTTTGTGGTCGCGCCGCAGCCGCTATCAGCCCGAAGCACTCAACAAGCTGATTGCCTCTGAGCGCAATGCATTTGAACATTGGACTCATGATGCTGCAATCATTCCTATGCAGTTTTTCCCGATGTGGCGCTTGAAATTTGCCCGTGACGAAGCCCGTATGAAGCAAAGATGGTCAAGCTGGAGACGGGACGGCTGGGCTTCGCAGTTTGATGAAATATTGAGCCATGTCGAAAAGCACGGACCAACCACCTCCTCCGATGTCCGTGGCGACACGCCTGCCTCATCCGGTGGCTGGTGGAACTGGCATCCTTCAAAAACCGCTTTGGAATTTTTGTGGCGTTCAGGGCGACTGGCAATCAGCCACCGCGAAGGTTTTCGCAAGTTTTACGATCTGACGGAGCGGGTCATACCGGAACCGTTTCAACGCTCGCAAATGCATGAAGCTGAGATAATTGACTGGGCAATGTCCGCATCAATGGATCGTCTTGGCTTTGCAACACATGGTGAACTTGCTGCATTCTTTGACATTGCAACACGCGAAGAGGCAAAACAATGGTGCATTGAAGCCAAAACTGCAGGTCGCCTCATCGAGCTTGATGTTGAAATGGCTGACGGTTCTCTGCGGCGTTGCTACTCCACACAAGCACTCCTGAATTCCGTGTCTGACTTGCCGGAACCGTCATCACGTGTGCGGATATTATCGCCTTTTGACCCTGCCCTGCGTGATCGGGCACGGGCTGAAAAACTGTTCGGGTTCTATTATCGTATTGAAATATTTGTACCGGCACCGAAACGCCAATATGGCTATTATGTATTTCCGGTCATGCAGGGAGACAGGCTTATCGGCCGTATTGATGCGAAGCGGGAGGATAAAAAGCTTGTCATTACTGCATTCTGGCCGGAACAAAACATCAAAACAGGTAAAAACCGCATTGCAGCCTTACAGGCCGAACTGGAACGCATCGCATCATTTCTGAAGCTGACGGAACTATCTTACCTGCCGGACTGGTTGCGGAATTAGCACTGCATCACGCCGTTCCTGCAGAAGATTGACGGCTGATTGCCCGTGCAACCCGTGAGGATGGCGAGCGGCCAAGCTGAGCGCTGATCCAGACGGAGCAATCCACCAGCTGTTTCAGGTCGATACCGGTTTCCACACCCGTCCGGTTAAACAGCCAGACCAGATCTTCAGTTGCCACATTGCCCGTAGCGCCCGCCGCATAGGGGCAGCCGCCCAGCCCTGCGACCGAGGCATCAAAAGTTCTTACGCCCAAGGCATAAGCAGCCACGACATTAGCCACGCCCATGCCATAAGTATCGTGAAAATGTCCGGCAAGCGCGGTAACTGGAACCTGCGCACCAACAGTTTCGATCAGCCGCTTAACACCATCGGGCACACCGACACCAATAGTGTCGCCCAGACTGATTTCATAACAGCCCATATCGAACATCTCTTTGGAGATTTGCGCGACCACTTGCGGGTCAATATCTCCCTCATAGGGACAGCCCAGCACACAGGAGACATAGCCGCGTATTTTTAGTCCCATTTTCAGAGCCTGTTCTGTCACCGGCGCGAAACGTTCCAGCGATTGCGCGATACTGGCATTGATATTCTTCCGGCTGAAAGACTCCGAAGCCGCAGCAAATACGGCAACCTCTTTTGCGCCTGCAGCCACTGCGGCCTCAAAACCTTGCAGATTAGGTGTGAGCACCGAATAGGAAACACCAAGATGCGTTTTCAGTCCGCTCATAACCGCCGCCTGATCCGCCATTTGCGGTATCCATTTCGGAGATACAAAAGCCGTCACCTCAATATTGCGCAAACCGGCCGCGACCAGACGCTCGATCAGTTCAAGCTTGATATCTGTATCAATAATCTGCTTCTCATTTTGCAGACCATCGCGCGGGCCGACCTCAACAATTCTGACACGCTCTCCCATTGTGTTCTCCCGTCAGTCTATGCTGTTCTGCTTTCCTCGAGTCCCAATTCTTGCATCATCCGCTCGCGGATAATGTATTTTTGTATCTTACCTGTCACCGTCATCGGAAACTGATCGACGAATTTAACATGATGCGGGATTTTATAATGCGCGATCTGCCCCTCGCAGAAGGTGCGGATGTCCTCTGCCGTCAGTTCGGTATCTGCACGCAAAATAATCCATGCGCAAACCACTTCACCATATTTATGATCGGGAACACCCACAATCTGAACATCCCTGATTGCAGGATGGCGAAACAGAAATTCCTCAACCTCACGGGGATAAATATTCTCGCCGCCACGGATAATAATATCCTTTATCCGCCCGACAATATTGCAATAGCCCTCATCATCAATGGTTGCGAGGTCGCCACTATGCATCCAGCCATCCTGATCCACGGCCTCATCAGTCTGGCGCTGATCGTCCCAATAGCCATGCATAACCAGATAACCGCGCGTACAGAGTTCTCCCGATACCCCGCGCGGCACAATCGTCCCGCTGCTATCAATGATCTTCACTTCGCAATGCGGCTGAACCCTGCCAACGGTTGAAACACGGCGCTCAAGACTGTCATCAACACTGCTTTGAAACGACACTGGCGATGTCTCTGTCATACCATAGGCGATTGTGATCTGCTTCATATGCAGATGCTCGATTACCCGCTTCATCACCTCAACCGGACAGGGACTGCCAGCCATGATACCGGTGCGCAGGCTTGAAGCATCGAATTTTGCAAAGTCAGGATGATCTAGGATGCTGATGAACATGGTCGGCACACCATATAATGCGCAGCAATGCTCATTCTGCACGGCCTTCAGCACGGCTAAAGGTTCAAAAGACTCCGCCGGATAGACAATCGTCGCGCCATGTGTGAGGCATCCGAGATTACCCATCACCATCCCGAAACAATGATAGAGCGGCACGGGAATGCACAGCCTGTCACGGCTTTTTAAGCGGATTGCATCGCCGACAAACCGTCCATTATTGAGAATATTGCGATGTGTGAGTGTCGCCCCTTTCGGCGAGCCGGTTGTGCCTGAGGTAAACTGAATATTGATGGGGTCATGCGCATTCAGCCCCACACCAATCTGCTGCAATGTGCCTAGCTCGACCATTTCCGGCGCAACAAGCAGATCGTCGAAATTAATCATGCCGGATGTTTTGTCTGTGCCGAGGCGTATAACCCATCGCAATTGCGGGAAACGCTCAATCCGCAGATTATACGGGTCTGAAACAGGGATTTCCGGTGCCAACTCGCAGAGCATCGCGATATAATCGCTGCTTTTAAAACGAGGAGACAGGATAATCGCACTGCATGCCACCTTGCTGAGTGCAAAAGCAAGCTCGGTCAGGCGGTAGGCCGGATTGATATTAACGAGGATCAGACCCGCTTTTGCCGTGGCAAATTGCGTTAAAACCCATTCGGCATTATTGGGCGATAAGATCGCAACCCGATCCCCTTTTGTCAGGCCTAGGCGCAACAAACCGCAGGCCAGAGCATCCACTTTTTGATGGAGCTCGGCATAGGTCAGCCGTATATTCTGATGCACTGAGATCAGGGCATCAACATCCGGATATCGCAAACAGGTTTCATCGAAAAACTGGCCGATTGTGGCTTCTATCAGCGGATGTTCCGTCACGCCTTTCACCAAGCTCAGTTTTTCTGTCACTTTCATTCCTCCTGTGAGGTCAGCGCAAGCTGCTCCTTTACCTCTCCGTCTGCTAGCTCAAAATCCGCCAGTTCTGTGCCTTCATTAACCTGATCGCCCACGGAACAGCGGAAGGCTTTCACATAGCCCGCAGCAGGTGCGGTTATTTTGAATTCCATTTTCATGGCCTCGACAATCAGAAGCGGCGTGCCTTTTGCAACCTGCTGCCCCTCCTCCACCAGCAAGGCGGTAATACTGCCGGGCATGGGTGCCACGAGCCCGTCATGGGCAGTTGCGTGTTCCGGCGACACATCCAGCGGATCGAGCCATTCCGGCTTCCAGCTTTGCCCGTCTGTGAAAAGGTGAATGAAATTGCCTGATCTGACTGCCGTAAATGTTTTACGCAGCCCGTCAATCTCGGCAATGATGCGATTGCCCTTGTCTTGTCGGCCGGAAGCAACAACATCAAGCGAACCTGTCTGCAACCGGTATCCTGTGCCCAGATAGGTCACAGAGACAGTGTGTGTTGCCGCAGCATAGCGAAAATTCAGATCACGCCTGACCTGTATATTGAGCCGGAAACCGTCGCGCCGCTGCAAGAAAGAGGTAAGAGGAGTCTCAACGGCCTCATGCAGCAATTGCGCCAGAGCCGCTAACAGAAACACTTCAGCGGGCGGTTCCTGCGCTTCAGGAAAGAGCGCCGCAATTTCCCGTTCAATCAAGCCCGTATCAAGATCAGCCTGCGCAAAGGAACGGCAAGCCACAAGGCGCGAGAGAAACTCAATATTACTGGCAATGCCCGCAATCTGCATATCGGCCAAGGCATGTTCCATACGGCGCAGGGCTTTGTCTCGCGTTTCATCCCAGACAATCAGCTTGGCGATCATCGGATCATAAAACCGGCTGATCGCATCTCCCCCTTCAACACCCGCATCAACACGTACATGAGCGCTCTCTTCAGGCATATGAAAATGCACGAGCTTGCCCGTTGACGGCAGAAATCCGGCTGACGGATCTTCCGCATAGATACGCGCTTCTATGGCATGGCCGGAGTGGGACAAATCTTGCTGCGTAACGGGCAATTTTTCACCGTTTGCAACGCGCAACTGCCATTCCACAAGATCAAGGCCGGTTATCATTTCTGTCACCGGATGCTCTACCTGAAGGCGGGTATTCATCTCCATGAAATAAAACTGGCCGTCAGGCGCAACGATAAATTCGACCGTTCCCGCACCCGTATAATGCACTGCACGTGCAGCATTTGTAGCGGCCTCGCCCATGATGCGGCGTTGCTGTTCGGAGAAATGCGGCGCAGGCGCTTCCTCAACGATCTTCTGGTGTCTGCGCTGTACCGAGCAATCCCGCTCGAACAGCGAGACATAATTGCCGTGACTATCGCCAAAAATCTGAATTTCAATATGGCGCGGGCGGATTATATAGCGCTCGATCAGTACATGATCATCGCCGAAAGCCGATTGCGCCTCACGCTGACAGGCAAGCAGGCTTTGCGTAAAATCCTCAGGCCTTTCAACAAGCCGCATGCCTTTGCCACCACCGCCTGCCGATGCTTTGATGAGGACAGGATAGCCGATTGCATTGGCCTCCCGCTGTAGCTTTTCAGGTGTCTGATCTTCCCCGTGATAACCGGGGATCAGCGGAATGCCCGCCGCACCCATCAGCCTTTTCGCCTGTGACTTCAAACCCATGACCCGAATGGCTTCAACCGGCGGACCAATAAAGACAATTCCGGCCTGCGCACAGGCAAGGCAAAAAGCTTCATTTTCCGAAAGAAAGCCATAGCCGGGGTGAATGGCCTGTGCACCGGTCGCTTGTGCAGCAGCAATGATTTTTGCCCCGTCGAGATAGGATTCTTTTGGTGGCGCAGCACCGATATGAACGGCCTCATCCGCCAGCCGCACATGCCGCGCCTGCGCATCGGCGTCTGAAAACACGGCAACCGTACGGATGCCCATGCGGCGGGCGGTTTTGATGATACGGCAGGCAATTTCGCCGCGATTGGCAATCAGAATTTTGTCAAACATCATCTGATCCTGTCCGGTTTATCCATGCCGGTGCCCGCTTATCGAGAAAGGCGCTCAGGCCTTCACGGGCTTCCGCATTCATGCGCAGAGCCGCAATATTATGCGCGGTTTCCTGCGCCAATGCATCGCCCATCATCTTGCCTGCAACATTGCGGATCAGTCGTTTTGCGGCGGCCTGTGCCTGCGGGCCGCCTTTCAGCAAAGCCGATATCAGATCATCAATCGCAGCATCGAGCGTCTCCGCTTCCGTCACTTCATGCACAAGGCCGATTTGCAGGGCTTTTGCAGCATCAATGCGCTCCGCAGTCAGAAAATACCGCGAAGCCTGCCGCACACCGATAGCGCGCAGCACATAGGGGCTGATAACTGCCGGAATAATGCCGAGCCGCACCTCGGATGTGGCAAAACTTGCCTGCGTTGAAGCAACACAAATATCGCAGGCAGAGGCGAGCCCCATGCCGCCGCCCAATGCTGCACCATGCACACGGGCGATTGTCGGCTTGGGCATCTCAGCCAGTATGCGGAACATCTGCGCCAGCTTTTCCGCATCGGCAAGATTGGCATCAAAACCGGCCTCACCCGCAGCTTTCATCCAGTTGAGATCACCGCCTGCGGAAAAGTTTTTGCCGCGACCGGCTAAGATCACAATACGGGTCTCGTCATCCGCACCAAGCTGCGTAAAGGCCTGTGTCAATTCGGCAATGAGTGCTGCGTCAAATGCATTATGCCGTTGCGGACGGTTCATCCAGATGGTTGCCACGGCGCCGTCGCGGGTTATTTCCAAGGCGTCATACATGATTTGCCTCACATTCTGAAAAGACCGAATTTGGTTTCTTTCACCGGAGCATTCAGCGCTGCGGCCAGTGAAAGACCGAGAACGCGGCGGCTTTGGGCGGGGTCAATAATCCCGTCATCCCAAAGGCGCGCCGTTGCATAATAAGGGTTGCCTTGCGTTTCATATTGCTCGCGGATCGGTGCCTGAAACGCTTCTTCAGCCGCAAGGCTCCAGCTTTCTCCGCGCGCCTCCAAGGCATCGCGCCGCACACGGGTAAGCACGCTTGCGGCCTGCTCACCACCCATCACCGAAATGCGGCTATTCGGCCATGTCCACAAAAAGCGTGGTGAATAGGCTCTGCCGCACATGCCGTAATTACCGGCACCAAAGGAACCGCCGATCAGCATTGTGATTTTAGGAACCTGAGCCGTTGCCACAGCCGTCACCATCTTTGCGCCGTCTTTGGCAATACCGTTATTCTCGTATTTTCGTCCAACGATAAAACCGGCAATATTTTGCAGGAAAACCAATGGAATATGCCGCTGCGCGCAAAGCTCGATAAAATGCGCGCCTTTCTGCGCGGATTCACCGAACAGAATACCATTATTGGCAATGATGCCGACCGTTGCGCCATAGAGTTGCGCAAAACCAGTCACAAGCGTTGTGCCATACCGCGCCTTGAACTCATCGAACCGTGAGCCGTCAACCAGTCGTGCGATCACCTCGCGGACATCATAAGGATGGCGCGGATTTGCAGGAATAATGCCGTAGAGTTCCTCAGGCGGGTAGAGCGGTTCCTCACCGCCATTGAGCAGATCAGGTTTTGCCGTGATATTCAGATTGGCAACAATCCGGCGGGCGATTGCCAGTGCATGAGCATCATTTTCCGCAAGATAATCAGCCACACCGGACTGGCTTGTATGCACATCAGCACCACCCAGTTCTTCCGCCGTTACCACTTCACCGGTTGCTGCCTTGACCAGTGGCGGCCCGCCTAAAAAGATCGTACCCTGATTGCGCACGATGATTGTTTCATCCGACATTGCAGGCACATAAGCTCCGCCTGCCGTGCAGGACCCCATCACCACGGCAATCTGCGCAATGCCTTTTGCCGACATATTCGCCTGATTATAAAAAATCCGGCCGAAATGCTCACGATCGGCAAACACCTCATCTTGTCTCGGCAGATAAGCACCGCCGGAATCCACCAGATAGATGCAGGGCAGATAGTTTTGCTCGGCAATTTCCTGCGCACGCAGATGTTTTTTGACCGTGAGCGGATAATATGTTCCGCCTTTAACCGTCGCATCATTGGCGATAATCATACATTGTGTGCCTGAAACGCAGCCTATACCGGCCACAAGACCGGCACTCGGCGCATCATTGTCATAAAGACCATTTGCGGCAAGCTGTCCGATTTCCAGAAAAGCCGTACCGGCATCAAGCAGCAGATCAATGCGCTCCCGCGCCAGCAATTTGCCCCGCGCCTTGTGCCGTGCCGATGCGGCCTCCCCGCCTCCGGCACAGGCAATCTGACTGCGGTCACGCAGTTCTTCCACCAGAGAGCGCATGGCAGCGTGATTAGCTGTAAACTCCTCACCATGCACATTGAGAGCGGTTTTCAGAACACTCATATCCATGCCCCGATTATCTGGTTTCAGCCATTAATTCCCGCCCGATCAGCATCCGGCGGATTTCAGAAGTCCCTGCACCGATTTCGTATAATTTGGCATCGCGCCACAGCCGTGCCGCGGCATAATCATTCGTATAGCCGCAACCGCCGAGTGTCTGGATTGTCTCTCCGGCCATCCATGTCGCTTTTTCTGCAGCATAAAGAATGGCGCTTGCCGCATCTTTGCGCAGGGTTCTGGAATGATCATTGCGATCGCAGACCGCGCCAACGGCATAGACATAGGCGCGCACCGCCTGCCACGTGGAATACATATCAGCAAGCTTGCCCTGCATGAGCTGGAAATCACCAATCGGCTGGCCGAACTGCTTGCGCTCATGCATATAAGGCAGCGTGATATCCATACAGGCAGCCATGATACCAAGGGGGCCGCCACTCAGAACCACGCGTTCATAATCAAGCCCCGACATCAGAACTTTAACGCCATTGCCTTCTCCGCCGAGCACATTTTCCGCAGGCACAAGGCAATTGTCAAAGAACAACGGGAATGTGTTGGAGCCACGCATGCCAAGCTTATCAAGATGGGCACCATGGCTGAAACCAGCCATGCCTTTTTCGACGAGAAAGGCTGTGATGCCTTCTGCCCCTTTACCGGCGCCGGTTCTGGCATAAACAACCAGCACATCCGCATCACCACCATTGGTAATCCACATTTTCGAGCCGTTGAGGACATAATGGTCTGTCTGCTTCTGCGCCTGCAATTTCATTGAAACAACATCAGAGCCCGCATCCGGCTCGGACATAGCCAAAGCACCGACATGCTCTCCAGAAATCAGCTTTGGCAAATATCTGGTCTTTTGCGCTGCATTGCCGTTGCGGCGGATTTGATTGACGCAAAGATTGGAATGGGCGCTGTAAGACAGGCCGACAGAGGCGGAAGCGCGCGAAATCTCTTCCATCGCCACAATATGCGCCAAATAGCCCATTCCGGTGCCGCCGTCTTCTTCCGGCACGGTGAGGCCGAGCAATCCCATCTCCCCGAATTTCTTCCACAGATCGGCAGGAAATTGATTGCTGCTGTCGATATATGCCGCGCGGGGGGCAATTTTCACCTCAGCGAATGCACGCACACTATCCCGCAGTTGGGCGATTTCCTCTCCCAAAAGGAAGTCAAGGCTTGGTGTCATCAACAACAGTCCTCCCAAACCGTTTTGCAGTTTGCCTATGTTGTACCATAAGCCGGTATCTGACTGGCCAGACAGGTTGCAAAATCGGCCATTTACCTACAAACTGCAGCTATGACGGATCAAACTTTGGCCTCATCTCTCACAGGAAAAGCAGCTGCGGTCATCCCTACCGCTTTTGTGCGTTGTATTTTGCTAGCCTATGCAAAATATGGGGCAGATCCTGCCGCAGCGCTGGAAAAGGCACAAATTCCGCCAGAAATCCTTGCCGATGAAAACGGACGCGTCACACCGGACCAGTTTGAAGACCTGAACTGGGAGGCAATGCAGGAGCTTGATGATGAAGCTCTGGGCTGGTTTTCCCGCAAATTACCGTGGGGCACTTATGGTATGCTTTGCCGCGCCTCCCTTGGTGCCGCAACGCTTGGCATTGCCCTGCATCGCTGGAAGCGCCATCATCGCCTGCTCACGGATGATGTACTGCTCAATCTGGATATTGCCGATGGCATTGCCTCGATCAGCATCACTGAGGCGCGGGATCTCGGGGCTTATCGCGAGTTCTGCCTCGTGACATTGCTGCGCTATGTTTTAGGCTTTGCCTGCTGGGCTATCGACGAGAGAATACCGCTTTCCGCAGCTGAGTTTCCCTATACAGCGCCACAACATGTCGATATTTATCCCAAGCTGTTCTCACCAAAGCTAAAGTTTTCAGCCTCAAACGCACGTATTCAATTCAATGCAGTGTTTTTAGAACGCCCGCTGCAACGGGATGAGGCTGCGATTAACAGCATGCTCAAACGCGCTCTGCCGCTCACTGTTCTGCCCTATAAAAGCGAGCATCAACTGACAAGTCAGGTGCGGCGCTTGTTGCGCATGGCGAAAAACGGCCTGCCTGTGGCCGAGGATGTGGCGAGTGTTTTCAACCTGTCTGTGCGCAGTTTGCACCGCCATCTCAGTGCGGAAGGAACATCTTTGCGCGCGCTGAAAGAACAAGTGCAGACGGAACGCGCCAAAGAGCTGCTCACGCGTTCAGCCCATCCGATCAAACGCGTGGCCTTCCTTGCCGGTTTCAGCAATGAAAAAAGTTTCTCCCGTGCATTCCGCATCCGCACAAATGAAACGCCCAGTGCCTTCAGAAAAAAGTCCCAGACAGGGTACTAAATCTGCAATTCCGGCAGGTTTGCATAAAAAGCTAATGCCTCAGGATTGGCCAGTGCTTCCCGATTGTTAATCGGGCGACCGTGGACAACATCGCGCACCGCGATTTCAGCGATTTTTCCTGATTTCGTGCGTGGAATATCAGCAATTGCGATAATTTTTGCCGGTACATGGCGCGGCGAAGCACCGCTGCGGATGCGTTGTTTGATTTGTTCCCGCAAGGCATCATCAAGCTCAATCCCCGCGGCAAGACGCACGAACAGCACAATACGCACATCATCTGCAAAATTCTGGCCGATGCAGATTGCTTCGGCAATTTCCGGCATTTGCTCGACCTGATTGTAAATCTCGGCGGTGCCGATCCGCACACCGCCCGGATTGAGCGTGGCATCAGAGCGCCCGTGAATGATAATGCCGCCATGTTCCGTAAGTTCGGCAAAATCACCGTGACACCAAACATTTGCAAAACGGTCGAAATAGGCCGAGCGATATTTTTCGCCAGTCGGATCATTCCAGAACCCTGTCGGCTGACAAGGGAAAGGCTTGGTACAGACAAGCTCACCTTTGCCATGCATCAACGGCGTGCCGTCCGTGTCCCAAACGGCAACGGCCATGCCAAGACCTGCACCCTGAATTTCACCGCTCCACACCGGCAGAACCGGCACACCCAACACAAAACAGGATACGATATCTGTACCGCCGGAGATGGAAGCAAGGTGGATATCCTGCTTAACAGACTGATAGATATAGGAGAAATTCTCCGGTGAAAGTGGTGATCCGGTAGAAAAAACAGCACGCAGATGCGGCAGACGATGACTGGTCGCAGGCTCGAGCCCGCTTTTACGCAAAACATCAATATATTTAGCGGAAGTACCGAAATGGGTCATGTTTTCGGCCTGCGCATAGTCAAACAGCACATTGCCATCGGGATAAAACGGCGATCCGTCATAGAGCAGCAAGGTCGCGCCTGCAGCCAGTCCCGAAGCCAACCAGTTCCACATCATCCAGCCGCAGGTCGTGAAATAGAACAGCCGGTCGCCTTGTTTAATATCCGCATGCAAACGGTGTTCTTTGGCATGTTGCAGCAAGGTGCCGCCGGCAGAATGGACAATACATTTTGGTATGCCGGTTGTGCCCGATGAGAAGAGAATAAACAACGGATGGGCAAAAGGAAGTTGGTTGAACTGCAATTCTGATGGTGCGAATTGTTCTGCGGCCTGATCGAAAGTCAGACATTTGGCCGGTGTCCCATTTTGAATCTCGCGGGACACAGCTTCAGCAGTGCCCAGATAATCAACGATCAGCACCGCTTGCAGGGACGGCAATTGCGGCACAATCTGCTCTAATTTTTCACCGTTTGGCTGCGCCTTGCCATTATACCAATAGCCATCGCAAGTGATGAACAGCTTGGGCAATATTTGCCCAAAACGATCCAGCACACCTTGTACACCGAAATCAGGCGAACAGGACGACCAGACAGCACCTATGGAAGCACAGGCCAGCATAGCGGCAATGCTTTGCGGCATATTGGGCAGCATCGCTGCCACACGATCCCCCGCCTGCACACCCTGCGCCAGCATAAACTGCTGTAATTGCGAGACCAGATCCCGCAACTGATCGCAGGACAGGCGTGAACGGACACGATCCTCACCGCGAAACACCAGAGCATCATCCCCGCCGGTTTTTTGCAGCAGGTTTTCAGCAAAATTCAGCTTTGCATCGGGAAAGAACCGCGCTGCCAGCATATTGTCGGCATTAATCAGAATACGAGCACCTTTATGGCCGATAATACCGCATTCATCCCAAATCAGAGGCCAGAACATTTCCGGTCGCTCAACAGACCAGTCATGCAATTGTTGATAGGTCTCAAGAGGTAAACCGCTGATACTCCGGGCTTTTACGGTAAAAGCGGTCAGATTTGCCTCGGCAATCTTTTGTACCGATGGCTGCCATAAAGGCTCGGAATCAGCTCCGTTCGAATTAACACCTGTGTTCATCCGGCACTCCTCCCCAACGCATTATCGCTGTTTTTGAGAAGAAGACAAAGCCTTGAGTGGACTTTCTCAAATGATGGCAGGTGTCTTATTTAGACAACGTTTGATCACAAAAAGTCGGCAATTAAGGGATCGCCCGTAGTATGAATAGTATTTATACTCAAGATGTTAGAACTCCCCCACCTAAAAATGACATTCTTACGATACCGGGAATAATTAGCTCCAATCCCTCACATACGACAAGTTTTAGATCAAAAAATATGTCTGCAAAACTATAAGTGGCATTGGCTTTAAATCACATGTGGTTATAAGCATTGGAGTTGATCGCATTGAAAATGAACATTCATAAATCAGCCAGAGTTGACGTAGGGATCAGGCAATAAAATAATGTCCTCAAAGAACGAAAGCCTCTCTGTACTAATGTCAACTTATAAGTGCGACAATGTTGATCATCTAAGAAAAGCATTTATAAGCCTTACGCAGCAAACATTGAAAGCCGATGAGATAATCCTAGTTGAGGATGGACCAATCTCGGTTGAGAATAGTGCTCTAATTGAAGAATTTAGAGATCAACTAAATATAACCTCCATTAAACTTCCACAAAATGTAGGTCTTGGAATTGCTTTAATGCATGGCGTCCTTCAATGTAAATCAGCAATAATTGCTCGCATGGATACAGATGACATTGCTCTTCCAACACGTTTTGCTAAGCAATATGAATTATTAGTTACTCACCCCGAAATCGCCATCGTAGGCGGACATATAGCAGAGTTTGATGCTAATCCAGATCAACCTCTCCATGTACGTAAAACAAAAATATCTCACAATGAGATCATAAGAGCAGCCTGGTTCAGAACGCCATTCAATCATATGACCGTCATGTTTCGTAAAGACGCAATCATAGCTGCAGGAAACTATAGGCATATTCCAGGTTTTGAAGATTATGACTTGTGGGTGCGATTAATCTCATCAGGATACATCTGCCACAATTTAGATGATGTGCTCGTATTAGCGCGCGTGGGTAACGGCCTCATCAATCGCCGATCAGGATGGCGCTATGCAATTAACGAATTTAAAGCTGTATACGGCTTTAAAAAGCATGGGGTGATCCCATTACCGGCGTTATATTTGAATATAGGCAGCCGCTTGTTTTTACGCATATTACCTAAAATGCTCCTCCGAAAAGTGTATCAAAAACTCCGTTCTAAACTTTGAATAATGCCATTAGTTTGTAATCCTATCCTTTGATCAACCAATGGTGTCATTCATTCGATAAAAATTGATCCTAATCAGATCAGTTTTAGGTTATGTGTGAGAATCTATGCCTTTTTACCTGAGCTTGGAGTGAGAGTTACTAATGAATAATGTAAGGGGTGGGTACAGCGACCTACTAAACAGTGCCAAGCAATACCAGCTCTGGCTCATGCTCGCGTGGGTTGAAATAAGACAAAGATATGCTCGGTCAAAAATTGGGCCCTTTTGGCTAACCATCAGCATGGGCATTCTAGTCACAGCTTTGGGTGTCGTATATGGTACGCTATTTGGAGCACAATTAAATGAATATCTGCCACTTCTCGCTATCGGCTTTGTATTTTGGTCATTCATATCCTCCACAATTAATGAAGGTTGCAACGCTTACATTAGCGCTGGAAACTACCTGAAACAAATCCCGCTTAATAGAGGTGTTTTTGTATTTCAGACCATG
Source organism: Pseudochrobactrum lubricantis (assembly GCF_041929865.1). Classification (NCBI taxonomy): domain Bacteria; kingdom Pseudomonadati; phylum Pseudomonadota; class Alphaproteobacteria; order Hyphomicrobiales; family Brucellaceae; genus Pseudochrobactrum; species Pseudochrobactrum lubricantis. Next base: position 56,520 of record NZ_JBHEEE010000011.1, read on the forward strand.
TGGAGAAATATTATAATTTTAGCACATAATTTTGTTATAATAATTATTGTACTACTCGTATTTCAAAACAATGTGTTATTAGGCCTACCATTATTCATAGTCGGCTTTATTATTCTTTGTTGGAATTTAGTGTGGATGATAACACTACTTTCAATATTATGTGCAAGATTCAGAGATTTACCACAAATCGTCATGAGTTTTCTTCAAGTAATATTCTATATCACACCGATATTATTCAAACGCGAAATGTTAGGGAAATACCCCTTACTTATTGACTTAAACCCATTCGCGCACCTCATAGAAATTATCCGCTCACCGCTACTGGGACAAGCGGTTCCGGCAATCAGTTGGATTGTTTGTATAATTATGGCCATTAGTGGCAGCATCATCAGCATATGGTTTCACGGACGCTACAGAGCACGCATTCCATATTGGGTTTAGGAAAACACATGTCATTTGTTACAGCTAAAAATATCACCGTCGAAATGCCGATCTATGAAATATCTGGCAGATCGATGAAAATGCAGATGTTAAACAAGCTCAAATCTGCACGAATTAATGCAGGCAGTAACGGTGTAACCGTAATCAAAGCCCTACAGAATTTAAGCTTTGAAGCCCACAAAGGGGATCGCATCGGCCTAATAGGCAGCAACGGCGCAGGCAAATCAACTTTATTACGTGTTTTAGCCGGTATTTATGCACCATCTATAGGGCAATTAAACATACAAGGAAAGACAGTCGCACTACTTGAAATGGGCCTAGGTATGGATGACACCATGACTGGCTATCAAAACATTAAGCTTAGGGGCATGCTTCTCGGCATGTCATCAGATGAGGTAGCTGCAAAGACAAGTGAAATTGCTGAGTTTACAGGCTTAGCGGAGTATCTACATCTACCAATTCGTACATATTCATCAGGCATGCGTATTCGCCTTGCCTTCGCAATTTCTACAGCAGTTGATGCTGAAATCTTGCTACTTGATGAAGTGATTGGCGTAGGTGATGCTAATTTTTTGGAAAAGGCCAATCAAAGATTAAAAAATCTACATGATAAAGCGCATATTGTGTTTTTGGCCTCACACTCAAACTCACTTATTACAGACATGTGTAATAAAGTGATTTGGCTTGAGGGAGGTAATTTACGATTTTTTGGAGACGCTCGTGAGGGTATAAACTTATATTCTAAACAGCACTAAAACCAAATATTAAAGGCACGATTAAACTCATGGCTTCTAGTTTAAATCAATCAATTAAAAAAGTTACATTCGTAGTAGATATCAAAGAATGGGCATTTGATAATATTGCAAAAAATATAAAAACAAAATTAGAGAACAAAATAAATATTGATATTATATACTGGGAAGATTTCAACAATCCATTATCACTCGTAAAGAAGCTCAATAAATCAAATAGCGATATATTTCACTTTTTCTTCAGAGAGCACTTGAATTTAATTATAAAATTAATGGACCCCAATAATCCAGAAACAAAAAAATTCTCAGAAAAAACAATAACAACACACATTCCTGATTATCTTTACTCCAGCGATAAAGAGATAATGGACAGGCATAATCTTTTTGATTTTTGCGATGGCTATTTCACGACCAACAAAGATTTATTTAATCTATACAGCAACCGGACAATTCCAGAGCCATTTGGCGTGATTCATGATGCCCCCTTTATACCCACCATTACCTCAACACATCCCAAAAAGACCACAGGTAATCATGTGAAAATTGTTTGGTCAGGTAATTCAAAATGGGGCGAGTATGCTGGATACCGTGACTACAAAGGGCTTAATACCATAGTTAGTCCGGCAATACGGAAACTCAAAGAAAATTACCCACACATTGATTTCATCGCGTTCGACTCCTCTATTAAAAAGACACCCCATAGAGATATCTTAACCGCGTTACTTGAAGCAGATATCTTATTGGTCTCCTCAGTCAAGGAAGGCACCCCCCTGACCTTGATTGAGGCAATGTCTCGAGAATGCGCTGTCGTTTGCACAGACGTTGGCATAGCTCATGAGGTACTTCCCGACGTACAGAAAGAATTCATCTGCGAACGATCAGATACAGCTTTCTACGATGCACTATCGCGATTGATTGCAAATCCAGAACTATTGGATCGCTGCAAGAAACACAATTTATCTGCCTATAATGACATCTTCGAGAGCAAGAGTAAAATCACTCAACAATGGGAGTGTTTTTTTACAATGGCCGTTAAAAACAACACTAAAGAAAAATTAAATCTTAAACTGAGTCTTTTAAATAAACAAAAACGGTCATTGTTTCATGCTGCAACTATCAAAAGCTTAAAGACAGGCGCGAATTTTGCTCGAAAAACCGGCCTTGTCCCTGCATTAAATATGATTTCGCCGCGATTTGCCGCGACATATCATAAAATTATACACGGCGACGGTTTAGGTAGAAGTAGCTATAAAAACGCTGATAGTCATTACAAATCTGTACTCGCGGCTAGCTCTGATGATATCCCTCTTGCGATATACTCACCAATGTGGAAAGGAATTTCCGCATCTACCGAAAGCATATTCCAAAAAAATTCTCTCAAATTTCCACTCTACAGCACTGAATTTCCAGAAGTCTCAACGCACAAATACTTAAATAAATTAACTGACATAATAATTAAAAGCAAAAAAAATGTTATTATTTACAGCGGCGGCTCAATAATACATCTAACTTTAGCTCAAGAAATTAGAAAGATGAATAAAAATGTTAAACAATATTTTATGTGGCATGGATCTCCTGCCCAATGGTTAGACCACGCCCAATTTTTGCATTTTGATAAATGGCGCTCTGCCTTTGAAGCTGGAACTATTGATGGCTTCATAACCGTCAAACCAAACCTACACCACACCCTCATGAGCTTAGGCATTCGTGCATACGATATTTACAATCCTATTCCTAACTTAAAACAAAACACTTTAGCCCCCTCTAATAACACGATTAATATCGGGTTATTCTCGGCAATATCATCTTGGTATAAAAATCCAAATGTTCAACTGCTCGCACTTGCCGGTAAAGACATCACATTAAATACCAATCTGGATGAAAAGTACGTCAGAAATCTTAATTTAAATGTTAGTAATATTAATTTTTATCAACATATGCCAAGACATGAATTCCTTGAAATTCTAAGCAGACAAGACATCAATTTATATATTACAAACACAGAATGCTCGCCAATGACGGCCCTAGAGAGCTGGGCATTGAATATTCCATGCATCGTGGGCCCCGCCGGTGACATCTACAGTCAAGTAGATAAAGAATTAGCTAACTACTTGGTCGAGCCAAAAGTTGATGATCCACATTCAATATCCAGAAAAATTGATTTAGTGATCGACAATTTAGAAAAAATAAAAACCCTACTAGAGAAAAATAAAAATATATACAATGAAAAACAAAACAGCAAAATTAGTGTCTTATATAAAAACCTCCAATAAACAAATAAAATAGAGACAACTCATGTACGACATTAAAAACTATTTAATTTACGTTGTTATTGCACTTACGATTACTGTAAGTATAATACTATTGTGGCCAGGGTACATTTATTGGGATTCTTATCAACAATTAAACGAAGCAATTACAGGTAAATTCACGGATTGGCACCCTCCAATTATGTCTCTTATATGGGGGAAACTGATTTGGATTTTTGGCAGTGAAGGCATATTTCTGTGCCTGAATTTGGTTTTGTGCATTACTTCGGTTTACATTATTTCTAAGTGGTTCTCCGGATTTTATAGAACGACTATCTTTATATTATTATTTTTTAACCCACTTTTCTTTGGTCACGTAGGGATAATCTGGAAAGATGTTGCGTTAGCAAACTGCGTAATTCTATCATGCGCCCTAATTCTCAACAGTATTATCAATGAACGCGACTTACAGCACATTGAAAAACTCATAATTTTATTATTTCTGATTATTGCAAGTTTCCTAAGAGCTAACGCCCCTTTCATAACGGCTCCTTTGATTGCTTACGTTATCATTAGCCAGAACCGATCATATAGGACATTGCTTATTGCGCTGGCACTTATACCAATGTTTATATTAGTGACGCCTATTCTAAACAATCGTTTAATTGGGGCAGAAAAATCATATGCAATTAATTCACTTTTCATCTTTGACATTGGCGGAGCATCTGCACAATCAAAGAAAAACTTATTCCCAGGTGAATGGAGTATAGAAGAGGAGAATTTAATTATTAATGGGTGCTATAACGCTGAAATGTGGAATGAGTACATTTATGGTAAATGCCCTTTTGTATACCAAAAAATTATAAATAAAAACCTATCAAAGGCATGGCTGCAAATAATCTCCGAACATCCAGCTGCATATTTTAAGCATCGTCTCGTCCATTTTAATGCATTTATGAGATACATAGGACCAAGTACAAGTTATTTCTACTACTTCCCTGGCATACCAGGCATACAAGCAGATATTTACCCTCCTATTTCTGGCAATCCCATCATGAAGTTTTATGAAAGAGCCATGGCTAAGATGGACAGGCAACCTTGGAATTTGCCATTTATCTGGCTCTTAATCTCATTAGGTTTATTCATAGCAAGCTGTCCAAATAAAACGCGCCATGAAAGAGCTGTGTTTTTTATATCCCTAGGCTCTCTGCTTTATGCTACCGGATATATTCTTATAGGTGTTGCATCTGACTTCAGATACATTTTACCCTCTGCCTATGCCAGTATTTCGTGTTTATTGGCATTACTTTCTAGGAAGGTTGTTATAGGTAATAGTACAACTAGAAAGGCTGGGGTATTTGTGTCATTTACAATGATAGTAGTAGGTTTTATTTTTTAAACAAATAACGGTTACCCCCCCGCTTTAAACTGGGGGCGGGGGATTACCGTCATCGTTTAAAAACTATGAACTTATAAAAAATAAAGTTTACTATCATAGCCAATGCACTTGCGATAATCAGCGACATTGACGGCAAAAAATACGACAAACATAAAGAATATATAATCCAGTTTATACACACGCCCAGCAAACTTCCAAGTAAGTATTTTTGAAACTGCCGAAAAAAATTGCCAATGCTATTAAAAGTATATTTTCTATTGATGAAAAAAGTAGCCATCACAGCAAACGAGAATGATATTAATCTTCCTGTTATTGGACCGAACTCGAGCCATAACATCATATTCAACAAAGAGAAGTCGACAAAAAATCCGACTCCTCCAGCTATTATAAATTTCCCAACAGTTTTCATTAGTGACCAATTGCCAAGAAAGCGATCTTCTTGAGATCAGATCGTGTTCTTTGAACAAGGTCTAATGTAAGACCTACCCCCATTAAAACTATAGATGTCATCCCTAAGAAACCAGCAAGAAATGCAGAGGGAAAGCGTTGCACAAAACCTGTCTGAAAATATTCGGCAACTACCCCACCACCTATGATTAGGCTAAGAATCGCAAAGAACGCAGAAAAAATACTAAAAAAAAGTATTGGCCTTTCCACCTGACAAAGACGCATGATGGTAACGCCAATTCGCGCACCATCCTTATAAGTTGAAAGCTTGCTAAAAGAACCTTCCGGCCTTTCTTTGTAAACTGTTTCGAGCTCACCTAGGGGAATTCCCAACTCCAGCGCATGAACAAGAAGCTCAGTTTCAATTTCAAACCCAGAAGACGATGCCGGAAATGATTTAACAAACCGCTTAGAAAGTACTTTATACCCAGAGAGCATATCATCGATTTGACGCCCAAACAGAATACCAATCGCACCTGTAAGTACTTTATTACCAAGAACATGTCCACGTCGATAAGCAGCAGTGCCAGTCGCTACACGTTTCAAATTGAGAAAATCTAATTGGTTCTCTATAGCATAATTTAAGGCTTCAGGCGCATAAGAAAGATCATATGTATCATCACCATCAATCATAATGATGTAATCTTCCTTAGTATCGATAAAGGATTTTCTTATTGCAAATCCTTTTCCTTGGCGCGTTTCTGAGCGAACTATTGCGCCAGCTCTTGCAGCTACAATCTTCGTGGAATCCGTTGAATTATTGTCGTATACGTAAATTCTTGCGCCAGGTAAGAACTTACGTGCATCTTCAACAACCTGAGCTATAGTTTGCTCTTCATTATAGCAAGGCACTATAACAGCAACGTTTTCATAATTCATTTTACTATCCCTGAAACAATTATTGCTATCATTGCTATAACCTCCACAAGATTTCCTTTTCTTAACGCTATACTGCTCTTTACCACCTAGAATAATTGCTGCACCGACTGGCAACAATCCCAGACAAGAAATAACGAAAATTGCCCCACACACACCGACAAATCAGAAAACCTGATATATATACAAAAGTGGCGAAGAAGAAACAGTTGACTAGTTATCCGGCGTTCTTTTCACATATACAGCTACAATAAATAACCCAATGGATAGCGCATAACATGTGATCTGATATATTACCCACCGAATTATTCAGTTATTTTCTTAACCTTAATTAAGATTCTCATATTGAAATTTTGGCAGTCCAGAACGCCGCCGTCGCTGGACGAGTGGTGAGAAGCTTTCCATGACTTAGGAAACCTATGTAACTGATCTGATATCCCTCAATCGCATCTGGTCTATTCCAAAATTCGGCTTGATGGTTTTTACAGACATGTTCGATGGTCATGTATCAAACCAACGTTCTGACACCCTGGAAGGTCGTCTTGTCAATAGTGCAGTCTACCAAAAGTCTTGGTTAAACGATCAAGACCTGATGAGCAGAATCTATGTTTACGGTATTGCTAATTTTTATAGTGAGTTCCTCAATGGAACAAAAGTAGCTGTAAGCGGCGTTTGCTTTACCAATAAACGAGAAACCCTTTGGGCTTCATTAGGGTTGGCGGTCCATACAATTGGAGTGTTTACATGTACTCAATCTATGGTGAAAGCTCTGTGAACACCAGCTTGAAATTTTGGCTATAACTACAAGGGAACTGTTGGGTTACGAATTAAATGGTAAGCTAAATTCTTCAGTAATGATTAAACCCTTGGACCGTCAATCAAATCCGACGATCTATCTGTTGTGCACCTGTGATGGCATTGCCTTCTTTTCGAAACTCGCTTAATTTTTTCTTCGAATGCAAATCTTTATTACCCGAATACGGCCGATAAAAGTTAGGATTATTGTCTGCAAAGTTAAGCTAATCTACTGGAATAATGAAAATACAGTAACGAATCTGTTTTGTTAAAAATTTAATATATTCAACATAACACAGCCGCATCTTAATCACTTTGCGTAATTCAGTCTATGAAATTGCCGACTTACAACAATTACCTTCCATTCTTGATCTTATAAAATATCTGCACTAGCAGCCAAACAATCCCCAAGCTGGACAATCCCAGCGAAAGCACCTTTTCAAGATGAGGAAGCCATAGCGGATTTGCCAGCGCCCCTGTTGCTATTGCTGTTGTTGCCCTTTCAACAACCTGATCTTTCATTACCAGCACCCCTGCCGTTTTCCATTTTGGTCATTGCCTTCTACCCGCTCAGCTGCTGTGCGGTCAGCCTTTGTCAAAGCGACCAACCCAGCAGCTGAAAGATCATTCTTGCGCCAGCCCGCGCAGCTGCTTACAGTCTGTGGGTTGCATCCCGCGACGGCGAAGAGACTGAACACAGAAATCATAGTCCGATAGATTGCGCGTTTTCGCATCATCCTTCACCCTCTCCCGCTCTACACGGATATCACTCTGCATCTGCTGAATTGCGCCGCGTTGCCGCTCTTTGTATTTACCAAGCTGAACAGAACCCGTCAGCGCAACAGCACCCACGGCCAACAAAGCAAGAATTATTTGGAGCCGCCCCAACATCAGAGCGCCTCAAACAATTTTTCGACTTTGGATTTCACAAACGGCATTGAGTAAATCGCGTATACCGCGATACCGCCCACCACAACCACGGAAGCCAGCTGTACCCGCCAATCCAACAATCCAAGAGCTGGAAGCGCCGCAGCTGTCAGCCATGTCCAAAAACGCTTTGAATGAGAAACTGGTTTTGTCTTTTCAGCCTCAAGCGGCGGCGTTTCCGCTTCCGTCTTTTCAGGAACCGGTACGGCCAAGCCGTTGCCTGCAGTTTTTGCCTTACGCAAAACCACCTCAATCGCTTCCGGGCTTACCAGAGCCTTATTGAGAGCATCACCATCATAATATGACTGGCCGCGCTTTAGCTGGCCGTGCGCTCCTTTCGTCGCGGTAAGTACCGGAAACGAAGCCCATTCCATTGCCAGCTGTTTGGCAAATTCAGCCGCGGAGATTGTACCGGCCACGAACTCTTCATAGCCACGGCGCTTAAGCAAGTGATAGCCGAGGCGGTCTTGTAAATCCGGATCAAAAATCTGCCGCCCGTTCAGACGCAGCTCACGCGACAAATCCTGCAGGGTCTTGCGCATGAACTGATAACCACCGGAGGCCGATGATTTGAACCGCTTGGTAAAGCTGGCCTGTGCATCCACCAGTTCACCTATTGTCATTGAGGTGATTGGTTTCGGCAGTTTATCTTGATTGTGACCATAGATAACATCATAAGACGCGCGATCAGTCCGCCCGACTTCAGTCTTACGAATGAAGTCAAGCAGAATCGCCGCGCCAGCTGGCACGGTTTTATCCATCTGAATTTTCCTGTGATTGTGCCTGACTTTCAGGCGGGAGCGATTATTGCCGGTCAGGCAAAAGCAGTGTCGATATGAGTTTGATCGGTTATTGTGCCATCCAGAATTAGCGGCAGCACCTGCGCGTAAATGCCGAAGACGTTGTTTACATGCGCTCCGACTGCATCAGAGATTGCAATGATTTTTGCTGCATCCAACAATGCAATCTCGCCAGTTGATGTCGCCCAAGGCGTTGTAAAATCTGGATTGCCCTTCGCCGCTTCACGCGCACCGGCAATCATGATCTTTGAACGGTCATCGGTAGCAATGTGCAGGCCGTTAAATTCAAACCCGCCCGTTTCTTTCTGCCAGCGTTTATCTGCAGCGTAGAGCATCAGTGCCTGCTTTGGATCAACAGCCTGTTCCGGCGTGGCTTCACTGGCCAGTATTTCCTTGGTAGGCAGCGCTATCTCTGGAAACGCTGCCGAGTGCATGGGGAATCCTTTTTTACCCACACGACTTTGGTCAAGCACTGTCACAGTATTCATAGATTAATCCTCTTTATCAAATTCAGGAATGAAACGACCAGTGCCGCGCTCACAATTCGGGTCTAGGTTAAGGACGAAAGCATCTTTTCGCCGCCCTGTAACCATCCAAGCGATTTCATCATTGCAGGCTTCATCAGCACAGGTGATATTCAATATGCCGCCCGCCATCTTGCCATCAGGCCAAACGACTGTTCCACCTTCCTGATTTTGCGTTGAGGAAATCATGATATCGGCATTCAATGCCGAGAAAGTACCCGGCATCATTCCGAAATAGTCATCGATATTGACAGCTGCCTTGCCATTAACAAGACGGACAACGCCACGATAAATATTCACGTACTCCGGAGCTTCAACAAAGCCGTGACGGAGGTTTTTATTCGCCGGATCACGAGGGTGATCAATCAGGAAAGTGCCGCTGCCCTTTGACAAAGCCCCTGGTATGTGAACGCGGTTATCAGAACCGTAGCACTCCAAAAGGACGGCTCCTTTGAAGCCAGCTTGAACGCGCCAACTCCCGTATACCGTATCGGATATATTTGCGGACATTGTATATGCGTATGCTGCTGCAGAGGACTGTAAGTAATACGCCGGAATACTCCCCTTAACTGAAATAGTGGCGCTGATTGCGCTTACAGCTCCGGTAAAGTCAGCACCTGACAAACTTGCCTTTCCATTAAGTGCATTTTGCGTTGCCGCTGCATTTGCTTTGCTATCCAACGCACTTTGCGTTGCCGATGCATTTGCTTTGCTGTCCAACGCACTTTGCGTTGCCTGTGAAATTGGTAGATCAGACTTCGCAGTAAGCGCACCCGCGCCGTCAATCAGTTGATCCTCAGTACCGCCTGCCGGTAGTGTATACTTTTCGTCAATTGCAGTCGCATATTCGGCTATCGCATCAGTCATGCTCTTGATTGACTTCAGCGTAATTGTGCCGTCCGCCCCCATGATGATGAACTGATCATTGGCTTTCGCAATCGCTGCAAGCTCTGTGAGATTTGCAATATTCTCCAATGCAGCGAAAGTGGCCAGATTGCCTTTGATATCATCGGGTCCGAATTCTGATTTCGGCACCAATTTCATAACACCTGGTCCAACAAAAACCGGTACTGCATCTTCTTCGCCAACCAGAGCGGCAAATGCTTCAAGATTGCCTGTGGTAAGCAGGTCTCTCATCATCCGAACAGCAGCCTGCACACGGCTACCATCCGGTTGATAGCGAACCCGCAAGGGTTGTCCGGCACCAGCAGCTGCCACAGGGCAATTATCAAATAACCGGCCGCTGTTCTGCCCGGTGATTTCAGCAATAATGAGCACATAACCTGTTGCGGTGATAATCGCATCACCGGCCTGAATGGCTGCGGTCTGCAAAGCCGACCCTGTTGTGGTGAAGTCAGGTGTTCCGGCAACAAGATTAAGCGTGCCGGTCATCCAGTCGGGACGAATAGCCATTAATCTGCCCCTTCCTTGCGCTTTGCAATCAGTTCTTTGTTTTCCGCTTCCAGAACTTGAATGCGTTCTTTCATCATTAGATTTTCTGAAGCCAAAATCAGATTACGCTGACGGATAATGCCAAGCTGAAACGCCGTTTCATGCAGTTCAGCCAGCGGGTGAATTTGTATTGGTGGAGTGATATTGGTCTGTGTTGCAGACATGCGTTCTCCTTCCCGCACAAAGCGGGTGATTGCTGTGAGTGTAGTAAGGAAAGTCAGCCGCCTATCGAATTCCAATAGACGTAATAGGTGACATAGCGCGTTGTGCCGGTTTTGTTGTAGATCCTCATTGAAGCCATATCGCTTTGAATACGGGCTTCAAATTGCGATAGAAATGCGACAACACCATCGGACGGTTTAAGCATAATCAGTGCCGGCTGCTGATAGGTGCGTCCGAATGGAATGAGCACATTACTGTTTGCTGGCACCTGAACCGAGCCTGTTACATATGGAGCAACAGTGCCGATCCCCTCATGCAGCACAAAGTCAAAAAGATCAGTGCTATCAACGTCTTTTCCGGGTTTGGAAATGCGGAATTTAAAGTTGGCACCACGCTGGAATAGTACCCGCCCCGCCATCAGAACTTCTCACGTAGCTTGACTAAAAAGACGGTATAATTGAACCGGCATTCATATTGAGGCACCCAGCCCCTAAAAGTCAGCTTGTTATGAGAGATGCCAACAACAGGCATGAAGTTTACCAAGCCAATATTCCCGCCAAATGATTGCGTAGCCACAATACCGCTCAGATCAGGCGGGAATTGAAACGGCTCAGCAGCGGAAGATTTAAAGCCCATGAATGCCAGCGGAATAAACGGAAGCTCCTGAAACGGGACTTCAATTTGATGTCGCCATAAGCCTTGCGATTCATTGTAGCCGAATGATGGAACAAAGCCTTGCGCATGGATTTTCAGCATGTCTTGGACAGATGACATCAGCATCTGGCCGCCCTGCTGGACGGTTTTGCCCTGCTTGGCTACCCAGATGCCATGCTGTTTACCGTTTTTGCCGATAAGGATATTTTCATCCATGTCATATCCCCATCACCAGATAAATAAAGCTCTCCCGATAAT
>NZ_JBHEEE010000012.1:0-43092 GCF_041929865.1 Pseudochrobactrum lubricantis
TAGGAATGTCCTACAGAGCCATTCGCCAGACGAACAGTTGCGCGGGTAACGGTTGCCTCGCCTACATTGAACAGGGCACCGCCACCGCCAATGCGGCCACGCATCATGACCAGTCCGATTTCCGGACCACGCAAAACTTCAAATTCAGGCTTGTCCGCCCAGTTCTGCCAGAACGTTTTCAATTCTTCACCGCTTGCGCGCGCGAGAAGCGCCATGCTTGCCTGACGTGCAGCCTGCGTTGTATCCAGTGCAAAATTGGCTCCAGCCGTGGAGCCATCTCCACTTTCGACTGTCGTTTGCTCCGTCGCGTTCATGAGCTTATCCGCCTTATCTAATCCGGTTGACTTGATAACCTTAATTGTCTATTCATATAGACAACTATACAATATCAGAATAGATACACCCTGCCAATGACAGGACGATGACAATTGATGACAAAGGCGCCGATGAAAAAGAGCGGACGGATTGAAAGAAACAGCGGTGTAGCCATCTGGCGGCAGATTGCCGACGAGATACGCGGTGACATCATGGCCGGGAAACTTACAACGGGTGCGCGCATGCCAGCCGAAATGGATCTGGCTGAACGATTTGGCGTCAATCGCCATACCGTACGCAGCGCAATTGCGGCTCTTACTCAGGAAGGTGTATTGCGCGCGGAACAAGGACGCGGCACCTTTATCGCCAATGCAAAGCGCCTCACCTACCAGATCGGGCGCCGCACGCGTATTTCACAAGCGCTCGCCCCACAAGTGAGCGAAACCAAGGGCATACTGCTCAGCTCTTCTTTGGAAACTGCGACTACTGACATCGCGCAGGCGCTTGGAATGGATATTGGTTCTGTAGCCTTACGATTAGAGACCATGCACAGCGCCGACGGGCACCCCATCTCAATCGCCACTCACTGGGTAGATTCAAACGCTTTTCCGACTTTCACCGAAGATTATACGGCCAGCGGCTCGATCACTTCCGCTTTCAAAGCGGCAGGCATCAGTGATTATTTCAGGAAATCGACTGTGGTATCGGCACGCCATGCCGATCCAGACGATCTCAAACATCTCAAATTGTCTCCAGGTGCAATCGTTCTGACCGCTCGCGCAATTAATATCGATACTAAGGGAAAGCCTATACAATATTCACTAACACGGTTTTCTTCAGACCGTATGGAGTTCGTGATAGAAACTGACAATGAAAATAACTCAATCATGTGACCACCTTTTTCCTTGGACTTGGCCTTCAAAAGTTGAGAGCTTCTGTTAGACAAGACTGACAGGAGACTTAGAATTGAAGCAGCAAGAATTTGCAGAAGGGTTCAAACGCGAACCCGCGTATGTATGTCGAACTGAATGATGAAAGTATTCGGGCAGGACGTCACCGCACGGGGTGGCCTGCCCGATGGGGTGATCCGTTTGGAGTGTTAGTGCATGGTCGGTCTTCTGGCCACCACCGGTGTTGAGGCTGGCCGACTTTGTTGTGGCCATACGACCGCTTCCGGTGCGGATGGCTTGTAGCCCAGCGATGAGTAGGGCCGCACGGTGTTGTAATGCTGTCTCCAGTTTTCGATGATGATCTTCGCCTCCTTCAGCGTGTAGAAGATTTCACCGTTGAGCAGTTCGTAACGGAGCTTGGAGTTGAAGCTCTCGCAATAGCCGTTTTCCCAAGGGCTGCCCGGCATGATGCAGGCGGTTTTGGCACCGACTGCTGCGATCCACTCCCGGAGTGCTTTGGCGATGAACTCAGGGCCGTTGTCGGAACGAGTATGGGTGGGGATGCCGCGCAGAATGAAGATGCGGAAAGCACGTCGATGACATCGACGGCCTTCAGCTTTCTCTCGGCCCCAATGGCGATGCATTCCCGCGTGAACTCGTTGATCACATTGAGCATGCGGATTTTCCTGCCGTTGTGCGTGCGATCCTCGGCGAAGTCGTAGGGCCAGACATGGTTTGGGTATTCCGGTCGAAGCCGGATGCACGAACTGTCGTTCAGCCACAGCCGTCCGTGCTTCGGTTGCTTGTGAGGCACCTTCGGCCCCTCCCGTCGCCAGATGCACTCGACCCGTTTGACGTTCACTATCCAGCCTGAACCGTCCCACGTTTGCCGGAGGCTCCAACTCTTGAGTAGAAGGAGCCATTATGAGCAAGACGACGAACAAATTTGCACCCGAGGTTCGGGAACGCGCGATCCGCATGGTGTTGGATCATGAACGAGATTATCCTTCTCGCTGGGCGACAGTGGTTTCGATAGCTGAGAAGATTGGCTGTGTACCGTCCACCCTGCATGACTGGGTTAAGAAGGCTGAGATCGACAGTGGCAAACGGGTAGGTGTGTCCACCGAAGTGACAGATCGCCTAAAAGCCCTGGAGCGTGAGAACCGTGAACTACGGCAAGCCAACGAGATATTACGTAAGGCTTCGGCATATTTTGCCCAGGCGGAGCTCGACCGCCCGTTTCGCAAATGATTGCTTTCATCGACGAGCATCGCGATGACTATGGGGTCGAGCCGATCTGCCGTGTTCTGCCGATCGCCCCATCCACATACTGGGAACGCATAGCGCAGCGCCGCAATCCTGCGCTGCAGTCGGCCCGTGCGAAGCGCGATCTTGCACTTAAACCAGAGATTTTGCGCGTATTTTCGGAGAACTTTGGTGTTTATGGGATCCGTAAAGTCTGGCGGCAGATGCAGCGCGAAGGCTTTGCCGTTGCCCGATCAACTGTGGCGCGATTGATGCGTGATCTCGGCCTGCAGGGCGTGATCCGGGGCAAGCCGGTTCGCACCACCTTGAGCGACAAAACTGCTCCATGTCCGCTTGACCATGTGAACCGACAATTTTCCGCTCCTGCGCCGAATATGCTCTGGGTTTCAGATTATACCTACGTGGCCACTTGGGCGGGCTTTGTATATGTGGCCTTCGTTATCGATACTTACGCTCGCCGGATTGTGGGCTGGCGGGCAAGCAGAACAGCTCACACCAGCTTCGTGCTGGATGCCTTGGAGCAAGCGATTCACGAGAGGCGTCCAGCCCATCGAGGCGGTCTGGTTCATCACAGCGACCGCGGTTCTCAATATGTGTCTATTCGTTACACCGAGCGCCTCGCCGAAGCAGGGATTGAACCTTCAGTGGGAAGTGTTGGCGACAGCTATGACAATGCTTTGGCGGAGACCATTAATGGTCTTTACAAGGCCGAAGTGGAGCAATGCACGAACATCACAGCTTAACGAGCAAATCCTGAACCACGGAAGGTTTTCTCTCGATTAAAGCGAGCAATACCTGAGCCGGCCCTTGCGGCGTACGGCGCCTTTGTTCCCAGTTCAGAAGTGTTCCTTTTGCCACACCTATACTGCGGGCGAAATCGGTTTGAGACAACCCAGTTTGCGCTCTAATTTTAGCTACATCTATTTCGGGCAAGATAATTTCGTGAACCTGAGAGCCGACCTCGTATCCCTTCGAAAATTCAAGGGCCTCGTCCAACCCCTTCTTTATACTCTCAAATGCGCTCATTGTTTGTTGCTCCACATTGAAACGATCGCTTTGCTCATTTTTACAGTCGCTGCCTGTTCTTTAGGAGTCAAATTAGCCTTTTCGTTTTTTGCGAAAATCGTGATTAAAAAAATCGGCATGTGACGTCCGCCAAACACATAAATCGTTCTGAACCCTCCACTTTTTCCGCCACCTTCTCTGGGGACACGGATTTTTCTCAATCCACCACCTAGGGAAACACCCTCTTCTGGATTTGCGGCAATCCAAGTGATCACCGTCTCACGCTCCACGTCCGTCATAATGGATTGTGCGCGGCGTTGGAACTCAGGCAACTCAACTACAGTTTGCAATTTAGTCATTTACATATACTTCAATGGCGCATGCGTCAATGGCGCACTATGATTTTTTATATTTCTCAAGCAGAACAACCGCATGTTCTAAGGTTTCCCCTAATCCCCAACCATTAGCATCAGCAATCTCATAAAAGGCTTCGATTGTTTCCGACTTAGCTTTAATATTAAACTGCACGTTACGCCCAGTTCTGCGACGACGTTGCGGCTTGATTTGAACAGGGCTCTTAGGCTCTCTACTTACAAACCCTGCGGCTACAGCGGCCTCTTCTGTAGAATTATCTTTTGGTGCTGTCTTTGGGGTGGGAACGAAAGCACTGAGATTAGTCAGAGCATCACCGAAGCCAAGGTTTGCCCGTTGTTTACTCATCGATTTGCCCCTGTCCTTGCATTAATTTTCCTACCACTTCCCCGGCAAACTGTCGCGCATTCTCGATTGCCTTATCAACGTTGCTTACCTGCGATGGATCAAGACCAGCTAACGTACCACCATAGTCGAAAAGGTCACGATAGGCTGCGCGCTCTACTATCGGGGTCTTACATACATCAATACCGCTCTGAGTGAGCTGTTCTTGAACGTTTTTAAGTGCACGGGAGCGGACAGCAGCACTAGTACGGGTCAATACTACGCAATGTGGAATAACACGACGTGCCATCTTCGCTTGATTATGTATCAATCGAATAGTTTTGGCGCCTCCCTTCGCATCCATCGAAGAGCCTTGAATTGGGATCAACACTAAATCGGACATACCGATTGCATTTGCTACCATCAGGCTGGCTGTTCCCTCTAGATCAATGATCACAAATTGAGATTTTCCGGAAGCCTCCTCAATTTGATCAACAATACGATCCTCTGTGATACCGCTCACAATAGAGATGTTCTCTGGCCTACCTGGGAGATTCGCCCACTGGGATATCCAGCGTTCAGGGTCGGCATCAAGGATCGTAACGCTAGCGCCACTTTCTGAAAGTTGCGTAGCAAGAATCAAGGCCGTCGTGGTTTTTCCGGCGCCGCCTTTGGGATTGGCAAATGATATAATGGGCATATGTGTTCGACTCTGTTTTTTAGACACTATACCAGATAGCTACCAGATATCTATCTGGTATTTAAAGATATCTAGTAGCTACTAGATATCTTGTAGAATTTAAGAAGGTACCATATGGTGTAATTTTACGGTCTACCGCGCCTTTCAAACCATTTTGTGCAAAAACCAATGAATGCCTTATCAGAATTTTTTGGAGCATCTAAACCTCCATCAAGCATCCATGATCGCCAAGCCTGTTCAAGATAATACACATCCCAACCAGGAGCAGCTCTACGTGCTTCTTGATATGTGTCCAGATCTAAGCGAATTGTCGAAAAAGAAGCCGAATGAGATTTAACATCTTCCATACGACGGTTCGTAAAAATAATTACGTCCTTTTCAATTCGAACCGCATAATCCGGCATATGTTCAAACTGCTCATCTTGTTTTGCGATGTTCGAGACAAGTCGTCGAAATTCTTTCTCTGTCGATGAAGATCCACATTTAGCTTGTAACTTGCTTAGACCAATTCGCCATTCCTTTTGCGCTCCGCAATGTTTGCGTGCCAATTCATAGACCCGCCTTTCAAGTGGTTTTCTGAGGCGAAAATAATCACGGTGCAGCGTCAAAACTTCTCGCGACCTGATGGCATTAAACACCCAATCAGATAAGCGAATTTCCACCTCCTGCATCCGCCCGTCACGAGTTTCTCGAATAATTTTGAAGCGATCTATCAATCCAAATCCATCGAACTCCTCTTTACCACCCGTAATAATATTGGTGGTAATCGTCGTTCCTTTAAGCCGTTCCAAAGCAGCTTTTAATTGCTCATATCCTCGCCCGTCAGTACCTCGGTTCGTAGCCGACAGCAGGTCATACGCTTTGAACCTGATTGTCGGGCTAACTTCACGATCTTCATTAAGTGCAGCGATACATTGGCTAATGCAGTAAATCAGGACATCTCGGTCATGAACTGTTGCCAAACCCTTCACCGAGGGAATGACTTCTACAAAATTCGGACCATTTTCATAACGCCGTACATGTCGATCAGGCTTCGTAGCAATCGAAAAAATAGGGTGCTCCATTGAAGCCATATCCCCTTTGGGCGCGGCATCAAAGATATCGCACACAAAGAAATCTCCCTGCTGCATCCGATCGGGCAGGAGAGGAGAGCGTAGATTCGTGTTATCATCCACCATTGCACCACTTTCGTGTTATCACCCACCAAGGTCAAGACTTTCGTGTTATCACCCACCATCTTTCGTGCTTTTACCCACCATCTTTCGTGTTATCACCCACCGAGCTTTAGAATATAGTGTTATAAATCAATATTTTACCGAATGTTTTTTGATGCATAACACTATATTAACACATATATAACACTGCACGATTGTGGATAACTTTATAAAATTTGATCAATTCAACGGATTTTCATCAAATTTTTCATCATAATTTTTACTTTTAAAATAAATGTTCTGCTTGGCTTTAAGCGGACTACGATTACCCACCAAGAGCAAGAGTTCATCTGCTTTCATGCCCATAATCTGCTCAGCTGTCATTATTTTTTGACGTTGCTCTGAATAAGAAAAATCTCGCTTTTCATTCATCGTTTTTGCTTCACGAATTTGCTGAGAATAAACAGTGTTATCTCCGAAATGACGCGCTACCCATTCAGCTGTTTCAATATCATTGAGATTAAAAACACGCTTGGTGATACAGGAGCCAAAAATAGAACGTGCATCATTTGGCCCATACGCTTTTTCAACCTGGCCCGTATCTTGGGTGACGAACAACGCCTCAACCCCAGCACCTGCCGCGACATTAGCGATATTCATGATCTGCTCCATACGCCCCATACGAACAAATTCATCAAGGGCAAGGAGAATTGGGGCTTTGACTTTACGTCGCCCATCTTGGCGAACGACAGTTCCTAAAACCAGATTGATAAATAGGCGCATAAACACTGCCTGCTTATCTACTTGGTCCAAAGGCACTACGATGAAGAGATCCACCTGATCATCAAGAAGATCATCCATGTCAAAACTGGAGCGCGCCAAAAAGTGGCGCATATTATCTGATTGCATCCATTCAAAGGCTTTCGAAACAGCCGTTTGAATTGAACCGCGTTCTCTATCGCCTGCCCGCAAAATGGTTGCTGCCGTTTGCGCAGGACGATATCCAACCAGATCTTTGTTTTTAACCCACATCTCGAGCGTTTTATCGAGGTTTCCAGATAAGAGAAGATCCGCAACAGCGATCAGGTTACGGCGATTGGGCTCTTCTTGCGTAACGACCACTTCAATCGCAGCTGTTACGAGCTGACGCGCCATTTCAGAGAAATGTGCGCCATCCCCTGGATCTGGTCTGACTAAACCATCTGCAACAAGAGCTATGTCTCGTCCTAATTCGTTCGGTCGAATATAATCCAAAGGATTAAACTGATCATTGGAATCCTCAATGATCCCAAAAGGATTAAGCACAGCAACTTTTCTGCCAAGCGATTGTCGATAACGGCGAGTTACTGCGAAATTC
Source organism: Pseudochrobactrum lubricantis (assembly GCF_041929865.1). Lineage (NCBI taxonomy): Bacteria > Pseudomonadati > Pseudomonadota > Alphaproteobacteria > Hyphomicrobiales > Brucellaceae > Pseudochrobactrum > Pseudochrobactrum lubricantis. The sequence goes on from NZ_JBHEEE010000012.1 coordinate 7,384, forward strand.
TCGCCCTTAATGTCTAAAACAACAACTGGCCCTTGATGATCAATAATTGCAGGGATTACGGCACTAACACCTTTCCCGCCGCGTGTGCCAGAAACAACAAGATGGTGCCCGCCCCGCCATCCCTTCGCATCATTTTTCTGATAACGTAGCAATTTACCATTATGGAGCGCGAGTGGCAGACCAGTCTTATTCTTTGCAAGACTGGCAATGTCGCTTGGGGCCATCCATCCTGCTTGCCAAGGGCCAGTATTTGATTTTCGATTGCGGCCAATACGAGGATTTAAAATCGAACCTAGCGGGATAATTATCGCTAATGCTCCAAAAGCAACCCCAAGGCCTAAAGATACGAGCATCGCCTGTTTATGTGGGGCAGAATATCGGGATAACCCCTTGAACCCTTCCCAAATTCCACGTGGAAGCGACCATCCCGCGCTTGTCCATGCTTGGACGGTCATCTGCATATCGCTAAAAACGCTTTTAAGTGGGGCTAGGGTGATCAGGGCTGCCAAGGGAAGGCATATCCATGCTGCGAGCTTTAATGGTGCTCTACGGCCTTCTATGGCGTTTGCGAGACTATCGAATATCACAGCAAGAGCGATAACCAGAAAAGCATAAGTGGCTACTGGATAAATGTAGATTATCGCAGGCAGGTAGATCACGGCTAAAACAGCTAAAAGCGCAGCGATGATCATGGCGACCCAGTGGCGGGTTTCCAGCATAAAACTCATGGTTGATCCTCACTGTTCAGGAAATAAAATTTGCCAGAGACCGCGATCATGGTCACGTTGAGTGAGACGTTCTGGCAAATCACGCCGAACGATGTTTTCAAGAACAGGATCGGCGTTCAAACGGTCAAAGACCAAATTGCCTAAAAGCCATTTAATGCGGTCTTTGTCTTTTTTTAAAGAAAGGTGTCGCCTTGCATCAAGCGTGGCGATCTGAGCATCAACCTGCTTTTTCTTTTTAGTGAGTTCTGCAAGCTCAGTGTCGAACGGCTGTGTTTTGTGCATGGGACCCTCGGAGTTTATTTTGGCAAGGCTAGCATGTGAAATTAATGTTGAATAGTTAGAAATGCGCGCTTATACATTGCTTGTGCAATGTGCGCGTCCTCAACGGGATAAATCCCACGCCGGACAGCTTCCCAAAAGGTGGCTTTGCCACCTGACGAGGGTTTCCCCTCGAGCTCCAACCACCGCAATCAGGCGCTGGACCCTGTTTTGAAAAGAGGCGTCAGAGATATGGCGATCTATCATTTAAGTGCAAAAGTCATCAGTCGAGCAGGAGGCCGGTCTTCTGTTGCAGCCGCCGCCTATCGAACGGCAGGGCGGCTGCATGATGACCGGCAGGGCCTAGAGTATGATTACAGCCGTAAGGGAGGCGTCGACCATTGCGAGATCATGGTGCCTGAGAATGCACCTGACTGGATGCGTGATCGTAACCAGCTTTGGAATGCAGTTGAGATTGTCGAAAAACGGCGCGATGCACAGCTTGCTCGTGAAATCGAAGTTTCCCTTCCCCGGGAACTCGATCGCGGTCAACGCTTAGAGCTCTTACGCGGGTTTATTCAGCGTGAATTTGTCGATCGCGGGATGATCGCGGATGTGGCCGTTCATGAGGGCAAGGCTCGTGATGGGTTTGGTCAACCCCATGCGCATGTCATGCTGACTATGCGTGAAATGACCGGCGATGGTTTTGGAAAAAAAGAACGTGGTTGGAATGCACCAGACTTGCTTGTGGGATGGCGTGAAGCTTGGGCACAAGATACCAATATCGCTCTAGAGCGGGCAGGGCGATCAGAGCGCATAGATCACAGATCTCTTGATGCTCAGCGTAGCGAGGCCGAGCAACAGGTTCAGCGTGCGCGTGCGAACGGGCAGGAAGAAATTGCGTTTGAGCGCGAGAAAAAAGTGATTGAACTCAGTCGGGAGCCCGAGCCTAAAATAGGGCCATCAGCCAATGCTCAAGAAAAACGTGGTATTGTCACCGAGCGTGGTGACGCATTCCGCGCGGCACAGGCACGCAATGCACAGCGCGAAGAGCTCGGCCGAAAGCAATTGGAATTACGCCTTGAGCTGATGGAGCGAGGGCGGGCGTTCATAGCATCCACCCGTGAGCGGCTGGATCGGCTCTGGGATCGCGCAGGCGCGGCACTGTCTCGGATCAAGGAGAGGGTTATGGGGGAGGTCGAGAGACCGCAGACATGTACCGAGCGTAATGACATGGATGCGCGCCGAGCTGCTGTATTGGGGCGTGACGTAGCGCGCTCTGGGGTGCAAGCGCCGGATGTCGGACGGGAGAGGGTTGCGCCCGATGATCCAGACCGACATCGTCGTAACGCCATCCTTGGACGTGCGCGCGATATCGGACAGGAGCGTGATACAGCTGCGATAGAACGGGACATTGCCGCCCGTGACGGCGAAGATCGTGACCAAGGGCGGCGTGAAAAGATTCTCGGGCGTGGCCATGATAGTGCGATCGAACCAGGACAAGGCCGCGCTCGCGATAGAGATAGAGATAGAGAACGTTAAAAATTGAAAGGATCCCACAATGTTTGAAGAACGCTATCACAAAGACCAGCCTGCCGTAAAAGAAATGGCACAGCGCATTGCGGATAATAGTCCACAAGTGTTCGCGGATACTGATGATTTTGTAGCCGCCTACGGCCAAGAAGCTGCAAACATGGTGAGCAAAGGTGGCCTTCTTGCGGCTCTTTGGGATATCGGGATTGATGCTGTTCCTGCATCCTTTGAAGGGGAAAGGCATAACCAGCCAAAAGGTTTAAAGATCAGTCCCCGCTAAAGGATAAAGCAATGTTTGGATTTCTCAAAAAAGAAGCAAGCCAAGCTCGCTCTCTTCCTCGATATACAGATGTATACGACAGCATGCTGTACCAGATGCCGGATAAGGCCCCTTATGGGGCCTTGCCGACCATTTATGCATTTCGTGTCAAAGATCCATCAATGTCGCCTGACCCCAGACCAGATTTTGTATTACTGGAAACTGAAGGTGAAATTCAAGCATGGCATAGTGCTATGGCAGGGCACGTTACATTGAATGATGATGGACATATCACAGATGGCCCGTTGTTAGTTTGGAACAATATTCCAAGCTTACTGACATCAGATGCGGAGATAATTGCGACCTATTTTCCGGTGGAGGACGGCAAGGATTGGCCTGTATTGGTGATCCAGGCGCATCCGTTTGAGGCCGTGCTGGATGTGAAGCCCGCTCGTGACCGATATTATTTCGAGCAAAATAAGTTTTTTGGGGTGCTTTGATAGGGCCCGTATATTATTTCTTTTAGCAGGGTACGAGGCGAGCTTGTTCTAGGTCGTATCTAAAATTCGTGATCGTGCCATCCTTAATTTTTTGAACAGCCTCATCAATCACGAATAGCGGCACCAGAAACCATTCACGTGGTATGACGGGCCGACCGAACCGATCAGCGATCTCGATATCCAGCTGCGCGCCACCGAATATCCGATGGATCAAGTTTTCAAGTCGGGTCTGATTGATGTTGTAAAGTTCGTAGGTTGCGACAACCTCGACTTGGGCCATGAGAAATGTTGGTTGAAGCTGGGCACCCGCGATCCGCTTATCGACCCCTAAGGTCGTTACGCCAATTTTGTGGACCAGCTCCCGGTTATCTGCCACCATCGGGTGATCTGATTTACTCCGTAGCACATAGATGGTGCCCGTTGAGCTGTCGCCCTCCTCAGGAGCATCCGCGAACAAAGGACCGGCAGCTGACTCGGTAATCCGACGCCCCATTTCATCTTTGTTTAAGGCCCGTTGGAGTGACCTCATAAGCATGTTGCTTTCTGTACCATTGTCGAAAATCACCCGCAACCTGGCATCCGTTCGGCCTTGATCGGTTAGGGTTTCTTCGCCCATCTCTGCGACATATGCCTTCTGGCCTTCCACGATAAAAAAGCGACCTTTTTGGATTTCTGCTTTCAGTTCGAAGGGACGTGTTTCACGTTCGCCAGAATCCAGCTCGCGCTGAACTTTTTCGAAGAATGGTTGGAATTTTTCAAAGTCCTCACATCGCTTGCGGATGGCAACGTCTTCTGCCGCCTTCCGCTCTATGTTAGGACGAACATGCTTTAACTCGGTGATCGAAGATGGCACAACTTCGATCCCAAGAGCTGCAAGCAATTCGTCATCATTGATATCTTCGGCTATTGGTGAGATATCGAGCCCCGTAAGAAGACCAGTATCATCTAAGTCTTTTAAAAGATCTGTTGCTTCTGGCAGTTCTCGCAAACGTTGCAAGCGCACTGCATAAAGGCGCTCGAAAATGTCACCGTCTTCTGCATGCTGTGGTAGGCGATTATGTTCGGAGATAAAATTTCTAATATCTTCGAACCCCGAGATAATCCGCTCTTCGCGTGGAGTCCGTGCGATCTTTTTCTTTTTCTCTACCTCAATACCCAGTTCTGACAGCAAGGCATCGTCGTCATCCGTGAATATGTTAGCCATTTAATGCTTCCTGTTTCATCCGGGTAAGGAATATTATGCCTTCAGCCATGCGTTTTTCCCAAGCATCAGCGGATGTCAAAGAGGGAAGACGACCGCGTTCCTGTTTGAATTTGACGGCGCGTTTGGCAAGGTCACGAGCCTCTTCTGGCGATAGTTTTATTTTTTTTGCCTGGATCACTGCCGCAACCTCTCTCAAGCTTTCTTCGCTCATAGCTTTAGCGAGGATCGCGTAGGCTTCGCTAAAGGGATTGATACGGTCAATCAGATCGATATCTAGTTCTTTAACGCTCATGGCGAATTGGCGAACACCATCGACAAAAGCCGTATTGGTTGGGGCATCGGTTCCATCCCCAACAAGCGTCTTCTTGGCCTGTTGAGTAAAATTCATCGCGGCAATAGCGTGTTGGCGCACTGCTTCTTGATCAACCTCGTCCAGTTCAGGGTATTTATCGCGCACGATCTTACCCATTTTTATTTGGGTTAACTCTTCTGGCACCATTTCTTCATCAAATAACCCACGCTCAATTGCAGTTTTGTCCTGAACGAAAGCGGTAATGACTTCGTTTAGGTCATTCTGGCAGATGCGGGTGGCTTCTGGGCTCTTGGGGGGCGTTAGCCCTTTGATCTCGATCTGGAAGGTGCCTTTGGCTTCGTTGAAGCCCACGTTGCACTTGTTGTCGTCATAGCCGCCTTCACCATAGTCAAAACCATCTTGTGCCGTGTTGGTAGGCGTTTTCGGCTTAAACTCGAACTTCGGCGTCAGCACCTGTTCCATCAATAGGCTCGCGGCAATAGCTTTTAGTGTATCGTTGACAGCTTCTCGGACAGCTTCTTCCGAAGCATCAGGCTCAGCTATTAAATTGGTAAAGCGGGCATGGGTCTTGTCCTTGGCATCCCGTGTTGCGCGACCGATGATCTGTACGATCTCAGTCAGGCTGGATCTGTAACCCACCGTCAGCGCGTGTTCACACCAAATCCAATCGAAACCTTCTTTCGCCATGCCAAGCGCGATGATGATATCAACGTGATCGCGGTTGTACTTTTGGCTCGGATCTTTGAGTGACGATGCTACTTTATCGCGCTTGAGTGGCTCATCATCTACTAGATCCGCAATCCGCAGTACCTTACCATCTGGACGTTTAATAAGTTGAAAACCCGTTGCAGGGTCTGTGCCTTGCCACTCGCCTAGGGCATGGGTAATGAGCTCGACCTCACGATGTTTATCCTTAGTACTTTCTCGTGAATTAACGTTTGGGATGTGCAAGATGGTCTTTTTGTTTGTATCTAAAACGCTCAGAAGTTCATTTAGATATGAGCCGTTGTAAAAAAAGTAGCCGATGTCGAGTGTCTTCAAATAGCTGTAGCCACTAAGCTGTTCGTAATATGTGTAAGTGACGGCCTTAAATCGCGCCTCATCTTCTGGCGATAATACAGCCTCTGTGTCACCTCGAAAATATGACCCGGTCATAGCGACTACATGTGCTTTATCACGGGCAATAAGAGTGCCGAGTTGGGTACCAAGTTTGTTGTCGGGATTGGCCGAAACATGGTGGAATTCATCCACGGCAATTAGTCTGTCATCGAATGCCTCAATTCCGAACTTATCCACGGCAAAACGGAAAGTCGCATGAGTGCAGATGAGTATTCGATCATCGCTTTCCAGAAACTTTCCGAGGGCCCCGACTTTACCGCTATCGCCTCCCGGCGCATTGCAGAGGTTCCAGCGCGGCACGACGGTCCAATCCCAATAGAAACCAAATTTTGACAATGTTTCGTCGGCAAAGCTTGATCCGATCGACTTTTCCGGCACTAGGATAATCGCCTGCCGAAGCCCCTGATTATGCAGCTTGTCGAGCGCGATGAACATCAACGCCCGACTCTTTCCGGAAGCAGGCGGTGACTTGATCAGCAGGTACTGCTCGCCTCTTTTTTCATAGGCGCGTTCCTGCATGGTACGCATGCCCAGTTCATTGGATTCTGTTGAGCTGCCGTTAGCCGGATAGGTGACAGAAACTGAAGGAACGGATGTGGTCATTTTAGGCTAACTCTCTTATCGAAACGCCTCAGGAAAACACGTGTGGTAATCAAGATTATCTGAAACCTGAAAGCGCAATCATCTTCATCAGATAGGCCTGGGTGGCTTCCATGAGGGTGAAGCCTTGCCCATAATCCCAACACATAGGCAGGCTTGCCTCTGTCATTTTCCCACTCATTGTACTCGTGATAGAGAAAAGGTCCGGAGTCGGCGCTAGCAAGGTATTGCCGTTTTTGGTCATCGCTAACTCTCGGATCACATCCCAATTTCTCGGCGATTTTATCAAGAAGCTCTTGGTAAAAATCCCGTATCATTGCATTAGCGCTGGACCAATGGCCACTTTGAAATGTGGCTGTAGCCTGCTGCAGGTGCCCCAAAGCAGTAGAGAGGGAGTGTTTTTTCAGAAGGCTAGTTATTTCGTCGTCAGCTTCACGTAAATCCATGCCAGGCACTGACTGAGGTAGCATTCGTCTCAGTATTGGCTTGGAGACCATGGCAGGCCCGTCTTCGAAAATGGATTGCCTTCCCGAGGAATCAGGAAACTTCTCTTCACTGACCTCAAAACCGTCCATCTTAAGGCCAGCGACAAGCCGTTCCCACGCGTCAGCTCTATTATGTTTGGCCTGTTTAGAAGCAGTGATAGCATGCTCGATGATAGCTCTGCGTAGTTCGCAGTGGCCGTTGATTGTTAGCACAGATCGCCGTCCCATGCTGCTTTTTGCGAGCCTCACAAGGTCATTCACTTTCGAGTCAACAGATCCAGAACCACAAAACTCATCAACATCCCAACTCAACAGCAACGACGAAAATGCCGCTTGAGTTGACATTTCAGCGATCACTTCACCCGCCGCCATTAAGGTCATGCTGTTGAATTCCGTCATGCATTCACCTTCGTTGTCATTTTGATGTACATATCGAATAGCTTTTCGAGCCGTTCAGTGTCGTTCTTGAAGCGGCGACCGATATAGATGCGTTCCAAGGTTTCGTCGTTGCGGTCGTGCGCAGCACGGAGGTTGGCAGGCATGCTCTTCGGATCGTAAAGGTCGGCGATGGTGGCCGGGAAATGGGCCTCGCGCGCCAGAAGGATATCTTCTGCGCAGCGAGTTAAGTCTTCGCGGTTTTTCTCGGTTAACTTGGGAACGGGAAAGGTATTCCAGCCGAGAGTGTTGGAATAGCTGAAACGCATTTCAAGACGTACGCAGACCGTCCCGATCCAGACCCAATGCAGGCGCGAGGCTATCAAAGCCATGTTCCACAGAGGGGCGTCGTAGAGGGCGTAGCACTTGTTGGAAATCACTGTTCCAGGTGCAAGTAATCCGCACGGAAGATATTCACGATTTTCTGAGCTGATTGCAGCTACTGCTATAACTCGCTCTTTACCGGTTTGCCGAACCTCTCCGAACCGATGAGGCGAACTTGCCAAAGTTTTTGTTGTCGCGCGATCCGAGTTCTCGCGTTGTTGCCTCACTGCGGCAAAGCGATCCGTTAACCAAGTGATCCTATTAGCTTCATCGAGATCATCGTCGGTCACCCATACGCATCGGCGTTCAATGCCACGAATAAACTCCTGAGACCCCAAAAACGGTTTGATAAACTTCGCAGGCACCTCATATTGTTCGATCGCTTGAACTGCTTCCGCAGAGCTTAACAAAAGATGTCCGCCTTCATTCGGCATGTTGCCGAAGCTCATTTCGTTTTGCTTAGACAAGGGTTTAGTGGCCGTTTTCACCAACACATTGGAACCAGCAATGAGATATGGGTTGATGTTGCTGACTTCTCTCATTGTCGTATCGCCCTCAGCTACTTCTGTAAAAAGCCGCCGCGACGTAGACAAGGAGTTAGAAATTCCGACAATCACAACGGTCACGCCAGCATTATGAGAAGCAAGATTTGCCCATTTAAATGAATCATGCGCAAAGGCTATTTCATGTCCAGTGTCGTATATCAGCGACCATAACGTCTCAACTTGGCGGCCCTGACATATGGAATTGGTGGACACCAAAGCGGAAACCGTTGGTGTGTGCAGGCCATAATCAGCGGCCTTCATGAACCAGCCGGCGACGTAGTCAAGCGATTTCCAGTTCTTCGTGCGACCGGCAAAAATACGTCCTAGGTCTTCTTTTTGTTCCGCACTTTGCCACTGGCTCCCCAGATAGGGCGGGTTTCCGCAGATATAGGTCTCGCCTCCTGCATTTTCAAAATCGATTTGAGCTTGGTCTAGGGGCGTTTGGAACAGATCCTCCGATTGGAACTTCACACTTGACCCAGTCGGTGGGCAGATCGAAAGCCAGTCGAGCCTAAGAGCGTTTCCACAGGTGATCCAGTTCTGACTATCCAGCGGTAGAAACTCGGCCAGCGCTTCTTTCTGCCCGCGATGTTTTACGTCGCATTGGTATTCCGCAATGATCAGCGCCAGCCGCGCGATCTCGGCGGAAAAATCTCGTATTTCAATGCCGCGAAAGTTGGTCAAAGGAATGTCCGTCTTGCGATCGGCCTCGCCCCGGCGGCGGTTGATCTCGGCCTCGATCGCTCGAAGCTGCTTGTAGGCGATGACAATGAAGTTTCCCGATCCGCAGGCGGGGTCGAACACTCGGATCTTCGCGATGCGGTTGCGCAGGTTTAGAAGTTTACGGCTATTGTCGCCCGCCTCTTCCAGCACAGCGTTCAAGTCGTCGAGGAAGAGTGGATTCAATACCTTCAGGATGTTCGGTACGGAGGTGTAGTGCATGCCGAGGACAGAGCGTTCGTCCTCATCCGCCACAGCCTGGATCATAGAGCCAAAGATGTCTGGGTTGATCTTTGTCCAATCCAGACCGCCAATATGGCTAAGATATCGCTGCGCAATCTTGGAGAAGTGTGGCACTTCGGTTGAGCCAGAGAATAGTCCCCCATTCACATAAGGGAAGGCATCGGCCCACCGGGGCAGATTGGAGCCGTCACGGTCCTTGATCGCGACGTTCATGGCGCGGAAGATTTCGCTGATGACCTCATGCGTATTCGTGCCGTCACGGTTCGACATACGATCAATCGTACCGGTGAATAGATCTGACGTGGTAAAAATGTCGGTGTCTTCGGCGAAGAAGCAAAAGATTAACCGCGCCATGAAATGGTTCATATCGTGCCGACGTTCGCTTTTGCCCCACTCTGGATTGTCCTTCAGCAACTCCATATAGAGGCGGTTCAGGCGGCCTGTCGCCTTAATATCGAAGGCACTTTCTTTGATCTGCTTGACCGTTGATATGCCAGCGAGAGGTAGAAAAACTCCAAAGCTATCGGCGAAGTCTTTATAGGCGCAAGCGACAGTATCGCCGCCGATTAGATCTTCGGCCTCAAATTCCTGCCCGTCGGTGGCGAGGATAAATTTGGCCTTGTGCTTAGTTGTGGCAGGACTGGCCTTGAGCGCAGCTAAGGTTCGGGAAACTTCACCAAGCGCACAGGTTGCGATGTGAATATTGTTGCGTTGCAGGACGCCGCCCCATGGTCCGGAAAAATCAGACTTATTGCTGTCGCCTTTGCGCAGCTTCTTGATCTCAGTTTCTTTGCGCCCGAAAGCTTCGAGGAAAGCATATGGGAACTCTATGGCATCAAAGGGAGCCTCGGCGAGGTCAGAAATAGCCTGCTCAATTTCAACCGGGTTCATAAGGTCTACCTTGTAAATGGCTGGACTTCGATCTCGTGGGCGCGAGCCATAATCGTTTCCAGTTCGTAATTCATTTGCCGTTCCATCCAAGCGCGAGCACAGGTGCCAAAAGCCTTCTCCAACCGAAGGGCCATTTCTGGTGAAACTCCAGAGCGTCCATTCAGGAGATTGCTAAGTGTTTGACGGTTACACCCGAGTACCTGCGCGGCCTCGGTGACAGAAAGGCCGTTGGTATCAAGACACTCTTTTCGAACGATGATTCCTGGGTGAGGCACGTCAGCTCCTTGGTTGGGGCGAATGTATAGTGATAATTGTCGATTATCAATCGAACATCCTAAGTTGCTGAGGTTCCAACCAATAACCGCGCTTACGTTTGGACACTACCAATGCGAGCATAGCGGCGATCGCTTGGCTTTCATCCGTAAAATAATCCATCCGAATTTGACCGCCCTGCCCTATCCGGCCCCATTCTCTGTAAAGAGTCCATTCGCCAAACAAATTCTGGAGAACTTCCATTCGGTAAAACCGGGAAATATTTCTCGTAGACAATCGTTTTTCGAGATAAATCTGCATGGCTCAAAGATGATATTTGCGTGCGATTTCTAAAGCTTCAGCTTGCTCTGTGCCAATGTATTCTTTGGTGCTTTCAATACTGGCATGGCCGAGTAGCAATTGAGCAGCGCGTAAGTTGCCGGTCTGCTGGTAAATATAGGTTGGGAAGGTTCTTCGCAGAGAATGGAGGCCATAGAGACTGGGATCGAGGCGCGCCTTTTCAAGCCAGGATTTAAACAACCGCCAAAGCTGACTTTCACTGATGTGCGTATGAGACCATCTTACGCCCTGACCGGTAAACAACCAGCTAGGCCCAGTCGGCCCGAAGCTGCGATTTTGGCCAGCTCGAAGAACGTTGTGGGAACATGGCTGACGGGATTGACCTGAGAAGTGCCCGGTCGTGACATTGCGCTCCAATTTGAGGAGCCTTTTAATGAGTACGGGTATTTCGAGTTCGGATAGGCGGCCTGCCGGAAGGCGGCCGCCTAAGCGAGCAAGGATCGTTGCCCGATCACGGTATCCGTGGTGGCCCAAGGACAATAGGCGTTACCTCAGACGATAAGGGTTTCCCCATCGCCAGGAGTGCGCAGCTTGGCGGCGAAACCGTTGGCACGGGCGAAAGCCCGAAGGTCAGCCCGGCTCACAGTGCAGTGGTTGACCGCTTCCATATGGCTGCCGATCAGGAGGGTTTCAGGGGCGGCCTTGTGGACCGAAAGCACATCTTGCGTTCCCATGATGATGCCGCCCTCAATCCCGGCGGTCATCGCATAGCCGGTGTTCAGGATAGCCACATCTGGACGATACGTTTTCAGAGCTGCCGCCACCCGCTCGTGCCAGATCGTGTCGCCAGCCAGATAGATGGTCTTTAGTCCGGCCGTCCTGAACACGACACCGCAAGCTTCGCCCAGAACATCGCCGATCTTGGCGTAGTGCGCCTCGGTCCCGTGACGACCGTCCGTCTTGATGAGCCGTACACCCTTGAAGCTGGACGTGTCCGAAAGCACGCGCACATCGGAGAACCCCTGTCCCCGGATGGTTGCAGCATCCGCATCGTTCTGCGCGAAAATCGGCAGCGCCCTCGGCAGAACCTTGCGCGCTTCTTCATCCCAATGGTCTTCGTGCAGATGGGTGACGATCACCGCGTCCACGTCGATGATTTCTTCCTTCGTTATCGGAAGATGCACAAGGGGATTGCGCTCCTCGCTGTTCACCGAGCCTTCAAAACCCGGCCAGGCGTGACGGTCCGAAAGCATCGGATCGACAAGAAAGCGAACGCCGCCATAGGCGATATGGAGCGTTGCGTTGCGTATCTGCGTGATTTTCACACTGCCCTGCGGCGTGGCGGTAACCTGCGCGCTTGTCGGAAAGGCACTGGCGACAAGCGCAGCACCCGATAGGGCAAAAAGCTCTCTGCGTGTGGTCATGATAGTCTTCTCCTGAACAGGCCGTTAGCGAGCGAGGAAGGCGTCGGTGGAGATCACTTCGCCATAGCCAAAGGAAAGCGCTGCCATCAGCGCCGCGTGCACCTGTGCCGCCGGAGTGGTGACACCGTCGAAGTTCAGATCAAGCGTTGCGCAGGCATCGTGAATCGTTGTGGTTTTGTAGCCCAGATCGTTGGCTGCGCGCACCGTCGCATCGACGCACATATGGCTCATTGCGCCGACGACCACGATGTCCTCAACGCCCTTTTCCTTGAGCAGATCGCTCAACCCGGTTTCGCGGAAAGAGTTAGGGAAGTGCTTGGTGATGACGGGCTCATCATCCTTCGGCAGCACGGCTTGATTGATCTTAGCACCGTCGCTGCCGGGCACGAAGAATGGCGCGCCGGGCATCTCGTGGCGAATGTTAACGACCAGATCACCTTTCGCTCGGGCATGAGCCATGACGCGGGCGGCATTAGTGGAGGCGGCGTCGATGCCATGGAGCGGGAGGTTGCCCGATGGCCAATATTCATTTTGAAGGTCAACGACCAGAATAGCGCGCTTCGACATGTCGAAAAATCCTTTCAGAGTTAGTTGTTGCTTGCGCTGAATATCGTTTCAGGCGAGTGTTGTCGCAACTGGCGAAATCGACAGAATCATGGGCAATATCGACAATGACACATGTGCGGATAGGAATCCTGCTTTACCCTGGCGCGCAGACATCGGCGGTGCTGGGACTGACCGATCTGTTCAAGGTCGCCTGCCGGACGGCTGATAACGCCGATCCCGCTACCCCGCGCCTGCTGGTGCGGCATTTGCGGATCGAGGGCGATGAAGAGCCCGTTGTGGTGTTCGACAGCGATCCCGATGCAACCGGGGAGAACACAGGCCCTTGCGACGCGCTGATCCTGCCGCCTTCGCTGGAGCCACCAATATCGGCTGAAGCTGCCGCGCCGCTTGCGCGCTGGCTGCGCACACGTCATGGCGAGGGTTCGGTACTGGCTTCCGTCTGTGCCGGGGCGTTCCTTCTGGCGGAAACCGGGCTTCTCGCCGGACGAACGATCACAACCCACTGGGGTTCTGCCGATGCCTTCCGCAACCGCTTTCCTGATGTGGCGCTCGATATAGATCGGCTGATTATCGATGGCGGAGATATCATTTCGGTGGGCGGACTGATGGCATGGACCGATCTTGGCCTGAAGCTTGTGGAGCGTTTTCTTGGTCCTGTGGTAATGGCACAGACCGCACGGATGCTGCTGATTGATCCACCGGGACGAGAGCAACGCTATTATAGCGGGTTCGCTCCACGGCTGACCCATGGGGACGCAGCAATCATTAAAGCGCAGCATTTTCTTCAGGCGAATGGAGGCAGAGAAGCACGGCTTGCGATTCTGGCCGAACAGGCGGGACTGGAGGAACGCACCTTCCTGCGACGCTTCCAGAAAGCCACGGGCATGACCGCCACCGACTACGCTCAACGCCTTCGGGTTGCCAAGGCCCAAGAGTTACTGCAGTTCGGGCATTCGCCGATTGAACGCATCGCGTGGGAGGTCGGCTATTCCGATCCCGGCGCATTTAGCAAAATCTTCTTTCGGATCGTTGGACTGTCACCGGGAGAATACCGCCAGCGGTTTCGAGCATGACCGTGCCTCCCAGCCGTTGAGTGCTACACATATCCTGATTTTTCATCGGAAGCCTCGCGAACTGAAAACGCTTTCAAACTCGTGTTTTGCACTGCGTCACTTTTGGGTATGCCCTAGAGTGACATTCAAATGTGACGCACGCGGAGTGTAACAAAAGGGTGGATTTTCGGTAGAAGTGACGTTACACAATCGAAACCACCCTAAAGTGACAGATTTGCCATGGCTCGCATCGGATACGCCCGCGTCAGTACCACAGATCAGGACCTCGACATTCAAATCGAGCGCTTGAAGGCTGCCGGTTGCGAAATCATCCGCTCAGAAACCGGATCAGGGGCGTCCCGAAAGGGGCGGTCCGAGCTGGAAACCATCATGCAGTTTTTGCACGCGGGCGACGAACTGGTGGTTCTGCGGCTTGATCGGCTGGGACGATCAACGCGCGATGTTCTCAACCTTGTTCATGAGCTTGACGAGAAAGGTGCATCCCTGCGTGTCCTCGAACCCGACGTAACAACGGCGGGAAACATGGGGCGAATGGTGATTACCATCCTCGGCATGGTTGCCGATATGGAGCTCAAGTTTATCAAGGACAGGCAAAGAGCCGGGATCGACGCGGCAAAAGCCATAGGGACGTACAAGGGGCGGAAGAAGAATGTCGATGACGTTGAAATCCGCAAACGAATATTTGCGGGCGCAACCAAAGCAGCGGTTGCACGCGATCTGGGGTCGGTTCCGGCTCGGGGCGAAATGACACCCTAAGCGCAAATGTCCTGCCCACATCCTCTCAGGGTTAGATCAAGCCTGCCACAAGTCCGCTCCCAATGAGCAAAATCATAATTGCGACGATGATCTGCACGGTGCGCAGTGTGATTTTCTGCAGGACACGCTTGCCCACGAACGATCCAATGAAGGCGCAGACCGTGCCCATGGCAACCGGCGCAGGCAGTTCCTGAGACCGGGCAAGGTGCTCCGCCAAGATACTCGTTCCATAAGTGATTAGCCGAACTGCATCGACGATAACTGCCGAGACGACCCCGGTGGCAACGAAAGCCTCCTTTGATAGCCCCGTTTTCAGCAGGAAGGCGGAGCGCAACGCACCCTGATTACCGGAAAGGCCGCCGAAGAATCCCGACAGCACGCCTCCGAGTGGCAACAAACGCGGCGAAAACGCAAGCGCTTGAAAGCGGCCACAGTTCCAGTAGGGCGAACACGACAATCAATACGCCGATGACGGCTTTGACCACTGTGATTTCATAGGCCGACCCGCCAAGGGTGTAACTCGCAACGGCTGGCAACTTGTCGAACCAAGTTAGCAGGCTCGCTCCCGCGAGAGCGGCAATCGCAGCCGGGAGCCCGAACCGCGTCACGACGCGCCAATCGGCCTGCTTGGCCATCAGTCCGAATTTGAAGATATTGTTGGCGAAATGCACGACGGCGGTCGCCGCGATTGCCAACGGGACCGGGAAGAACAGCGCGAAGGCCGGCATCAGGATCGTGCCGAGGCCGAAGCCCGAGAAAAGCGTGACGCCAGCGGTGAACACCGCCACAATGCCAATCAGGATAAGCTCAAAGTCTTGTCTTCCTTTTGTAATCGTCTTTCGCTATCGTAAATCGATAGTATGAACCGATTGCTCCGCGAATCAAGAAGGCAGGTGGCATGACAGGGAACCCGTCAAAAATCGCTGCGCCCGAGAAACGGCACTCGCTGAAAATGGAGCATCACGATCTGCTGTCCGGCCTCGTGCGCCTGCATGTGCTCTATCATGCGGCCGAGCGTGAGATTTACGGCCAGTGGATGATCGATGAGCTGGCGAGCCACGGCTACCGCCTGTCTGCCGGGACACTCTATCCGCTGCTGCACAAGATGGCGCGCGACGGCTATCTCACCGTGCGCGAGGAGCGTGACGGCCGCACGGTGCGCAAGCTCTATTCCATTACAGACAAGGGTCGCGAGGGCCTTACCGTGGCCAAGGAGCGCATCCGTGAATTTACCGGAGAGGCGATGAAACGATGACCGACACGACGAACCACAATGAAATCCAAATAAGCAGAGGCTCGGTCGGCGAAGTCTTCACCGCCTTTCTCAAACTTGGCCTCACCTCCTTCGGCGGGCCGATCGCGCACCTCGGCTATTTCCGCGACGAGCTGGTGCTGCGCCGCAAATGGATCGACGAAAAGGGCTATGCCGATCTTGTAGCACTGAGCCAGTTCCTGCCCGGTCCAGCCTCGAGCCAGGTAGGCTTTGCCCTGGGACTGTTGCGTGGCGGGCCGCTCGGCGCGCTTGCCGCCTGGGCAGCCTTCACCTTGCCGTCAGCGATCTTCCTCATGATCTTCGCTTACGGCGCCGCAGTATTTGGCGGCCCGGTCGGCGGCGGCATCATCACCGGCCTCAAGATCGTTGCGGTCGCTATCGTGGCGCAGGCGGTCTGGGGTATGGCGAGGAACCTGTGCCCGGATCGCGAGCGGGCCACAATCGCCCTCGGTGCGGTCCTGATAATCGTGCTTCTGGCGGGCGCGCTTGGCCAAGTGGCGGCGATCGCTGCAGGCGCGGCAGCAGGCCTTCTGGTTTGCCGTAATCATCACGAGGCAGTCACCAGGCACATCAACTTCCCGGTCTCGCGGACCTTTGGGGCAACCTCGCTGGTCCTGTTCTTCGCTTTACTATTTGGACTGCCAATCCTCGCTCCGGCCTTGTCCTCGCAAGGGCTCACCGTATTCGACTCGTTCTACCGCGCAGGCTCACTGGTCTTCGGCGGTGGCCATGTCGTGCTGCCGCTTCTCGAAACGGAAGTGGTGAAAAGCGGCTGGATCAGTCACGATCAGTTTCTTGCAGGCTATGGTGCGGCGCAGGCGGTACCGGGACCACTCTTCACCTTCGCGGCCTATCTTGGAACCTTATTGGGGCCGGAACCTAACGGCCTCATCGGAGCGGGCATTGCCCTGATCGCCGTGTTCCTTCCGGGTTTTCTGATCCTGCTTGGCGTTATTCCCTTCTGGGATAGCTTCCGCCAACGCGAAAGCGCGCAGGCCTTGATGAGGGGTGCCAACGCCGCCGTTGTCGGCATTCTCGGCGCAGCGCTCTACGATCCGGTTTTCACCAGTGCCATCGTCGGCCCTTATCAATTCGCGCTGGCACTTACCTGCTTTGTTCTGCTGATGGCGTGGAAGACCACGCCCTGGATTGTTGTGCTTGTGGCCGCAGCCGGTGGCGTGCTGATCAGCGTGGCCTGACGGTCGCCACAACCGACGAGAGCGACGAAACTTGTGCAAGAACTTTGGTTCCCGACAATGGATTTTTCATGCCATACGATTCTGTCATTGAGCCGATTGTTTCTGCCGCACGCGCACTTCACGCTCTGGCGCATTTGCTTTCCCTGTAGCGCTTGGCAATATCTGCAACCGTATTCTTGCTGATTGCCAGATCGCGGGCGATCCAGCGATAGCTGCGGCCTTCCGCGATGAGCGCCAGTACTTTCGGGGCGAGCCTGTCCGACTTTGGGCGCTGACCGGGCTGTCGTCCAAGCCGTCTCCCGCGTGCCTTGGCTGCGGCAAGTCCGGATTTCACGCGCTCGCTGATGAGATCGCGCTCGAACTCCGCAATCCCGGACAGAAACGTCGCGAGCATCCGGCCGTGCGGGCTGGCCAAATCGAAGGTCATGCCGCTCATGGCGATCACCGAGACCTTCCGACTTTCCAGTTCACGCAATGTGTTGAGAAGATCGATCGTAGATCGTCCCCATCGGGAAAGTTCGGTGACCAGAACCAGATCGATGCCTCTGGCCTGGGCGAGCGCCATGACCTTCTTCCGTTCGGCTCGATCCAGCTTCGCTCCGGAGCTCGTCTCTTTGTAGACACCGGCGATCGTGTAGCCGGCACGCTCGGCAAAGGAAGTGAGATCTCGCTCCTGTCGTTCACAGGACTGATCAGCTGTCGAGACACGGCAATAGATGGCGGCGCGCTGTCCCAATTGAACCCTCGTGGATTTTGGTGCCGGAAGACCTTGATTTGTAGGGGCCAATTGTTGTCCAAAACAGACTAAACTTCAATGGGGACAATTCTGGTATGCCACGACGACATATTCTCACCGAGCGACAGCGCTCGGCACTCTTCGACTTGCCAACCGACGAATTGTTGCTGCTCAGGCATTACACACTGGCCGACGACGATCTGGAACATATCCGTGAACGGCGTAGACCGGAAAATCGGCTCGGGTTCGCTTTACAGCTCTGCGCCCTTCGTTATCCCGGTCGTGCGCTGACACCCGGCGAGCTGATCCCGCAAGAAGTTCTGTCCTTCATCGGAGCGCAACTCGGAGTTCCGGCCGATGCGCTTCTCACTTACGCCACTCGCCGCCAAACTCGTCAGCAGCATATGGAAGCCTTGCGCGAGATTTACGGTTACAAGGCGTTCGCAGGCCGTGGCGCCCGCGATTTGCGAGACTGGCTTTTCGATCAGGCCGAAGATGCCAGGTCCAACGAAGATCTGGCGCAGCGCTTCGTCTCGCAATGCAGGAAAATGGTGACGATCCTGCCAGCGGTGTCCACGATAGAGCGCCTGTGCGCGGATGCTCTCGTTGCCGCCGAGCGACGCATCGAGACACGAATTGCCGACCGGCTCGACCTTGATGCGCGTGAGCGCCTGGACGGGCTTCTGACTGAAATGGTGAACGGAAATATCAGCCGCTTCATCTGGCTTCGCCAGTTCGAGGTCGGCAGCAATTCCGCGTCAGCGAACCGCTTGCTTGATCGGCTGGAGCTCCTGCGCGGTCTGAAGATCGATCCTCAGATCCTCGTGGGTATCCCGCCACACCGCATCGCGCGCCTGTGTCGGCAAGGCGAGCGCTATTTCACTGACGGGCTGCGCGATATCAGCTCTGATCGAAGGTGGGCGATCCTCGCCGTTTGCGCCGTCGAATGGGAAGCGGCAATTGCCGACGCCATCGTCGAGACCCACGACCGCATCGTCGGGAAAACCTGGCGGGAAGCCAAACGACTTCATGACGAGCGGATTGCCAGTTCCAAAGCGGCCGTCACTGATACGCTTCGCGCTTTCACGGCGTTGGGAGCCTCATTGCTGGAAGCCCGCGACGATGGCGTTCCGCTGGAAAATGTATTGGCGCGATCAGCTGAATGGCATCAACTTGAACAATTGGTCGCGGCAGGGACGCAGCTTACCAGCACGTTGGCAGACGAGCCACTCGCTCATGTAGGACAAGGTTATCATCGCTTCCGTCGATATGCTTCAAGGATGTTACGATGCCTGAGGCTCAAGGCCGCGCCGGTAGCCGAACCATTGATTGTAGCTGCGAAAGCCATCGGTGAAACGCGTGCGCCGACACCAACCAGTGTGTCCTTCTTGCGACCGAATTCGAAATGGCATCGTCATCTCCGCGCGCAAGATGGGAATGACAACCGCTTATGGGAGGTTGCGGTCCTCTTCCATCTTCGCGATGCTTTCCGATCGGGTGACATATGGCTCGATCATTCCCGCCGATACGGTGATCTCAAGCAGGTCCTTGTACCGTTAACCTCGGCGCAGGCAAACGCCAAGCTGGCAGTTCCCATTGATCCTCAAGCCTGGCTGACAGATCGCAAAGCCCGTCTTGCGGACGGTTTGAAGCGGCTGGCGCGTGCCGCTCGGGATGGGACTATTCCCCATGGCAGCATCGAAGATGGAACGCTGCGCATCGATCGGCTCACCGCGGACGTTCCCGAAAACGCAGAGGAGCTTGTTCTCGATCTTTATCGTCGAATGCCGGCGGCGCGGATCACGGACATCTTGCTGAAGGTTGATAAGGCGATTGGCTTCTCCGACACCTTCTCCCATCTGAGAACCGGAGCGCCATGCGCCGACCGGGTCGGCTTGCTGAACGTCCTTCTCGCCGAAGGACTAAATCTTGGCCTCCGAAAAATGGCGGAAGCTTCAAACACACATGATTACTGGCAGCTCTCGCGCCTCGCCCGCTGGCATGTCGAGAGCGAGGCTATGGACCAGGCGCTGGCAATGGTGGTGACCGCGCAGGGGAAGCTTCCGATGTCCCGGTTCTGGGGCACGGGCACGACTGCATCAAGCGATGGTCAGTTCTTCCCGTCGGCCCGGCAGGGCGAGGCCATGAACATGGTCAACGCCAAATACGGCAATGAACCCGGGCTGAAAGCCTACACCCACGTCAATGACCAGTTCGCGCCGTTTGCGTCACAGACGATTCCCGCAACGGTCAGCGAAGCACCGTACATCCTCGACGGCTTGCTGATGAATGAGGCAGGTCGGCAGGTTAGAGAGCAATATGCCGATACGGCCGGCTTTACCGATCACCTCTTCGGCATCAGCGCCATGCTTGGCTATCGCCTCATCCTGCGTATTCGTGATTTACCATCGAAACGGCTCTACGTGTTCGCCCCCGCAGCAACGCCGAAGGATTTACGCGGCCTGGTCGGCGGCAAAATCCGGGAAGAGTTGATCGTCGCAAATTGGCCTGATCTATTCCGGTGCGCCGCCACGATGGCTGCCGGCAAGATCAGGCCGAGCCAGTTGCTCCGGAAACTGGCGTCCTATCCCCGACAGAACGATTTGGCGGCGGCTCTGCGCGAGATCGGACGCGTCGAGCGCACTCTCTTTATTATAGAGTGGATTCTCGACACCGATATGCAGCGGCGCGCCCAGATCGGCCTCAACAAGGGCGAGGCTCATCATGCACTCAAGAATGCCTTGCGCATTGGCAGGCAGGGTGAAATCCGGGATCGAACCACGGAGGGGCAGCATTACCGGATCGCCGGGCTGAACCTGCTCACGGCGATCATCATTTACTGGAACACCGTCCATCTCAGCCACGCCGTGGTCGAACGACGAAACGAGGGCCTTGATGTCCCGCCCGAGCTCTTAGCCCATATCTCTCCTCTGGGCTGGGCGCACATCCTGCTCACCGGCGAATATCTCTGGCCCACGGAGGCAAGCGCTTAGGGTGTCATTCCGCCCCGAGCCGGAACCGACCCCGATCTGAACGTTTCCAGAATGACCGTATACCGTGCTCTGGCAGGTCAAGGAGCCAACTCAGAGATCACGTAAATCTGGAGTTCTCTGTCCGTTCTTCGAGTTGGCCAAAATCGCAGCTTCGGGCCGACTGGGCCAACTGGAGAGGACTTTCGCCCGGCTGTTCGGTCTTGTCGAACGGCTGCTGGAGCAAAAGCCGAAGGACAAGAACAAGCTCTATTCGCTGCATGCTCCCGAGGTCGTCTGCATCTCCAAGGGCAAGGCTCGCACGCCATACGAGTTCGGCTGCAAGGTAGGGATCGCGGCGACAAACCGCGAAGGGCTGGTGCTGGCGGCCAAGGCGTTCGAGGACAATCCCTATGACGGGCACACCCTCTCACGCACCGTCGAGCAGGCTGTAACCATGGGGGGTATCGATCCCGACCGCATCTACGTCGATAAAGGCTATCGCGGTCATGATTACACCGGATCGGCATCGGTGATGATTGCCGGAAGCCGGCGCGGGCTGACGCCGACCATGCGACGGGAGTTGAAGCGACGATCGGCCATCGAGCCCATCATCGGTCATATGAAGACCGATGGCAGGCTGGACCGCAACTTCCTTCTCGGGCATGTTGGCGACGCCATCAATGCGCTGCTCGTGGCCGCAGGTCACAATCTTCGCCTCATCCTGGCCAAGCTGGCCCTTTGGCGCGCCTTCATCACGGCCGCGCTTTCCGCTCTCATGGAGAAATCGGATACTTGTCCAGATCTTCCCACCGCCAGGAGATCAATGATTTAGCTTTTGTTCAGGGCCGACTAATTATAACAACAACGTGATAAAGTCCCGATCCTAGTCTGTGACTGGGGTGGTGCGAATAATGTCGACGCGCTCGCTCAATTCCGCAGGACCGACTCCATGTCCTTGCTCAATTCCCAAACGCCTGCCCCGTCTTCTCCAGCTATGCGCCTCGCTGGTGGTGCAGGCCAGGATTTAACGCACCCCTCTCAAACATTAATCGCTTGTAAACGAAAGCTTTATCAGGCGGCTGTTCATAACAGCATGCTGCCATTCCACCACTCGCCCGTCGGCCAATGCGCCTGTGGCGGTAACGTCGAGCAGCAGAGCGTTCTGTGGGCATTCCAGAAGTGCGGCTTCGCGTTCGTCAGCAAGCCGCGCTCCAACCGTTGTCGATTTACGACGAAGCTCGCCTAGACCGGCTTCAGCAAGAACTTGAGTGAACGAACGCGTCTGCAAAAGCTTTTCCTGGAATCTCTCAATCAGATCGGCAGGGAAATACCGCGTCGTCAAAATGAATGGCACCCCATCCCCCATGATGACGGAGGTCTGTGACAGCACCAGCGTTTCCACATCGACGTGAAGCCTCGTTGCGAGCCCATCATCCGCAAGAACCGTTGACGTATCCATCAGCCGCAGTGAACTCGATAAACCTTGTTGCTCCAGCACATCGCGAAAGCGCGATACGGCATCGATTTCATAGGTGACGTCGGCACGCATGGCAAAACTGCCCCTGCCATTGACGATCCGGATAGCGCCGTCTTGGGAAAGCGCGAGATACGCGCGCCTTACGGTATTACGGCTAACCGACATCTGCCCGGAGAGTTCATGTTCCGTGGGCAGCCGCGCACCGGGCGCGATCTTTCCGCTCTCAATGTCGGACTTCAGGCTCTCGTAAACTAATTTCCATTGTGATTTCACATGCACCCCGATCTGATTTCGACTTTTAAATGGAAGATTATCGCCAAAAAATCAAGCTGTACCTACAGCTGTCACACAAATTACATGGACTCCAGATAATGCCTTCTTCAGGGACATTAACGTCCCAGTGACCAACATCAACGCCAGTGAGTCACCGTCCGGCTCATGCGACATTCCCCAAAGCCCGTCGGCGCAAAAGTGCCGTTCGCTGTTTTCGATCTGGAGACGAAAATGAAACGCAGACAGTTTATTGGTTCCGTGCTGGTAGCTGCGGCCCTAATGGCAGCGCCGGCGGCCGCCATCGCAGATACAAACCGTATCGATGTTTATATAACGGGCGATTCCAACATCATCAATTTTTGGAATAACATCATCAAGCCGACCTATGAGAAGGCCTATCCAAGCTACAAGCTCAATGTCGTCAGCGCACGCAACGCAATTGCGCCGATTGTTGAACGGACCCTTGCTGCTCTCGGCACTGCCGCCGATCCTCAAGTCGATCTCTTCGACGAGAACGATCCCAATCTGCCTGCAGGGGCGATCAAGAAGGGGCTATGGGTGGACTTCAAGAAGGCCGGGCTGAGCAATTATGCGAGCATCAATCCTGTCACCCTGGAAACAGATTACGGCCTTCCTTATCGGGGAACCCAAGTTGTCCTCGCATATGACAAGACAAAACTCGACCCGAAGGATGCGCCTACCAGCTGGACCGAGCTCGTAGCCTGGATGAAGAACAATCCGGGCCAATTCGTCTACAATCGGCCCGACACTGGTGGCTCGGGCGGCAATTTCGTACGCCGCGCCATTCACGAAGCCAACGGTCGCGATCCTTCACTGTTTCGCATCGATAACTACGCCAAGGGCGAGAGCGATGTGCTTCTGGCAAAGGGTTTCGAAATTCTGAAGGAAATCGCTCCCTATACCTATGGCCCTGGCTCCTACACGGCTGACAACATGCAGTCCATCCAGCTGCTCGCCCAAGGTGTCGTCATCATGGCCCCGGTATGGTCCGACATGGCGCTGGATGCCATTAACAAGGGTGTATTGCCGGAAACCATCGGCTTTGTTCAGCTTCAGGATCTAGCGTTCTCCGGCGGTTTCGCCAAAATGACAGTTCCGACAAACGCCGGAAACCTAGAAGCCACACTGAAGCTGGCGGACATGGTGCTTTCCCCAGAAATACAAACCAAAGTAGTGACCGAAATCGGAGCATTTCCTGCAATCACCTGGGAAAAACTCCCCAAGGAACTCGCAGAAAAATATGCGACCTTGCAACCGGCATCGATCCCGACCTTCCCCGGTGGCCCATGGGCTGCTGCTATCAATGACGGCTGGTTCCGTACCGTAGCACCCAATGTCAAGCGTTGAAACGACTTCCCTCCGGGTGCGCCCAGCACAATCCGGCATCTTCTGGAGGGGGCTGTTGGGCCTCCTCCTCGTTGCCATTCCCGTCACATTGGTTCTGACATTGATCATCTATCCGGTCA
Source organism: Pseudochrobactrum lubricantis (assembly GCF_041929865.1). Lineage (NCBI taxonomy): Bacteria > Pseudomonadati > Pseudomonadota > Alphaproteobacteria > Hyphomicrobiales > Brucellaceae > Pseudochrobactrum > Pseudochrobactrum lubricantis. The sequence continues at coordinate 31,330 of NZ_JBHEEE010000012.1, forward strand.
TACTGTCGATCTTCGATACATTGACTGTGGAAGCAACGAATGGATATGTTTTCAGTCTGGACGCGTACCGTTTCTTTTTTTCCGACAGCTTCAGCCTTAGCAATCTCTGGCTGACAGTGTGGGTTGCGCTAATTTGCACAATCCTTCTTTTGGCTATTTGCATTCCGATCGCGCTTTATCTACGTTTTTCTGAAACGCGGCTCGCCGGCTATGTTCAGGCATTGGCGCTGTTTCCGCTTTTCGTACCCTCTATCCTGCTCGCCTATGCACTCATACGCACCCTCGGTCCGAATGGAACCGTTGACACGCTTCTGACGGCGCTAGGGCTTCCCAAAATCCCTTCTCCTTATTTGACACCTTGGGGGCCGATTATCGGCCTAGTTTGGGATAACCTCCCACTGACCCTGCTCATTATTCTGGCGGGCCTGTCAAACGTTTCACGCGCCTCTATAGACGCCGCAAGAGATGTCGGCGCCGGTAACATCCCTGTCTTCTGGTATATTATTTTACCAAGAATCGGCGGGACACTGCTGGTCGCTGCGTCATTCATTATTCTGGGCCTGTTTTCAGCCTTCACCCTTCCTTACCTGCTCGGTCCAGCGGCGCCCGAAATGATGGGGCCGTTTATGCGCCGCACGATCATTGATGCCGACAATCCGATCCAGGCACGAACGCAGGCAGTGGTGACGTTCATCATCTGCGCAGCATTTGCCATATTCTATGTGCGTTCTGTCGCTCGAACCAGAAGGGAAGGTTCGTCGTGATTTCAAGTTCTCACTGGTCGTCAAGGTTCGATTGGAAGGGGTTGACGATAGCGGCCCTGCTGTCGGTCGCAATTCTGCTGCCGCTGATAAATGTTGCTGTATGGGCTTTCACCGAGGTATGGCGCTATCCTGCCGTCATCCCGCAAAAATTCGGCTTGCGGTACTGGTATGACGTACTCGGCCGTGTAGATGTGCGCGAAGCGATGACCACCTCGCTATCGCTCGCTGCTATCGTGACGGCACTGTCGACCATAATCTGCCTGCCTGCTTCCTATGCGTTCGCCAGAATGCGTTTTCCGGGACGAAATTTATTTTTCATGTCGTTCCTTGCTGTCTACGCCTTCCCCAAATTCGGGCTGTACATCACTATTGCGACAATATTCATCGGCCTCGGGCTCATCGGCAATTTCTGGGGCGTCGTTCTGATCCAGTTGGTCTCCACGCTGATGTTCATGGTGTGGATACCCGTATCAGCATTTCAGAATGTGGATCGACGGCAGGAAGAAGCAGCTCGGGATGTCGGTGCGCGACCATTGCGAGTGTTCTGGTCCGTAACCTTGCCTCAGGTGCTCCCGGCCATATCCGCAGCCGTCCTGCTGACCTTCGTGAACACTTTTTACGAAACTGAAGTCGCATGGCTCATCGGTGCACCTGAAGTACGTACTGTCCCGCTTCTGATGATCCGGTTCATCAATTCCGAATTGGTGGTTCAGTACGGCGCAATCCTCTCCCTCATCATGTGGGTTCCATCCTTCGTCCTCTTGATCTCTGTCCGCCGCTTTCTCGGCGCCCAGGCTTTAGGCCGGGCGCTAGGGGCCTGAAAACGGAGCTGCCTGCTATGACCAAACTCGAAGTTAAAAACCTCAGCCGGACATTCGGCTCCACCCGCGCCGTCGAAGATGTCTCCCTGAATGTCGACGAAGGCGAACTCGTCTGCCTTCTCGGTCCGTCCGGCTCTGGCAAATCGACAGTCCTCAGAATGATAGGCGGTTTCGAACGCCCAAGCACAGGCTCTATCCTGATCGATGGGGCTGACGTTACGAATGTCCCGCCCGAGAGACGGGCAACAGGCATGGTCTTTCAGAGCCATGCGCTATGGACACATATGAATGTGTTTGCCAATGTCGCATTCGGGCTGAAGCTCAGACGGCTTGGCCGTGAAGAGATCAGGACGAGGACGGAACGTGCGCTCAATATGGTGGGCCTCACCGGCTATGGCAATCGTCGCCCGAGCCAGCTTTCGGGAGGGCAGCAACAGCGCGTAGCCCTGGCACGTTCATTGGTTCTGGAACCTAAAATCCTACTGCTTGACGAACCCTTCGCCAGTCTGGACCAGCATCTGCGCGAGCGACTACGAGAAGAGGTTAGAGAGATTCAGCATCGGGCGGGGATCACCATGATTTTCGTGACCCACGGACAGGATGAAGCGCTGGCACTTGCCGATCGAGTAGCGATCATGCGCGACGGCCGGATCGAACAAGTCGACCGACCGGATGTCGTCTACAGGCAGCCCCAGACAGAATTCGTCGCCGGTTTCATCGGCCAGATGAACCTTCTCGCTGGTGATGTCCATGCAGGAAGCTTGAGAGCCGGTGGCATCGCCCTCCCCGTATCGCTTTCCGACGGTCCGGCGACATTGGCGATCCGCCCCGAGGATCTGTGCCTGCAAAGGGCAAATGGCGAATGGGACGCGACGGTGCTGCGCGTGACAGATTTTGGAACCCATCTTGCGGTCGAGCTGCGAACCGAGACCGGAGCGCAGTTCAAAGCAATGACCTCGCCCTCCGAAGAATGGGTGCCCGGTATGCGCACCAAAATGCTGCCCCGTAAATTTACCGTGTATCGAGACGGTCGGGTATGCGCCTTGCCAATGCCAACACTTGATAGTGATAAATCGGCGCGGGCCTCGTACCTGACATATTCCAAAACCCTCCAGCTATCCGACAACCAACATTAAACGAAAGCACAGCCATGCTCGCAGCCTTCGAAACTGCCGGTACTTTTTTACGCGGAAACCTGCATTGCCACTCATCCATATCCGACGGCAACCCGACGCCGGAAAGAGTCTGCTCTTTCTACCAAAATGCCGGTTATGATTTTATCAGCCTGACAGACCATTTCATGGAGCAATATGGTTTTCCAATTGTAGACACATCCGCTTTCCGACGGGACGGTTTCACGACTCTCAACGGAGCCGAACTTCATGCTCCTTCCATAGCCAACGGCGAAATATGGCACCTGGTGGCCAACGGACTTCCTCTCGACTTTGCCCCTCCCCATGCACACGAGACCGGCCGTGAGCTTGCCCAGCGTGCACTCGATGCAGGTGCCTTTGTCTCAATAGCCCATCCCGGCTGGTATGGGCTGACCCTTGAAGATGCGCTCTCCCTGCCGCAGGTACATGCGGTCGAAGTTTTCAATTCAATTAGCGACAAAGAGACCGGTCGGGGCGACGGCGGCTATTTGATCGACCAGCTTCTCAATAATGGGCGTCCGACGGGCGTAATCGCCACCGATGATGCCCATCGTTACCTGGCGGAAGTCTGTTGCGGCTGGGTCATGGTCAAAGCGCAAGCCAATACACCGGAAGCGATTCTCTGCGCATTGAAATCTGGTGCCTATTATGCATCGCAAGGGCCAGATTTTCATCATGTAGAAATCGATGGGGATTTCCTGAATGTTGAAATGAGCCCGGTAAACACGGTATGGCTCATCGGCGAGGCTGCCCGCTCGCAAAGTGTAATGGGAGCAGGCATTCGTCATGCAAGGCTTCCTCTGGAAAAATTCAGAGGCGGATGGGCAAGACTGGTAATCTGCGATGAGAACAGCAAACGTGCCTGGAGCAATCCTCTCCATCTATCATCGAAGTCGTGAGATTGCTGGCTACGAGATCACGGGCCACGGGGAAACCCCTCTAACAAAAGGGGTTTTCAACCCTTGGAGAGCAGAAATGACAGACACATATCCAGTTCCCCGTCCGAAAATTGCCGAGACGGTTATTCATCCCTCGGTACAACTGAGGGACGCCAGAATAGGAACCTGCTGCGAAATACTGGACGATACTTCACTCCACACCGTGGAGCTGGGCGACTTTTCATATCTCGGCCAACGTTGCATCGTCGAAAATGCGGTGATTGGAAGGTTCTGCGCTGTCGCTGCCGAGGTCAGGATCGGAGCGCCCAATCACCCGATGAACCGCCCCTCCATGCACCGGTTTACCTATTGTCCAGAATATTATTCGCATGACGCTGACCGCGATCTGACTTTTTTCACAAGACGCGCCGCTGATTGTGTGACTATCGGACATGATGTCTGGATCGGGCACGGGGTCATCGTACTGCCCGGTGTGAAAATAGGTAATGGCGCGGTTCTGGCGGCTGGCGCGGTCGTCAGCAAGGATGTTGCGCCTTACACCGTGGTCGGCGGTGTGCCGGCCAAGCTCATACGGAAACGCTTTGAACCTGTAATCGTTTCGAAGCTTACCGATATTGCCTGGTGGGATTGGCCCTTTGCAACAATTATCGAACGTCTTCCAGACTTCCAGTCAGAGAACATCAACGCATTTTGTGATCGTTGGTGGGGCAAAAATGCCAACGAAAATGGCAATAGCCAATCGTAATCAAGTATGGGGCAATAATTGTTAGTGAGAAAGTTTTGATTGCCCCCCTTCAAAAGAACGCCCTCGGGGCGCGCTCCGCCTTCAGCTTGGCGACCTCTTTCCGAAGCCTCTCGATCTCAAGCTGCTCCGGCTTCATCTGGCCTTTTCCAGGAAACGACTGGCTGGGATCGTCGCCGTATTCACGAACCCATTTGCACAACACATTCTCGTGGACATCAAGATCACGAGCAGCCTGCTCAACAGTGACCCCACGTTCCCTGACAAGCTTCACAGCCTCAAGCTTATACTCGCGGCTGAATATTCGTCTTTGCATTCATGCTCTCCGGTTTCAGGAGGAATATCTTACCTCGATGTCCATGAAACCGGCGGCAGGCCAAACCGCCACCTTATCATTATAGCGGCGGGTCAATTTTTTAGTTGAAGCATGAGTTCGTCTTCAGTCATGCCCGCTCATGATCCGTTCAATGACACTGCAATGAACGGACCATGACGTTTGTGTAAACTTACATTCCGCTTTAAGATTTTAATTTAGGCAATTGCTTTAATGCTAATTTCCTGCAGATGACGCAGGAAGGCATCTGTGGAAGCAGCGACTTCCCCTGAATTGTCTATTATGACGACATCGTCTGCACCGTCATCGAAGCTCACTTCGCGCTTAAGTCGCAAAGCGATTTCTTCTCGACTTTCACGTCCACGCGATGCAAGCCGCTCTGCAAGTACTTCCGGCCTAGCCGAAATGACGACCACGGACCGTTCCGAATAAAGCCTGCGGATATCGCCAAGTACACGCCGCGAGACATTCGCAATCACCACGATACCGTCGGCGATTTCATCATCAAGCGATTTCGGCAATCCATAGCTCAGGCTATGCGCCTGCCAGTGCAGCGCGAAAGCACCCTCGCCTGCGGCTTTAGTAAATGCTGCTTCATCCAGACTGTCGTGATCTTCCGTGCCCGGCATTTGCGGACGCGTGATGATCCGGCGCACAAAATGAAACCGCGTGTCGCCCGCAAGAGCCACACGCGCTGCATCCATAATCGTGTCTTTGCCGGCCCCGCTGGGGCCGACAACGGCAACGAAACAGCCTTTCGGCGTATCGGATTGCATCTGCATCAAAGCACCCGTTCGCCTTCGCGCCAGACAGTGCGCACAACCGGAATTGCACCTTTCGGCCGCACGCGAACCAGATCGGCACGCTTTCCGATAGCGATTTCGCCGCGATCATCCATCGCCATGGCATCAGCCGGGTTCTTGGTTACGAGGCGGACAGCCTGTGGCAGCGCAATCGGACGCTCCCCCGAAGCAAGGCCGAAAGCCGACTGAATGAGGCTGAACGGAATGTAATCCGAGGACAGAATGTCGAGGCTGCCATTATCGACGAGATCGCGTGCAGCAATATTGCCGGAATGCGAGCCACCGCGCACAATATTGGGCGCGCCCATCAGAATGGAAAGGCCTGCACCTTTTGAGGCACTGGCTGCTTCCATCGTGGTCGGAAACTCGGCGATCCGCACACCATGGTCGAGTGATTCATCGACATGCGCGCTGGTCGCATCATCATGGCTGGCCAGCACGATGCTGCGCGCTGCTGCCAGTTCGGCAATGGCACGACGATGTTTGGCCGAATAGGCGTCCGAATCCGCCATACGCTTCTCACAATGCACCCGGAACTCCTCATCCGTGAGCTTCATCTTGCGCATGTAATAAGTGCGATACGTATTAAGATCAACGAATTGACGCTGTCCCGGTGCATGATCCATCAGCGAAGCGAGTTTAACGCGGTCATCGGCTGCGAAAAGCTCGAATGTTTCAAGGCAATCTGCTGAGGAAACTTCGCAACGCAGATGCAGAAAGTGGTCTGCACGTAGACGATTTTCGCGAACACCGCTTTCGATGGCGTCCGCAAGCATCCGCATATCCTTGCCCACGAAGTCACGGTCATAATCAGAACCAACGCGCATCGCATCGAAAACTGTCGTGATGCCCGATGCTGCAACCTGCGCATCATGCGCCTGAACCGCTGCATCGACATTCCAGCGCACCTTTGGACGCGGCGCGTAATGGCTTTCCAGCTGATCGGTATGCAGCTCGATGAGGCCCGGAATAACATAATCGCCATCCATGTCATCGCCGCCGTTGGTATTGCCCTGATCAATGGCGGCAATTTTGCCATCACGGATCAGGATAGAACCGGAAACGATCTCATCAGCAAGCACGATCTGCGCATTTTTCAGAACGGTTTCATTAGCCATTGGATAGCTCTTTCATGACCGCATTCGCATTGGCGGCCGTTTCATATTTCGAGAGGAATGCTTCGATATCGAGCGCGCGGAAATCATCGAGCGCCTGGCGCAGACGATCATGGCTCCAGTCCCACCAGGCCAGTCGATCCAGACGATTGCCGGTCGCAGCGTCGAAGCGTTCGCGAATGAGACGCGCCGGAACCCCACCAACAATTGTATAGGGCGCCACGTCCCTGCTCACGACAGCTCCGGCACCGACAACCGCACCGTTGCCAACCGTCACACCCGGCAAGATGGTGGAGCCATGGCCGAGCCATGTGTCGTGACCGATTTTCACGGCATTGCCGCGACGCCAATCAAAGAACTCCGTCTCATCCTTTTCTTCCGGCCAGTAATCACCGGCGCGATAGGTGAAATGATGCAACGTCGGACGCCATGTCGGATGATTGGTGGCGTTGATACGCACATGGCTGGCGATATTGGAAAACTTACCGATCTCAGCACACCAGATTTCGCAATCGATACCGAGATAGGAATAGTCGTCCAGCACAGTCTCCGAAACACGGCTGCGCGCGCCGATCTCGGTATATCGACCGAGCTTGCTACCGTTTACTTCAGCCGTTTCGTGAACCAGTGGTTCTACTGAGAGCTTGGTCATGCTGCTGCCTTCGGCGAGAAAGCGGTTACGTCGATAATGCGATCAGCAACCTGTTCACGCACATCTTCATCGTGGAAAATGCCAAGCATTGCGACGCCTTGCGCCTTCTTGGCCTTGATGAGATCAACAACGACTGCCCTGTTTTTGGCATCGAGCGAAGCTGTCGGCTCATCAAGCAGCAACACCGGATGATCCGTGATGAAACCGCGCGCAATATTCACGCGCTGCTGCTCACCGCCGGAGAAGGTTGCAGGTGGCAATGCCCAGAGCCGTTCCGGCAGGTTGAGCTGCGCGAGCAATTCGCTTGCACGATTGCGAGCAGCATCGCGATCAACACCACGAGCCACCAATGGCTCCGCAACGACATCGATTGCCGCCACGCGTGGCAATGTGCGCAGGAACTGGCTGACATAACCAATCGTATCACGCCGAACAGCCAGCACTTCGCGCGGATCGGCTGTTGCCAGATCGACCTTACGGCCTTGGTGACAAATGAGGATCGCCCCTGCATTCACCGCATAATTGCCATAGACCATCTTGAGGATGGAGCTTTTTCCTGCACCCGATGGCCCGCCAAGCACGGCGCATTCGCCAGCTTCCAAATTGAAATCCACGCCACTTACGACCGGCAACTGAATACCGCCCTGCAAATGCATCGTAAATGTCTTCGCCAAACCGGACACAACCAGCGGAGAGGATGTTTTCACTTGCATCATTTCTCACCTCACGCATGAAGCTTCGCTAATTTACGGACCTCATGCTGCAAACATCTGTTTTAATTTACTAAACCTGCAAAATGGATGACACGAGCAGCTGCGTGTAAGGCGCTTGCGGATCATCCAGAACACGATCGGTCAGGCCCTGCTCGACAATATGGCCGTCTTTCATGACCATGATGCGATGGGACAGGAGCCGTGCCACGGCGAGATCATGCGTGACGATGATAACGGAGAGACCGAGATCGCTGACAAGACCGCGCAGCAAATCGAGAAGACGCGCCTGCACAGACACATCGAGCCCGCCAGTCGGCTCATCCATGAAAACAAGACGCGGTGCCGTCACCAGATTGCGGGCAATTTGCAGTCGCTGACGCATACCGCCGGAGAAAGCCCGCGGTTGATCATCGATGCGATCAGCGGCGATTTCAACACGTCCAAGCCAGTCGGTTGCCGTATTGCGAATATTGCCATAATGGCGCTCACCGACGGCCATCAACCTCTCGCCGACATTGGCACCCGCTGAAACCGTCATGCGCAGACCATCGGAAGGATTCTGATGCACAAAACCCCAATCGGTACGCATCAGGAAACGGCGCTCGGCCTCGCTGATCTTGTAAAGATCGCGGAACGCACCATCGCGCATACGATATTCAACACTCCCCGATGTCGGTTCCAGACGCGTAGCCAGACAATTGAGCAGCGTTGTTTTTCCCGAACCGGATTCACCGACAATTGCCAGCACTTCTCCCGGCCACAGCGAGAAATCAATATCGGCGCAACCCCGACGGTTCCCATAAAACTTGGAGAGATTGCTGACCTGCAACAGAGGCTGTTCGCTCATTTCTCAGCTCCTTTGGTTGCGGCATCATTGTTCGCGGACAAATGGCCATAATGACCGTTAGCCTGACGGTCCTCGCAATAATCGGTATCGGAACAGACAAACATCGAGCCACCGCGATCATCGAGCACGACTTCATCCAGATAGACCCCGCCTGCACCGCACAGCGCGCAAGGCTCCTTGAATTTTTGCACTTCAAACGGATGATCCTCAAAATCGAGGCTCACGACATCCGTGTAAGGGGGAACAGCATAAATGCGCTTTTCGCGTCCGGCACCAAACAGTTGGAGCGCGGGCGACATATGCATCTTGGGATTGTCGAATTTTGGCGTTGGTGATGGTGCCATCACATAACGCCCCTCGATCATCACGGGATAGTCGAAAGTTTTCGCAATATGGCCATGACGGGCAATGTCTTCATAAAGCTTCACATGCATCAGGCCATATTCAGCAAGCGCATGCATCTTGCGTGTTTCTGTTTCACGCGGCTCCAGAAAACGCAGCGGTTCCGGGATTGGCACCTGATAGACAATCACCTGCCCTTCGGTAAGCGGATATTCCGGAATACGGTGACGCGTCTGGATAATGGTCGCCTCACCTGTGTGGGTGGTGACTGCGACATCAGCCGTTTTCTGGAAGAAAGCACGAATGGAAACTGCGTTGGTCGTGTCGTCAGCGCCCTGATCGATCACCTTCAACACATCGTTGCGCCCAAGGATTGCAGCTGTCACCTGCACGCCGCCAGTACCCCAGCCATAGGGCATCGGCATTTCGCGGCTTGCGAACGGGACCTGATAGCCAGGAATGGCTATTGCCTTCAGGATTGCGCGACGGATCATCCGCTTTGTCTGCTCGTCCAGATAGGCGAAATTGTAATTGGCTAGATCGCTCATTCTGCTGCTTCCTTGCCTGTGCCGATATTGGCTGCTGCTTCGGTTGCCAAAACTTCAGTCTCGTTGTTCGCTTGTTCATATTCCGCACGCATACGGCGGATGAGATCAAGCTCGGCCTGAAAGTCCACGTAATGGGGCAATTTCAGATGCTCGACGAAGCCCGTCGACTGCACATTATCGGAATGGGAGATGACAAATTCTTCGTCCTGCGCGGGTGCTGTCACATCCGCATCGAATTCGCGGACACGCAGCGCCCGGTCGCAAAGCGACATCGACATGGCTTTGCGCTCGCTTTGTCCGAACACCAGACCGTAGCCACGGGTGAACTGTGGTGCCTGCTTGGACGAGCCTTTGAACTGGCTCACCATCTGGCATTCGGTCAGCTGAACACGGCCAAGCGAAACGGAAAAGCCGAGCTCAGGCACATCAAACTCAACCTCCACCTCGCCAATGCGGATTTCACCGACAAATGGATGCGTGTTGCCATAACCGCGTTGCGTGGAATAACCCAGAGCCAGCAGGAAGCCTTCATCACCGCGCGCCAAAGCCTGCAAGCGCAGATCACGCGGCATCGGGAACGTCCAAGGTTCGCGGGTAAGATCGCCCGGCTCATGCCCCTCCGGCATCGCACCGTCTTCTTCGATCATGCCGTTGACACCGAGAATATCGGTCACGCGTGGCGTTTCTTCAGGCTCAATCGCACGCACTTCCGGCTCGGGAACACTGACATCACCCGCCAGTTCCGGATCAAGCAGACGATGCGTGTAGTCAAATGTCGGCCCCAACAACTGCCCACCGGGCAGATCTTTATAGGTGGCCGAAATGCGGCGTTCGATCAGCATATTCGCGGTCTCAAGGGGTAGCGAATAGCCAAAACGCGGCAGGGTTGTGCGGTAGGCACGAACCAGAAAGATTGCCTCAATCAGATCGCCCCGCGACTGGCGCACGGCAAGTGCTGCGAGCTCTCGGTCATAAAGCGAACCTTCGGCCATGACGCGATCAACGGCGAGACCCAGCTGTTCGGCAATCTGGTCAAGACGTAACGCTGGAACCGAGCGGTCGCCACGACGGCGATCATCAAGCAGACGGTGGGCATTGCGGATGGCGGTTTCACCGCCCTTTACTGCAACATACATGGATCAACCCTCCGAACTAACGATACGCGTGGTACGCGGAAGCGCTGCGACTTTGCCGTCAGCAACGAGTAGCAGATCGATACCCAACGGAAACAGCGCGCCATTTTCACGCCATTGCGCAGCAAAATCCTGCGGCAGACCATCGACGTTCAGCACAGTTTCATCCTTGATGCCCGGGCCTTTGAGGGTGAACCCCTGTCCGCTATCGAGCGACGATACAGCCAGAACAACGGTCGTCGAACGGTCCGGAAATTCTGGTTCTCCTTGCGAAAAGGAAGAAAGTGCTGGCAGCGATTGCGCATCACTTACGAGCGCGAACTGTGCTTTAGACTGATCCCCAACGATGGGCGCGCCGGCATGGAATGTCAGCCAGGCTGTTGCATCCTGATTGGCTGCGACTTTGGCGTCGACCCAGACGCTTGCGTCGTGATCAAGCAGCGTTGCAGCGATCAGGCCAAGCTCTGGCGTGAGTGGCTTTGATGGCACAGCAGCACTCGGCAGCGAATAGATGCGACCGGGATTAGCCATTGCGTGCATGACCGCATGAAACGCCATCTGCGCTTCATTGACTGGATCTGCCAGTCCGCCCTCAAATGCAGAAGTAGAATGGAGCATCAGTTGTCTCCCCGAACCATAGTGAAGAAATCGACTTTTGTAGCGGCAGCTTCGCCACGCCGTTTTGCATCTGTGGCATCAACACGCCCGCGCAATGTTTTAAGCACATCGCTTTCGATCGCATCGCGGGTGGCTTCATCGATCCAGAGAGCATCAAACAATGCGGCAAGCCTTGCCTTTTCCTGATCGCGTCCAAGCGCATAGGAATGTCCTACAGAGCCATTCGCCAGACGAACAGTTGCGCGGGTAACGGTTGCCTCGCCTACATTGAACAGGGC
>NZ_JBHEEE010000013.1:0-40907 GCF_041929865.1 Pseudochrobactrum lubricantis
CGTAAAATCTGCTCGCTTCGTCATGTAAGTTTCCTTTCAACTCAAGAAAACCTCTCCACTTTTACGAAGCAAGTCCACGGCTGGCTTTCCTCGGTTTTGGAAGGGAGAGATCCCTATGCCTGAGATCATCGAAACCACCGTCTATCGCTTGGGAGAACTTTCCGACGCGGCGAAGGACAAGGCCCGCGCCTGGTATCGTGAGGGCGGCTTCGACTATGACTGGTACGATGCCGTCTATGAGGATTTCCAGCGCATCGCCGAAATCCTCGGGCTCAACCTCAAGACCCGCACCGTCCGGTTGATGGACGGCGGCACACGGCAGGAACCGTGCATCTGGTTCCGGGGCTTCTGGTCACAAGGGGACGGTGCCTGCTTCGAATCTCTCTATTCCTACCGCAAACAGGCGCCGCACCTGATCCGGGAATACGCCCCGCAGGACACCGAACTGCACCGCATCGCCGATGCCCTTCAGGCGATCCAGCGCCGAAACTTCTATCAGATTCGCGCAGAGGCCAGCCATCGCGGCCATTATTATCACGAATACTGCATGTCGATCTCGGTCGAGCGCGACAGCCCGACCTGGCAGGACATGACCGCCGATGCCGAGGAGACGATCATCGAGGCGTTGCGCGATCTGGCCCGCTGGCTCTACCGCCAGCTTGAGCGCGAATATGACTATCTGTCCTCGGACGAAGCGGTCGATGAAACCATCGCCGCCAATGAATACACGTTCACCGAAGCCGGTCGCCGCTTCGGATGATCCCGAGAAGACACTGACAAGCGCCCCGCCGTCCGGTCGGGGCGCTTTTTCATGCTGCGCTTTGAGAGTGAGAGGTGGGCCGGAAAGGGTCAGGTCCGGGTGGTCGAGAGAGAGCGCTGTCCGGGCTTGTCCTTCCCGCTCTCCTGAGGTTCCCGACATGAACATGGTTTTCCCCGTAGCCGATCCGGTCACACCGCTGGCGGCCGCGCCTGCGATCCTGGCTGCGGCCAATCTCCTGCTCCCCCATCTCGAACGCGGTCAGCGTGTCGATGCCGCCACCTTGCGCGGTGCTATGGAAACGGCCTTCGGCGCGTCCGATGCTACCGGCGTCTGGGACTGGAAGATGGCTTATGAGGCGTGCGAGGTCGCAACGGTTCTCTTCCTGCGCAAATACGGAAAGGCGCTTTTCCGTAAAGCCGCGTCTCCGGCTACACGGGTTTCCGTGTTGGCAAAGATCGCGGGACTATTGCCCACGCAGACCCGGCGTTCCGAGGAAAGCCAGAACTTCCAGCAATTTTCGACGCCGATCCCCCTCGGCCTTGCCGCTCTGACGGCCGCCGCGATCACACCTGATGACAGGGTGCTGGAACCGTCCGCTGGCACCGGCCTTCTGGCGATCCTGGCGCAGATTGTCGGCAACTCGCTGATCCTCAACGAACTCGCCGACACCCGCGCCGATCTTTTGTCCTCGCTCTTTCCGGCCTTCGCCGTTACCCGGTTCGACGCCGCCCAGATCGACGATCATCTGGCCCCGGATGCCGTCCCGTCCGTGGTGCTGATGAACCCGCCATTCTCGGTCATGGCCAATGTCAGTGGGCGTGTCGCCGATGCGGCCTACCGCCATGTTGCCTCGGCGCTGGCCCGTCTTGCACCGGGCGGTCGGCTGGTGACGATCACCGGCGCAGGCTTTGGCCCCGAAGCTCCGGCATGGCGGGACGCCTTCATCCGCTTGCAGGCCCGTGGTCGCGTGGTGTTCAGCGCCGCCGTAGATGGCGCGGTCTATGCAAAGCACGGCACCACGATCGACACGCGGCTGACCGTGATCGACAAACTGCCCGCCGAGGATCCGGCGAGTTTTCCGGCCTCACCGGGGATCGCGCCTGATGTTGCCACGCTGATCGGATGGATCGAGGCGCATGTCCCGCAGCGTTCGCCGGTATCATTGCCGAAGATCGTGGCACCCGCTCTGACCGCCGCTCCGAAAACCGTGCGCGGCTATCTGGCCCGTGTGACAGCACCGCGGCCTGCTGCGGCTCCCGCCAACGATCCGGAGGGCGTCGAACTTGCCTATGAGACTGTGGACTGGACGCCACCGGAAGGCGTTCGGCTGTCCGACGCCATCTACGAGGAATATGCGCTGCAATCGCTGCGTATTCCCGGCGCGCAGCCGCATCCGACCAAGCTGGTGCAATCCGCCGCCATGGCCTCGGTCGCACCGCCGAAGCCTTCCTACCGGCCCATGCTGCCCGCCGACATCTGCACGCGTCTGTCGGATGCCCAGCTCGAAACCGTGATCTATGCCGGTGAAGCCCATGCCGATCATCTTGCCGGCAGCTGGACCGTGGACGAGCATTTCGACACTGTGAGCGCCGCGCACGAGGATGCTGCCGGATCGATCCGCTTCCGCCGGGGCTTCATGCTCGGTGACGGAACCGGCGCTGGCAAGGGTCGCCAGTCTGCCGCCATTATTCTCGACAACTGGCTGCGCGGTCGGCGCAAGGCGATCTGGATCTCCAAATCCGACAAGCTGATCGAGGACGCGCAGCGCGACTGGTCGGCGCTCGGCATGGAACGGCTGCTGGTCACGCCGCTGTCACGCTTCCCTCAAGGCGTAAAGATCAAGCTGTCGGAAGGCATCCTTTTTACCACCTATGCCACGCTGCGCTCCGACGACCGGGGCGAAAAGGTTTCGCGCGTCAAGCAGATCGTCGAATGGTTGGGGTCCGATTTCGATGGGGTCATCATCTTCGACGAGAGCCATTCCATGCAGAATGCCGGTGGCGGAAAAGGCGAACGCGGCGATGTCGCCGCCTCGCAGCAAGGACGTGCGGGCCTGCGGCTTCAGCACGCGCTGCCCGATGCCCGCGTGGTCTATGTCTCGGCAACCGGCGCCACCACCGTCCACAATCTCGCCTATGCGCAGCGCCTCGGCCTCTGGGGTGGTGAGGATTTTCCGTTCCATACGCGTGCAGAGTTCGTCGAGGCGATCGAAGCCGGTGGCGTTGCGGCCATGGAAGTGCTGGCCCGCGATCTGCGATCTCTCGGCCTCTATACCGCCCGGTCGCTCTCCTATGATGGCGTCGAATATGAACTGATCGAGCACCAGCTCACCGTCGAACAGCGCCGCATCTATGATGCCTATGCCGGGGCTTTCGCCGTCATTCACAACAATCTCGACGCGGCGATGGAGGCTGCGCACATCACACGCAGCGAGGGAACGCTGAACCGGCAGGCCAAATCCGCCGCCCGCTCAGCGTTCGAGTCCACCAAGCAGCGCTTCTTCGGCCACCTGCTGACCTCCATG
This sequence comes from Pseudochrobactrum lubricantis, assembly GCF_041929865.1. NCBI lineage: Bacteria > Pseudomonadati > Pseudomonadota > Alphaproteobacteria > Hyphomicrobiales > Brucellaceae > Pseudochrobactrum > Pseudochrobactrum lubricantis. Next base: position 3,285 of record NZ_JBHEEE010000013.1, read on the forward strand.
AAAACACCGACTCTGATCCGCTCCATCGATGTCGATCTGGAAGCGGGCCATGCGGCCGTCATCCAGATTGTTTCGACCGGCGAGGCGCTGATGGAACGGCGGCTTTCCGAGATCCCGACCGAGGAATGGAACGATATTTCCGTCGATGTCACGCCGAGGGAATATGTAGGCTCGTATTTGCAGCATTCCTTCCCGGTGCAGCTCTATGAACCCTTCACCGATGGCGAGGGGAACCTCTCGTCACGCCCCGTCTTCCGTGATGGTCAGCCGGTGGAATGCCGCGAAGCCGTGGCCCGGCGCGACGAGATGCTGGAGCAACTCGGTTCGCTTCCGCCTGTCCCCGGTGCGCTCGACCAGATCGTCCAGCGCTTCGGCACGGATATGGTGGCGGAGGTCACGGGCCGTTCACGCCGGATCGTACGCAAGGGTGACGGGGCATCGGCACGTCTTGCGGTCGAGAACCGTGCGCCTTCTGCCAATCTTGCCGAGACTTCGGCCTTCATGGATGACCAGAAGCGCATTCTGGTCTTCTCTGATGCCGGTGGCACGGGGCGCAGCTATCACGCCGAACTCTCGGCGAAAAACCAGCGGCTGCGCGTGCATTACCTGCTGGAACCTGGCTGGAAGGCCGATGCCGCCATTCAGGGGCTGGGTCGCACCAACCGTACCAATCAGGCGCAGCCGCCGCTCTTCCGGCCCATCGCCACGGATGTCAAAGCCGAGAAGCGCTTTCTCTCGACCATCGCCCGCCGCCTCGACACGCTGGGCGCGATCACACGCGGCCAGCGCCAGACCGGCGGTCAGGGGCTGTTCCGTCCCGAGGATAATCTGGAATCCGCCTATGCTCGCGATGCGTTGCGCCAGCTCTATCTTCTGATTGTGCGCGGCAAGGTCGAGGGATGCTCGCTCGAACGGTTTGAATCCGCAACCGGCCTGAAGCTGATGGACGGCAATGGTGTGAAGGACGACCTGCCGCCGATCACCACCTTCCTCAACCGCCTGCTAGCATTGACCATCGAATTGCAGGGTATCCTGTTCGCCGCCTTCGAGCAGCTTCTGCAGGCGCGTATCGACGGGGCGATTGCATCCGGCACCTATGATATGGGGCTGGAAACGCTGAAGGCCGAAAGTTTCATCGTCACCGACCGGCAAGTGATCCACACCCATCCGGGCACCGGCGCGGAAACCCGGCTCCTGACGCTCACCGAGCGCAAACGCAATCAGCCGGTCACGCTCGATGCGGCCCTCGCGGAACTGGATGATCCCCGCGCAAGATTGCTCATCAACGAGCGATCCGGTCGCGCCGCCGTGCAGATCCCGACCACCAGCGTCATGCTGGATGATGGCGAGATCGAACGGCGCGTGCGGCTGATCCGTCCCATGGAGGCGATGAACATTCCGGTGCGGGCGACGGGCGAGACCCATTGGATCGAGGCTGACCGTGCCGCCTTCACCACAGCCTGGAAGGCGGAACTGGCCCAGGTGCCGGAGTTCACCGACAGCATCCTGCATATGGTGACAGGGCTGCTTCTGCCGATCTGGAAACGCCTGCCGCAGGACTCCGCCCGCGTCTATCGGCTCCAGACCGACGAGGGCGAACGCATCATCGGTCGCCGGGTATCGCCGGCCTGGGCCGCCAATGCTTCGACCAGTGGCGTCACCAACAGCCTGACACCGGATGCCGCCTATACCGCGCTGATCGAAGGTCGCACGATCCTTGATCTCGCCGAGGGGCTGCAATTGCGCCGCGTCCGCGTCATGGGCGCCAACCGGATCGAACTGACCGGCTTTACTGACGCGATGCGCGAACGGCTGCGGGCCTATGGCCTCTTCAGTGAGATCATCTCGTGGAAACTGCGCTTCTTCGTGCCCGTCGATGCAACAGGACCGGAGATCACCGGCAAACTGCTCGACCGCTTCCCGGCCCTGCGCATCGGTGAGCGGGAGGCCGCATAATGGCGCGTCTCAACGCTTCCGAACTGGCGCAGCGTCTCGGCCGACAGGCCGAGGCGGTGTGCCGTCACTATCTGTCGAATGGTCGCAAACAGGGCAATTACTGGCAGGTTGGTGATGTCCGAAACACGGCTGGCCGCTCCATGTTCGTCCGGCTGCACGACAGCGTGAAAGGCATTGCCGGCAAATGGCAGGACTCGGCCACGGGTGAATATGGCGATCTGCTGGACGTGATCCGGGACTCGCTCGGCCTGATCGACTTCGCAGACGTTGCCGAAGAGGCCCGGCGCTTCCTCAGCCTGCCGCATCCTGAACCGCAGCCGCCATCCCGTCAGTCCAGAACGCCAGCACCATCGGGATCATCCGAGGCAGCACGCCGCCTCTGGCGCATGACGCAGCCGCTGATCGGCAGTACCGCAGAAGCGTATTTACGCGGACGCGGCATTACGGATTTACGCCAAACCGCAAATCTGCGCTTCCATCCCAACTGCTACTGGCGGCCCGAGGACGATGGCACGACCGAAACATGGCCCGCCATGATCGCCGCCGTCACCGACCTCGATGGCAGGATCACCGGTGCGCACCGCACATGGCTGGCCCCTGACGGTTCCGGCAAGGCACCTGTCGATCCGCCGAGGAAGGCAATGGGCGACCTGCTCGGACATGCGGTTCGTTTCGGGGATGTGCGGGATGTCATGGCAGCGGGGGAAGGTATCGAAACCATCCTGTCGCTGCGTCAGGCTCTGCCCACCATGCCAATGGTTTCCGCACTCTCGGCCGGGCATCTCGCTGCCATCCTGTTCCCGCCGCACCTGCGCAGGCTCTATATCGTCCGCGACAACGATCCGGCAGGTGACAGCGCCCGCGATAGCCTGGTGGACCGGGCGCACGAGGTCGGGATCGAGACCATCACGCTCTCCCCCATGATGGGGGACTTCAACGAAGATCTCACAACTCATGGACTGGATGCCGTTCGGACAGAGATCCGGGTGCAAATCGCTCCCGAGGACGTCAGCCGCTTCATGGCTTCAATTGCATAGCCGGCACGGGGCCGTGATCGGACCGTTCCGATCCTGTCATGCGTGCAGGCTGCATCCTGTCATCAGCAGAGGACCGCGCCTTGGCCTTCCGAGAGGGCGATCGGCCCACAAACGCTCCGGTCAGGCAATGGCGGCGCCCGACTGATTTCCGTCGGCGGGCAAGCCCGCCTTTACAGCGCGAAACAAATCAGCCGGGCTTTGCCATCAAGGCCCTCGCCAGAGGCTCGCGCTGCCAGACCGGAGCGCCCGTGGGCGTGTCTCGCCATGAAGGCCGCGACGGTCGCGGTCCAACTGACGGAAGCATCCCATGTACGCGCACGACGATTTCGAACCCGATCACAGCACGTCCCCGACCGGCCATGCCATCGAAGAACTCGAACTCTACGGCTACCGTCCCTCCGAAGACGAGGCCGATCCCCGGATTACACCCGAAGATCACGTCATCCAGGGCGCAGTTTCCGACATCTTCGACGCCCTGATTTCCACCATGGCCGACACCAGCCTCGATTTCGACCTCGACGAGATCCTCTGGTCCACCGTCAACACCTTCCACCGCGCTGTCGAGCGGATCGAGACCAAACTCGACGATAACGAGCAGGCACAGAAGCGCCTTCAGCGTGAACAGGATGGCAGCGAGGTCAAATCCGTCCAGCTCGAAACCCTGATCGGCGCGGGACAAAGCCTGATCGAGCGCCGCGACAGCATGGAAACCTTCCGCGATACCGCCGCCGACATCTATCTGCGCACCACCGGAACGCCCTGGTCGCAACGCTCCGGCTCACGGGTCAACCATCGCCAGATGACCTCGGCCATGATCGACAGCCGCGACTTCATCGCCGCAAAACGCCGGGCCGACAACGAGGTGCTGCTGCCCGCCGGACCGAAAATCGCTTTCTCGGGCGGTGACACCACCGATCACCGGACGATCTGGGCCAAGCTCGATCAGGTCCACGCCAAGCACCCGGACATGGTGCTGATGCATGGCGGATCGCCCAAGGGCGCGGAACGCATCGCGGCCACATGGGCTAATAACCGCAAGGTCGCACAGGTCGCCTTCAAACCTGACTGGGCGAAACATGCCAAGGCAGCACCGTTCAAGCGCAACGACCAGATGCTCGACATCATGCCGATCGGGGTCATCATCTTCCCCGGCACCGGCATTCAGGACAACCTTGCCGACAAGGCCCGCAAGATGGGCATCCCAGTCTATCGCTTCGGGACCGGCAGCGCGTGAGCGCTGCCGGTTCGGCATAACGCCATTGCGCACTACTGCAAGAGCGCCAGGTCCTCCCAGCGAATCCGGAGATAACGGCCTGAGCGCTTTGGCAATTGCTTGCGGCTGACCATTCGCCCGGAGACCTGGAACTCCGCATTTATTTTGACCACGAGCAACTTGTTGAAATGCCTCGATGTATCCACCATCACTACGTCCTTGGTCTTGAAAGGTGTGATGGTTTTGATTTCGACATGATCGTTTTCGAGCCTGCCGTCCGAACCCTGCGCGTAGGTCTTGTTCAACTTGATGCCGTAGGTGATGGCACCGAACAGCTCACCGATGTCGCCATACACGGACAAATGCAGGCCCGTCTCCAGATGGTAGCTCTCAGCGAGTGAGATCAGGTCCTCAAAATACGGGATCATTGATCGGATGGCCTTTGGATACTTCGCTCCCCATTCCTTGTGGCGAAGCTGTTCGTCAATGTCTGACCAGCTTACCCATTCGCCATCGTCGTAAAATGCCCGATCTGACCAATCGACTTCTGCCATAAAGTTTAACCCGCATCCTTCCGCCCAACGATATGGTCATCGTAGAGGTGCAGCAGATACTGGTCCACCAGACGCATAAGCTTTCTCATTCAAACTGCGAGTTTTCGGACAGGCCTGGCCTCGAAAGCCATCGCTTCTCGCGCGGTGAGAGGAATGCTGCTATGCTGTGATTGCGCCATGGTGGTGGTGGAAGGCGCAACCGTCCAACCTTTTGCACGGAGACACCACCATGATCGTTCTCGGAATCCTCGTTTCCATCGCAGCCATCGGCACCATGTGCTGGCTGCTGTTCAATCTCGCCGTATTCGCTTTGCCGTTCTTTATTGGCCTGAATGCAGGCGCCTTGGCCTATGATACTGGGGCTGGCTGGCTCGGCGGCATCGTCGTTGGTCTTCTCGCCGCCGGTCTGACGCTGGCTGTTGGTCAGGGCCTGCTCATGCTGATCCGCCCGATGTGGGCGCGTCTGCTGATTGCTCTGGCCTTCGTCGCTCCGGCGGGAATGGCCGGATTTTACGCCACGCTCGGTATTGTCAAGCACATGATGCCCTCGGAGATATGGCAACTCATCTTCTCGGTGATCGGAGCGGTTGCGGTGGGCGTGACGGCGTTCCTGCGCGTTGCGGGCATGGCGGCAACCGACCACGCGGACGGCGGCTTTGCACGAACCTGAACCGCAATGATCCGTTGATGGCGACCAGAAGCGGATGCTGATCGTCTTCCGTCTTCGTCAGGAAAATGGTGACAGACAGCGGCCAATCACCGGATCAACCTGGGGCACAGACGCGGCCCATAGGAGCGCAGGACGGTCGGCACCAGCGCGTGCAGACTGACGGAAACCCGCGGGTGGTGGCATGCCGGTGGAACAGGCCGGAAGCAGAGATGCGCATGATCTGAGACGCAGGGTGACAGGAAAGGCCGGTGTTGCCGGTCAGGTCATCCTGATGGAGCCTCAAGGTTGCCACATCTCCGTTCAGCCCCCGTGTCTCGACCACTCCAAACGGCCTCTTCAATGGCCTGATCTGGCCGAAGAGCAGCGCGATGCGCTTCGACCGCTTTAGCGCAACAGCGTCGTCACAACTTTCTTCCCCTGACGGCAGAGCCGCCATTCCGCGCGGAACAAGAAAGTTCCTCCTGTGCTGTCCAGCCCCCGAGGGGGTGCGCCAGCGTTCGTCTCCGGCCGGTCGATCGCCATAGAGGCCGCAATGGTGCGGGCTCGGAAACGGAAAACGGAGACTTAAAATGGCAACCATCGGCACCTTCAAGAAGACCGGCTCGAACGAATTCACCGGCGACATCGTCACCCTCAGCGTCCAGGCCAAGGGCGTGCGCATCATCCCCGACCTGCGCGCTACCGGCGAAAACGCCCCCAGCCACCGGGTTCTGGTCGGCCGCGCCGAGATCGGCGCCGCCTGGTCCAAGCGCTCCAACGAGGGCCGCGACTATCTGGGCCTCAAGCTGGACGATCCGAGCTTCAACGCTCCGATCTACGCCAACCTCTTCGATGACGAAGAAGGCGAAACCTTCTCCCTCATCTGGTCCCGCCCCAACGGTCGCCGCGGCGACTAAGGCGCGGCACAAAGGCCCCGACCGCAAGGTCGGGGCCTTTCTCATGTCCGCGGGAAAGTCGTCACGCCACCGCGCCCTGTCGTGTCTGGCACGGATCAGGCGCTTAGGATCGGGATGATGGTTTTGACATGGGCGTCGATGCGCTCCAGCACGGGCGGCGGGACCACTTCGCGCTCCGGCAGTGTCCACCATTTCGTATCAATGCGTTTCACCGTCTCGACAACGGCCTTGAGCACGGCTGGCTCGGGAAGCCTTGCCCGATTGGCAAACGTCTTCCAGCGGGCCGGGGCCAAGCCCTTGAAGGCCCGCTCGCCGCCCAGAGACAGCGCCAGCCCATCTGCCGGAATATAGGGCACGGTCGAAAGCATGTCGTAGATCGGTGCTAGAGCGGGCGTGTCGCCGTCGCCCGGATAGATCAGCGACCAGTTCTTGAGGTGCATGTCGCCATTGCCCATGACCACCGAGAAGGTCAGCCGCCGGACAAACTCCAGCGCGGCGAACGGCGAGATCGCAACATTCAGCACAGAGGCGATGTCGTGGGAGGCGGCGCCATCATATTTGCGCGCCGGGTACAGGCCGAAAACCTGCGCGAAATCCTCGATATGGATGCGCTGCCCGTCTGCCCCGCGATCAAAACGCCGCACGAGCAGGACCAGCCCCTCGGCAAGTGTTTCAAACTCTTCGGGAATGCCCTCGAACTGGTCTCGGCTGACCAGTTCCCGCTCGGACACATTCATGCCGATGGCTTCGGCAAGCGCGAGGTTCGCGAACTCGTTCTCCGACACGCCCGGAAAGGCGGTCGAGGGGAATTTCGCAATATATTGGCCCTCGTCATCCCCGAGCGGCAAGGTCAGCCCGCCGCCCTTGCCGGTGTTCTTCATCACCGAGAGCTTCATCTGCACGCCTGCCAGCGAGAAGCGGGCCTTGGGCCGTCCTTGGGTTGGCGCCGCCCCGATGCCGGGTTGACCGTCACTGGGCAGCACCCGAACGGCCCCCGGCAAATCCGCACCAAGGGTGGCCAGGAGATCGAAATCATTCCCCGACCGCACATTACCCGCATGGTGCTTTTCCATCGCCTCGCGCAGCCGGTCTTCGGGCAGCAGGTTGGCAAAGAAGGGCGGCAGGCTGCCTGCGACGGGTCGCGGATCCTTGCGCAAGCCCCCTGATGCCGCGCGAAGGGATAGGCTCAGAACCGGATGGCCTCCAGTCGCGCGATAGGCCGGATCAAGGCTGAAGGCGTAGAAATCACCCGGCGTCCTGACGATCGTGCCAACCTTCGCACTGTTCAGGAACACGTCCAGCGCGGTGATGGTCTCAGCGGTACGGACGGCTGTCATCGTCGCTCTCCGGTTGCGGGCTGAAGGCCGGATGATCATCCTCGGCCTCGGGGCGCAAAAGCGCCTCGATGGCGGGCACCATTGCCTGCGGGACCAGCATCATTTCCAGCCCAAGCGCCCTGGCAATGTTGATCAATGTCGTGGTGCGCGCAGCCGCCGCCCCCGTCTCGATGTCGCGGTAGCGCGGGCGCGAAATGCCCGCAAGATCGGCCACCTGCTCCTGCGTCAACCCCGCTGCAAGACGCGCGCGGCGAAAATGGTCGCCGATCAGCCTCAGTGTTTCTTCTTCCGCCTTCATGTGATGCCTTTACGGATCATTTTTGCTGCACTGATCTGGATGGGTACCATATCCAGCGCAAAACGCAAAGAAAATGATCTCCAAACATATCACTATCATTTCCCATGGAGCGTTTAGGGATCATTCTGCGCTGGTCGGCGTTACGGCCAGCACAAGTGCTGCAATTGCGGCATACAGGCGAATCAGTCGGGCTGCATGCTCAGCCGTGCAGATAACGCCCTGACCAGATTCGACGATTTCGTATGGCGTATCGGGCGAAGACGACTAAAATAGCCGTAGTTCTGGAATGCGCGCCGGTCGCGATGGGAGGTGATCATGCATGATCACCGCTCGACAGTCGCGGGCCGCACGCGCGTTGCTGGGTTGGACGCAGGAGACGCTCGCTGACAAGGCCCGAATATCGCTGACTGCCCTGAAACGCCTTGAGTCCGAGAACCGGCTCGAGGTGTATGAGACAACGCGGGATCAGGTGCGCCGGGCGCTTGAAGCAGCAGGGATTGTTCTCCTGTCCACGGATCGCGGGCAAGGAGTGTTGCTGGTACATGGCCAAGACGAGAAGAGACACCGACAGATCCATGACGCCTGACGGGCGCGGGCGGAATCATCGATCCGCTGCGGCGGCCTGTGCTCTGTGGCGACCCCCGACATGACATCTCCGCTTCCCCCCTTCGACGATATTGCACCTGTTAGCGACGAGCTGACCGAATATGACCGCGCGCATATCAAGCTCTATATGCGGCTGCTCGATGCCGCCGATGATGGGGCGGAATGGGCCGAAGCCGTCAATGTGCTGTTCGGAATTGATCCTGTTCGGGAACCTGAACGCGCCCGGCAGGTCCATGACAGCCATCTGGGACGGGCGCGCTGGATGACACAGAGCGGCTATCGTCAGCTGCTGCGTCATCCGACAGATCGGACCTGACCTCGCCGCCGTCGCACCAGTGATGCCTTCAGAGCATCACCCCATGTCTTTGTTCTGGCTTCCATCTCGGTAGAGGCACCGCAATTCTTTCACGCTCCACCTGTGCAGTTTCAACCAGGAGCGGAGCAATGAAGCCGGATACATCCCGCTGGCGAGACCAGGACCAGTATGAATTCTACGATGCGCTGCCCGTTGAGGGCGTCGCCTGGGAATGCCTGCGCCGTAACGCGTCCTATCAGGCCTGTTTCGATGACCTTGTAGCGCAAGGCGCCGGGCATCTTCCCCTTGCGGATCACGTCCAACATCGCTGGGGGTTGCGATTTCCCGGCAGACCCCGGCTTTTCCGCGCTCGACCAACCGGTCATCTGGTCGCCTGTTGCCAATCCGGACATGCTGATGCTCGGGGCAGCGCCCGATTTTCTTCCGCCTTCTCCGTCCGCCTTATCGGTCGATTTTGCTGATGCCATCTGCGGACCAGAGGGGACATATGGTGTCTGTGACGTCAGCGACGGCGTTCAATATCTGATCCTCGCCGACACCGATGCCAATTCGCAGCCGGCGATCATCCTGCCACTTGACCAAAATCTGCCGGATCGGCTCGAAGCCATTCTCAGGCTCTGGCACATGCTGGCCGGGAAACCCGCGCGCCGCGACCCCAGGATGACGCCGTATCAGCGCCGGCGGTTTCGCCTGATGATGCAAGCTGCCGACGGAAACGCCAACCACGCGACCTATCGTGAGATTGCCATCGCCATCTACGGAGAGGCGCGCGTTCGCGCTGAGCCGTGGAAGACATCGGCTTTGCGCGCCTCTGTCATTGCCCTTGTCCGATCTGCCGCCGCGCTGATCGACGGCGGTTATCAGGACCTTTTGCGCCATCGTCGCAAACCCTGACACTGACGTCTGATCGAGGGTGAGGATTCTACCCCTTCGATCTTCCTCATCCCCCATGCCGCCGCGCCTTCGCCACCGTGCGCATGTCATGCCGTTGATCGTCAGCGGCATCCTGCACAACCACGGAGGCCACCCCATGCGACCTGATCTCGCCGCCTTGCCGCCACGCTACCTGCGCACCAAGGAAGCCGCCGATTTCCTCAGCCTGTCCGCGCGCACACTGGAAAAGCACAGAACCTACGGAACCGGACCTGCCTATCACAAGCTCGGCGGCCGCGTTGTCTATTCGGTCGAGGATCTCGCAGCCTGGGTTGCGCGCGGATCGGTTACCTCCACGTCGGACCCACGCGGACAGGTTCTCCCGGCGAAACCTCTGCCGCCGACCGCATTCACCTCGCCCAAGCGCATTACGCGCTGAACACGGCGGTCAGCCCTTGATGGCAGCGCAGCACCCATCCGCCTCGGAACGCGGGCAACTCGATCTGTTTCGGGCGCTTCCCGGTGAACTCGCGCCACGAGACGCGCAGGATCTCATGGCCTATCCTTTCTTTTCCCTTTCCAAATCGCACCGTATCCGCCCGATTGACTTTGCCTTGGGCAACGTCTCGATCCGTGTCGAAGCTGTTCCCGATCACGGTATGGCGACGATCTGGGACGCCGATATACTGATCTGGGCGGCCAGCCAGATCGTGGAAGCGCGGGACGCCGGTCTGCGCACGTCGCGCCTGATGGCGGCAACGCCTTATGAAATCCTGACATTCACAGGGCGCGGAACCTCCCTGAGGGACTATCAGCGCCTGAAGGCGGCGCTGGACCGGCTGCAATCGACCACGGTTGCAACCTCGATCCGCCAGCGCGCGAATGGACGGCGACATCGTTTTTCGTGGATCAACGAATGGCACGAGCGGACCGATGCCAATGGCCGCCCGGACGGCATCGAGATGATCGTGCCCGACTGGTTCTACAGTGCGGTTCTGGATGACGCCCTGATCCTCACCATCGACCGGGCCTATTTCAATCTGACCGGCGGGCTGGATCGCTGGCTCTATCGCCTGGTGCGCAAGCATGGTGGGCGGCAGAAAAACGGTTGGCGGTTCGACTTCCGTCACCTGCACCAGAAATCGGGCAGTCTGTCGCCGTTCAAGCGCTTCGCCTTCGAGCTGCGCGACATTATCCGCCGCCAGCCACTGCCCGGCTACACCCTGTTCGCCGAGGTCGAAACCGGCGGCCGGATGCTGCTCGCTTTCGAGCCTGTCCCGGCCTGTGGAAAACCTGTGGATAGTCTCGTGCTATCGGGAACCCGGACTATCGTGCCATCAGGAACCGGAGGCTCGTGCTATCGGGAACCCAAACACCGCTTATCCTTCGGTAACAAAAGCGAAAATCGCGCCCTTAACTTAGAGTCTAACACAGAATCTAACTTTGAAGAGCGGCGGCGCGATGTGGAAAAGCTCATCGCGAAGGTTGGCGCGACGCTGAAATCGGGTGTCCGCAAAGGCAAGCTGACACACGCAAACCCAGGAACAATCGCGCCAGCGAACACGCCTGAACTTCCTCGTGGCAAGCCTGGGGGGCGGCGATGATCGTCGCGCTCCTCAATCAGAAAGGCGGCGTGGGCAAGAGCACGCTGGCGCTGCATCTCGCCGGAGTTTGGGCTGCGCAAGGCAAGCGCGTCATCCTGATCGATGCCGATCCGCAAGGCTCCGCACTCGACTGGTCGCAGCGGCGCAGCCATGAGGGGCTGCCGAGGCTATTCACCGTCATTGGCCTTGCCCGCGATACGCTGCACAGGGAAGCGCCGGAGCTGGCGCGTGACGCCGATCATGTCGTCATCGATGGTCCGCCCCGTGTCGCCGGTCTGATGCGCTCTGCGCTGCTTGCAGCCGATCTGGTGCTGATCCCGGTGCAGCCATCGCCCTTCGACGGCTGGGCCTCGGCCGAGATGCTGGCGCTTCTGAACGAAGCACGCATCTATCGTCCCGAGCTTGCCGCCCGCTTTCTGCTGAACCGATGTGGGGCGCGCACCGTGATCGCTCGCGAAACGGCCGAGACACTGGCTGACCATGATCCGCCCTTGCTGGCCACGACGATCGGCCAGCGTGTCGCCTTCGCCGAAACCGCACAGACCGGACGGCTGGTATCGGAGACCGATGGCGGCGAACGGGCCGCACGGGAAGTCACAGCGCTGGTGGCCGAGATCGATAGCCTCGGGATCGGGAGGATCGTGCCATGACCCGTCCGCCCGTCAAATCCGGCTTCGCATCGCGTCCGGGCAATCCCGATAGCTGGGTCAGAGCTGCCGATGCGCCGACAACCGGCAAGTCGGCGACGGAGGCGTTCACCGCCCGCCTGACCATCGACATTACGCCCGAACTGCGCGGGCGCATCAAGGTTGCCGCTTTCCGGCGCGGTGTCACCGTCGCCGTCATGCTGCGCGCTTTGCTCGACAGCCAGTTTCCACCCACCGAAGGAGATCCGTCATGATCGGGAGAACCGGGCGTGGCGCGCATGAGCGTCCGTTGGCGGACGGTCCAGCGCCCTTCACCACATTTGTCGAACTGACCTTCCAGAAGCGGAATGTCGAGCGCTGGATACGCTTCGGCCACAAGAGCTTTGAGCAGATCATCGACCGCCGCCGCAGTCTCGTCGGCTTCGCACCCGAAAGCATCTTCGCCTTCGTCCGCTGGGCCTCCAACGATTACGGCACCATCGTCTCGCGGCTCGACATCCTGCGCGCTGTCGGACGTGGCGAACCGTTCCAGACCGTGCCCTTCGTTCGTCCTGGCGGTGAGATCCTGCTGCGTATCGATGGCTGGCCAAAGGTCCAGCGGGTGCTGGCCCTGATCGATGCCGTGGACGCGCTTGGCGTCGATCCGGCGGATGTTGCGCCGGATCATTGGCGGCACGTCCACAACCACATGATCGCCGGCCAGGAACCCAATCCCTACACCCCGGAGCGCCATGCCGCATGGGTCAGCCGCCGGAGGATTGCACCATGAGCCGCCGTCATATCCTCGCCGTGACAATGATAGCCGTTGGCACGCTTGTCGTCACGGCTGTCGTCGATCTGCCAACCCGGCTGATCTGGAATGCGACCGCCAGCGCCCCCATCGGCCTCTACACGGTTGCTCCCGCCGATGCGCTCGAAATTCCCGAACTCGTCGCCATCATGCCGCCTGAACCGCTGGAGCGGTTCATGGTCGAGCGCGGCTATATCGGGCGCGGCGTGCCGCTGCTGAAGCGCGTCCTCGGCCTGCCGGGACAGCGCGTCTGCCGCAGCGGTGCGACGATCACCGTCGATAACGCCGAGATGGGGGACGCGCTGGAGCGCGACCGCATGGGACGCGATCTGCCGGTCTGGCAGGGCTGCCGCATCATCCGCGACGGCGAACTCTTCCTCATGAATTGGGAAATCCGGGACAGCCTCGACGGCCGTTACTTCGGACCTGTTCTCGCCAGTTCCGTCATCGGGCGGGCGCTTCCGCTCTGGACCGATGAGGAAGGCGATGGCCGCTACGAATGGCGGGCGGTCACGCATTGAACCCACGCCAAACCCACAAACACAGGAGACATACAATGCCACAGATCGGTCAATTCTCGCGTGACGCATCCGGCTTCGCGGGTCAGCTCGTAACGCTCACCATGAAGCGCGATCTCGTCATCGTGCCCGCTGAACAATCCGCTGCGGAGAATGCACCGGACTATCGCGTTCATTTCATTGAACATGACGGGCCGGAGGTCGGCGCTGCATGGAAACGCACCGGCGAAAAGGCTGGCGAATATCTCTCGGTGCTGCTCGACGATCCCGCCTTACCGCAGCCGATCCGCGCCAATCTGTTTCGCGACGACGATGCAGGCTCGTCATGGTCGCTGCACTGGAGCCGCCCGCGGCCCCGCGAAGATCGGGACTGAGATCATGCGATCCCGCACCCTTCTTCTCTTCACGGCCCTGCTGTCGGCTGGCAGCGGCTCGATGCCGGCCATGGCGCAGGTCACGACGCAACCTGCGCCCGTCACCGCGCATCCCCATGCTGCGTTCATTGCCGAGGCATCACTGCGCTTCGGCATACCAGAGCATTGGATTCGAGCCGTGCTGCGTGTGGAGAGTGCGGGCGATGTGCGCGCCATTTCATCGGCGGGCGCGATGGGACTGATGCAGGTCATGCCCGATACCTGGGCGGGCCTGCGCCGCCGCCATGGTCTCGGGCGCGACCCTTACGATCCGCGCGATAACATCCTCGCAGGCACGGCGTATCTGCGCGAGATGTGGAACCGCTACGGCAATGTCGCGGCCATGCTTGCCGCCTACAATGCCGGTCCCGGTCGCTATGACGAGCATCTGGCGACGGGCCGCGTTTTGCCCGCAGAAACACGCGCCTATGTCGCCACGCTCGCACCTGTTCTCGGCAGTGCGACTGTGCCTGATGTGCCGATAATCGTGCCGCCGCCACCGGATTGGCGCGAAGCTCCGCTCTTCGTTGCGCAATCCGGCGGCATTTCAGCGGCGGTTGATCAGCCATCGAGCGACATCCACGCAACCGCTTCTCTGCGCGATCCCGCCGTTCAGGAGCCGCAGGACAGCGGCATATTCGTGGCCCGTGCGAGCAATGGAGATGCGCCATGAGCATGGCGTCTCCACGCGCCTTCGGTCCGCTTTCGGTGTGCAGTCAGGCTTGGGTGCGCCTGGCAGCATTCCTGGCAGGAAGGGCAAATAGGGAAGGAAAGGCGGAGGGCAAGATAAAGGAAACCGGCACCCTGTCGGGGCGGTTTCTGGGCAAGCCCTTGTCTGCACACTGTTTTGGGACGCGGCGCACGGCACCATGCTTTTGGGCCTCGCGTGCCGCGATATGGCGCAAAGCCTTGGCGTTGCTGGGTTTTGACCGGCACTCTAACCGAATATCGGCCGATTTTCCGCCGTCACGGCTTCGGATGCGACGATGAGTGGCGACGACGAGAACCGCTTTCTCCCGAAGCCTGGCCGCATCAGGTCGGACGTGCCGAAGGCGGGCAAGGCGAAGAGCTTTCTGACGCAGGCAAAGAAGCTGGCGCGTCAGCATAGCAACAGCCCCGGCAGATCATCTTCATTCGCATCACGGACATCCTCGTCGTCTTCATCTGGTTCTGCCGGAAAGAGCGGGAAGGCGTCGCAGGCTGGCAAAGGTCCGGGCGTCAAGCGTGGTCGTGGTGCGGCCTTTGTCCGCGCCCGAACCCTGTCGGGCGGCTGGCGTCACAGTACGGCCGGAGCGCGCCGCGTCGTCGTCAAAACCCGTTATGTCCAAGGCGCGGGAAAGAATGGCAAAGGGGCTGCCCATCTGCGTTATATCCAGCGAGACGGGACATCGCGTGATGGCGAGCGCGGCCAGCTTTATTCGGCGAACGAGGACCGCGCCGATGGAGATGCGTTTCTTGACCGCGGCAAGGATGATCGCCACCAGTTCCGCTTCATCGTCTCGCCGGAAGATGCCGCCGATCTTTCCGATCTCACCGAGCACACCCGCGATCTGATGAGCCGCATTGAGGGCGATCTTGGCACGAAGCTCGATTGGGTGGCGGTCAATCACCACAATACCGGCCATCCCCATGCCCATATCATCGTTCGGGGGAAGGACGATCTGGGCGAGAACCTGGTTATCAATGGCGACTATCTCGCCAATGGTATTCGTGAGCGGGCGAGCGAACTGACCACGCTGGAACTCGGCCCCGTGACCGAGATCGAGCAGAGCCGCAAGCTGTCTGCCGAAATCGATCAGGACCGCTTCACGCGCATCGACCGCGCCATGACCGAGGAAGCCGAAGAAAGGTTCCTCGATCTGCGCCACGAACCGGCAGATGCACGCCGCCAGTTCAACCGCACACTTCGCCTGCGCCGTCTCGCCAAGCTGGAAAAGATGGGGCTGGCTACGGAACATGCACCCGGCGTCTGGGAGCTTGGCGCGAAGATGGAACCGGCGCTGCGTGAACTCGGTGAGCGCGGTGACATCATCCGCAACATGCACAAGGCGCTGAAGGCCGATGGGCAGGAACGTGATCCGATGACCTTCCAGCTTCACGATGCCGCACCCGCGGCGCCCATCACCGGCCGCGTCGTGGACAAATATCCCACCGACGAGATGGGCGAGAACCTGACGCTCGTGGTGGACGGCATCGACGGGCGAACACACCATCTTCCCGGCATTGATCCGGCCCGCGTCGAAGATGCCCGGATCGGCAGCATCGTGGAAGTCGGTCCCGCCGATACAGCACAACGTCCCTCTGATCGTACCATCGCTGCGATCTCGGAAAATGGTATCTACCGACCGAGCCGCCACCTCGAACAGGCGAAGTTCGAGGGACGTGTGCCGGGTGGCGATTATGAGGGCTATGTCGATGCCCATGTCCGGCGATTGGAATCGCTACGCCGGGCCGGGATTGCCGAGCGGATCGACGCCGACCAGTGGCACATCCCCGAAGACTTCGAGAGCCGCGCCACCGCCTATGATGCCGGTCGCAACCGGCAGGCCAGCATCCGTGTCGTCTCGACCTTCGATCTGGAAAAGCAGATCGGCGCGGATGGCGCGACCTGGCTGGACCGGCGATTGGTCACACCGGACGCCTCGGACCTTACCCCGGCAGGGTTCGGCCAGCAGGTGCGCGAGGCTATGGACCAGCGGCGTGAACACCATATCGCACAGGGCGATGCCACGCGGCAGCAGAATGGACGCATCCTCTATCGGCGCAACCTGCTCGCCAATCTGCGAGAAAGGGAAGTGGCCCGCGTCGGTGCGGAAATGGCCAGCAGCAAAGGCTTGCCGTTCCGGGCGGCTGCCGATGGCGAAAATATCAGCGGCAAGTTGACCGGGACCGCACATCTATCGAGCGGCAAGTTCGCCATTGTCGAAAAGAGCCACGAGTTCACTCTTGTCCCATGGCGGCCAGTGATCGACCGCCAGCTCGGCCGCGAGATTGCGGGCATCGTGCAGGGTGGATCGGTATCGTGGCAAATGGGGCGAACACGAGGGCTCGGGATTTGAGCCTTTGCCGATCTGGCACCTCGCAAATTGTTCTGTCGACATCGACATCTGAAAGGGCCTGTCCGATGTGCCGCCGATAGTATCCGGCAACACGGCACCCCTGCTTTTCCTGTTGCCGCTTTCGAAAACGTCTATTCTTTGATCGGCTCCGACTCTCTTGCCGATTGGAGCCTGTATGCGTGGTGGCCGAATACTCTGGGGCCAGATCATTGTCGTATTCACCATTGTCCTGGTGATGGTCTGGACTTCGACACAATGGGTGGCCTTCCGCCTTGGCTTTCAGCCCCAGCTCGGCAATCCATGGTTCGATGTTGCGGGATGGCCGGTCTATTATCCTCCGGCCTTCTTCTGGTGGTGGTTTTCCTATGACGCCTATGCGCCCGGTATTTTCACCGAAGGCGCGTTCATCGCCACGTCCGGGGCGTTGTTCGCTATCGCCGCCGCTTTTTTCATGTCGATCATCCGGGCGCGCGAGGCGCGCAACGTCGCCACCTACGGTTCTGCGCGATGGGCCGAGGACAAGGAAATCCATGCTGCCGGACTGCTCGGTCCCGATGGCGTGGTCCTTGGCAGGCACAGCAAGGACTATCTCCGGCACGACGGCCCCGAGCATGTCCTTTGTTTCGCGCCCACCCGATCAGGCAAAGGCGTCGGTCTCGTTGTGCCGACGCTGCTGACCTGGCCGGGAAGTTGCATCGTGCACGACATCAAGGGTGAGAACTGGAATCTGACGGCCGGCTTCCGGTCCCATCACGGCCGCGTCCTGCTGTTCGATCCGACCAATGTGCATTCCGCAGCTTACAACCCGCTGCTGGAAGTCCGTCAGGGGGAGTGGGAAGTCCGCGATGTCCAGAACATCGCGGATATTCTGGTCGATCCCGAGGGCAGTCTCGACAAGCGCAACCATTGGGAAAAGACCAGCCATTCGCTACTGGTCGGCGCCATCCTGCATGTTCTCTATGCCGAGAAGGACAAGACGCTGGCGGGGGTCGCGAGCTTTCTGTCCGATCCGCGCCGTCCGGTCGAGGCGACCTTGCGCGCCATGATGGACACGCCGCATCTGGGCGAAGCCGGTGTGCATCCCGTCATCGCCTCATCGGCACGCGAGCTGTTGAACAAATCCGAGAACGAACGCTCCGGCGTGCTGTCCACGGCGATGTCCTTTCTCGGTCTCTACCGAGATCCGGTCGTGGCCCGCGTGACGGCCCGCTGCGACTGGCGCATTGCTGATCTGGTCGGAGCAAAAGAACCGGTCAGCCTCTACCTCGTCGTACCGCCCTCGGACATCAATCGGACCAAGCCGCTGATCCGTCTGATCCTCAATCAGGTCGGGCGGCGGCTGACCGAGGAACTGGAAACCACCGGAAAACGCCATCGTCTCCTGTTGATGCTGGACGAGTTCCCCGCGCTCGGGCGGCTTGATTTCTTTGAATCGGCGCTCGCCTTCATGGCCGGCTACGGCCTCAAAGCGTTCCTGATCGCGCAGTCGCTCAACCAGATCGAGCGGGCCTATGGACAGAACAACGCCATTCTCGACAACTGCCATGTGCGTGTCGCCTTTGCCGCAAACGATGAACGCACCGCCAAGCGGATCAGTGATGCGCTCGGCACGGCCACGGAAATGCGCGATTCCACCAACTATGCGGGCCATCGCCTCGCGCCCTGGCTCGGGCATCTCATGGTTTCGCGGCAGGAAACAGCGCGGCCGCTCCTGACACCGGGCGAGATCATGCAGCTTCCGCCAACCGACGAGATCGTCATGGTAGCGGGTGTGCCGCCCATCCGCGCCGCCAAGGCGCGCTACTATGCCGATGCGCGGCTTCAGGAACGGGTGCTGCCGCCGCCCGATCTGCACAAGCAGTCGGTGAAGATGGAAACATCGGCACCAGACGACTGGACGAGCCGTGTTGTTGCGGCCGCGGCCGGCCACGGACCCGCGTCGAACAGGTCCGACGACGATCCTGCCAATGCCGGTATCCGTCTTGAGCCGGAGCTTCCCGAACATGAGGAAATCATCCCGCCACCACCGCCGCCATCGCAGGAGTTCGATTTTCTCGATGATGAGCCCGACGTCGATGCCGCCAAAGCCCGTGCCATGCGTCAGCGGATGCGCATGGTCGCGCGGCAGGCGTCACTCGACCCAAATGACGGCATCGAGCTTTGAGAAGGAAGACAGGCATGACGAGCCGCACCCGCATGAATGTCTACTTCTCCCCGGATCTGCTGAAGCAGGTCGAGGGTCTGGCGCTGCGTCGCAATGTTTCAAAATCCGCAGTGATCGAGGCTGCGGTCGCATCCTTCCTGTCCGGTGACACGACCGAACGGCTGGAAGCCGCAATGTCGCGACGCCTGGATAAGCTTGGCCGCCAGTTCGATATGCTGGACGAAGATGTCGCCATCCTCGGCGAGACGCTTTCGCTGTTCGTACAATTCTGGCTCACCATGACGCCGCCGCTGTCAGATAGCGCGAAACAGTCGGCACGCATCAAGGGCAACGAGCGCTTCGAAGGCTTCATGCAGACGCTGGGCAAGCGCCTGGCTTCCGGCGACAGATTCCTGAAAGAGTTGTCGCGGGATATCGATTCGCTTCACGATCTTTCGTCACAAGGCCAGTCCGAAGCGGATGGAAACCAGCTCTGAACTTTCGATCCATCCTATTTACCGCCCTGCGCCGCCGATGCCCGCACACGCGTAAACATCTGTTGAAACGGCCCTAAATCAGGTTCTTTTAATCGACCCCAATCCGGGGTCCGTCTTTTGCGCGTCCCGCCATGAACGGGGCCGCCATGACCGCATCACATCAGAAACCCGAGACGATTGCGCGTGGTGCGCGGATGCTGCGCACCGCGCTCGGTACATCGATTGCCCGGTTTCTGGAAGATCCAGCTGTGGTCGAGGTGATGCTGAATCCCGATGGCCGCATCTGGGTGGATCGGCTCTCCGAAGGGCTGGCCGATACGGGGGAGAGGCTGTCGGCTGCCGATGGCGAGCGGATCGTCAGGCTGGTCGCCCATCATGTCGGCGCCGAGGTTCATGCCCGCAATCCGCGTGTGTCGGCTGAACTGCCCGAGACCGGAGAGCGCTTCGAAGGGTTGCTGCCGCCTGTCGTCACGGCGCCGACCTTTGCCATCCGCAAGCCTGCCGTCGCGGTGTTCACGCTCGACGACTATGTAAACGCCGGGATCATGACCAGTGCTCAGGCCGAGGTGCTGCGCCTGAACGTCGCCACGCGCGCCAATATCCTTGTCGCGGGCGGCACCTCGACCGGAAAAACCACGCTGACCAACGCGCTGCTGGCAGAAGTCGCCAAGACTTCGGACCGCGTCGTGATCATTGAAGACACGCGCGAACTGCAATGCGCCGCGCCCAATCTGGTCGCGATGCGCACCAAAGATGGCGTGGCGACGCTCTCCGATCTGGTGCGTTCGTCGCTACGCCTGCGCCCGGATCGCATCCCGGTCGGCGAGGTGCGCGGGTCCGAAGCTCTCGACCTCCTTAAAGCCTGGGGCACCGGCCATCCGGGCGGGATCGGCACCATCCATGCCGGTTCCGGCATTGGCGCGCTGCGACGCCTCGAACAGCTCATCCAGGAAGCCGTCATCACCGTCCCGCGCGCCCTGATTGCCGAGACAATCGACCTCGTCGCCGTTCTTGCCGGACGCGGCTCTTCCCGCCGGCTGGTCGAACTCGCCCGCGTCGATGGGCTGGGGCCGGACGGCGATTACGCCATCACGCATCCCATCACTTTGGCAACCACCCCGAAAGGAAACCCTTCATGATCCGCACGATTTCACGCGGCTGCCGCATCATGGCAACCGCCGCTGCCACTGTTTCCATCAGTCTGATGCTGGCGCCTGCCGCACACGCCTCCGGCTCCTCCATGCCCTGGGAGGCACCGCTTCAGTCGATCCTCCAGTCGATCGAGGGTCCTGTCGCCAAGATCATCGCCGTCATCGTCATCATCGCCACCGGCCTGGCGCTGGCCTTTGGCGATACCTCCGGCGGCTTCCGCCGCCTGATTCAGATCGTCTTCGGCCTGTCCATCGCTTTCGCCGCGTCGAGCTTCTTCCTGTCGTTCTTCTCGTTCGGCGGCGGGGCGCTCATCTGATGGCGGGCGGGTTTGAACAGCTCGATACGGTGCCGGGCTTCTCCATCCCGGTTCACCGGG
The DNA here is from genome assembly GCF_041929865.1 of Pseudochrobactrum lubricantis. Lineage (NCBI taxonomy): Bacteria > Pseudomonadati > Pseudomonadota > Alphaproteobacteria > Hyphomicrobiales > Brucellaceae > Pseudochrobactrum > Pseudochrobactrum lubricantis. The sequence goes on from NZ_JBHEEE010000013.1 coordinate 24,240, forward strand.
CGCTGACCGAGCATATCCTGCTCGGCGGCGCACCGCGTTCGATTGCCATTGTCAACGGCACGCTGGCCGGCGCCGTCGGCCTCGGCCTCCGTCTCTGGCTGGTTGGCATCGCCATCTGGGCAGTCGGTCATTTCCTCGCGGTATGGGCTGCCAAACGCGATCCGCTCTTCGTCGAGGTCGGGCGCAGGCATCTGCGCATCCCCGGTCATCTGTCGGTGTGAGGGCGCGGCCATGATGAACCTCACCGAATATCGCCGTACCGCCACCCGCCTCGCGGATTTCCTGCCCTGGGCCGCGCTGGTTGGCTCGGGCGTCGTACTGAACAAGGACGGCAGTTTCCAGAGGACTGCGAAGTTTCGCGGGCCGGATCTGGATTCCGCTGTTGCCGCCGAACTGGTCGCGGTCGCCGGGCGTATCAACAACGCCGTGCGCCGCCTCGGCTCCGGCTGGTCGATCTTTGTTGAGGCACAACGAAGCGAAGCCGCGACCTATCCCGGCAGCCAATTTCCTGATCCGGCCTCCGCTCTGGTCGATGCCGAGCGCAAAGCTGCCTTCGAGGAAGCGGGCACGCATTTCGTGTCAGGCTACTTCCTGACCTTCCTCTGGCTGCCACCCGCCGAAGATGCGGCTCGCGCCGAGACCTGGCTCTACGAGGGGCGCGAACAATCCGGCGTTAATCCCTGGGAACTGATGCGCGGCTTTGTCGACCGCACCGACCGCGTGCTGGCGCTACTCGACGGCTTCATGCCTGAATGCCACTGGATCGATAATGCCGGCACGCTGACCTATCTCCATTCCACGATATCCACGAACCGCCATCGCGTGCGCGTGCCCGAGGTGCCGATGCACCTCGACGCGCTGCTGGCCGATCAGCCGCTGACCGGCGGGCTGGAGCCACGCCTGGGCTTGTCGCATCTGCGCATCCTGACGATCACAGGCTTTCCGACTGCGACGACGCCCGGTCTGCTCGACGAGATGAACCGGCTAGCTTTTCCCTATCGCTGGTCCACCCGCGCGATCCTGATGGACAAGACCGACGCAACGAAGTTGCTGACCAGGATCAGGCGGCAATGGTTCGCCAAGCGCAAGAGCATCGCCGCGATCCTGAAAGAGGTGATGACCAACGAGCAATCTGCGCTCGTGGACACCGATGCGTCGAACAAGGCGCTCGATGCCGACATGGCCTTGCAGGAACTTGGGGCCGACATGACAGGCATGGCCTACGTCACGGCGACCGTTACCGTCTGGGATGCCGATCCGCGGATCGCCGACGAGAAGCTGCGGCTGGTCGAAAAGATCATTCAGGGCCGCGATTTCACGGCCATGCCCGAAACGGTCAATGCCGTCGATGCCTGGCTCGGCTCGATCCCCGGACATGCCTATGCCAATGTCCGGCAGCCGCCGGTCTCGACGCTTAACCTTGCCCACATGATCCCGCTATCGGCCGTGTGGGCGGGGCCGGAACGGAACGAACATCTCGGAGCGCCCCCCTTGCTTTACGGCAAGACCGAGGGTTCGACACCGTTCCGGCTTTCCCTTCATGTCGGCGACGTCGGCCATACGCTTGTCGTCGGCCCGACCGGCGCGGGCAAGTCCGTGCTGCTGGCGCTGATGGCGCTGCAATTTCGCCGCTATGATCGCAGCCAGATATTCGCCTTCGATTTCGGGGGATCGATCCGGGCATCTGCGCTCGCTATGGGCGGCGACTGGCACGATCTGGGCGGTGGGCTGACCGAAGGGGATGAGGCGTCCGTTTCCCTGCAACCGCTGGCGCGGATCGATGACGCCTATGAGCGGTCCTGGGCCGCCGACTGGATCGCCGCGATCCTGATGCGCGAGGGCGTGACCATCACGCCGGAGGTGAAGGAACACATCTGGACGGCGCTGACATCGCTGGCATCCGCCCCGGCGGGGGAACGGACCATTACCGGCCTTGCCGTGCTGCTGCAATCCAACGATCTGAAACAAGCGTTGCGCCCTTACTGCATTGGCGGCGCCTATGGCCGGTTGCTCGACGCCGAGGCCGAACATCTCGGATCAGCCGATGTACAGGCCTTCGAGATCGAGGGACTGGTCGGCGCTGGCGCAGCGCCTGCCGTCCTGTCCTATCTGTTTCATCGGATCGGCGACCGCCTCGACGGGCGGCCAACCCTGCTCATCATCGACGAAGGCTGGCTGGTGCTCGATGATGAGGGGTTCGCCAATCAGCTCCGCGAATGGCTGAAGACGCTCAGGAAGAAGAACGCTTCCGTCATTTTTGCCACGCAATCACTTTCCGACATCGATGGCAGCAATATCGCGCCCGCCATCATCGAAAGCTGCCCTACGCGGCTGCTTCTTCCGAATGAACGCGCCATCGAGCCGCAGATCACGGCAATCTACCGCCGCTTCGGCCTCAATGACCGGCAAATCGAGATCCTCGCGCGGGCCACGCCCAAGCGGGACTACTACTGCCAATCGCGGCGCGGCAATCGCCTGTTCGAGCTTGGCCTTAGCGAAGTCGGTCTCGCGCTCTGCGCCGCATCATCCAAATCCGATCAGAGCCGTATCGCCGAACTCGTCGCCGAGCATGGGCAGGACGGTTTTCTCGCGGCCTGGCTGCGCGATCGCGGCGTCGAATGGGCCGTCGATCTGATCCCGAACCTCACCAATCTTGTCGAACGGACAGAGCCCGCTCGGCCGGTCGCGCCAGATCAAATCCATCCAGATGACAGCCAAGAAAAGGAGACCCTGCCATGATCCGTATCCCCGTTTCCCGATATGTCAGTGCATCCGTGCTGGCGCTGACGCTCGCCATGCCTGTTGCACTGTCGCCCATGCTGACAAGCCCCGCTCACGCTTTTGGCTTCGGCCGCATCGTCTATGATCCGACCAACTATGCGCAGAACCTTCTGACTGCCGCACGCACGCTGGAGCAGATCAACCACCAGATCACCTCGCTTCAGAATGAAGCGCAGATGCTCATCAATCAGGCGAAGAATCTCGCCAATCTGCCATATTCCTCGCTCCAGACTTTGCAGCAAAATGTCCAGCGCACGCAGCAGCTTCTGGCCCAGGCGCAGAACATTGCCTTCGACGTGCAGAACGTCGATCAAATGTTCCACCAGAAATACGGCAAGGTTTCGCTGTCCGCGACCGACGCCCAGCTCGTCGCCGATGCGCGGTCCCGTTGGCAGAATACGGTCGGCGGCTTGCAGGACGCCATGCGCGTGCAGGCCGGTGTCGTTGGCAATATCGACACCAATCGCGCTGAAATGTCCGCCCTTGTCGGGCAGAGCCAGAACGCCACCGGCGCGTTGCAGGCGACACAGGCGGGCAATCAGCTTCTCGCGCTCCAGTCGCAGCAGCTTTCCGACCTGATCGCGCTGATGTCCGCCAATGGTCGCTCCGAAGCCCTGATCGAAGCCGAGCGTGCCACCGCCGCCGAACAAGGCCGCATCCAGCGCGAGCGCTTTCTGACGCCGGGATCGGGCTATCAGCCCGGCAATGCCCGGATGTTCGGCAACGGCAACAACTGACCGGACAGGAGGGGCGCGACATGGACGGCAAGATGCTGGCCCGGCTGGGCGCGATCATATTCGTGGCCATCGCCATCACCGCGACGGTGATCGAAATGACACGCGAGGACGAACCAGCCCAGCCCCGTCCGGCCCCGGCGCTTCAGGCGCCTGCCGATCCACTGCGCCAGAGCCTGCGCCACTGCCAGCAACTTGGCGAGGCAGCCGTGAACGATCCCGACTGCCTCGCCATCTGGGCCGAGAACCGCGACCGGTTCCTCGGCCGGACGCCGGTGCCCGCCGCCCCGCATCAGAACGGGGGGCAGTGAACCATGGGCGGCACCGGCGTCATCGACAATTTCCTGGGCGTCTTCACCAGCTATATCGACAGCGGCTTCGGCCTGCTCGGTGGCGAGGTCGCCTTCATCGCCACCACGCTAATCGTCATCGACGTGACGCTGGCCGCACTCTTCTGGTCCTGGGGTACGGATGACGACATCATCGCACGCCTCGTCAAGAAGACGCTTTTTGTCGGTGTCTTCGCATACCTGATCGGCAACTGGAACAATCTCGCCCAGATCATCTTCGACAGCTTCGCTGGTCTTGGCCTGAAAGGTTCGGGCACTAGCTTTTCCGCCGCCGATCTGCTGCGGCCCGGCAAGGTGGCGCAGACTGGCCTCGATGCCGGTCGCCCGCTGCTCGAATCCATCTCGGACATGATGGGTTATTGGTCGTTTTTCGAGAACTTCATCCAGATCGCTTGCCTGATGTTCGCCTGGGCGCTGGTACTGCTGGCCTTCTTCATTCTCGCCGTGCAGCTCTTCGTCACGCTGATCGAGTTCAAGCTGACCACGCTGGCGGGCTTTGTCCTTATTCCCTTCGGCCTCTTCGGCAAGACCGCCTTCATGGCCGAGCGCGTTCTTGGCAATGTCGTCTCCTCCGGCATCAAGGTGCTGGTGCTCGCCGTCATCATCGGCATCGGCTCGACATTGTTCTCGCAGTTTACGGCCGGTTTCGGCGGCGTGACGCCGACCATCGACGACGCCATGGCGATCGTGCTGGCCGCACTTTCCCTTCTCGGCCTCGGCATCTTCGGTCCCGGCATCGCTTCCGGTCTGGTTTCTGGCGGCCCGCAGCTTGGCGCAGGTGCAGCAGTTGGAACCGGCCTTGCCGCTGGCGGCATGATGCTTGCCGGCGGCGCTGCTGCAGGCATGGCCGCGAAGGGAGGGGCAGCGGCGCTGTCGGGTGGAGCTGCGGCTGTTCGTGGCGGTGCTGCTGCGGCAGGGGCGGCGAGCGCCGCCTATAGTGTCGGATCGCTCGGCCAGTCAGGCGCTGCCGGTGTTGCCTCCGGCCTCGGCGGTGTTGCCCGCGCGGCAGGCTCCGCCGCCGCATCGCCTCTGAAACGGACGGCCTCGAAAGCAGCGGAAAGCGTCAAATCCAGCTTCTCCGATGGCGCGCGCGCCGGGCTCGGCGTCACCGGTGGATCGTCCTCGCAGGGAACCATTGGCGGTGCGAGCGTGGCCGACGCTGCCGGACCCGCCTCCGCGGGCGGCCCGCCTGCATGGGCGCAGCAGATGCACCGCCGCCAGGCGCTCAATCACGGCACGACCATGGCCGCCCATGCCGTCCGCTCCGGTGACAGCCACGGCGGCGGCTCTTCCGTCAACATCTCCGAAAGTGACCGCTCATGAACATCTTCAGACGTCCAGCGACCCATTACGGCAAATCGCCCGAACCCGAGACGCCTTACCAGAAAGCCGCACAAGTCTGGGACGAGCGCATCGGCTCGGCTCGCGTGCAGGCCAAGAACTGGCGCTATATGGCCTTCGGCTCGCTGATCCTCTCGGCAGGCTTCGCTGCCGCGCTCGTTCTGCAATCGGCGCGAGGGACCGTCGTGCCCTGGGTGGTGCAGGTCGATAATCTCGGCCAAGCCCAGACCGTCGCCGCAGCCACGGCCGATTACCGTCCGACCGATCCGCAGATCGCCTTCCATCTTGGCCGCTTCATCGAGCAGACGCGCTCGATCCCGGCGGACGCCATCATCGTGCGCCAGAACTGGCTGCGCGCCTATGAGTTCACCACGGATAGGGGGGCGGCCGCGCTCAACGATTACGCCCGCGCCAATGATCCGTTCACCCGTGTTGGCCGCCAGCAGATCGCAGTCGAGGTTTCCAGCGTCATCCGCGCCTCAAACGACAGCTTCCGAGTCGCCTGGACCGAGCGCCACTACGAGAACGGGCAGCTTTCCACGACCGAGCGCTGGACCGCGATCCTGACCATTGTGATCCAGACTCCGCGCGATGCCGAGCGTCTGCGCGCCAATCCGCTCGGCATCTACGTCAATGCAATTTCATGGTCGCGGGAGATGAGCCAATGACCATCGCGTCTTCCCGCAATTCCGCCTTGCCGGTTTTCGGTAAACCCGCCTTTGCAGCTTTGTTGCTTTCGGTCACCATGCTGGCAGGCTGCGCCACCAACAAGACGCCGCAGTTCAGCTATGATGCCGATGTGCCGGCGTTGCCCGTCGTGCCGACCGCTGTCACCGATCACCGACCTCGGCCGCTTCACACGCCGCCGGCCTGGACGGTCGCACGCGGCGGCACTGCTGCCGGAACACCGGCAGGCCGCGTCGAGAACGCCAATGCCGCCGCCCGCGTCGAGCCGCGCCGCGAGGGTTACTATAACGCCATCCAGATCTATCCCTGGTCGGAAGGCGCGCTCTATCAGGTCTATACAGCACCAGGACAGATCACCAATATCGCGCTGGAGCCGGGCGAAAGCCTGACCGGCGCGGGACCGATCGCGGCGGGAGACACCGCCCGCTGGATCATTGGCGATACTGAGAGCGGGAGCGGTACGTCGCGCCGGGTCCATATTCTCGTCAAACCATCCCGATCCGACATCTCAACCAATCTCGTGGTGTCGACCGATCGGCGCACCTACATGATCGAGCTGCGCGCTCGTGAGGCGCTCTACATGCCGTCCATATCCTGGTCTTATCCGGCGCTGCCTGCCGGTCAGCGCCAGACCGTTCCGGCAGCACCCATCATCCCGGTCGAGGCGGCGCGCAACTATCGTTACGGCCTGACTGGAGATACGCCACCATGGCGGCCGATTTCCGTCTTCGATGATGGCCGCCGTGTCTATGTCGTTTTCCCGCGCGGCATCGTGCAGGGAGAGATGCCACCGATTTTCGTCATCGGTTCCGAGGGCGAGACCCAGATCGTCAATTCCCGCGTTCACCAGAACATCTTGATCGTTGATCGGCTGTTCGGAGCGGCTGAGCTGCGTCTTGGTAGCGGCAAGCAGCAGCAGACGGTCAGGATCGTTCGCATCGAGCAAAGGCAAGCTGCCCAGCCCGCCAAAACCGGGGAGCAACCGTCATGAGTGAAGAGGCTACCACCAACCCAATGCCGATGCGTCTGCATGCCGAGCCGCCGCGCGTCACGCGCCTGTCGCGCAAGATGCTGGCCGGTGCCGGGGCTGTTGCGCTCCTCGGCATCGGCGGGGCGCTGATCTATGCGCTCCAGACGCGCGACATGAGCGGAAACGGTGAAGAACTCTATTCGACCGAGAATCGCGCCACGGCAGATGGACTGGCGGGTCTGCCGAAGGATTATACCGGGCCGGTCCTGGGGCCGGCATTGCCGGGCGATCTCGGTGGCCCGATCCTCGACGCCCAGAACCGGGGTCAGCCCGTCACGCCGCCCGCCATGGCGACGCCTGCGCGCGATCCTGCCGAAGAGCGCCGTCTGGCCGAAGAAGAAGCTGCGCGTCTCAGTACCGTGTTCTTCCAGTCCGGGCCAAGAGTGGCGACGACGCCTGGCTCCAATATGCCGGGCCTTGCTGGCCTTGACCTTGGTGGCCAGCCCGCAACACAGGACCGTCACACGGCATTTCTGAATGGGCCGGTGGAACGGCAGACCGTTGCCATGGATCGGATCATGGCGCCAGCCTCGCCCTACATCCTTCAGGCAGGGGCCGTAATCCCAGCGGCGATGATTACCGGCATCCGCTCGGACCTTCCCGGCCAGATCACCGCGCAGGTCACGGAAAATGTCTATGACAGCCCGACCGGCAGTCTGCTCCTGATCCCGCAGGGAACGCGAATCATCGGTCAGTATGACGCCGGTGTGCAATTCGGTCAGCGCCGCGTGCTGCTGGTCTGGAACCGCCTGATCCTGCCCAACGGCCGCTCCATCGTGCTGGAGCGCCAGCCCGGTGCGGACGCTTCCGGCTATGCCGGGCTGGAAGATGGCGTTGATTACCACTGGTGGGATCTGATGAAAGCGGCGGGGCTGTCCACGCTGCTCGGCATCGGCACGGAACTGGCGACCGACGACGAGGATCGTCTGATCCGCGCCATCCGCGACGGAGCGCAGGATACCATCAATCAGGCCGGGCAACAGATCGTCCAGCGCCAGTTGCAGGTCGCGCCGACCCTGACGATCCGGCCGGGCTACCCGGTCAGGGTCATCGTTACCCGCGATCTCGTACTCGAACCTTACAGGAACTGACCATGACGAAGCTGAAACTCGGCCCCCTCATCGAAGACAAGCCCGTGAAGGTGACGGTGGAACTGCCGGGGCCGCTGCACCGCGATCTTGCCGCCTATGCCGAAGTGCTGGCTCGCGAAACCGGCCAGCCCGCTGCCGATCCTGTCAGGCTGATTGTGCCGATGCTGGAGCGGTTCATTGCGACAGATCGGGGCTTTGCCAGCGCCCGAAGATCTCGCTCATGAGGTGCCGCGCGTGCCATTGCGCGTCGCGGCGATGATTTCCATCAACGTATCGACGGCCTCTCGTGTCGCGTCCCATTTGGCGGGCTGATCCATTTCCCGGTTCTGAAGGGTGAGGCTTACCGCACCATGTACCGTTGACCAGAACATGAAGCTGTAGCGACTCAGATCCATGCCGCGCAAAAAACCTTCCTCCGGAGAGCAGCGAAGCCCCGTCAGAAACAGATTGAATATCTGGCTCCCGGTTTCGCTCGACCACGGGTCATCGCTGACCCCGAGCTTCGGCGGCGGTGTGAACATCAGCCGATATAGCGTGGGGTTTTCCAGGGCAAAGCGGACATAGGCATAGCTGCCATCACGCAAATAGCCGAATGGATTGCCGCGCATCTGTTCGAAGATGGCCAGCTTTTCCCTGTATAGCCGGTTGAACCCTTCTTCCCGAACGGCGCGCATCAAGGCGCTTTTGTTGCGGAAATGGCCGTAAAGCGCTGGTGCTGTGCAACCGATGGCATGCGCGACCGCAGTCAACGGTACGTCGAGGTCGCCACGCTCTGACAGCAGCCGGATCGTTTCGTCGATCGCACGACGAGCAATATCAAGTTCTTGCTCTTTCCGGGGACGGGCCATTCCGATGCCTGTTGCAACTTGTCGTGAAAACTAAACGACATTTACTTTTTTCGTTGACGGGACGGAAGTCAAGAAGCAGCATTCGGTAACTGAACGTCGTTTAGTTTGAGGATGTGCGGAGAGCTGATGAACGCACACAGATCGATTTTCGCGTTGATGATGGCGGGGTGCCCGTCAGAAGCCGAACGCTGTTTCGGATGATGCACCATGGCTGTGATCGGGAACAATCAGACCTCGCCTGATGATAGCCTCACAAACGTCGTTGAGGGGAAACCCGGTACATCTGCGGTCCGGCTGAACCAGTTGCGATATTTTGTTGCCGCCGTCGACTATGGGAGTTTTCGCAAGGCTGCTGCCGCGCTTTCTGTGCAGGAATCCTCCATCAGCCGGCGAATTCGTGATCTCGAAGATGAACTCGGGGCGTCGCTTTTCATGCGTCATGCTGGCGGGGTGCGGTTGACCGTTGCCGGGCGAGAATTCCTGCGCAACGCTCGCCATGCTCTTCGCCAGATCGACATTGGGGTGACCAAGGTGGCGGCGGTTGGCCGGGCAGAGCAAGGTCTGATCAAGGTGGGGATATTCTCGTCCCTTGCGTCAGGATTTCTGTTCGATCTGTTGCATGCCTTCGGCACGCGCCACCCGAACGTGCAGGTCGACCTTATTGATGGCAATCCGCCCGAGCACGTCGCGGCTGTCCGGAAACTTTGTCTGGACGTCGCATTTATCACGGGAACCGCGGCATGGGATGGCTGTGAGGCGGAGCATTTATGGTGCGAGAAGGTTTTCGTGGTGCTGCCCGATAACCACCCTTTGGCGGGCAAGCCGGAACTTGGATGGGTCGATTTGGCTTCGGAGCGGTTCATCGTGAGCGACGTTGCGCCGGGACAGGAGATTCACGACTACCTGGTCGCTCACCTTGCCGGTCTCGGCCGCCAGCTCGATATTCAGTCTCAGCAGGTCGGTCGCGACAACATCCTATCTCTGGTCGCTCTCGGTCGCGGCCTCACTCTGACGAGCGAAGCAACAACCGTCGCCCAGTTTCCTGGGATCACCTACCGGGAACTTGCGGACGAGGTGCTGCCGTTCAGCATGGTCTGGTCCGCGCAAAACGACAATCCGGCGTCTCGGCGGTTGTTGAGCCTGGCACGATCGCTGACAGGGCTGGCCCGGCGAAAATAGGGTTTGACGGCACTGTACGATCACGTCTGAGCATTGGCTGCAATCGGCATCGACCGTGTTGGTATCGAAGATGCCGTGGCCTTGCCCACGTCCAGGCTGACCGACTTCGATAGCGCTTTTGCCTCGCCGTGTTTGTGCACGGTGACACGGTGCGCATCCGGCCTTCCTCGGGCTTGACAGTTTGAGGTTTGTTAGAATAGAAAATATACGGACATCACAAGGTGTCCCATATAGTTTTTATCCTTTCAAGTGCGGCGGGACGAGCAATGCTGAAATGGGGTGTCGAGAGGCGGTTGGAGTTCATCGAATTCCGCCTGTTCTGGGAGGGGGGTGTCAATCGCTCTGACCTGATCGATACGTTTGGCGTCTCCGTTCCGCAGGCGTCAAAGGACTTGACCCATTATCAGGAGCGTGCGCCGCAGAATGCGGTCTATGACAAAAGCGCTCGCCGCTACGTAGCCGGCCCGGAATTTCAGCCGGTGTTTCTAGACCCGGACCCGGACGCCTATCTCATGCGGCTCCGATCGATGGCGGAAGGTTTCGCCGACGCGGGGGCGAATTGGCTCGCTGCCCCGCCTGACATGGATATCGCTCTGACTTTGCGCCGTAAGGTCGATACCGAAGTTCTGCGTTCAGTTCTGGCGGCAGTGCGGGAGGAAAGATCGCTGGACCTTCACTACCAATCCATGAACCGCGATCGGCCCGATCCGGCATGGCGGCGTATTACCCCGCATGCCTTCGGCTTTGATGGTCTGCGCTGGCATGTGCGGGCCTGGTGCCATGAGACGGAGCGCTTCAAGGATTTCCTGCTCTCGCGTGTCCTTGGATTCGGCGAGTTCGGCGAGCCTGGTGCTGCTGCGGCACAGGACCGGCTGTGGCAGGAAACCTTCGATATCACCCTTGTGCCGCATCCTGATCTGTCGGTCGGTCAGCAGGCGGTGGTCGCAAAGGATTACAACATGGCGGACGGGCGCGCTGTGCTGACAGTTCGCTACGCCATGCTGCTCTATGTGCTCAAGCGGCTAGGACTCCTTGATGGGGCTAGGCTGCGTGATCCCCGGACCCAGCATATCGTTGCGGCTGACGAAGACGAGATTGCCGCCGCCCTTGAGCGTGCGCAGCATGAGTTCGATGAGGCTGACACAGCAAGCGGGGCGGTACCTAAATGATGGTGGCCGCAGCGAAATATCGGATGTCCTTTGGCGTGGGCGGGCTGATGCTCAATGAGAGCATCGTGATTGCTCAAGCTTATCAACCCGGTGAGAACTGGGCATCTGCTCGTGAGCGTTTGCTGGCCCAGGGCGTGTCATCCTTACCCAAACTGGCCTCGCAAACCCGCGCGCTTCGTGAAGTATACGACCGGATAGGCCATCTCTCCGATGCCGAACGTCATTACCTGTCGGTAGAGGCTGACCGCGCCGAGCAGCAGGCGATGATGTGGCTGGCGGTCTGCCGGACCTATCGTTTTGTCCACGAATTCGCAGTCGAGGTGATCAGCGAACGCTACCAATCATGGCGGCTCGACCTGGGCCATGAGGTTTTTGACCGCTTTCTCGCGGAGAAGGCTGAAAGCGATCCCGGCCTCGCCGCTCTTTCAGCTTCAACCTGCGCGAAATTGCGTCAGGTCCTGTTTCGGATATTGCGTGAAGCTGGTTTGTTAAGTGTCGAAGGTAGAATTCAGCCGGTTTGGTTGTCGGGGCGCATGAAGCGGCTGATTGAGGAGAGTAATCCGGCGGACTTGCGGGTCTTTCCCGGAAATGGGGGGTAATTGTGGGCACGAAAACTGATCGGCGCGCCCGCGCCGAGCACCTATTCAGGGTAGTTTCCAGCGATCGGTTCTTGCAAAAGCAAGGGCTGGGAAACGAGGTTCCCTTTTTTATCTGCGCTTTTGATGCCGAAGACGGACTGAGCCTAGGCGAGGATCGCGAGGATCTGATCGCCCGGCTGAGCCACGCCGGTGTGCGCGTACTTGATATTGATCTCTATGACCTTTCGATCAGGATCCTCGAAGACCGGGGTATCTTCGAGCAGATCCTTGAGGTTGAAGCCGAAACGGAAAAGGCGGAGCTCAAGGAACTGTTGCAGGGGGTTCTGGACCCGCAGGCACACCTCATTCCAGAGATTGCGCGGCACATCGAAGAAGTCCCGCACGACGTGATCTTCCTGTCAGGCGTAGGCGAGGTTTACCCCTACCTGCGGTCGCACAACGTACTCAACAACCTGCAAAGCACCGCGAAAGATCGCCCGACGGTCATGTTCTTTCCGGGAAAATACACGCACGCGTTGGCGACAGGAGCGTCGCTGGAATTGTTCGGCCTGCTCCATGACGACAAATACTACCGCGCGTTCAATATCATGAATTACGAGGTCTGACCGATGGCTACTTTTCTGCGTGATATCTTTGCCAAGCCGGTCGACCGTTCGATCGATGGGGTGATCAAGGCTGACGACAAGGCCAGCCTCCTGACCGAGCTTGATGAATATGTCATCACCAACGAGATCGGCGCCCGGCTGGAGCAATTCCTCGACGCCTACAACAATTACGATACCGCGAACGGCGTGTGGATTTCGGGCTTCTTCGGATCAGGTAAGTCTCACCTGCTGAAGATGCTCGCCCTTCTGCTGGAGAACGACGAGGTCGAGGGGCAGCGCGCCGTCGAAATCTTTGAGCGAAAGCTCGCAGGCAATCCGATGCTGGCGGGGGCTTTGCGCAAGGCAGTGTCGATTCCATCCCGGTCGGTCTTGTTCAATATCGACCAGAAGGCGGATGTGATCTCGAAGACGGATGTCGATGCGCTTCTGGCCGTCTTCCAGAAGGTCTTTGACGAGATGTGCGGCTACTATGGCAAGCTCCCGCATATCGCGCAGTTCGAGCGTGATCTCGACAGTCGCGGCAAGCTCGATGCCTTCAAGGCGGCCTTTGCGCAATCTTCCGGAAAGCCTTGGGAGCGCGGGCGCGAACAGGCTCTGATGGAAGGCAAGCACATTGCCGCCGCCTTTGCCGAGGTCACGGGCGATGAGGTCAAGGATATTCTTGGCCAGTATCGTAAGGATACGAAGGTTTCGATCGAGGATTTCGCCAATATGGTGAAGTCGTGGATCGATGCGCAGGGGCCGAAGTTCCGGCTGAATTTCTTCGTCGATGAGGTGGGGCAGTATATCGCCGACAACGTCAAGCTCATGACGAACCTGCAAACCATTGCCGAAAGCCTGAACACGAAGTGCAAGGGGCAGGCCTGGATTGTCGTCACCGCCCAGCAGGACATGGGTTCGGTCATCGGGGATCTGACGGCGCAGCAAGAAAATGACTTCTCGAAAATCCAGGCGCGCTTTGCCAACCGGATGCCGCTGAACTCTCAGGATGTGGCCGAAGTCATCCAGCGCCGTCTGCTGGCCAAGACCGAGGCTGGTCAGATCACCCTTGGCAATCTTTATGATGCTGAGGAAAACAACCTGCGCACTTTGTTCGATTTCGGCGATAATTCTTTCAAGTTCAGGAACTTCTCCGGAAAAGACCAGTTCGTCGCGAGCTACCCGTTCCCGAACTACCAGTATGACCTGTTCCAGCGCGCGATCATGGGCCTCTCGCAGCATAACGCGTTTGAGGGTAAGCACAGCTCGGTCGGCGAACGCTCTATGCTGGGGGTGTTTCAGGAGGTGGCCAAAAAGCTGGCCGACACGCCGGTTGGGGGGCTGGCGACCTTTGACCTGATGTTTGAGGGGATTCGCACCGCCCTGAAATCATCGGTTCAGCAGTCAATCCAACTGGCTGAAAAGAACCTTGGCGATGATTTTGCCGTGCGGGTGCTGAAGGTGTTGTTCCTTGTCAAATACGTCAAGGAATTCAAACCGACTGCCCGCAACATATCGATCCTCCTGTTGTCCCGGTTCGAGGCGGACCAGACCGAGCAGCGCCGCAATATCGAGGAGGCCTTGTCGCTTCTGGAGCGTCAGACGCTGATCCAGCGCAACGGCGAGGTCTATGAATTCCTCACCAATGAGGAAAAGGACGTCGAGGCCGAGATCAAGGCAATCGCCGTCGATCCCGCCGAGATAGAACGGCAGCTAGATGAACTGGCGTTCGGCGCGATCCTCCGTCACGGCAAGATCAAGCATGCTGGCACGGGTGTGGACTATGCTTTTACCCGCAAGCTCGACGGGCACAGCCTGAACCGGGAGCATGAGCTGTCGGTGAACATCATCTCACCCTTCAGCGACGATTCCGACGCGCCGGATGTGGTTCGTTCGAACAGCATGGCAAGCGATGAGATGATTGTCCTGCTCGGGCGTGATGTGCGCTTTACGCGCGATCTCGTCCTCTGGCTTCAGACCGTAAAATTTGCGCGTCAGGTCACCAGCGGGGATGCCCAACCCGGTCGTGATCGTATCATTGCGGAAAAGCGTGACCAGAATACGCGGCGCGAAAAGGAACTGGTGCAGCGGCTGCGCGGCCTTATCGCGGATGCTCGGCTCTTCGTGCGCGGTGCCGAGCTGGAGATCGGTGGCGAAGATCCGCAGGATCGGCTGGTCAAAGGTTTCCAGGTCCTGGTCGACAAGGTCTATACCAGCCTGCCTGTCCTGCGCGGTGCCACTTACACCGAAGCAGATCTTGGACGAGCCGGACGCGTTGATGGCGGGCTTTTTGGCGGCGAAGGCAGCGGTCTGACCGAAGCCGAGCAGGACGTGCTGAATCATGCTCAGGCTCAGATGCGCCTTGGGACGCGGGTCTCGGTCAAAGCTTTGGTCGAGAAGTTCGGAGCCAAACCTTATGGCTGGCCCGCCATCGCGGTTCTCTGCCTGACCGCGAGCCTTGTCGCGCGCGGCAAGCTTGAGGCTCGGGCCGACAGTGCTTTGCTGGAAGGGGATGCGCTGGTGCAGGGGCTGCGCAACAGCCATGCCCTTGGCAACATTCTGCTTTCCCCGCAGATCGAGTTCACTGCTGCCCAGATCCGCAAATCGCGCGAACTGTTTCAGGCACTGTTCGATCTGCCCGCCTCTGGAAATGACGCGCGCAGCCTTGGGTCGGAGTGGCAGGCCCAGTTGCGCAAGCTGACTAGCGAACTGGAGGGTCTTGGCCGGCAGTCGACCGGCTACCCCTTTATTGCAGCTCTCGATCCTCTGCGGACTCTGCTCGACAGCATGCGTGATCAGTCGGCGACTTGGTTCATTACCGGCCCGGTTGGGCAGGAAGATCAGCTGCTGGATGCCAAGGAGGATATCCTCGACAAGATCCGTAGCTTCATGTCCGGACCGCAGAAGGGCATCTATGACGAGGTGCGCGCTTTCCTGACGGCGCAGGATCAGAACGTCACCTTTGCCGAGGATTCTGCCGCCGATGCGCTGCGTCAGGCGCTAGCCGATCCGCAGTGCTTCAAGGGCACCGCGATTCAGGAACTGAAGGCGGATTTCTACGCCCTGAAGGAACGCATCGAACAAACGGTTTTGGCCGAGCGCAACGCCGTCATCGCCGCGATTGAAGGAGTGGCCGAGAAAACCACCCAGACCTCGGAATTCCGTGCGCTACCGCCAGAGCAGCAGACGCGTATTCGGGATGAGCTTGCCGCGCAGAAATCCGCCGTGGCCTCGCAAACCCTGATCCCGGCCTTGCGCCATCGGGCGACCGAGGTGCGTTCCAACCTTCTGGCCGATACGCTGACCCGGGTCGCCGAACTGACGCCTGCACCAGCACCGGTTCCCGCGCCTCAGCCCGCACCTTCCGGTGGCGTGGCCGAAGCTCAGCCAGCGCCGTACGTACCGCCGACACCGGCAAAGCCGCAATATATCAAGGCGCAGTCGATCACCGTCTCCTTCGCGAAAACCTATCTCGAAGATGAGGACGATGTGACCCGCTACCTCGATGAGATGAAAAAGACCCTGCTGGCCGAGATCGGCGCGGGCAAGAAAGTGATTGTCTGATGGATACCAACGCCCTGAAGAAATTTGCGCAAAGCGCGCGCAACCTGCTGATCGATCAGGTCACTGCCCGGCTGGACATGGTGCTGGCCGAAGGCGCAGCGGCTCGCCGCGAGCATCCCAAAGCGATTGCGAAGCTGGAGGTCGCCGCCAACAGCAACCGCGCCCAGGTGATCGAGCATGCGGCCTATACATGGTTCAACCGCTTCACCGCGTTGCGCTTCATGGATGTCACGGGCCTGACCAACCCGCGCGTGGTGTCGCCCGCAGACGGCGCTACCCGGCCCGAGATTCTGGCCGAGGCGATGGCTGGTAACCTGCCGGATCGCGCCCGGCCAGAGATCGCCGAATATCTGAACGGCACCCGCCCCGCCCATGATGGGCAGGCGGAGGCCTATCGACTGCTGCTGATCCATGCCTGCAACGAATGGCACGGCGCGATGCCCTATATGTTCGAGCGCGCCGATATGCTCGACCGGGCCGAGGATTATACCGAACTACTGATACCCGACGATCTTCTGTCGCCGGACAGTATCCTTGCCCGCCTGCGCGAGGTGATGACCGAAGATGCCTGTCAGGATGTTGAGATCATCGGCTGGCTGTACCAGTTCTTTATCAGCGAGAAGAAGGATCAGGTTGTTGATTGTCACTGAGAACTGACCCAGTTTGGGCAGATATTTCCATTTAGAATTGACCCATGTTTGAACTTTCCCT
>NZ_JBHEEE010000014.1:0-39616 GCF_041929865.1 Pseudochrobactrum lubricantis
TCTCCTTGGTGGCTTTTAAAAACAACCACACTATCGCACAAAAGCGGATCAGGAGGCCGTCCACCACATCAAGTCCAGTGGGGGTGCGGACGAAAACTTGGATTATCAGGGAGATAGTCCATGTATTCATACGAAGGCTGGGAAGGTGTATCTCTCACCCATCATCCACTGTTTCGATGGTTTGGTCATCAGTTGGACTATTGGAACGAAACCAGATTCGGAATTGGTCAACACAATGCTCGGCGCTGCCATCGAAACTGTCACCAACGCAGATAAACGGCCCATTATGCATTCTCAACCTAAACGTACGATTTTGAACTAATCTTGTTCTGAACCCCTTTTTCAAAGGTTCGCCGCTCTGGATCAGCCCCGCGCTATTCCGGTTCTGAATTTGAATTTCACGTCATTGATATAGCCGCAGAAATGGCAAAATACGGCACGTTTATTGTGCCGCAGCAATCCGCAAATTTCCGCTATTCCGGTGCGCATTATTTTGATTGGCGAAAGGAAGGCCGCGCCGTCGATTTTTGCAAAACGACCGGCTGGCAAATGAATGCTGGCATCGGAATAGATTGCTCTCTTTTCAAAGACCAATGGAAAGACACCACAATCATAACCGAGGTTGTGAATTTTGATTACGGCTTAGACCGTGAAGAACACAAGGCCGAAATTCAAAACCGCGAGGCCATTTTAGCCAGTGTTCAGCCCTTCGCAGCCCAACAGCTAGCCCTCATTTAAGGAGCCTTTCAAAATGGCAGCGTATGCAATCAGCCTTTTGAAAGGCTACCACATCACCGCAACCGAGAAGCGCCATATTTCCGAAGTGCTGGAAAGTGGCCAGAAATGCGGGGCAACAAGTAAAATGCGGCTCGAAGTTTTGAGCCAGAATGATCAGATTTATGAAATCGCTATCCATACCCGCGAGCGCGATTCATTAAATCGCCTAGTCCCGCGCCGCAGTCTTGTAACCGTTAAGGCAGTGCCGCGCCCTGTAAAATAAAGATGAAATCAGTTAAGCGCGTTTTTCGCGCTTAACAAAAAGCCATAACAATCTTAGCCCGCATCGAGCGGGCTTCAATTGTACGGAAACCCCTAACCCGTTTCCGAACCATTCCCCGCCCGTTAACCTTGCCCCGCTTTGTCGGGGCAATCTTTTTTATGCTCATTGAAAATTGCGGATGTTCATTATATGTTCTTCAGATGCAATCTGAAGTAAGCACCATGATTTTAACACCAATCGCTAATCCCATTGACGGGAAAACCGTAAAACTATCGTCAATAGTTGTTCCAGCTGGCTTTCCCTCACCGGCCAGTGACGACCTTGAAGATGAAATTGACCCTATTGCTTGGATCGTGCGGCACCCAAGCGCTACATTTTGGTGGCGTGTTTCAGGGGATAGCCTCATTGATGAAGGCATTTATGATGGTGATATTATTGCCGTTGATCGCGCCGGTAAGGCGCGAGTTGGTCGTGTGGTTCTGGCCGTTGTGGACGGCTCAATTACCTTAAAAAAATTAGCCAAACGTGACGGGCAATATTGGCTCGACCCAAAATCAAAAGGCAATGGATTCCAGCCAATCCGTGTAAATGACCAAACCGAGATTTGGGGCGTAATAGCTGGCGTTGTGCGCCGTTATTCCGTTGAATAACAACATGATAAAACCCATCGCACTCATTGACGGGAATAATTTTTATGTTTCGTGTGAGCGCGTTTTTCAACCGCATTTGCTCGGCAAGCCAGTTATCATCCTGTCAAACAATGATGGTTGTGCCGTTGCCCGTTCCGAAGAAGCCAAAGCCCTTGGCATCAAAATGGGCGCACCTCTCTTTAAAATCCGCGATTTGGTCAAAGAGCATGGCGTTAAAGTTTTATCGTCAAACTATACGCTTTACGGAGATATGAGCCGCCGTGTTGTCGATGCCGTTAGCCAGTTTTCGCCACACTATGAGATTTATTCCATTGATGAAAACTTTGTTGACCTATCGGGATTTGGTGAGCGGTATGAAGCCATTGCGGTTGAAATGCGTTCAACAGTTCGCCAGCTGACCGGCATTCCCAATTGTGTTGGCATTGGCAGCACAAAGACACTCGCCAAACTCGCCAATTTTGCCGCCAAAAAAAATCCAATTTTCGGCGGTGTCTGCGACTTTACAAAATCGGCTGTTTTGGCTTGGTGTCTCGACCGGATTCCGGTCGGGGAAGTGTGGGGAATTGGTCGCCAGACACAAATTAAACTGGCATCACAAGGAATAATGACCGCAGCCCAATTGCGCGACATGCCCCGCACTCTTGCCCGTCAACTCGGTACTGTTGTGCTTGAGCGCACAGTAGCCGAATTGCAGGGCATTCGTTGCCTTGAAATTGAGGACGTGGCACCGCAGCGCAAAGGCATGGCCGTTACCCGTTCTGCAGGACAGCCAATGCGCGATCTTGAGGCAGTCATGCAAGCGCTTACCGCCCACGCATCCCGCGCAGCTGAAAAGCTGCGGATGCACGGGCTTGTTGCTGGTCAGATAACCGCATTTTTTCACACAAATGCGTTTTCTAAAACTGCCCCGCAACATTCGGTTTCGCGCACGATAAAGCTGAAGCCATTGACAAATAATACCTTCGATCTTGTGCAGGCTGTTAGCCGGTGCGCTCATGCCGGTTGGCATCCAAAAGCGGAAGCTATCGGTTATGCTTATACAAAAGCCGGTGTGATGCTGGATGATCTTCTGAAGGCAGAGGACGCGCCCAAAATGCTCTTTGATGTAGAGCAGCCCCGCGATGCTCGCCTCATGGAAGCGATGGACGCAATTAATGACCGATACGGAAAGCGTAAAATTGTTATTGGTGCGCAAGGTTTTCAAAATAAGCACGAGGCAAAAGCAGATATGCGCTCACCGAGATTTACAACACGCTTTTCAGATTTACCGGTGATACAATAACAGGCGCTCACAAAAATGAGAAAGTCTCGATATGTTTAAGAAAATTATGACAGGCGGTTATCCGTTAAACTGGCCGTTTATCATGGATAATGGAAGCGGCGAACCTACCGTAATAGCTTTTCTGGAAGATGCCGAAGGCGATATTCTCCAAATTCATTTTACACCTGAAAAAGATTTGGAAATTCAAACAGAAGATTTTGCTCACATATGTCTCATGGCAGAGCAGCTTAAACTTATGAATGCGATGCTTACAGAGGCAAATATTCTGTGGCGCAAATTAGATAAATATTGGCAAAACGATACTTGGCACGGTTGGGAAAATCTAGCAACGCAACCTGAAGTCACTGATCAAAACTGAAATCGTCTATCTTTTGTCTTATCAGATTATGCCGTTCCCCTTCGGGTCGGGCTTTATTCCGTTCGCCCTGGCACTGCGTTGCAGCGACTAGGGCGAACTCCACCGAACCCGCATGCGGTTTCGTCCCTTCGGGTAACAATCCCTAACGCAAGAACTGCATGAACTGCCTGCGCCGTCACTACGGCACTATTTGATTTGCGCGTTCTGGCTTCGGCTTCAGCGCTTCGCGCTTTTGTTCATTTTTACAGATGAATAAAGGGGAACAAGGGGGCTTTGCCCCCTTCCCCTCGCAAGCAGGAAAACAGGGTTTCCCCGTACTTCCGCATTCTCTTCAGCCGGCACAACCGGCTTTCGTTCATTTGTGCAGTATCAGACAGCGGATTTGCTGCGCGGATCCGCTGCTGACCCTTCGGGCGGGTGATCCCCCTCCCAGTTTTCCAGCTTGCCACCCCTAACCCCCAGTCTCGCTTGCGACGCCGCAGGAGCAGAAACGGGGTTTCTGCCCTACGGGACAGAAAGAACGCTTCGCGGAAAAGGAAGAAGGGAAAAACAAATGACTATTCGTGAAATCGCATTATCAAACCTGCTGCCAGACCCTCTTAATGTGCGCAAAAGTATGAATACCGCAGACCTTGCAATTCTGGCCGCAAGCATTCGCGCAACTGGTTTTAAATTGCTGCAAAATCTGGTTGTCAGACCCGCAGAAACAAAAGGCGATTTTTTTGTTACTGCTGGCGGTCGTCGCCTTGCCGCGCTTTTGCGTCTGGCCGAAGCTGGCGAGATCAAGCCAGATCATAAAATTACCTGTAGCGTTCGCACCGATGCCGACCCTGTTGCCCTCAGTCTCATTGAAAATGAAGCACGGGCAAGCATGACACCGCTCGACCAGTTCGCAGCGTTTAAGGCACTGGCCGAAAATGGTGCAACCGTTGAACAGATCGCAAACACCTTTAACGAAAGTGTTCCGACCGTTCAGAAACGCTTAGCATTGGCAAATGTAGCGCCGGAAATTCTGGACGCTCACCTTCAGGATGCCATTTCTGTGCCGCAGCTGGGCTTGTCGCAAAGTTTTTCATAAGTCGCGTTGCTTGCTATAATGACTGACTTTCATACTATATTAACCTTTTGAATTCCAAAGCACTGAGCAATCAACTCATTCTGGTTGAGAACATTCCAGTCACCTGAAAATCCAAAGCCTTTGCGTAGCCATAGCATGGCTTCAAAACCCATGATTGTTTTGCGTGCCGTATTGAATGATTGGAAGCATCCGATCTTGGGCATGTTCTTTTTGATCCTGAAATGATCGCTTTCGATGCCCTGTTGTAAATGCTTGGTCACATAGTGCACAGGATCTTTTGGGAGGAGAAAATCTTGTGAAGCTGCCTTGATGGCTGGCGGAAACGTTCCCGCTCCATCTGTCCCTATGCGATCCGGGGCTAACAAAGGCTCACTCTTCAGCATTTTTTTAAAGAACCGCTTGGCTGCGGATAAGTCTCGTTTGGCCGTCAGCAGGAAGTCCACCGGATTGCCGTGCTTATCGATAGCTCGATAGAGAAAACGCCATTGGCCGCGTATTTTAATGTAGGTTTCATCAATACGGATAGAACCGCAATGAGGACGCTGAAATTGTCGTAAGCGTTTTTCCAGCAACGGTGCATAGGCTAAAACCCAGCGATTGATTGTTGAGTGGTCGACTTCAAAACCACGTTCCAGAAACATTTCTTCGAGATCCCGGTAGCTCAAAGGGTAACGCAAGTACCAGCTTACCGCCTGAAGGATCAGGCAGGCCTCAAACTGACGGCCTTTAAAGTCATTTTTGGAGTGGTGTTTGAGCTTCTCAACAATAGCATTTAACAGCATGAAGGTCTCCAGTATCGAGAGACCAGCATCCAATATGATGATTAAGCAATCACTAATTCAAAAACTTTGCGACACGCCCCGGTGGAGACCCGAGCATATCCAATAAGCATGTCATATCCGTTGCAAAAATCGTTCGCATAACTTTACTTTTGCGCCTGACTTTTGCAACAGAAAAATCGCAATCATTACAATGAGCGGGTGAAGTGTTCTAAAACTTAGGAATTCTGCGACAAGCTAAGGTCGGAGAACTGCCGCATGGATCATACTCTTTCGAGCAGGGCGCAGGTTAGTAGTTCCTCGCTGGCGGAGACAGGCTCTCAATTATCCTACAATCTGCAACTAAGCCGCATCCACACTGGTCGATCATCCTGTCAAGTTCCGACTTGAGCGCAGTTAGGTCTTCGATTTTTCGCTCGACTTCCTTCCGATGCTCCCTTGCAATCGCATCGACCGCCGCACAGGACTGCGAACGGTCGTCGGCCAGCTTGAGAATTTCCCTGATCTGATCGAGCGAGAAACCAAGCTCGCGCGCACGCCTGATGAAGCTGAGGCGGCTGAGGTGGCCCGGCTCATATGCACGGTAGTTGCCATCGGTGCGCGAGGGTGCGGGCAGGAGACCGTTCTTCTCGTAAAACCGGATCGTCTCGACCTTGGTCCCCGTTTGTCTAGCCAATTGGCCGATCATCAGAATTCTGTCGTTCATCTCTTGACCCTATAGTGACTACAGGGTCTATCTACGATGTCATATCGGGAAAGTCGAGGTGACATCATGGCGGCAGCGAGCCCTTACAGACTGCGTATAGAAGGCATGGACTGTGCATCCTGCGCGTTGAAAATCGAGACAGCGATGCAACGCCTGCCGGGCGTTAGCGACATCAATGTCAGCTACGCCAACGAGACGCTCGCATTGCAACTGGATGAGGACCGTACGGCTCTCGGCGGGCTTGTCGCAAAGTTTTTCATAAGTCGCGTTGCTTGCTATAATGACTGACTTTCATACTATATTAACCTTTTGAATTCCAAAGCACTGAGCAATCAACTCATTCTGGTTGAGAACATTCCAGTCACCTGAAAATCCAAAGCCTTTGCGTAGCCATAGCATGGCTTCAAAACCCATGATTGTTTTGCGTGCCGTATTGAATGATTGGAAGCATCCGATCTTGGGCATGTTCTTTTTGATCCTGAAATGATCGCTTTCGATGCCCTGTTGTAAATGCTTGGTCACATAGTGCACAGGATCTTTTGGGAGGAGAAAATCTTGTGAAGCTGCCTTGATGGCTGGCGGAAACGTTCCCGCTCCATCTGTCCCTATGCGATCCGGGGCTAACAAAGGCTCACTCTTCAGCATTTTTTTAAAGAACCGCTTGGCTGCGGATAAGTCTCGTTTGGCCGTCAGCAGGAAGTCCACCGGATTGCCGTGCTTATCGATAGCTCGATAGAGAAAACGCCATTGGCCGCGTATTTTAATGTAGGTTTCATCAATACGGATAGAACCGCAATGAGGACGCTGAAATTGTCGTAAGCGTTTTTCCAGCAACGGTGCATAGGCTAAAACCCAGCGATTGATTGTTGAGTGGTCGACTTCAAAACCACGTTCCAGAAACATTTCTTCGAGATCCCGGTAGCTCAAAGGGTAACGCAAGTACCAGCTTACCGCCTGAAGGATCAGGCAGGCCTCAAACTGACGGCCTTTAAAGTCATTTTTGGAGTGGTGTTTGAGCTTCTCAACAATAGCATTTAACAGCATGAAGGTCTCCAGTATCGAGAGACCAGCATCCAATATGATGATTAAGCAATCACTAATTCAAAAACTTTGCGACACGCCCCTGTCAACTCCGTGAAACTGCCACCAACATGTGGCGTGAAATCGCATGCCTGAAATCCGCGTAACCAAAATCTCAAAGAGCAAATTGTATCCGTGCACAAGTTAAGGTTCCAGTGCCCTTTTTTGAAGCCTTTACGCTGCCAACGGCTATTTATGTCTCTGAACGTGATTTCTCAGATGGCAAACTCAATAATGTGCTGATCGAAAATCGTGTGGCACAGGCGGTTTCTGAAGCCACACGCATGGTTTCTGGTCTAAATTTTCGCCAGATTGCAGCTGAATAATGAGCTCCATGCCAGTCACGCCCTGCCCTGTAATGATCCTGTAAATCTTAAAAGCCTGCTAAGGACAGTGCAACCTACGTTGGTGCAATGATGCTTTTTTGCCGTTCAATAATTTTAAAGAGATAGATTTTACCAACTGGTCTTTTGTCTTCGAGCTCAGATTAATGCCGTTCAAATACAATACTGCTCAACATCATCGCTAATGATGCAGAAATTTAGAGTTACGAACTCGCCTACCTATGAAACGGGTTTGCCTCAGAACTTTAGCCTTACCTACTAGACCCGTAAGGTAACGACTGTAGGTTGGTCAGCTCCGTAACGCACAACACGAGGTTGTTAGCCTCTCTATTCCAATCTGGCTGTTGAAAAAGCCTTGATATATTGGATCGTCTTTAATCAGCCTTCGCGCCAGACCGAAGCTTGCTGACGTCTTTGTTGCAATTTATGAGCCTTGATCTGTCCGTGCCTTATCATACGATATTGAGCAGCCTGAGCCAGTCTAGCGCTTTTGAAAGCTGCGGATTGTGAAAGTCCAACCACAGGCAACGAACCCCTTTATTTTGTTGTCGATAGTATAGGATCCCAAATTTATGCTACGGGTAAGTGTCCTAAGGACAATCATGGCATCAAATCTGCTAGGAAATGGCGCAAGCTGCATATTGTGATCCATGCTGGTACAGGTGAAATAGGCCCTGAAATTTTGACCGATCAGAACAGCAGTGACAACAGCCAGCTTACAGACTTGCTTGAACGGATTGATAATCCCATTGCCACCTTCAAGGCCGATGGGGCTTATGATAGTGAACAACCCTATAGATCTGTCCGGCATTACACTGCCGGTGTCAGTATTATTGTTCCATTGCGAACAAGGCAGTTACCAACGAAACCTTATGGCGTGCTAGATTAATAGGGCTGGCACAGCCAAACCTCTGCAGAGCATGGCCGGATAAGTGGCCGTCCATTACCAATTATGGCCTAGGTTCCACCGTCCAAACGACAATGGGGTCGCTATAAATTTGTCAAACACACCGTGTTCGGTCACGCAAATTTGCCAATCAGCAAGCCGAAGTCAAACTCGGATGCCGTATTCTTAAATGAATACTGGCATGTGCACGCCCGAACTCTGTCGGCGTGATAGCTGACAGCATATAACTAAATATCAAAGACCGGAATCCGCCCTAAGTTCCATGCATGGAACAATGGCATTAAAAGCCTGCCAGTTTGTGAGGCGGAACTTTCGGCTGGGGGATTTTTTATCGAAGATCTTCATTGTGCGTGTGCGGTGTCCGAAATATTTTATGGCTAAGATGTTGACGGGCATAAGTTCAGTTGCGATTTATTCAATAATGCCAGCCGCATCTACACCGTTTAATTGGAATTTTTTGAGATAATTTTTGTCACGTTGTGTTCCGTGCCGAAAAAGGTTTATCTACAAACGGCCCCATACAAATGTGATTATAGCAAGTCAGAGTTTCGATTGTTACATTGAGTGCGATTGGTCAGAAATGAAAACTTTACAATTGTAAAGTCTGCCTTAATCCGTCGATCCTGTTAACGTCTTGTTAACTAAAAAACTCTTGTAGAATCGCAGGATAACAGTATGCTTGACGGATATCGACCCATTACGAGGTTGTAACCGTCAAGAGGACTGAATGCTCCAATCACCTGATCACATCGTCAGAGACACTGCTTCAAAGATTGGAGGTTACACCTCTAAGCTTTCAGCTGAGTTGCGTGATATGCGAGAAGCATTTTATCCGCCAACAGCACAAAAAACATTTACGCGCACTTTTTCTACGCTTGACCTCGTTCGACTTCTTAATGTCCCTGAAAGCACATTGCGACAGCTCACGATTGAGGGGAGGGGGCCCCAGCCAGAGCGTTCGGAAAACAATAGACGTACATATTCAATCGATCAAGTTAAGGAGTTGCGAGCTTTTCTTGCCAAGCTTCGTCCTGATGATGCCAGAACATTAACGCCTTATAGGCGGGATGGCGAAAAGCTACAGATACTCGCGACATCAAATTTTAAAGGTGGTAGTTCTAAAACGACCACATCAATTCATTTAGCCCATTATCTGGGGCTGCATGGCTATCGCGTACTGTGTATCGACCTTGACCCTCAGGCTTCAATGACGTCGATCTTTGGCATTCAACCTGAATTTGATCTAGGTGCCAATGAAACTGCTTATGCGGCTCTTCGTTATGACGATGAGCGCAAATCATTGGCTGAGGTTATTCGCCCAACATATTTTTCCGGTGTAGATCTTGTACCAGGAAATCTGGAATTAATGGACTTTGAATTTGATACGCCATCCTACCTGACTTCTAAAAATCGCGATGAGCTCGGCTTGTTTTTTGAGAGACTAAGCCGTGCCATTCATACTGTTGAAGACAGCTATGATATCATTATTCTCGATACGCCCCCATCACTTGGCTACACAACGCTTGCAGCACTTTATGCCGCAACATCCCTAATTGTAACCGTGCATCCTGCGATGCTTGATGTGGCATCATGCAACCAATTTTTGATAATGATTTCGGACTTATCAGAGGTTCTCGAACAGTTTGGTGCTAAATTTGAACATGATCATTTCAAGTTTCTCCTAACGCGCGTCAATCCGAATGATGGCCCGCAAAAGTATATGGCTGGTGTAATGCGCAGGCTTTTTGGCAACGATGTATTAGTTGCTGATGCCGTTGAGTCCACAGCCATTGCTGGGGCAGCGGTTGCGAAAAAAACACTATATGAATTAGAGCCAGGTGAAGTCGGCCGAGAAGCATTGAAACGTGCTCTTGAGAGTGCTGATCGCGTCAATTCTGAAATTCTTGATCTCGTCCATAAAGCGTGGGGGCGTAATTAATGAAAAAAAGTATTCTGAAACAAATGGCAGCCGCCGCAACTCGTTTAAATGAGGAAGCTGACATTGGAACTGTTGGTAATCCACTAACTGGCCGTCGACAGTCTCCTGTTATTTCAAATGTGAGCCGTGCACTTACAAATCTGTCTGAAGATAGCATAGTTACACTTGATCCTAATAAGATAGAGCGCTCGCCTTTTACTGATCGCTTTGAAAATGATGACCAGGCTAATGATGAGTTGGAAACACTCAAAATATCCATTGCCTCAGAAGGCCAAAAAATTCCGGTGCTGGTTCGACCACATCCAACTAAATCGGGACAATATCAATTAGCATATGGATATCGTCGACTTGCAGCCATCAAAGCTCTAAATACAGAAAACGAAGCTCCGGACGCTTTAAAAATTAAAGCTTATATTCGTGACCTTACAGATAGACAACTAATTGAAGAGCAATCGGTTGAGAATGGACTTCGCCAAGGTCTGACTTGGATCGAGCAAGCTATGTGGTGCCTACAGCTTAAGAATGTCGGACTAACACAGAGAGCTATATGCCCTATCCTTGGCCTATCTGAGGCGGCTATTTCTCATTTTGGTAAAGTCACCGCTGTTATTCCAGATGATATAATCTACAAAATCGGCCGAGCCAAATCTGTCGGGCGACCCAAATGGACATCGCTAGCGGAATTACTGCAAGATAGTAGGAAGACTGATAGTATCCGTCAGGTGATCAAGACGCCCCAATTCTTAATGGCTGATAGCCAGACACGATTTTCTATTGTTTTTGAACATGCCAAAGAACATGGCGCTGAGAACATACAAGCAGCCGTTAATCCCATCTGGAATCCAGTTGGGAAATCCGTGAGCGTTGTTGCAAAAGCGAAAACTAATACAATGTCACTAGAATTTTCTGACGCAAACGGGAAAGACTTTGCGACATGGATAAACACTAATTTGGATAAGTTGTATGGTTCTTACGAAGCCTACATAGTGTCTGAAAACAAGCAAACTGGAGACTAAACCGCAAAAGAAAAAAGCCCCCATAACGTTTCCGTCGTGGAAGCCTTCCTCATATCTAGCAGTCTGAGAATCGCATTTTCACGAAACCCTGTCAAGTATTGGAACGTCATTTTGGCGAGCAAATTTCTTTTGCCTATTAAAAGGGTGAAAGACCATGGAAATGCAGATTGCAACGACCCCGTTTGGTGGTCGGCCGATGTCGCTTGGCCTATTGGCAGCACAGCGTAATACATCAGATCAAATAGCTCAGGGCAGGGCCGTCGATAAATGGCAGCTTTATAAAGCGCTTTGTGAAGGCAAAACCATACTCGGCGTTAGTGATCGCTCACTCGCGGTCTTGAGTGCTTTACTATCGTTTTATCCGGACAGCGAATTAAGCTTAGAGAACGGCCTGATTGTTTTCCCATCCAACAAACAATTGTCTCTTCGCGCGCATGGTATGCCAGACCCAACGCTGCGCCGCCATCTTGCGGCACTACTGACGGCCGGCTTAATCCTGCGCCGTGATAGTCCCAATGGCAAACGTTACACGCATAAGGGCGCGGCGGGGCAGATTGAAGAAGCTTTTGGCTTCTCGCTGGCACCATTACTTGTGCGTGCAGATGAAATCATTGCTGCTGCTGAAGGTATCCGTGCGAGTAATGCTGCTCTTCGATTGACCAGAGAACGCATTACATTACAGCGCCGTGATATCGCCAAGCTGATCGAGGTTGGTGTTGAAGAAGCTATGCCTGGGGATTGGGCAGGGCTGTGGAAGGCTTTCAGAGGGGTTGTTGAGAGGATTCCACGTCGCGCAAGCTTACTCCAACTCGAAGCAATCTTGGCTGAACTCGTCACAATCCGTGCAAATGTGGATAACACACTAACATTTAAAGATAATACCAAAAATATGAACGCCAATGCCGCTCAGAATGAGCGGCAGCATACTGAATCAAATCCTGAATCCTATATTGATCTTGAACCTGCTTTAGAAAAAGCAAAGGGGGCGCTTGTATCACCTATAAAAACGATGGAGCCTGCTAAAGGTCTGCCATTAGGATTAGTCCTGAAAGCCTGCCCTGATATTGATGATTATGCAGCCGCCGGAATAGATAATTGGCGCGATCTGATGCTCACGGCCGCGCAAGTACGGGGCTATTTAGGGATTTCACCGTCGGCCTATGAGGATGCGCTTGATAACCTGGGTCAGGAAAACACGGCGGTTGTGATTGCCTGCATCCTGCAACGCGCCAATCACATCCATTCCGCGGGCGGATATCTGCGCTCCTTGACTGAAAAGGCGAGGGCAGGGGAGCTATCTGTGGGCTCTATGGTAATGGCTTGCCTGAAAACGAATGGGCTTGCATCAGCTATGGCTGGATAAATGCTTGATTTGTAAATCTCATATCTCAAGCAAACCTGTTCTTTTGGCACGATCAATCAGGTTTTTGACTGAAGAGGGGGACCATTTGGTGCCACCACGTGGGGTTCGTTCATGCAGGCGCTCAAGTTGGGCACCAATCTCTCTCAGGGTGAGGTCTGGATTTGTTGCATATATACCAGCAACGAGTGTCATTAAACGATCTTCAGGTAAGCGCGGTAGAGATTTTTTGAGTAAATTTGCATCAGCCATATGTTCGGAAACCAGCCATTTAACGGCACGACGTAACCGCTCTGGTGTCCAGTTTAGGCCACGTTGTTTGAGAAGGCGGGCAATATCGTCCCAGGTATGATCCGGACGCATTTTTCGTACTATTGGCAACCATTGGTTCGCGGTTGCTTGTATGCGGGCACCATAAGCTGTTTTTTGGATCGCCGACAACTTGGCCAAAGCCTCAGGGTTCCGTTCACGCAGACCAGGATTGCCTGGAAGCCTACCTTTTGCCTTAGCCGCTTTTATGCCGGCTTTTGTACGTTCTGATATCAGTGCGCGTTCGAGCTGTGCAACAGCACCAAGAACCTGGAGTGAAAACATTCCTTGTGGCGTCGATGTATCAATAGGATCGCGCAAGGATCGGAAATTAGCATTCTTGGATGTCAATTCTTCTATCACCTCGAGCAAATGGCTGACTGAACGTGCAAGCCTATCGAGTCTAACAACCATCAATGTATCGCCGCTGCTAATCTCGTGCAGTAGTTTGGAAAGGGAAGGGCGTATCCGTGAGGCACCGGATCCATGTTCCACTACAATCAGGTCACAACCGGCCGCACGAAGCTCTATTTCTTGTGCATCAGTGGTTTGTTCATCGGTTGAAACGCGTGCATAGCCAATAATGCGTCCGTGTGCCCGATGGAAGCGTTGTTTTTGGGTGTCTGGAGCCATTTGTTTAGCCTTAGAGCGGTTTATTGAAGAATTTACAAATCAGGAATGTAGTAGTAAATGATCCTTTGTAAACGTGTCTTGACGCTTTTTACTCGTCTGACAGAGCAATACAACACGGCAAATGCAAGGTTTTCAGTCGCTGTGATGAAAATTTACGCCTGCTGTTCAATTGTATGGGCGCAAAGTAGCTGCATTCCAGATGTTTCATTCATATTCAGGCTATGACAGAAATTAAATTAATGATAACTTCATTAATAAGAATTAATGAATGCGTTTACAATGAGTTATGAAATCAAAAGTCTACCCTTCGAGACACTCTTTTCGACCATGGCGATGGCGGAAGACAGACTTGCACGTTTGGATGAGATCGTGCGCTTTAGTCCGGTGGGGGAGGGGGCTGTTGAGCGTGGACATTTCCGCGATGCAGTTGCTGCGATGTGGGTTTCGGGGGAGCTTGTCCATATTGAGGATCTGGTTTTGCATGATGCTCATATGGATATTCGAGCACCGACCCATGAATTAACGATTGCTCATGCGATTTTACGGACACGCCGGCGTATTGCGATCAACGAACCTGGTTGGGCATTGAGTAATGCCGGTATCGACGCTCTGACGCGGCACAAGACTGTTGTTGCAGAAGCTAGCAATGATCTCAGTTTAAAAACTCCTAAAGACACCGAAAACAGTCCGTTGGCAGGTGATAACGTCGATCTTCTGGCGATAGAAATAGCCAAGATGGATGAAATCCTTAATCGCTCGCAACAGCTGCTTGAGCGAGATAGCGCTGGCGGTACAAAGCAAACCGCCATGAGTAAGCCTTTGATCGTGGGTGACCTGTTGCTCCGGGATAGCGATTGGGATGAACCAGCTCGTCTGTTGCAGTGGAAGGAATTGATTAAAAAGGTTGAGGGGCTTCCGATAACTCTCGGAGCAGCACTTATTTATGATGCTTGGGAAAGCCTTGAGCCATTGCAAAACCAGCATTGGATTGGGGCGCAATTGGTGGGTGGCTATCTTCGTGCAAAGGGCAAGGTATCTTCGCACCTGTTGAGTTTTAATGTTGGTTTGAGAACAATTCCAAGAGATCGTCGCCGCTCGCAAAGCCGGACAATACGCTTGCTGGCGTTTCTTTCTGCAATGACCGTAGCAGCAGAGATAAGTATGAAGGAGATCATTCGTCTCACACAGGCGCGCGAACAGATGCAGCGACGCCTTGAGGGGCGCCGCTCCTCAAGCAGCCTTCCCATTGTTATTGACCTGATCCTGTCACGGCCAATCGTGTCAACTGCGATGATCGCCAAAGAGGCAAAACTCACACCGCGTGGTGCTCTTAACCTGATTGCAGAGCTCGGGGTTCGCGAACTCACAGGCAGAGGACGATATCGCGGTTGGGGAGTGATATGAAAATTGCTTATACTTTGCATAGCACCAATTTGACAAACTTTGCCATATTGAGTTAAATGAAACGCAATATGGAGGCTCGAATGGCTACGATGAACATATCTCTGCCAGATCCAATGAAAGATTGGGTTGAGACGCAGGCAAAGACTGGACGTTATTCTAACAGTAGCGATTATGTCCGTGACCTTATCCGCAAGGACCAAATGCGTAATGACAAAATTGCGGCTATGCAGCGCTTTGTTGATGATGGTCTCAAAAGTGGTCTTGGCAACCGGTCTAAAAATCAACTTTTTGCAGCGGCCGTTGCACGTGTGGCAACAACACCTGACAGCGAATAATGCGTATTATTCTTTCCCGCGCTGCTGAAGAAGATATCATTACGATTGCTGAACAGGGTGCGCGCATATTCGGAATTGCGCAGGCTGAGCAGTATCATAATGAGTTGTTCATAATGTTTGATCTGCTTGCTGATAATCCCCGAATGGCACGTGAGAGAACCGAAATTTCTCCATCAGTTCGAATTCACCCGTTTAAAGCTCATCTTATCGTATATCGCATTGAAGATAGTGGATCGATTTTGGTTATACGAGTTCGTCATGGACATGAAGACTGGGCTGAAAATCTTACTTAGGCATCGTTATGGCACTGTTACGTTAACCTGAGCAAGTCCGCAATTTTGTCTATGACGCTGAAATTATGCAGCTTTCAGGCATGCGATTTCACGCCACATGTTTGTGGCGGTCTGACGCAGCTCGCGATGGTCTGCTGAGGAGAGAAGGTTGCGGGGAAAGTAGTGGAGATTGTAGACCGGGTCGTGAATGGATGTGAAGCGTTGCACGTGTCGCGCTGCTTTAAAGCGCTTCATGACCCGCTCTCGTCGTCGGATGGGCTGGTGCGAATTCTCAGCGCGGTTGTTCAAGCCTTTGTGCTGACGATGCTCGCAAACGCTCATCCCCAGTTCTCGTTTGGCAGCACCATAAGATCTCAGCTTATCGCTGACCATGACACGGGCTGAACAGCCCAGGCCGCGTAGAAGTTTACGCATGAAACGCTTGGCAGCCTTGGTGTTACGGCGCTTCTGAACAAGAACATCGAGTACAAAGCCATCCTGATCAACGGCGCGCCACAGAAAATGCTTCTCACCCTTGATCGTGATGACCATTTCATCAAGGTGCCATTTATCACCAAGACGTGGGGTACGGCGACGGATCGTATTGGCATATTCACGTCCAAACTTCTCCGCCCATTCATGCACCGTCTTGTGGGTGACGAGGATCCCACGGTAAGCCAGCATATCTTCGACCATGCGAAAGCTAAGAGGAAAGCGATAATACAGCCATACCGCCTCCGCGATAATCTCAGCAGGGAAACGATGGCGGTGATAAAGTGAGGAACGAGATTCGATCATGGCCTATTTTCGCAGCTTATGCTTGCGCCAGAGTTAAGGTAACTGTGCCGTACCTTAGCATTTTCAGGCACATTGGCGATTAGTCTGCCGATCCTTAGCGCTCCATCCTCAATACTGCCGTGAGAAATGGCACCGTCATGAGTAGTACGCGCCAGCCGCTTCAACCTGTCAGAAAGACGGGCTTTGCGATCAGCAAGTCAAGTGTGAGGATCGATCAGGTATGAGATATTTATGACAATCCGCAGCGTGTCGCCCTATTACGCTTTAAGTAAGCGGAACATTTACAACGCTTCGCATCAATGCACAGCCTGATTTACAATTTTCATTATTTTCACATAGCAAGATTATTTCATCCCTCCACTGCGAATATCACCAGGCAGCCGACAACATGTGGAGTGGGTCTACCTGAAAGCTAGATAGAAACAGCATTAATGATCGAGTTTTGCTTTAGAGTCGGTTTAAGCTACCGTGCCACAAAACGCCTCAATGAAGAAGATGCAAACCATTCAGACAGGAATTCAAATAATAAAAATATCACCAAAGCAAATTATCTACACTTTCGTGCGCACATTCGTGATTGATAATATCATCTATTAGTTATTAATCCGTGCAATTAGTGATGGTGTAGATATTTGCTTCAAAAGGGTCAATTGGATGATCATGGAGACGCTTTGCCAGCCAGCTATGTAATTGTAAGTAGCATACTATAAATGATGCGGTTGAATTAGTTTCAGAGACTGCTAGTTAATATGGAAGTAGTATTCGTAACATGGATTGCGATGAATGGTAGCTCATCTTTGAACAAAACTTTAAAAGTCTATGGAAAATAATTGAACTTTACAATCGCGATTATATCTCCGAAATCTGCCACATCGGAGGTACTTCAGCTGGCCGGTTTACCCAGCAAGGTCGTTAATATGGTGACTTTAGAGGTTGTTTCGATCACTATATGAAATAGTGAGATGCCTCAAAGCAAGCCATGCATTCAAGGCTGAAATATAAGTCGTTGAATGTATGCCTTACGTTGCATATCATCTTGGACTTAGGCTCCTTAAATGAGGATTGTCAGCCGTACATAAATTAAATAACGTAGCGAAATCAATAGATTGAATTGTGGCAAATTAATTTTATATGGATATGCAAGTTAGCCTTTATGAAAAACTAAAGTGCCGTTAACCATTTGTTAACTTTAAATTCCTTGATGTTAATCCGGAATCGGTGCATAGTATCGATAATTTCGACATTTTGTCAAAAAAATCGCTACTTAAGGATGTAGGCTATGGATATCGCTTCTCAGGGAAAGCAGCATTTTGCGCGGACTATTTTAGCGCAGGGTGAAGAGATATCAAGTCGCCTTGATAATTTGCGTGTCCAGAAATTCCCACCGAATGCTCAAAAAACTTTACGTCAATTTACCATTGCCGAAGTCTCTCATTTTATCGGTGTTTCGCAAAGCTATATCAAAAGATTGCATCTGGAAGGCAAGGGGGGCGTTGAGCCAGAAACATCCTCGACGGGTCGTCGTTCGTATACCGCTCAACAGATGCATGATCTCCAGAATTTCTTAGATCGGTCTCCTCGTCGTAAGCCAGGCGACCAGCTTAAGGTAATTTCTGTCGTCAACTTTAAGGGCGGTTCCGGTAAAACAACAACTGCAGCTCATCTTGCTCAGCACTTGGCTCTGACAGGTCATCGCACACTTGCCATCGATCTGGATCCACAGGCTTCGTTGACCGCCCTTCATGGCATTCAACCTGAGTTGGATCGCAATCTGTCATATTACGACAGCCTTCGATATGACGATCAGCGTAAGCCCCTTGCCGATGTGATCCGGAAAACGAACTTCCCATTGCTCGACATCGTACCTGCTAACCTCGAACTGCAAGAATACGAATACGATACCCCGCTGGCCATCCAGCAAAACCCAGCGGCGGGGAGAACCTTCTATACAAGGATCGGTGAAACTCTCGCTCAGGTCGACGATCAGTATGATGTCGTCGTCATCGACTGCCCGCCTCAGCTTGGTTATCTGACACTGACCGCGCTAACGGCTTCAACGTCCGTTTTGATTACAGTGCATCCACAGATGTTGGATTTGATGTCGATGTCCCAATTTTTGTTGATGCTTGGCGGCATACTGACAACAATCGAAGGGGCTGGGATTAACGTTGAGCTCGACTGGTTCTCATACCTCGTAACTCGCTTTGAACCAGCTGATATCCCGCAATCTCAAATGGTTGGCTTCATGCAATCGATGCTCGCCGAGCAAATGCTTAAAAATCAAATGCTGAAGACGACTGCTATTTCAGATGCTGGTTTGACAAAGCAAACACTCTATGAAGTTGAGAGAAGCTCAATGACGCGTTCGACATATGATCGAGCATGGGAATCTGCTGAAGCTGTAAACTCAGAAATCACCAACCTTATCCATAAATCATGGGGGAGAAACTGATTGTCAGCCGTACATATAGTGAAAACGGCAATAAAATCAAATTACTAGTTTGAATTGGACAAATAAGATGGCCCGCAAAGACGTTCTCATGAATCTTACTTCGCCAGTTTCGGATCGACCGAAAGACACGGGATCGTCCAACTATGCAATGCGCGGTGCAAGCAAGTCTATGCTCTCATCCATTGGCGAGTTATCCGCACAGGCTGCTAGAGCTGAAAAACTGCTCGATGGTGGTTCTATCGTCGAACTAGACACCAGCCTCGTAGACACCTCGTTTGTGTCAGACCGCATGGCTGGCAGCGAGGAGGCCTATACAGAGCTTTTGGCAGCAATTCGCGAACAGGGGCAGGACACACCTATATTAGTGCGGCCGCATCCAAATGATGAAGCCCGTTACATGGTAGTGTTTGGTCATCGCCGTCTTCGAGTTGCCAAGGAACTCAACAAGCCTGTGAAGGCTATCATCAAGAAGATAGATGATGCCGTCCATGTGAT
This sequence comes from Pseudochrobactrum lubricantis, assembly GCF_041929865.1. NCBI lineage: Bacteria > Pseudomonadati > Pseudomonadota > Alphaproteobacteria > Hyphomicrobiales > Brucellaceae > Pseudochrobactrum > Pseudochrobactrum lubricantis. The sequence goes on from NZ_JBHEEE010000014.1 coordinate 19,198, forward strand.
CGCTCAGGGTCAGGAAAACAGCGCCAGAGATAACCTGTCTTTCATCGAACGGGCCGTTTTCGCTCAGAAGCTCATCGATCTCGATTATGACCGTAAAACGGTTCAGGCGGCTCTATCTACAGACAACCCAATGCTCACTCGCATGTTGTCTGTCACAAAGCGTATACCTCTGAATGTAATCGATATTATCGGATCTGCGAAAGCCGTCGGCCGTGACCGTTGGACTGAACTCGCATCTCAGTACGAGAAAACTGGGGGAGGGGAGCTGATGGCCTATTTACAGTCTCCTGAGTTCACGGAAATCAAGAATTCCGACGACCGATTTGCTAAAGTATTTGACCACCTGAAAGCCGCAGCCAAGACGAAGCCGAAGAAGGTTAAATTGGCTTCACCGGTTAAGTCCTGGATGTCTCAGGACAAATCAGTCAACTTTACTATGAATCGGAAGCCAAAGAAGGTGGATGTGTCGTTCAAGAGTGACGATGCAGGAGCCTTTGGTGATTGGCTTTCAGAGAGACTTGAAAGCCTTTATGGAGACTTCAAGAAATCGAAAATTAATAACGGAGACTAAACCGCAAAAGAAAAAGCCCCCGCGACGTTGCCATCGTGAGAGCCCTTCAAAAGTCTAAGCACCTTCTGAATCGCATTTTCACGAATCACTGTCAAGCGTTTTAACGTCGTTCTAGGCGGACGGATTTCTTTTGCCTTTAATAAGGTGAAGGCAAATGCAATTAGGATTAGGAACGACCCCGTTTGGTGGTCGGCCGATGACGCTTGCCCTTGTGCATGCGAATAGGGTTTCGAGCAATAAAGTTGAAGAAGCCAAGGCTGTCGATAAATGGCAGCTATATCGCGACTTATGCGAAGCCAAATCTATGTTATTTCTTAACGATAGAGCATTAGCCGTTTTGTCGGCTTTGTTGTCGTTCTATCCAGACAATGAGCTGTCCGAAGAGAATGGGCTTGTTGTCTTCCCATCAAACAAACAACTTTCTCTGCGTGCGCATGGAATGCCTGGTACGTCTCTGCGACGTAACCTGACGGCATTAATCGATGCTGGCTTGATCCTGCGGCGTGATAGTCCAAACGGTAAGCGTTATGCCCACAAGAGCAGGGCAGGGGACATCGAGGAAGCTTTTGGGCTGTCTCTTGCACCTTTGCTGACACGTGCTGATGAAATCGCCCAGGCGGCTGAAGAAGTTCGGTTTGAGGCTTCTCAGCTCAAGCGGACACGCGAACGCATTTCTCTACAACGCAGGGACATCTCCAAACTCATCGAGGTGGCCGTGGAAGAAGGCGTTGAAGGGAATTGGGGAAGCCTTTGGCAGCGTTTCAGAACCATTGTGGATGCAATTCCTCGTCGCGCCAGCATTGCAGAGCTGCAGGCTATTCTGACCGAATTAGAAGTCGTACGCTCAAATGTGGATAACTTGCTGATAAAATTGGATAATGATCATAATATGGACGCCAATGATCACCAATTTGGGCGGCAGCATACTGAATCAAATACTGAAACCTATTTTGAACTTGTACCTGCTTTAGATAAAGACAATGGCAAGGTTCAGCCAAGAACAAAAACTGTGGAGCCGCCGAAACGGTATCCACTTGGGCTGATCCTAAAGGCATGTCCGGATATTTTGGATTATGCGGCCGAAGATATTGCTAGCTGGCGAGATTTGATGAGAACGGTCGCTCAAGTTAGCGGGTTCCTCGGCATTTCCCCGTCTGCATACGAGGATGCGCTTGATGTGCTGGGGCAAGAAAATGCTGCTGTGGTTATCGCATGCATTCTTCAACGCACAAAGCACATCAACTCTGCGGGCGGATATCTCCGCTCATTGACTGAGAAAGCAAGGGCAGGGGAGTTTTCTGTTGGATCAATGTTGGTGGCTGGATTGAAAACTAATGGTGCAATAACCTTAGGGAGGATCTCAGCATGAGAACAGCGTTTGGGTAAATATTCTGTTCATTTCTAGTAATATGTCACTTAAGCGGTTTTCAGCGATGGTATTGGATAAGAATAATCAGCTTGCAGAGCCCTTAATCTGGATATGCGCGACTGGTGGACACCGACCGCAGATAGCTATTTCAGATAGGTTTCGCGCAACGAAATACAACGCATCGTTGGCCTTTTGAAAGGTAATGATGCAGAATGCGAAGTCATGCAATCATCAAGCAAGGCAGATGCTGCAAAGCTGGCCGAGAAAATTCTAAAAGGCACGAAATGGCTACCACCTCTCTTGCAGGTTTCTTAGCCTGTGAACCTTGACACATCGGACGAAATGCCAGACGCTGCATGAAGCCCGGTAATGCTTCAAAGGCATTTATTTCTTGATTTACGGCGCGGTTTTTCGGCCCCGTTTCCTCAAAAAATGATTGCAAATTTAGTATATACTTTGTAGTATATTCGTATATTTAAAATTGGATATACCGGAGGCAAATCAATGTCTGGTTTATATGTCAAAGATAATGCCGTTAATGAAATGGCGATCAAACTTATGAAAGTTACCAATGCGCCGAGCAAGACGGAAGCAGTTCGCCGCGCCATTCAGAATGAACTCAACCGTCATGCTAATGAAAAGCCGCTGGCCGAGCGCGTGGCAGAAATACAGGCATCTATGAGAGAGCTTATAGGGGAAAATAAGACCCCACATGATCATAAAGCTTTCATGGATGAAGGATGGGATTTGTAATGTTTCTTGATGCTTCTGTTATTGTTGCAATTCTGAACGAAGAAGAAGATGCAGGATATTTCCTAGGCAAGATTGAAGGTTGTTCAAGTACAAAGGCTTATTCGTCTGTTTCTGTTTTTGAAGCGGTTATAAGTTTGGCTCGCATTGCCGCAACGGCACGTTACGGCGATCAAAAGCCAATCCCGCCGGCACTGATTGAACAGGTTCAAACCCGAGTTGATAATTTTCTTTGCACAATTGGTGCGAAAGAAGTTGCAATAGGCGGCTCAACACATAAACGCGCTCTTGATGCAGCCAAAACCTTTGGCCGCTTTGTTGGGCATCCTGCTAAACTCAATTTTGGTGATTGCTTCTCTTTTGCAAGCGCTACAGAATTGCGTTTACCGCTATTGTTCAAAGGCAACGACTTTAGCCAAACTGATATTGAAAAAGCCTAAGCGGCACAAAGGACAGGCATTATGAAAAGCATTACACTAATTGCATTAGTTTCTCTCTTTTCTATGCCTGCCTTCGCAGACAGTGCCTATAATTGCGGCGCAAGCGGCAACCGGTGCCAGTCAAAAGAGTTTCAGGAATTTCTTGATATTGCGTCCGGTGCTTTTCCAGATGCACCAAGCTATCAATTAAGCAATTATGCCTACGCCTGTGAACATGCTTCTAATAAGAATAAGCAACTGTGCCGGAAAAACCCGCAGCAAGCGGCCAAAAACCTTCAGGTTTTTGAAGATGAATGATGGTTTTGGCATGCCAAAACCGCGCTGCCTGCCATTTCTTCAATGAAGCCCCAAAGAAGTTTTTTTACTTTCAAAAATTGCAGAGCTATTCCCTTACGCACTGGTTAAACAAGAAATCAATCCTGCCGTAAAAGCATCCGTCAAACAGGTGGCGAAGGATTCCGGTTTCGTAGCTCGGCACGCTCCAGAAGCAAAAAAAAGGCTCCGGCACAGGCGAAAGAACGAAAAATTGTTGCGCCAGAAATTGTTGATGATGGAGAGCCAAAAAGTCGGGGGGGGGGGGAAAGCGCACTACCAGTCGTAGTACACAATTCACCGCCAAGCTGAAGGTCGAATCAATCAGCCAGATCTATGATTATGCCGAAATGCTCGGCAATCGCCTAAGTGATCGAACTCACATTGGGCGCACAGTAAAGCGAAATAGAACAGGGCATCAACCCACGCCTGCGCGCAGCACAGTAGGCAGCAGAGTAAAGCCATGATTGGTAACGGGGCAGGGCAGTATCTTATAACGGTCAGGGACAATCTGAGCCGTCCGAAAATGTCACGGCGAATTTACGCCCGGCGAGCTTCGCTAACCGGACTCCTGATCGCCGCGACATTCATCTTTTTCATCCTGCAAACAAGAGCCGGAACAAGCATGGCTATTCCGATCACAGGTCTGTCAATCGCTTTTGCCGCAATGTTTGCCGCGCCCGTTGCCGAGGCAACGGCGCGGCAAACCAACATAAAACTGCCAACAAAGGCCGCAGGCCGTTGGCTCACCTTTTTAATCCTTCTTGCCGGTTCGCCAATCTTTGCGCCCCTGGCGCTCGTCTTTTCGACCGTCCAGTTTCTCAGATCAGCAACTTAGATAACGGATCTTTCCTATTGTGGCTCCTCCTGAAATAGCATTCTGCCTTTCAGGATATAGCACTCGACAGTTCATCATAATGCAGACCAGCAGGAGCGCCATCAAGATAAGAACGAATTGATTGGGGCGTTTTTGCGCGAGCCAACATCTCCAAATGTTCTTCTGCTTTTTGTTGAACCAAGGCGGAATCAGGACCCTTAAGCATGTCATAATGAGTCTGTAATCCAGCGTCTGTCATTGAGACGTGATAAGAATAATTGTGCCCCGAATATATGACGCGATCTAGGATTATAACCTCACCCGTAGGCCACAATATAGGATTGGCTGTAACGCCAAGGCTCACATCGGTCTTCGTGCCACTATATTCCAACCACGCATGAGACATCATTACGTCATCAGTACCATCATTGATGTAACCAATAATCGGTGTGGTCGAAATGCAGTGCTCTTCCTTTAGATACTCATATAAAAAAACGTAGAATGATAGCACATTCCCGTTACATTTCTGAGTTTAATGACATTGTTAAATAGGTCTTGCGATGTTTTGAAGATTGTCTTCTCTTCACGAGAAAGGTTATTCAGAAACCGTTCTAATGAAAGCCTCTTCTGCTTGGCTTGCCCCATAAAAACCCCCAATATTTTTAATCGATATATTGTCTAAAACTGTTGCCTCGAAATGGATGAAATTGCAAATATTTATGGCGTCTGCCTATGGCACCGCTCTCTATTCGCCGCCCTGTCGGCCAGCTCACCGAACCAGCCTCGCCGTTTGCCAGTCTGCGCAACGCAATGGCCGGTCTTGGAAACCAAGCCCACCCTTCTGCTGCTACGCCAAGGCGCACGACAAGTCCGTTTCGGCCCATAGGGTCACGATCGACTGACGCGGGGAGGGCGGCGCCAATGCGCCACCCCCTCAATTAAAGCCGCTGCGCGGCTCACCTTGTTGCTGAATGGGGAAGAGATCGGCCACCGGTCTCTCCCCCGCAACAGCCAAAACCGGTCTCCCCGTACTTCCGCAGACTGACCAGGCGGCAAAGCCGCTTGGTCAGCCTTTGTGCAGCACCAGACATTTGCACGGATTGAGCGCGTGCCGCGCAGGATCCGCGCAAATGCCCGTCCCTTCGGGCGGGTGATCCCCCTCCGGTTTTGCCTGTTGCCCCCCACTCTCCGGTCGGTTCGCCGACTGCTCGGGAACAGGAGCGGGGCTCCTGCCCCTCCGGGATCAGGAAAAAAGGAAATCAAAATGGCTAAACTGACAAAAGCACAGCGCAAAGCCCATGCCGAAGCTGAAGCAATCCTTTCAAAAGGTCGCCTCACCGAGGACGAAAGGGAATTTGTTTTTAACAACTGGCATGAAGGCGCGGAATGCAACAATGCAGCCGCTGGCGCTTTCTTCACCCCCCTTGATCTTGCGTCCGATTTTGCAATCGACGTTGGCACCGGTCGCGTTATCGACCTTTGCGCAGGCATTGGCGTGCTGTCCTATTTCGTCAAAGAGCGCAGCAAATGGGGAAACCAGCCGACCGAAATCATATGCGTTGAGCGAAACCACCGCTATGTCGAGATCGGCAAAAAGCTCGTCCCTGATGCCCGCTGGATTTGTGCCGATGTGTTCGATTGGCGCGAATGGTGGAACGACGAACTCAACGGCCAGATGTTCGATTATGCAATCGGAAATCCGCCCTTCGGACGTGTTCGCAGAAGCGCAGACGCACCGCGCTACAAAGGCGCAGACTTTGAATTTCACGTCATTGATATTGCGTCGCAGATGGCCGACTACGGCACTTTCATCGTGCCACAGCAGTCCGCAAGCTTCCAATATTCCGGCCGCCCTTACTACGAGCGCAAGGATAAAGGCCGCGCCACAGACTTCGAGAAACTGACCGGCCTTGTCATGGAAGCAGGGGCAGGCGTGGACACTTCAATTCATGCCAGCGATTGGAAAGATACACGCATCATCACCGAAATCATTTGCCTCGAATTTGCCGAAGCGCGCGAAAAAGAGCGCCAGCAGCGCCAGCGCATCGCAAGCCGCCCAATCGTGCAGATGACAAGCCACACCGAACAATTGGCCTTGCTATAGGGGAGGGCGCACCATGTCGAAAATCAGCATCAGCCTGATCGAAGGCTATCACATTACCGCAACCGACAAGCGCCATATGGCCGAAATCATCCGGCGCGGATGGTCAAAAGGCGCAAGCAAATACAGACATTATTCAATCACCGAGCGCAACGATGACACCGCCCGCGTTGTCATCGAGAGCAATGAGCGCACAAGCTCCGGACGTATGGAGATCCGCCGCAGCACCGTAACCATTCGCATCAGGGGGGGGCGCAGTAATGTCAAAGCGCCGTCAGATAGAAGTTTATGACACCCCGTCAGGCATGGGCGGAACATTCACCGTCGAGATTGTTGCCCACCTTGATCATGAGCGCGTCAAAGTGCGCGTATGGTACGGCAGAGCACCCCCCCAAGGTTGGGAATGCTGGAACGAATGGGACGGCTATCGCTTCGAGACAAAGCAAGCAGAGTTGCGCAACAGGCGCATGATGCCGCTTTATAGATAATAAACATTGAGTGTTGGCATTCTTGACAACGCGCTAGGTTGTTGGCATAATGGACAACATGAAGGCGACAAAGATAACCGAACATAGAAGCGTCGAGGCTGACGGAAGCATAATTCAGTTCGTTATCTGGAAAGTGCCTTCACCCGTTCCGCCGACAGAACACGGCTTCAAATATCGAATGGTCTACATTCAAAAAGGAATCCGTGTTGTCGGTTTCGACAATGAACGCGGCAAAGGCGACCATAAGCATTTAGACGGGCAGGAACACCCTTACACCTTCACAACGATAGGGCAACTTATTGAGGACTTCCTTGCCGAAGTGGAACGCAGGAGGCAGTCATGAGAGAATTGACGATCACCACAAACGCAGATTGGAAAACAGCGCTGCGCGAGGCTGGAAAGCGTGCTGAAAAAGGTTTGACGAGCGACGCCTATCAGGGCGAAACATTGAATTTTGAAACGCCTGGAGCGTTCTTTTCTCAACTTACAGGGCTTCGCTGGAATCTGATCAATGAGTTATTGGGCGCTGGAAAGATAGGCGTCCGAGAACTGGCACGCCGCCTCAATCGCGATGTGAAGCGCGTTCACGTCGATGCCGCCGCCCTGATCGAACTCGGTTTGATCGAGAAGGATGAACGCGGTGCATTGTCCTGCCCGTTTGAAAATATCCATGTTGATATGATTATGAGCGCCCCAAAAGCGGCATAGCGGCATGAAAGAATTTTCCTTCTCAGATATGAACCGCGCATCCGGCGAAATTCTGGAAACAGCCATGATTGAGCCGGTCGTGCTGACAAAGCGCGGCAAGGAAAAACTCGTCATCATTACCGCCGACGCCTACCGGCGTTTGATGGGGCAAACACAGGCCGAAGCCTTCGGCCTTTATGATGCCCCGCAAAGCGTTCAGGCAGAATTGATGCACGGCATCAATGACATTCTGGATGAAAGAGGAACCCCGCCTTAGCGGGGTTTTTTGTTCCCTGAATCCGGCAGCATTATCAGCGCGGCCCGAGCGTCAGCTTGATGGTGAAACGGACTTTCCGGGTGCGAGCCTGCCAGCGAGCAGACACAGCAGCCAATGCCGGCGAACGATCGCGATCACCGCCCCTTTGGTTGTCAGCATTGATCTAATACAGGTCACTTTGACCCCCGGCCGCGCCATTGCAACTTTGTGCGGCGAGACTTTTTCCCGCCTGCAAGCAGGCTCCTCGCGGCCGCGGCCAAAGCCGCTCCAAAACTCACGCCGCACAAAGTCCTTCGCTTCGCTACGGCCCTGAAGGGTGCAACAGCGCTCAACGCCGAGAGCCATCCTGGACCTGCGATCAACGCAGACAACCAAAGGAGCTCATCATGAACGCAATCTTCAAATTCCTCGCCAGCACCGGCCGCCGCATCCGCTCTTACATCGCCAAGCTCGTCAAGCCCCTCGTCAAAAACGGCCGTTTCACCATCAAGCTGACGCTTTCGATTCCCGCATTCGTGAAAATCGAAGTCGGTGCCGAATGGAACAAAAAAACCCGCTAAGGCGGGGCAGGGGGCTTCGCCCCCTGATAAAAGCCCGCCACGGCAGGCTTTCTTTTTCATAGCCATGAAAAATATGCGATAGCAAAGGCGAAGCCTTTGCCATCCCCCCCAAAGGAGTAGAAAATGAGTCCAGAGCATAAGAATACCGCCACCGATCTCGTTGAACTGACAACAGATCTGGTTTTAGCATACGTCTCCAATAACCCCGTGCCAGTCGCTGACCTGCCTTCTCTTATCGGGCAAGTGCATCAGTCATTGAGTAATCTTGTCACCGGCCTCGAAGCCCCGCCGCAGGAGGAAAAGCTTGTTCCGGCCGTGCCAATCAAAAAATTGATCACACCCGATTATCTGATCTGCCTTGAAAACGGCAAGAAATTCAAATCCCTCAAGCGCCATCTGTCGTCACAGCACGGAATGACGCCTGACGAATATCGCGCAAAATGGAACTTGCCCGCAGATTATCCAATGGTCGCCCCCGGCTATGCCGCAGCGCGTTCGCAGCTCGCAAAAGATATGGGCTTGGGACACAAGAGAAAAACACGCAAACGCGCCGCATAAGGCGCGATCGCGTGTCGTCAAGTCGCGCTTTTTTTATCATGTAACACACGGCATTCATTGATATTTTTGGCAAATTCTGTATTATGCAGAATATAAGTATTGCAAAAATGCGAGTGGCAAGCTCATGAGTGAAAAGACGATTACAAGCGTCGATTTTGTGCGCCAGTTCGGGCGCTATCATGATGAAGCCATGCGTGAACCGATTACGCTGACAAAGCATGGCAGGCCAACAGTCGTTATCCTGCCCTTTGATCAGTATGAACGCATGTCACAGCTTGCCGAAAGCCAAAGCGAGCCAAACACACAGCGCTAAAAGCGCAGGACGGACAGACCGAACAATGTGAGGAATGATCATGGCACTTGCATATAAGACCCACACCCCGGCAATCAGCGCCGAGGAAATGGAGCGCCGCCGCAAGAGCGTTCGGCGTGCTATTCGCTCGAACGCAATCGAAGGTGCCGCCGCAGGTCCGGAAATGGACCCGATTTATGAGGCTTATATCGCTGGCAAAATCGATTCCGATGAAATGCTGGAACAGGCTAAGGCATTGCGCGGACGTTAAGCGCAATGTCCTTCACCTATCCCGAAAGCGATACGCTCAAGAATCTGGAAAATATTACCGATTACGACATGCTCGAAAGCCATGTGGCTCGTGTCGTATCGGTTCGCGCTGTTCAGCTCGATGAAGGGCGCGGCCCCGCACCGACCTTCGATAAAGCCCACCTTCAGGCGCTGCACAAGCATCTGTTTCAGGACGTGTTTGAATGGGCTGGTGAGCTGCGCCACCAGCCATTCACCTTCGCCGACGGCTCGCAGGCTTCAATGCCGACCATGCAGAAGCGTGGCGGCAAGGGCTTCGCCGTCAATCGGCAGATTGATGCCGGCTTAAACAGCCTCATATCCGATCTGCACTCGCGCAATCTTTTGCGCGGCCTCGATCGCGAGACCTTCACCAATGAAGCCGCCGATGCTTTCGCACGGCTGAATTCAGTTCATCCCTTCCGCGAAGGCAACGGCCGCACGCAACGCGCATTCTTCGAAGCGCTTGGCGAGCAGGCCGGCCATCCCCTCGACTTCGGCGTCATATCCGCCGAGCGCATGATAGTCGTTTCCATCGCCGCCCATGAAGACGGCGATCTGGCTCCCATGCGCCGCATGTTCGCAGAAATCGCAAACCCGGAGCGCGTGAATGCCCTCGAAGTCGCTCAAAAAGCGATAGAAAAATTCCGGCCGGCTCAGGCTCCCCATGTCACTTCATGGGATGGAACCTATATGGCGACGACTGAACCCGGCGAAGGCTATCATGGCCGGTTCACCGGCGCGGCCGGACCGAATTTCATGATGCAGCGCTATGATGGCTCGATCATCGTTGGCAATGTCATCGATCTGCCTGAACCCCGTCCGCAATCAGGCGACGAAATTACCTTTGTTGCGTCCGGGCTCAGTCAACAGGTGCAGAACCTTCACCAAAGCCCATTGATCTCCGCAGTGCATGATTGGCCGCAAAGCGTCTCGCAGAGCGTGGCTGAAAGGATCGAGACGCTGCCAGAAGTCCGATCCTTCAGAGCAGACCTTGCAAAAGCAGTCGCCGCAGTCTGGCAAGATCCGCAAGCCGTACTGGCCGAGCTGCAAAGGCGCATCGAGGTCGAGCGCCGACCGGTCTCAGAATTCGCGCAGGAAATCCGCAACCATCCTCAAAGTCTAGGCGAACTGCATGGCACGAAAAATCTTTTCGGCCGTGCTGATGCGGCCAGAGAAAAGGCGATCGACATGCTGCCGCTCGCCGTTGCGGCCATGCATGATTACGGCAAGCTTCATCATACAATGACCGCAGACCTGACGCGCGACGAGGAACGGTTTCGCCAGCGTATGAGCCAGCCGGTCAACGACTTGTCACAGCAAGCGCAAACCCTTGTCCGCATGGTCGATAACGTCCCCAGTCATACGCTTTCGGAAATCATCGCCCGAGGCGAATACAAAAATGCAATTCAGGAATTGCGAAGTTTTGTCGAAGATATGGGAACGCACTTCAAAGCGCATGACGGTTCGAAAGGTCTGGATCGGGAACGCTTGTCCCAAGTTCTCCCAAATTTTCCAAATCATAAAATACATGAGTTGTGCAGAAGCTTTGCTTACGCAGAAACAATTGGTTCGCGAGCCAGCGCTATCGAGCAAGCTAATACGCAATCGCATGCCCGCGCCCATTCACATGAGCAATCCCCATCAAAAGGCTTTGAAATATAGCGGCTTCCATTTCCAATTAATCTTCGAGGATCACATATGAAATATAATTCTTTTGCGGCTTTGGCTGTGTTTGTCGTTTCAGGCTGCACCACTGCCACAACAGATACGACTCCCGTACATTATGACCTGACAGCCGTATGTCTCACTGATCAGGGAAAGCCAGTATCAGAGGGCGGAGTCTACAATGGCAAAAAATGCTTGAAGCCTGAAACTATGCTTGTTTATCCAAAACCAGAATTAGTCTGGCGCTAAACCGATATGTTTGTCTCGGCGGTTCGATGAAGATGACAAACCGCCGGATAATCGTCACTTAGTTTGCACCATTACGCTTGCCGCTCTTGATAGAAAAATCACCGGGCCGAGGCTGCCAACAAGACCAAGGGACGCAATTATCATTAGGCTGTTCAGATCGGTGAATGAAATGACGACCGATCCCAACAATGCGCCGGTGCCGATTGCAGCATTGAAAATGGCGACATAGATCGCGGACGCTGGCAGCGCCGCATCGCCCGCCGTCCGTAGAATCCAAGTCTGGAAGCCAACGAAAACGGCTGCGACACCGATCCCCCAGCCCATCAACAGGATACCTACCGCGATCAAGTCAGCGTTCGCGCCGAACGCTCCAAGCCCCGCCAAGCAAATCGCCATCAGCGCCAGCGATCCCAACACCAGCGGTTTGAGATAGCGGTCCACAAAAATGCCCGTCATGACATTCCCGAGAAGGCCAGCGAGTCCGAACGCAAGAAGAAGCGCATAAAGTACTTTTGGCTCTATGCGCAGACCCTCGGCGAGCAATGGCTCAATGTAGGTGAACGCGGCGAAATGGGCGGTGATCGCACATGCTGTCGCGCCATAGATACGAACGAAGGTAGGATCGCGGGCAATTACGATAAGCGCCTGCCGTCCAACGGGTGCCGCAGCCGACACACGGGGCACCGAAAACATGATCGCGGCGGCTGTCAGGAAAGACAGAACGGCAATAACACCGAACGCAGTTCGCCAGCTTTCGTGATGTCCTATCATCCCTGCCAACGGGACGCCCAAGACGCTGGCTGCTGACACCCCGCCGAAAATGATCGAAGTTGCCACGCCGACATATCTGGCCGGAACGATCTGCGCTCCGAGCGTGCCGATCATGGCCCAGAACGCGCCATGGGCTATAGCGCCAATGACCCTTGCCCCGAATAGTGCCGGAAAGTTCGTGGATATGGCAGCCACCGCACTGGACAACGCCAACACCAGCATCAGGCTTCCGAGAAGTGGCTTTCTCGGTATTCGGCCTAACATAGTTGCAGACAGCAAAGCGGCAACGGCTGCAATCCAAGCGTAGCCGGTTACGATAAGGCCAACCTTTGCTTCATTCTCTCCAAGATCATTCGCTATTGAAGAAAGAATGCCGATTGGTGCCAGTTCTGTAGTGACGATGGCAAACGAGCCAACGCCAAGAACGCCTACCGCTAACCAGTTTCGCCACGATGCGATTTCATGTTGTTCTTGCATTTAAGAGGAGCCTTAGATTCTTGAGCGCAAGCGCCCACCGCGTTGCGCGGCAGGTCGCTTCTGCGAATTGTTATGATGCGGTGGCGGCCGAGAAAGCTTTCTTGGCGGCAGCGATGCCGTTCATACAGGCGGGGACGCCAGCATAGACGGCGATTTGGAGAAGTATTTCGACGATTTCCTCGCGGGTGACGCCGACATTGAGTGCAGCACGAATATGAAACTCAAGCTGACCGGGCGCGGTGCCCATCGCCATAAGAGCCGATACGGTGAGCATTTCACGCGTGCGCAGGTCGAGGCCGGGCCGCGACACCACATCCGCGAAAGCAAACCCCAAGACGACCTCAAGGAAATCGTCCGAAAGCGCATCGAGATTTTCGGCAACGCGAGACGGGGCTTCGGGATCGAGACTTTCAAGAAGAGCAAGGGCTTTCGAGCGACGATCCTGCGTCATGCGTTCAACCCCTTCATACCTTCGGCGGTGTATCGCTCCCCAACGATAGGTAGGTTGGAAATCGCCCTTTCGAGAGCATCGGCCTCTTGCGCATCTAGAAGAACCGACGAGGTGGCGGCGTTCTCTTCCAGATATTTCAGCCGTTTGGTGCCGGGAATTGGCACGATGTCGTCACCCTTGGAAAGCAGCCATGCCAAGGCGATCTGCGCAGGGGTGCAGCCCTTTGCCGTCGCGATGCCGCGCACCACATCGACCAGAGCGGCATTGGTCGTCGCATTATCCGGGGCGAAGCGCGGCAGGCCCGCTCGGAAATCGCTATCCTCGAATTGCGACCCCGCCTGAAACCGGCCTGTCAGGAAGCCGCGCCCGAGCGGTGAATAGGCGACGAAGCCAATGCCCAGCTCGCGGCATGTGGGCAAGATTTCGGCTTCCACATCACGGGTCCAGAGGGAGTATTCGGTCTGAACCGCCGTGACAGGGTGGACGGCATGGGCGCGGCGCAGCGTCTCGGCGCTTACCTCGCAAAGACCGATATGACCGATCTTCCCTTCGCGCGTCAGGGCAGCCAGCCCTTCCATCGTTTCTTCGATAGGCTGTTCGCGGTCGATGCGGTGGACGTAGTAGAGGTCGATCCGCTCCACCCCAAGCCGCTTGAGCGAGGCTTCGCAGGCGCGGCGCATGTAATCGACGCTGTTGTCGATGCTGCGGGCGTATTCGCCGGGCTTCCGCACGATGCCGAACTTGGTGGCAATCTTAACCGTGGCATCGCTTTCGGCGAGGAAGCGGCCGATCAGGTCCTCATTGTGATGCGGCCCATACATATCGGCGGTGTCGAGGAAATCGATGCCAAGATCGACCGCCCGCTGCAGAACCGCCAGCGATTCCTCGTCGTCGCGTGGACCATAGAATTCGCTCATCCCCATGCAGCCGAGTCCGATTGCGGAAACAGATAGATCGGGACCAAGTGTTCGCTGTTGCATTGCTTTGCTCCTTGTTCTTCGGAGACAAATATGGTTTTCTATTTCGATGAAGAAACCCACAAAAACTCGTAAGCTGATTTCCGATATTGGAAAGCGGGAGGCCAGCCGCCTACGATGGGACGATGCGCGGGTGTTCCTCGCCATCGCTCGCAACGGGTCGTTGAGTGGCGCGGCGGCCGGCCTCGGGAGCGGCCTCGCCACCGTGTCGCGCCAGATCGAGCGACTGGAAGCCGCGCTCGGTTTGACTCTCTTTAGCCGTCACCAGAATGGCTACCGGCTAACCGACGATGGTGCCGCGCTGCTGGAGCGTGCGGAGGCACTTGAACAGGCAGCCGAAGCCTTTGCGGAAGGGTCTGCTGCTCAAACTGAAATTGCCGGTCGGGTGCGTCTGGCGACGGCCGAGACGCTTGCCAACCATCTGATAATCCCTGCTTTGCCGGGACTGACCGATCAGTATCCGGACCTGACCCTTGAAGTGGTGACAGATGTTCAGGCGGTCAATCTGCACCGCCGCGATGCCGATCTGGCTGTCAGGATGGTCAAGCCTGAGCGTGGCAACGTAACGATCCGGCGTTTGGGAGCGCTCGGTTACGGTCTTTACGCCTCTCAAGGCTACATAGCTGGCCGGCCTGCAAAGCGTGAGGATGCCCGGTTCGACACGGACCGTTTTATTGGTTGGTGCGAGACATATGGCCATCTTCCTGCTGCCCAATGGGTCGAGCGGATACTGCGCGGCCGTGCTCCGGTTCTGGCAACAACAACCCTCTCGGCGCAGGTTTCCGCCGCTCTCGCAGGTGTCGGCCTAGCTGTGCTGCCGCACTTCATTGCGCGCCAGAACGACCTTGTTTGCTTGGAAGCAGACCTTGGCATCGACCAAGGAATCTGGCTGGCTATTCACTCTGACCTTGCACAATCCCGAAGGGTTCGGGCGATCGCAGAGTTTTACGCAAGCCTGATACACGAGAATAGGGAGAAGCTTGAAACTGCTGGAGGGCTGAATTCCCTTTAAGTTAGATCCTGATCTAGCATGATGAATTTTATGGTGATTCAATACTGATTTAATACTGATGCTCATAAGAAGCTTATTGTCGTGTCGTGACGCACTATAGCAATCTATGCCCTGACAATGACCTGTGAGCCTTGCGGCACACGGTCATAAAGCTCGATCACATCGCGGTCGAACATGCGAATGCATCCGCTCGAAACGGACTTTCCAATCGAAGCCGGATCATTCGTGCCATGAATCCGGTAAAGCGTGTCGCGCCCGCGTTGATAAAGATACAGGGCGCGCGCTCCCAGCGGATTAGCAGCACCACCCTGAACGCCGCCAGCAAGGCTACCACGGCCGGCAGGATCGGCCGCGATCATGTTCGCAGTCGGCGTCCATGTCGGCCATTCAGCCTTGCGTGCGATCGTTGCACGCCCGCTAAAGCTATGGCCTGCCTTGCCTACCCCTACCGGATAGGCAATGGCCTTGCCTTCCGGCTGCACCAGATAAAGCGTGTAATTCGACGGCTCGACAATGATCGTGCCTGGACGCTCCGTTGTCTCATAAGCAACCACGCGCCGCGCGCTGACACGATCTGTGCGAACAGTCATGGCGTCATCAGTTGGCGCCGCGGTCTGGCAACCGCTCAGCGCCACGATGCCGCCAAAAACAAAAAACCTTCTGTTCAAATTCATTCCCCGCAATTCTTTCATCACAGGAAACATATCACATTCCTGAATGGCTGATGAAAAACCTGTCGCGACCGCGATGCAATGTCACGGCCTCGAAGAGGCCGAGCCGGAGCCTGAACGCGCCCCAAAATAGCGCTGTAGAGAAGGCGAAGGCTTCTTAGAAAATAAGCAGACGGCCTTTGGCCGGCTTCATTCGTTCTTCCGCCTGCCGGCACGTCCCCGATCGGTCAAGGGACGGGCGCAAGCGTTGGCTCTGCGACAAAACCGGCTTTCACGCTGCGCGCGAACCTTCCGGTTTTCTCTCGATCCAATCCCCTGACAGCTCGTTGCCGTGTCGTGTGGCGGGCTGCGCCCACCCCCCCTCCGCCCTTGGAATAGCTGAAGCAATTCCCGTGCGGATGGGAGCGGCTTCGCCCAACGCGGAAAAAAAGGAGATACCCGCCATGTCTACACAACAGAATTTCTTGCAAATCCCGCTCGCAAAACTCGCCGTTTCACCTTTGAACGTGCGCACCACAGATGCGGAAAATGTGGATGATCTGATTGCATCCATCCCCGTTCATGGCTTGCTGCAATCGCTCGTCATCGTCCCCGCCGAGAAGAATGGACATTATCATGTCATCGCTGGCGGTCGCCGTTTGCGCGCCCTGCAAACGCTTGCCAAAAACAAGCAGCTCGAAAAGGGCTTTCTCGTCCCCTGCCGCCTTGCCGACAGCGATCAAGATCAGGAGCAAATATCGCTCGCAGAAAACGTCATCCGCGCGCCCATGCACCCCGCTGACCAGTATCGCGCCTTTGCCGCGCAGATCGATGCCGGTAAGAGCATCGAGGACGTGGCGCAAGCCTTTGGCGTCAGTGAAACAGTCGTCAAAAAGCGGATGAAGCTTGGCAAGGTCGCGCCCGAAATCCTCGCCGCCTATACAGACGGAAAACTCGAATTTGATCAGGTCGCCGCCTATGCCATCAGCGACGATCAGGAGCGCCAGCGCAACGTCTTTACCGCGAATCCCCGCGCACATTCCCATTCCATCCGCACCGCGCTGACAGAAGGGGAGGTTCCTGTCACCGACAAGCGCGTGAAGCTTGTCGGACTGGAAGCCTATCAGGCCGCAGGAGGCATTATTCACCAAGACCTTTTTGCCGAAGGTGACAGGGGCATTTACCTGACCGATGCCGCCTTGCTCGATCAGCTTGCCGCCGAAAAGATCGATGCCCTGATCAAGGAGGTCAAGGCCGAAGGCTGGCAGGAGGTGTTTTTCTTCGACGGCCAATATTGGGAGTTGGAGCAGGAATATAAGGGGCGGGTTTATCCGCAGAACATTCCGCTTTCCGACGAACAATCAGCCCTGTTTGATGAATTTGTGGAGCGCATGGGAGCAATCGAAATCCAGCTCGATCAGACGGACGACGATGCGCTCTATGATGAATATAAGGAGCTGTCCGAGCAGATCGATTCATTCAAGACGAGCGAATATCTGGACGAGGACAAGGCGCGCGCCAGCGCCGCTATCGTCACAAGCTACAATGGCGATATTCGCATAGAACGCGGCTTGCTCAAATCCGCACCGAAAACATCCGGCGCACAAGGTACAGGCAAAACCAGCCCCGAAGGTTTGCCAACCCCAAGCGCCAAGATGCAAAATGAACTCGCAGCGGTCAGAACCGCAGCGATCGCGGCTGATCTGTGCAGCAATGCCCATGTTGCCCTAGCCATCACCGTTCACAGCCAGGCGGCAACATTCTTTGGAATGTATGCCTCCGTCAGCGCCAGCACCCTCAAAGCAGAAAAGGCCGATGCCGCAAGCCATATCCAGAACCAGACTATGAAACCCCTGATCGAAATCGAGCAGCGCAGACAAGACTTGCGCAGCAGCTTGCCGCCGCGCCCTGCCGATTGGTGGACATATTTCCTCGAAATGTCACAGGCTGATCTGTTGCAGCATCTGGCCGTGTTCACCGCGCTTTCGCTGCGTCCTTTCGGGCAATATCAGCTTTCCGGTGCAAAGGTGCATGGCGATCAGATCGCCGATGCACTCGGCACCACCCCCGAAGCATGGACGACGCTTTCCGATCTCGGTTTCTTGGAGCGCAGCACCAAGACCGTCATTCTCGCAGCCGTCGAGCAGATCAAAGGCAAAGACCTCGCAACCAGCCTTGCGCCCTTCAAAAAGACCGATCTTGTGGAGCGCGCAACCGCCGAACTGGATGGCGCATGGCTGCCTGCCGAACTCACCCGCTTCGCAACCGATCATGACTGCGAAACGGTCAATCACATGGACGGTCATGGCATGAGCCATTTTTACGGCGATCAAGAGGAAGATGGCGAGGACGACGACGAGGAAGAAATCGCCGCCTGACACAACACAACACAAATCCGCAAGGCGCTGCGCATCATTCGCGCAGCGCAGGAACCAGACGGGCAGTCTCCTTGCTCGTCTGGTTTTTGCATGTTGCAGCGGAAACCCCCAAACCCGGTTTCCGCACCTTCCCCACCCAATCCGCATGCGCGGATGCTATACGGCATTGCCGTATATTTGCTTGAAATCTATACGGCACTGCCGTATCGTGATGACCGATGCAAAGCGTAATCCAGACAACTATCTTTCTGGCGCAGGCTAAGCGATGTGGCCTTTCCGACGACGAGCTTCAGGAAATTGTTGCCATGATCGCCGCCGATCCCGAAGCTGGGGCGCTAATGGCCGGAACAGGCGGTGCGCGAAAATTGCGCCATGCCCGCGAAGGCCAAGGAAAAAGCGGAGGTTTCCGCACGATACATTATTTCGGGGGCGGGGATATTCCAGTCTTTGCCCTCGCAATCTACGGCAAGAACGAGAAGGGCAATCTGACAAAGGCGGAACGCAACGAGCTGGCCCGAATCCTGCCAAAGCTTGCTGATGCCTACAGGCATAGAAAGGACAAAGCATGAGTTTTGCTATAGAGCTTATCCAGAGTGCCGAGGAAGCACTTGCTATCGCTGAAGGTCGGGCTGAACCCGCAGCGGTGTTCGTTCCAGAAACGATCGATGTTGCCGCGATCCGCAAAAGTCAGAAACTGTCGCAAGCCGAATTTGCCAAGCGCTACGGTCTGTCCGCTGGAACAATCAGGGATTGGGAGCAAAATCGCCGTCAACCTGATCGTTCCGCAGTTCTGTTTTTGAAGGTCATCCAGCAAGCGCCTGAAACAGTCGCGAAGGCAATCCGCGCATAATCAGCCGCCACGGCACCATTCATATGCATCGCGACGGCCGCCATAATAGGGGCGACCGTGACCGCTGCGAACAAGCAGATCGGCAATGTCATCACCTGATTGCGTTCGCACCGTCACTATAACCCGCCCATAGCGGTCATTGTGGTGACGCTGGAAATAGAGGTGGTTCGTTTCCATGAGCCGCTGCAATTCAAGAGTTGCAGCATCAGCAAGTTTTTGTTCCCGCGCACATTTGGCACCATCGCCGGTTTCAGGCGTGTCCACACCCTGAAGCCGGTATTTGACACGATCCATCCAAAATGTATCGCCATCGACAATGCAGGTAATGCGCTTGGCACGACCACAGATCGGCCATTTGTTGATGCTCTGCGCAGCCGCATCAGCACCGCCGATCGCGAGCACAAGCGCGCATAAGAGCAAGTTTTTCTGAATCATAAAGCACCTCACTTCCGAGATGCTACATAAAGCAAAATGGGGGATTTTGCTATGTGCTGCCCGCACTTGCGGCGTGGCAGGGAAGGGGCGGCGTTGTCGCCGCCCTTATTGCTTCAGTCCCAAGGGATCACGGCCATCAGGCTGTCATCGTCCTGCCCCGGATAGCGCCCGAGGTTGGCGTTTAGCTTGGCAAAGCCAGTGCTGACGGTAAGTGTGTAGTAATCGCAATCGCGCTGATTTTTCTTGCGCCATATCCCGCCGATCTCAATCCGGCGATTGCGGGGGGATTTGCCATAAAGGCGGTAAACAGGAGCTTTGGGATTTTCGCTGTTAACCGCTTCGCCTACGAGGTCGATATCGAACGTGATGGTTGCAATGTTTCCGGCGACCTTATCGCCGTCAAACTTGATGTAGTTCACTAGGTTCGTCATCAGAGTATTCCTCTCCATTTCTTGTGCCAATGCGGATGAAACGGAGCGAACTCAGGCTCTGCATCACCCGTAAGGGCCGGAACACAGTGGAGGACGGCGTAGCCAAGCGATTTTGGATCGCGAGGAACGCCGCAGGCGTGGGGAAAATCGTTTGCGCAGCCGTTGAGGCAGGGGCGTTCGATCCAGTATTCCGCTCGAAATGCACACAGAAACGAGAGGAATATATATGATACGTATAGCCAACGAACTTCACTGTGTGGGGCGTATTTAGAGCAGCTTGGAAGAAAATTTCAAGCATCGACTATAGTATAGGACCAAGGTATTAGAAGAATTTATCCATCGATAAAACAAATCAATTGATAGCGTCTGCCAATGGCACCGCGCTCTATTCGCCGGCACTGACGGCCAGCTCACCGAACCAGCCTCGCCGTTTGCCAGTCTCCACAACGCAATGAACGGTCTTGGCATCCAAGCCCGCCCATTCGCTGCTACGCCAAGGCTCACGTCAAGCCCGTTTCGGCCCATAGGGTCACGATCGACTGACGCGGGAAGGGCGGCGC
>NZ_JBHEEE010000015.1:0-31416 GCF_041929865.1 Pseudochrobactrum lubricantis
GTGCATAAAGCAGTGACAATCTACCACTTTATGCTTGATGGTGCAGCGCCAGCAAGAGAGGGAAACAAAGGTAAAACTTCTTCTGCCAATTCTTGTATAATCTCTGATGGCGGACGTGACGCAAATTGCATACCAAGTGCCGCATGATTAACGCCGGCTTGCTGCCATTCTCCAAGAAGGTCAATCAGTCCCTTACGGCCTGTTTTCAAAACATAGCCGCCATTGAGTGGTGTACGCGGGAAATCAGGATCCTCGGTCAACTCCAGCCACTCATTCGTGACATGCGGGCGAAATCCGCGGTCAGGAATTGCATCGCGCCAGCGACGGATATTCTGTGCCAGACGTAACGGCCCTTCTTGTGTATGTGTCTGTTGCGGATAAGTCAGCCAGCCATCCGCATGCTCGGCTATCCATTGTGGTGTCTGGCGGCTTGATCCTGTGACCAGCAAAGGAATTCGTCCATAAGCTGGCTTTGGCAAAAACTCTGCTTGTGCAAGTTCTCCCAAACTCGAGCGTATCGGCAGTGAGCTTTCTGCCAGTAATTGACGAAAGTAAATGACCGTTTCTGCAAAACGCTCAGCTCTTGTATCCAGATCTAAACCATAGGCCGGAAACTCTACCGGCCTGTCGCCTGATGCTATTCCAAGAACAAGCCGCCCGCCGGACAAATGGTCAATGGTGCTTGCTGCTTTGGCGAGATCAATCGGGTGGCGCAGGGAGAAAATCGCACTGCCGGTTGCCAGTGAAATTCTGGTTGTTTGTGCGGCGAGATAGGAAAGATAGGTGAACGGATCAAAAATCTGGCCGGCATCACCGAAAGACGGATCATATAGCGGAACATCCCGCACCCAGACGGAAGCAAATCCGCGTTGGTCAATGTCTTTGACGAGGGCAGTTTGACCTTCAAGAACACGCATATCGCCTTGATAAAAGCGAAGCGGCAGAAATATACCAATCGTAAGTTGATTGGCCGCAAACATACGGGTGTAACCCGGATGGTGCGCAAAGGCTTCTGATGACATACCGGATGTAATTTCCGAAGCAGACAGATTGTTGTTCATGATAAGGCTTTCAAGGAATAGAAAACTTGGCAGATCGAGGCTAAGGACCGGTAGCCGGTTGCGGCAAAGTAATGCCGCGCAATACAGCAGGCCGCGCAGCAATTTTTTGATGCCAGTTGCTTAAGTACGGATGGTGATCGAAATTGAAGCCACAAATCTGAGCAATATGTGTCCAGCCGAAGGCCGCTATATCCGCAATGGAATATTCTGATCCGGCAAAATATTCAGCGTTACTCAGCCGTTGATTGAGCACCTGATAAATATCGTTTGTCAGTTTTTGGTAACGGGTAATAGCGGGCTGTAATTTGGTTTCAGCGAAGATTTCGAAATGAGCACGCTGACCAAAGATCGGCCCCATGCTGGACGAATGAAATTGCAGCCATTGAAGTGCCTGCCAGCGCTCCGCAAAAGATTTTGGCAGGAGCTGGCCGGATTTTTCAGCGATGTAGAGCAGAATAGCAGCAGATTCAAACAGCACTATTCCTGTTGTATTGTCCGTGATGACAGGTATGCGCCCATGCGGATTGAGTTTCAGGAAATCCGCACCGCGGTGTTCACCCTGTTCAATCTGAATATGATGCAGTGTGTAGTCTAAGCCTGTTTCTTCAAGGGCAATGGTTGCTTTGAACCCGTTCGGGGATGAATCGCTATAAAGTTCAATCATTTTTTCCTTTTGATGATGTGTCAGAAAATCTAAATTGTGGTAGCGTCATCTGCAGACATATTTATTTGGTAATAGTGTATTTATAAAACGATTGATTCTGATTATTAAGTTTAGGAAAACTAAATTATGGGCAAGGTTTTGCCATTGCTGGCTTTACGGGCTTTTACCGAGACCGGACGCACGGGCAGCATTAAGAGTGCAGCTGAGACGATGGGAGTAACGTCAGGTGCTGTAAGCCAGCAAATCCGTCTGCTTGAGGAGCGGACAGGCGTAACGCTTTTCAGACGTACCCGATATGGTGTGGAACTGACGGAAGCAGGGGCGGGTGTTTATCCCGCATTGATGCGGGCATTTGCACAGATTGAAGCGAGTCTTGCCACTCTTGAGACAAGCACGGGGCAGCAGACTTTGACTGTCAGCACGCTGCCTTCTTTTGCTGCTTCATGGCTGGTGCCGCGTCTGGGCAAATTTATGGAACAAAATCCGGAGATTGAAGTCCGTGTTGAGGCATCGTCCGGCTTAACCAACCTGCATGGCGGACGTGTCGATATAGCGATCCGTCACGGGCTTGGTGATTATCCGTCTTATGATGTGCAGCCTTTGATTGCGCCGGAGCTTGTGCCGGTGATGTGCCCTGCATTGCTGGCTTCGGGGCCTGCTATTGATGAGCCTTCAGATTGTCTGGCCTATCCTTTGCTGCAGGATTCAGATCGTGCTGACTGGCGTTTGTGGCTTACGGCCTGCGGTGTGGAACCGACATCGGAAGCGGAGCGGGGCAGCGCTTTCGATGATGATTTCCTGTTATTGCGTGCTGCGGAGGCGGGACAGGGAATCGCCCTTGTGCGGGATATTTATGCCAGACCGGAAATTGCGGCAGGGCGTCTTGCTCTTGCAATAAACCGCCCCTGGCCGACACAATTTGCTTATTATGTGCTGACCTTACCCGAAAATGCACAAAAACCTGCTGTGAAGCTGTTTATTGAGTGGCTGCATCAGGAGGTGGCTACAGAGAGCAGGTAGCTTACAGGCGGCGCCCAACACGGGATAAGACAATGACCGGCAGGATACCGATGGCAACAATTGCCAGTGCTGCAATCGAGGCTTCCTCATAGGTACCGCGTGCCGCTTCTCCGTAAAGATGGGTTGCCAGTGTTTCGATGTTGAGAGAGCGCAGCAGCAGAGTAGCGGGAAGCTCTTTCACGCAATCAACAAAGACCAGCAATGCCGCTGCACTGAGCGCTGTTTTGGACAGAGGCAAATGAATGTGCCGGAATGTGCCGGTTGCCGTCTCACCTAATGTTCGGGAGGCCTGATCATAGGTCACAGGAATACGGTTGAACCCCGCATCAATACTACCGGCGGATATTGCTAGAAAGCGTACCAGATAGGCATAGATCAATGCTGCGCCGGAGCCCAGCAAGAACAGGCTGACCGACATATTAAACCATGACATGGCGATCTGGCTGATAAAGCGATCCGCTGCGCCGGTAATAATGAGCACGCCGATCGCAATCACCGTTCCCGGGGCTGCATAGCCCATGGTGGAAAAGCGGAAAAACCATTGCGATGCATTGCCCGGACGTAGCCGGATCGCATAGGCAACGATCAGGCCGATGGTGAGTGTAACGATCGTCGCGACCGAAGCCAGTATCACCGTATTGATGATTTCATCATAAAGGCGCGGCGAAATACCGGCAAAACGTATGCGTTTCCATGCTTCAGTCGCCAGATAAATAGCCGGAAAGACAAAACCGAGCAGGATTGGTGTAAGCCCCAGCAAAAAGAACATGCCGCCACGTGTTGCGCTGACTTTATGTGGCGTGAATTGCTGGCTGCGTTTTGCACTGGATGAAAAACGCTGTTTGCGCCGCGCCCAGCGTTCAAGCGAGACGAGGCAGACAACGATCAGCAAAAGCGCCAGTGCAATTTGTGCAGCTCCCGGCAGGTCTGAGCGCGTGACCCATGTTGTATAAATGGAAACGGTGAGCGTGCGGATGCCGAGAAATTCAGTCGCACCAATATCGTTCAGTGTTTCCATCAAAGCGAGACTGATGCCGACGGCAATGGCAGGGCGTGCCATTGGCAGAGCCACACGCCAGAAAATCGCATTACGGGTGACACCTAAAGTCCGTGCCGCATCAATCAATGAAGAAGACTGGGTGAGGAACATCGCCCGTGTCGGTATATAGACATAAGGATAGAGCACAAAACCGAGCAGCAGAATGCAACCGGTCATGGAGCGGATATCCGGCAGGCGAAAATCGCGCGGGCTGGCAAACCCTAAGAGCGCACGTAATGCGCTTTGAACAGGGCCGATCGGGTGCAGAATATCAAGATAGGCATAGGCGATAATGTAAGTCGGAACAGCAAGCGGCAGCAGCAAAGCCCATTCCAGAATCTTGCGCCCGCGAAAATCATAGGCTGTTACCAGCCATGCTGCAGATGTACCGACAATTGCAACAATAATGCCGACACCGGTCAGCAGAATGAGTGTATCAATGAATGCAACCGGTAATGTTGTGGCCAGAAAATGTGACCATAAACCGTCAGAACCCTGAGCGGCTTGTAAAGCAAGCGCCAGCACCGGCAGAAAAACCAGAAACGCGCTGACTGCTGAAAGGCAGAGCCATAAAGATCCGGCACGGAAAAACCGGCTTTTAGAATATGCTGGCATATTAAGGCTCGCCATTATCCGGAGCGGCTTTGATTTGTCCTGAAACGGAAAACCGCTCTTTCTCTCAGTGTTGCAGTTGAAACGAATCGTCGTCGTAACTGCTTTAATATAAAAAACGCCGCTCTTCATTATTCATAAAGAGCGGCGCTTTTTTATTAATTGTCGAAGCCTACTTTGTCGACCAGCTCACTGGCCTGTTTGCGATGGCTTACGATTTCTGTGAGCGGGGTTTTGTCGATTGTCAGCTCACCGAAGGATTTCACAATCGGATCAAGCGGCGCACCGGCTTTAACCGGATATTCGAAATTGGCTTCCGCATAGATTTTCTGAGCTTCATCAGAGACCAGATATTCAAGCAGCTTCACAGCGGCGTCTTTGTTCTTGGCATGTTTGGCAAGGGACGCACCGCTGATATTAACCTGTGTGCCGCCTTCTTTGAAGGTTGGCAGAATGACTTTGAGGCTTTCACCCCATTTGACCTGCTCTTCACCGCCTTTGCCGGAACGCATCAGGCCGACATAGTAGGAGTTTGCAACTGCGATATCGCAAATGCCGCCTGCAATGTCTTTCGCGCCGTCACGGTCACCGCCGGCAGCTTTACGTGCCAGATTGGCTTTGACGCCTTTCAGCCATTCTTCGGTTTTTTCAGCGCCGTAATGGGCGATGTAATCGGCGATCAGGGCTGTGTTGTAAGGATGCTGACCTGCACGGATACAGATTTTGCCTTTCCATTTCGGATCGGACAGATCTTCATAATTCAGAGCGGTAACATCCAGATCCTTGGCAGCGTAAACAACGCGGGCGCGCATGGACAGGGCAAACCACTCACCTTTAGCATCGCGCAGCTGTGCCGGAACGGCTTCTTCCAGTACTTTGGACGAAACAGGCTGGGTGAGGCCTTTTTCAGTCAGGTCGATCAGGTTGCCCGCATCAACGGTCATCAGAATGTCCGCAGGGGAATTTTCACCTTCAGAGGCAACGCGCTCAGCCAGACCGTCTTTCAGGAATACGGTGTTGACCGTAATACCGCTGGAAGCCTTGAAGGCATCAAGCAGAGGCTGGATCAGACCCGGTTCGCGGGTGGTATAGATATTGACTTCCTCTGCATTCGCAGCGCCTGCGAAAAGGGTTCCGAGGACGAGAGCAAAGCCTGCTTGCGCATATCCGGTTCTGGTCATTGTATCTCTTTCATGATTGAAACTGCATGGACAGAAATTATGATTAATAAAGTCAACTATTGGTTGACTTTGACTGTCAAGTCAAGCCTTTGTGAGCAGGTTGTATGTGCGTTTAATCGCGGAAGAAGAGCGCTTTGTCCGTATCCAGCTGCAAATGTATTTTCTGAATATTGGCCGGTAACCGGAGAGAAGTCCGGATGCGCAGGGGCGTTTGCAGATCACCGGTGCGGATGAGCAGTTCTTCAGTTTCGCCCAGAAAATGACGGCCTGTCACTGTGCCTTCAGTTGTGTTCTGCAGATTATCTGTGCCAGCCACCGGAAGAATATGGGAAGGTCGCAGATACATTGTTACCGGTCCGTCGCTGAGCTCTGTATTGCTGACCGGAAAAGTGCCGAGCGGAGTTTCAATCGTCCCGCTTTTGATTGTGCCCGGAATAGCGTTGAAACTGCAGAAGAAATCAGCTGCGTAACGCCCGTTCGGGTGGTCGTAGATTTCATGCGCTGTACCCTGCTGGATGATTTTGCCTGATTTCATCAGGATAATCCGGTCTCCGGCAGACAAAGCCTCTTCGGCATCATGCGTCACGATAATAACGGTGGTACCCAGCTGGCGCAGCAGAGCTATGGTTTCACTGCGTACTTTCTGGCGCAAACCCTGATCGAGATTGGAAAAGGGTTCATCCATCAGCAGAATGTCCGGGGTCGGAGCCAGCGCGCGCGCCAATGCCACACGCTGTTGTTCACCGCCCGAGAGCATATGCGGATAACGGGATGCCATATGGGACAAGCCGACCAGAGCCAGCAATTCATCGGCACGGGCCGAGGCTGTTGCCCGCGGTGTTTTCCGCAAGCCGAACAGGACATTTTGCTTTACTGTCAGATGCGGGAACAGGGCGTAATTCTGAAAGACTACGCCGACACGGCGTTGCTCCGGTTCGATAAAATGCGTACCGTTGACAATAGGCTGGTTATTAATGAACACCGAACCGCTGTCCGGCGTATCAATACCGGAGATAATCTTCAGCAGAGTGGTCTTCCCGCAGCCGGAGTGGCCGACAAGACAGATGATTTCACCGGAAGCAACAGACAGCGAAATATCCTGCAGTGCGGCAGTGGTGTCGAAATGTCTGCTGACGGATGAAACCTCCAACGCAGCAAGTCTGTTATCACTTTGTCCGGTGTGGTCTTTTGAATGCACTGTTCACTCTGCCTGTTTCCGTTCTGATTTTGCTATAACACCGGTTCCGGAGTTGTACTATAAAAACCTGACATTTATTATCCTATAAACCTGAATATGTTTGGCAATGCCGGAGGAGCACGGGCAATGTTGAAAATCGCAGTGAAACGGATTTACGAAGATGTCTCACCGGATGATGGTTTCAGAGTGCTGGTTGACCGCATCTGGCCGCGCGGTATGAGCAAAGAGCATGCTGCCCTTGACCTCTGGCTCAAAGAGATCGCGCCGACAACGGAACTGCGGCAATGGTTTCATCATCAGGAAAGCAGTCCGGAAAACTGGCAGACATTCTGCGGGCGCTATCGTGAGGAATTGCGGCATAATCCCGAACCTGTGAAACTGCTTTTGCAGCATTGTTCCGAGGGG
This sequence comes from Pseudochrobactrum lubricantis, assembly GCF_041929865.1. NCBI lineage: Bacteria > Pseudomonadati > Pseudomonadota > Alphaproteobacteria > Hyphomicrobiales > Brucellaceae > Pseudochrobactrum > Pseudochrobactrum lubricantis. The sequence goes on from NZ_JBHEEE010000015.1 coordinate 7,181, forward strand.
GCGGTTACGCTGCTTTATTCGGCGAAAGATACAGATCATAATCAGGCAATTGTTCTCAGAGATTATTTGTCCGGGCAGCAAGCGCCGTAAACGGCGATGTTTTGAGAGATGTTTTCTGACTTGTATGAAAAATTGATTGTAATCAATGAATTAATGCAGGAATCTGCAATTCTGCCCTCATATCCGGTAGCAGACATGCGTTGCAAAAGGCCATATTGCGGCCGTGTATAGCAGGCATGTTGACCGGCAGGTTTTCGATCCTCAAGACGAAAAGGATATGATTATGACTGTTACCAATAAGGTTGCGTTAGTTACCGGTGCGGCTCAGGGCATTGGCCGCGGCATTGCGTTGCGCCTGGCAAAAGACGGTTTTGATCTGACACTGGTTGATCTGAAAGAAGACAAACTTGAAGCGGTTGCCAAAGAGATTGAAGCGCTCGGGCGCAAGGCAACGACTTTTGCTGCCGATGTCAGCAAGCGCGATGATATTTATGCGGCCATTGAATATACCGAGAAAGAGCTCGGTGGTTTTGATGTGATTGTGAACAATGCCGGTATTGCGCAGGTTAAGCCGCTTGCCGAAGTGACGCCGGAAGAAGTTGACCGGATCTTTAAGATCAATATTGACGGTGTGCTCTGGGGTATTCAGGCGGCTGCGGCGAAGTTCAAGCAGCGCGGCCAGAAGGGTAAAATCATCAATGCGTCGTCCATTGCCGGTCATGATGGTTTTGCGATGCTTGGCGTTTATTCCGCAACCAAATTTGCAGTACGTGCGCTGACGCAGGCTGCGGCGAAAGAATATGCCAGCGCGGGCATTACCGTGAATGCTTATTGTCCGGGCATTGTCGGTACTGATATGTGGGTGGAAATTGATGAACGCTTTGCGGAAATTACCGGTGCACCGAAGGGCGAGACCTATAAGAAATTTGTTGAAGGGATTGCCCTTGGCCGTGCGCAAACACCGGATGATGTGGCGGCGCTGGTTTCTTTCCTTGCAGGGCCGGATTCTGATTATATTACCGGTCAGGCCATTCTGACTGACGGCGGTATAGTTTATCGCTAAGTGTTTCACTTTTTTGGAAAAGAAAGCCCGCCGGAAATTCCGGCGGGCTTTTGTTTTTAGAGCATTTCACAGTCAAGTTGGATTAACTTGACGTCGGGATAATGCGACAAACTAAAAAATCTAGAGCGAGCACTGTGATCCAACATGAACGTAAACCGCTCTAGTCTACCAGAGCACCATAATGCTGAATGGTTTTTGCTGCGGTTTGCGCTGCAAAACGGATGGCGGCCTCAGCATCGCCGGTTTGTGCAAAATGCCCCAAGAATGAGCCGTTGAAACTATCGCCTGCACCCGTTGTATCAACAATCTGTGCGACAGGTGCTGTTTTGACAGTAAAAGACTGGCCGTCAAAAAGAACTTCAATTTCATCCGCACCATTTTTGACGATAATCCGCTTCAACCCGTAGCTTTGATAGCGGCTGATTGTGTCCGCTGTCGTCAAATCACCGAAACAGGCGGCCTCATCATCAAAACTTGGCAGCACCAGATTGCTGGCTTTGGCACCACGGATCAGTTGCGAGCGCATATGATCCTGATCCGGCCAGAGGCGAGGACGAATATTGGGGTCGAAAGCGATAATCTTATCCGTATCACGGAGCTCTTGGCAAACAGAGAGCAGGTTATCAGCCCCGTCACCCTCAAGAATTGCCAGCGTGATGCCGGAGAAAACAACAATATCAGAAGTTTCAATGGCCTGCCGCAGTGCAGTTTTGTTTTCTGCCAGCAGACGCGCTGCAGATTGCGAGCGCCAATAGGAGAAACTGCGCTCACCATTATTGAGATGCACCATATAAAGGCCGGGCATGCGCGATGTATGGCGCCCTATATAGTCGGTTCCGATCTGTTTTTGTGCCATGAATGCCAGCATGGCATCGGACATTGCGTCTTGCCCGAGCAGTGTGAAATAGCTGACCTGCCAGTCTGATGGCAGCGCCGCACGGGCATAATAAGCGGCATTGAAGGTGTCTCCGGCAAAGCCTTGCCGCAACAAGCCGCTGCCATCAGGGGCAAGCTCGATCATTGCCTCACCGATGGCGAGAAACTGTCCGCTCATGATTAACCTCAGACCAGCTTGCCACGGGCTGCAATCGGCCAGCTTTCCGTGACCATGCCATTGCGCTGGATATAGAGGCTGTCAAACATATTGGTAACGACACAGACATGGTTTGGGATGATCCGTACTTTGTCACCGACTTTGAGGTTGATCGGTTTTTCGCTGACCAGACGGCCGTGTTCTTCTGACAGTTGATCGATGCGGATATCATCGCGGCCGAGGACATGGCCATAACCACTCAATCCGAACAGGTCAGAAGTCAGCGTTTTGCTGCCTGCATCAATAATCGCGCGGTTGTCAGACGGAACGGACACAACGGTCGCCAGTACAAAAAACGCACAATCATCGTAACTGCATGCACCGCGCTCAACCAGTGAGCGGTCATTATAAATATAAGTGCCGGGGCGGTATTCTGTGACAACAGGGGCATCAGCCGCGCTCATCATTGAGGGCGTGCCGCCGGAGGTAATGAGCGGAACTGTAATGCCGGATGCTTCGATTTGTTGTTTTGCCTGTTCCATGAAGTTTTCAACGGCTGCATGGGCATTGGCAGGCGGATAGGTCATCAGGCCGCCGAAATGCAGCCCTGCAGCATTATGAATGGCCTTGGCAAGTTCTGCTGCTGCTTCAGGCGTTGCTACACCACAGCGGTCTGCACCGGTATTACACTCTACCAGCACCGTTAAAGGCTGTGCCTCATTGGCGAAAGCTTCGGACAGGCCGTTAATCACAGTCAGATTATCCGCAACCACACTTAGTTTTGTGCGGTGCGCGAGCGCTTTGAGCCGGTCAAGTTTTTCGCTACCTAAAATATTATAGGTAATCAGCAGGTCAGGGGAGAGACCATATTGTTTTTGCAAGCCGTCGAGCATGGCTTCTGCTTCAGAGATTTTCTGGCAGGTAATGCCGTCTGCGCCTGCTGCAAGCTGGGCATAGGCCAGCGCCGGTAATTTATGCGTTTTGATGTGAGGACGCACCCTGAAACCATGCTGGTTCGCATAGGACTGAAAATTACGGATATTTCTTTCCGCAATATCCAGATCAACGACAATTGCCGGTGTGTTCAATTGGTCCGCAAGTTTTGGTTCCATTTTTCCTCACAAATTCCGCGACCCTGTTGACTTGCCTTTCAGACGTCAAAAAACGTACCGGTCAGGCTGGTCGCCCCCTTGACAAGTTATGCATACTGTATTGAGATACGTCAATCCGGTAAAATAGACTAATGTCCATTATTTTGGACAAAATGAAAAATCATACCGGGGAGGAGCTGCATCACCTGATGCAGGCAAACAATTGGGGGTTCAGAAAATGCAGGCAATGAAACTGGCACTGTTATTGGGTGCCGCGACAATCGCATTGACACCATCCGCTTTCGCGCAGCAAAAAGGCGGCGTGCTGGATGTGGCAACTATTGGTGAGCCGCCGACACTGGACCCGATGGTCTCAACGGCTGATCTCGTCGGTATTGTCAGTCAGCATATGTTTGAGACGCTTTATACTTTCGATAAAGACTGGAAACCGGCGCCGCTTCTGGCTGCCAGCCTTCCGGAAATCTCTGCCGACGGAAAAACCTATCTGATTAAACTGCGTGAGGGCGTTAAATTCCACGATGGTACAGACATGACATCGGAAGATGTTGTGGCATCGCTCAAGCGCTGGACAACTTTAGCCTCGCGTGGCAAACAGGCGGCAACTTTGATCGAAGCCATTGAGCCGGTTGACGATTACAGCATCAAAATCACGCTGAAGCAGCCTTATGCACCGCTGACATCTCTGCTGGCCTTCAATAATTCCGCGGCGATTGTTTTGCCTACTGAAAAACAGGCTGAACCGATGACCGAATTTGTCGGCACCGGCCCTTATCAATTTAAAGAGCGCAAGCCTGATCAGTATATTCAGCTGGTGCGTTATGACGGTTATAAATCGCAGGAAGGCGAGCCGAGCGGTTATGCCGGTGGCCGCCAGCAAAATCTCGATGAAATCCGTTTTGTGCCGGTGCCGGATGCCAATACCCGCGTAGAAGCTGCGGTTTCCGGCCAGTATGGTTATGTGGATGCGCTGCCGGTTGAGGCTTTTGACCGTGTGTCCGGATCTGCCTCTTCGGATGCGGTGATGCTCAAACCATTCGGCTGGCCGGTTTTCATTATGAACACCTCCAAAGGCATTGCTGCAAACCGTGATCTGCGTAAAGCTGTTCAGGTCGCATTGAATAATGAGGACATGCTGACTGCCGCCTATGGCAGCAAGGATTTCTTCAGCGCCGAGCCGTCACTTTATCCGTCTCAATTCATCTGGAGCACAGATGCGGGATCGGAAGGCAGCTATAATGTCGGTGATGCGGAAGCTGCAAAGGCGCTGCTTAAAACTGCGAATTATAACGGCGAGCCGCTGCGTATTCTCACCAGCCGTCAATATGAGTTCCATTATAAGATGGCGCAGGTTGCTGCTGAATATCTGAAACTGGCCGGTTTCAATGTTGATATGCAGGTGGTGGATTGGGCAACGCTCACCCAGCGCCGTGCTGATCCGGCGCTCTGGGATATTTACATCACGCATAGTCCGTTCCTGCCGGAACCGGCTCTGATTGATCCTCTTTCTGTCAGTGCACCGGGCAAGTGGAATACACCGGCGCGTGCCAAGGTGATGGATGCGTTTAATGCGGAAGCGGACCCGCAGAAGCGTGCGGCACTCTGGGCAGATGTGCAGAAAGTTGTGTTCGACGAAGTGCCGTTCATCAAGGTCGGTAATTTCAACAATTTGTCTGCCAAGTCCAAGAAACTGGATGGTGTAACGCCTGCGCCATGGCCTTATTTCTGGAATGCTTCCGTTACGCAGTAAATAAAACAGGCCGCGCCAGCTTCGGAGGAGAGGCGGCGCGGCTTTAAGTTTTGGGTATTCCCGAATTGGGTGGAGACTGAATGCTACGCTATATCATACAGCGTCTGATCGGCATGATCGTGGTCATGTTTCTGGTTGTGACGATTGTTTTTGTGATCGTCCGCGTTACACCGGGTGATCCTGCTGCCGTCATGCTGGGGCCGGAAGCGACACAGGCTGATATTGAAGGACTGCGGGCTAAACTCGGTCTCGATCGCTCATTGCCGGTGCAATATGGCTATTACCTGCTGCAATTGCTGCGCGGTGATCTGGGCCAGTCGATTTTTCTCGGTCAGCCGGTTGCCCATGCCTTGGCGGAACGGGCAGAGCCGACATTCTTTCTGACATTGTTCTCTATTCTGATTGCCAGTGCGATTGCATTGCCGGTCGGCATTTATGCTGCGGTTAAACGTGGCTCATTTTTCGACCAGACAGCAACGGCGCTGGCGATGTTTGCAGCCAGTATTCCAAGCTTCTGGCTCGGCCTGCTGCTGATGCAGGTATTTGCCGTGCGCTACGGCTTGTTTCCGGTTTCCGGCTATGGCGGGCCGGATACAAGTTTCGGCGAGCGGATGATGCATCTGGTGCTGCCGTCTTTCGCACTGGGTATTGTGTCTTCTGCTTTGATTATGCGTTTTACCCGCGCCTCTATGCTGGATGTGCTGGGCGATGATTATGTGCGCACAGCCCGTGCCAAAGGGCTGAATGGCAGACGCGTGGTGATGAAACATGCGTTTAAAAATGCGCTGATCCCGATTTTGACAGTGATCGGCCTGACCGCAGCTGTGCTGATTTCCGGTGCCGTGGTCACAGAGACGGTGTTTGGCTTGCCGGGGGTTGGCAATCTGGTGGTGTCGGCTGTGATGCGCCGTGATTATCCGGTTATTCAGGGGGCCTTGCTGGTGATTGCCGCGCTCTATGTTCTGATAAATTTTGCCATTGATATGCTTTATCTGGCCGTCGATCCGAGGGTGCGTTACTGATGACCGGCTCCAGTGTAAAATCCTCAGAAACATGGTTGTTTATCCGTCGCCTGTTGCGCCGCCGTACGGTTGCATTCGGCCTGTTCGTCCTGATCGTTTTCGTGCTGCTGGCCGTTCTGGCACCACTAATTGCGCCTTATGCACCGGGTAAATTGTCGATCAGCAATCGTCTGACTGCGCCGAACGGCACATGGTTTTTCGGCACCGATGAATTTGGCCGCGATGTATTTTCCCGCACACTTTATGCGGGGCAGTTGTCATTGGCAGTCGGCGCTGCGGTTGTCGTGCTGGCAAGCCTGATTGGTATCACACTCGGTCTGCTGGCCGGTTTTTTCCAGCGGCTGGATACACCGATTGCGCGTCTGATTGATGCGATGATGGCTTTTCCGGATATTCTGCTGGCGATTGCGCTGGTGGCAGCACTCGGCCCTTCGCTGACAACAGTGATTGTGGCGCTGTCGATTGTCTATGCACCGAGACTGGCGCGTGTGGTGCGCGCTTCAACACTCGTTATCCGCGAACTGCCTTATATCGAGGCATCGCGTGCGCTGGGCATTTCCACGCCGCATATTATGACCCGCCATGTGTTGCGCAATTTGCTGTCGCCTATTCTGGTGCAGGGGACGTTTCTGTTTGCACAGGCCATGCTTGCCGAAGCCGGCTTGTCCTTTCTGGGGCTTGGTGTCAGCCCGGAAATTCCGACATGGGGCACGATGATTGCCTCTGGCCGTCAATATGTCGGACAGGCAGACTGGATGACGCTGTTTCCGGGTTTTGCCATCATTCTCGCCGTGCTGTCTTTACAGATGGTGGGTGACGGATTGCGCGATCTTCTCGACCCGCGTTTGCGTAAAGATATGTGAGGGCATGATGAGCCATTTATCAGACAAACAGCCTGTGCTCCGCGTGCAAAATCTCACAACCTCTTTTCTTGGTGAGGATGGCTGGCGACCTGTTGTGAAAAATATCTCCTTCGATGTCGGCGCAGGGGAAACCGTGGCGCTGGTCGGGGAATCCGGATCTGGAAAAAGCGTTACATCACTATCGGTGATGCGGTTGTTGCAGCCGGATACCAGCCGGATTGAGGGGAATATTCTGCTTGCAGGTAAAGATATCTTGCAGTTGTCCGAGCAGGAAATGCAAAAAATACGCGGCAATGATGTCGCGATGATCTTTCAGGAGCCGATGACTTCGCTGAACCCGCTTTACACGGTGGGAGATCAGATTTGTGAAGCCCTGCTATGCCATCGCAATATGAGCAAGGCAGAGGCAAAGGCTGAAGCTCTGCGACTGATGGAGAAGGTTCGCATTCCGTCTGCCGCAAGCCGGTTCAATGAGTATCCGCATCGTTTCTCCGGCGGTATGCGTCAGCGCGTGATGATCGCTATGGCGCTGGTCACCCGCCCGAAACTGCTGATTGCCGACGAGCCGACTACAGCGCTGGATGTGACTATTCAGGGGCAGATTCTCGACCTGATTAAAACCCTGCAGGAAGAGGAAGGCACTTCGGTACTGTTCATCACCCATGATATGGGTGTGGTTGCAGAAATCGCTGACCGCACGGTGGTGATGTATCATGGCGATGCGGTGGAAACCGGTGATACGGCCACGATTTTCCGCGATGCGAAACATCCTTATACGCGGGCTTTGCTATCAGCCGTGCCTGCGCTTGGTTCGATGACTGGACGTGCGCGCCCGCTGCGTTTTCCGGTCGTTGATATCCGAACCGGCACGGCACTGCCGCCGGTAGAAGCTGCTGATACTGTGGCGCAGGACGTGCCGCCGGTTCTGGATGTGAAAGGGCTGACGACACGCTTTACCATTCATAGCGGATTATTCGGGAAACTGGCAGGGCGCGTTCATGCGGTGGAGAATGTTTCTTTCTCGTTGCAACCGGGGGAAACGCTGTCGCTGGTGGGCGAGTCCGGTTGTGGTAAGTCGACGACAGGCCGCTCAATCATGCGACTGATAGAGCCGCAAAGCGGTTCCGTCATGGTCAACGGGCAGGATGTGATGGCCATGGCAGGGCATGAGCTGCAAGGTCTGCGCCGTACCATGCAGATGATTTTTCAGGACCCTTATGCCAGTCTCAATCCGCGTATGCGGGTAGGGGCGTCGATTGCGGAGCCGTTTCTGGAGCATAAGCTCGGTACAAAACATCAGGCACGGGAACGTGTGGCTGATCTTCTGGAGCGTGTGGGGCTGAAAGCCGATATGGCGTCTCGCTTCCCGCATGAATTTTCCGGCGGACAGCGGCAGCGTATTTGTATTGCCCGCGCGTTAGCGCTTGATCCGAAACTTATCGTTGCCGATGAATCTGTCTCAGCGCTTGATGTGTCTATTAAGGCGCAGGTCATCAATCTGTTGCTCGATCTGCAATCCAGTCTCAATCTGTCTTTTCTGTTTATCTCGCATGACATGGCGGTGGTAGAACGTCTCAGCCATCGTGTTGCGGTGATGTATCTGGGCGAGATTGTTGAGATCGGGCCGCGTGCAGCGGTGTTTGAAAACCCGCAACATCCTTATACGAAAAAGCTGATGGCTGCCGTTCCGGTGCCTGATCCGGCGCGACGCGGTATGCGGCGCGGGCAGATCGCTGATGAATTGCACAGCCCTGTCCGTGCGCCGGATTATGTACCGGTCGAGCGGCAGATGCGCGAAGTTTCAGAAGGACATTTCATATTCCAATGATAGGTCCGGTGAAACAAGTCTGCTTCTTCCAGTCAGTGTTTGCCGCTGAGCGCCTGTGCGGCATCCTTCAGGCATTGCAGATAGAAAGCATGGTTCTTCAGCCCGTCATCGCGGGGGGCAACAAGGCACAGCGTTGCTGTGGTAATGCCCTGCGCATCACGCATCGGTACGGCAAAACAATGGGTAAAATTATCGACCGTGCTGTTGAAGGTAAATTGACCGGTTCTGTCGGCTTCGCGTACCTGCGCGATAAATTCTGCCGGATCAAGCCAGCTGCCATTAGGCATCTGAAAGTCGGCAGCGGGAATGAAACTGGTAATTTCTTCATCGCTGAGATGGGCAACCAGAAGGCGGCCGGAAGCTGTCCACGGAATAGGCACGGAATGGCCGACATCCGAGGAAATGCGGAACGGGCGTACGCCTTCTTTCATACGGGCAACGGTATATTTATTACCATCGAGCACGCAATATTGCGCTGTTTCACGGGTCTGTTCGGCAATGCGTTCCAGCGCGGCATCGCAGGCGCGCATGAAGTCAAAATGATCTTCATAGGCCGCACCGAGAAAATAGAGTTTACGTCCGAGAAACACACGGCCGTCGCCGCCGGTAAATTCGAGAATACCATTGCGCAACAGCAGATTGACCAGCTCGTAAACCGAGGAACGCGGGGCGCCAATCTGTGCGGCAATTTCATTGGGTTTCAGCGGTTCACGCTTGTTGCGCAGAAAATCCAGTATCTCAAAGGCACGATCCAGACCGCGCGCACGTTTGCTGCTGTCTTCTTTGGGCGTGACCGGAGTGGTTGCGGTACTGTCTGACATGCTGCCTCCGATGAGCGCTATAATGTTATTGTGTCTGTTATATTGGATTTTAACATACAGGCAAGCAGAAGTTTACAATCAGAAGTGACGATGACAGAAGGAAATACGGGTATGATTATGCGTTACCAAAAAGGCAGCCGGATGAGTCAGGCCGTGAGCTATGGCGGCATGGTGCATATTGCCGGTCAGGTGGCTGAAAACCGCAAGGCTTCCATTGAAGAGCAGACCCGTGATGTTTTGGGCAAGATCGACCAGCTTTTGCAGCAGGCAGGAACTGACCGTTCCAAATTGCTGGCGGTGAATGTGTTTCTTCCGGCCATTGTTGATTTTGATGCGATGAATTCGGTCTATGATGCATGGATTGATCCGGAAAACCCGCCGGCGCGTGCCTGTGTGGAAGCGCGTCTGGCTGATCCAGATCTGCGGGTTGAAATGACAGCTATTGCTGCCCTTTAATATTCAATGAAGTGCCGGAGCCGGATATGACAGAAACGCTCATTCGCAATGCCCGTATCATTGATGGCACCGGCGCGCCTTGGTATCGCGGCGATGTGTTGCTGAGCGGCGGGTTAATCCGGCAGATCGGCAGAGGTCTGAATGCAGACGGTGATGTGCAGATCATTGATGCGGATGAGCGTTATTTAAGCCCCGGTTTTATCGACGCCCATTGTCATGATGATCTGATCTTTCTGCGCGAGCGGGACAGGCCGGAAAAGGCGATGCAGGGCGTGACCAGTATTGTGGTCGGTAATTGTTCTTTCTCGCTTTATCCGGCAGCAGAGGGTTCCAGAGAATATTTGCGCCAGCATTTCTCCGGCCTTCTCGGGGAAACGCGATCTGATGAGATTTTTGATGATTTTTCGGGATACCATCAGGCTTTGGAAGGAGAGGGGATTGCTCTCAATCTGATCTCACTTGTCGGCCATGCGGCTTTACGTTTGGCAGTGATGGGGCATGACAGACGACCCGCAACAGAGAACGAGCTTGCAGCAATGTGCCGCTTGCTTGACGTGCAAATGGCGCAGGGGGCGGCAGGTCTGTCTCTGGGGTTGGTTTATCCGCCAAGTGCTTTTGCTGAGATTGAAGAACTGGTGGCTTTGGGCAAAATTGTAGCTGGTTTCGGCGGGGTGCTGGCCGCGCATATCCGCTCCTATGAAGCAGGGCTGATGCAGGCGACCGAAGAATTCGGTGAGGCGGTGCGCCTGTCCGGTACAGCCGGATTACTGTCACATTTGCAATCGGCGGGAAGACCGAACTGGGGCAATGTACCGGCGGTGATCGACTATCTGGAAAGCCTGCGGTCTGACGGCGTGGATATCAGCTTTGATATGTATCCCTATCCGGCAGGCAGTACATGGATATTACAGCTTCTGCCAGCGGCGGTGATGGATGGTGGTTTGCCGGCTTTGAAAGCGCGCCTGCAGGATATGCCATGGCGGCAGAAACTGGCGCATTGGGTGGAACATGGCGGAGATGATTATCACGGCCAGAGCAAAATCTCGCTGATCGGCTGGGAGAATGTGCGGCTTTCAGCAATCGGCATTGAGGCGCTGAAACATCTGGAAGGGCAGACCATGCGTGAAGCTGCCTTTACGCTTGGCACAACGCCTTTTGATCTGCTGGTGCGCTTTATTGAAGAGGATGACGGGCAGACGGGGATTATCCTGTTTCAGCTTGATGAGGATGATCTTCATGCGGCCTGTTGCAACCGGTTGTTTATGGCGGGGTCTGACGGTTTGCCGCGTCCGGGTTCCAAGCCGCATCCGCGTGCTTTCGGGACTTTCCCGCGCATTGCCGGACCTTTGCGGCGGGAGAAAAAATGGTTTCCGCTTGAAGATGCAGTGCGGCGGATGACGTCTGTTGCAGCACAGCGTTTTTCTCTGCATGACCGCGGCCTGTTGCGCCCCGCAATGGCTGCTGATCTGGTGCTGTTTGAAGATGCGATCACAGATCACGCGACATTTGAAAATTCCACACAGATGCCGTCTGGCATCAGCCATGTTTTTGTCAATGGACAGGCGGTGATTGCAGCAGGCAAACCGACCGGCAACAGAGCCGGAAAGGTGTTGCGCTGCTGAGGATTCCTGTTCTGATGGCGTATTGGTCTGTCTTGTTGTGACGTTTATAAAATCTTAAGGCGGTATTTACCGGAAAACGATATTAATCCTGCTAATATCAGTAATATTTGAAGCAGGATAATGTCATGAACGGGCAGACCGGTGATCAGCGGTGTCATATCCGCGATCTTATGCCAGCGATTGCATTGCTGGTTCTGTTGCTTGGCGGGATTGCCGTGGCTTTTCTCAAGCCAACCGGCAAGGATGACCAATATATCGTTATGGTCGCTCCCTGGCGCACATTGAACTCTGTTATCAGCTCCATTCAGGCCGCTGAAGGTGCGATTATTTCTATCAATGCTTCATCCAGCCTGATTACAGTTTATTCCGAAAATAAAGATTTCCCAAACAGGCTTTACAGTGCCGGTGAGTGGCTGGTTTTTGAACCGCTGCTGCCTGGTGGTTGTTATGCCATTCAGGAACGGACGACAGCCGCATGATCCTAGAACTTGACGACCTTCGCAGCCGGTTTGGCCGGTTTTTGGTGATTTTATTCTGGCTGCATGTCCCGCTTCTGGCGCTGGTTGCTTATGTCACCGGTCATTCGCCGGTCGGCGCAGCTTTGGCAGGCGTGGTGCTGGCCGGTGCCTATCATATGTCATGGCTGCGCTCAGGCATTGCTCCGGTAACGCGCTATATTTCCGGCGTTGCCCTGATGGGGCAGCCCGCATTGCTGCTGTATTTTATGAGCGGTCAGCTCTGGCAAATGGATATGCATATGTATTTCTTTGCTATGCTGGCGCTCACGGTTGCGTGGTGTGACAAGCGTGCAGTTCTTTTTGCCGCCGCTGCCGTGGCTCTGCATCATTTAACGCTGGATTATCTGATGCCAGCAGCGGTGTTTCCTGAAGGCGGGGATATCAAGCGCGTTCTGCTTCATGCGGTTATTGTCGCGTTTCAGGCTGCAGTGCTGGTGTGGTTCGGCGATATGCTTGTCGATTGCTTCAACCGCATTAATGCCATGCGTGATGAAATCATTGCCAAGAATGCGGCACTGGAACAGCGCACCCTTGAGGCGGAAGCTGCCAGTAAATCGAAGAGCATGTTCCTCGCCAATATGAGCCATGAAATCCGCACACCGATGAATGCCATTCTGGGCTTTTGCCATCTGGTGTTGCGTACGGATCTGGATCTGCGTCAAAAAGAATATGTCTCGAAAATCAGCAATGCCAGTACGGCTCTGCTGCGCCTGATCAATGATATTCTCGATTTCTCCAAGAATGAGGCAGGCAAGCTTTCTCTCGAGACACGTCCGTTCAATTTACGCTCTTCTTTGCAGAGCCAGCTTAATCTGGCGGCAATTAATGCGGAGAATAAAGGCGTTAGCATTGAGACCGTTATTCAGAATGATGTGCCTGCAGTTCTGGTCGGCGATGAATTGCGCCTGAATCAGGTGCTGCTCAATCTCGTCAGCAATGCGGTGAAGTTCAGCGAGAAAGGGACTGTCACAGTCACGGTTGATGCTGAAGAGCAGCAGGATGCAGGTGTTAAACTACGCATATCGGTGCGTGATCAGGGGATCGGTATGGCACCGGAACAGCAGGCTTTGCTGTTTAATTCTTTCACACAGGCCGACAGTTCCATGACGCGTCGCTTTGGAGGAACCGGACTTGGACTGGTCATCAGCAAACAAATTGTTGAGCAGATGGGCGGCACAATCGGCGTGGAAAGCATGCCGGGTGTGGGCAGTACTTTTACCTTTACCGTCAATATGGCAATTGGTGAAATGCAGACTGAGCCGGAGCGCATCGCTTCGGCAGAGATTGCAGGTTTGCGTGTACTTGTGGCTGATGATAATCCGGCCTCGCGCGAGATTTTCCATGATGTCTTTAATTCATGGGGCTTGAATATTGATCTCGTTGCATCCGGTGAGGAAGTCCTGGGCGCGCTTGAAGGAGCATGCAAAGCCGGCCAGCCTTATGATCTGGTGGTTCTGGACTGGAAAATGCCCGGCATGGACGGTCTGCAAACAGTACAGGCGCTTCATCGTAATGAGAATCTTTCGCCGCTGCCTTATGTGGTGATGGTGACGGCCTATGGTAATGAGGACTTCCGCGCTGAAACCGAACGTTCCGGTATTGCTGCCTTCCTGACCAAGCCGATTGTTCCGAATGTGCTTTTTGACACGATTACCGGCTTGTTTGCCCGTGAAACAGCGGCGGATGCGCCGCATGCGGAAATCGGCCAGACTATTCCGATGGTGGCGGAGCAGTTGCGCGGGCTGAAGGTTCTGTTGGCTGAAGACAGTATGATCAACCGTGAGATCGCGGTTGAGCTGCTGCAGGATGCCGGATTGGTGGTTGATGTTGCTGAAAACGGCCGTATCGCCTGCGATCTCGTTCTTCAGGATCCGTTGCCCTATGACGGCATTTTGATGGATATCCAGATGCCGGAAATGGACGGTATTGAAGCCACTTTGCAGATCCGTAAAAAATGGTCTGCGGAGCAATTGCCGATTATTGCCATGACCGCGCATGCCTATGAGGAAGAACGGCAGAAATGTTTTGCTGCGGGTATGGACGACCATGTGGCCAAACCGGTTGATCCGTTCCTGCTGGTGCGCACACTTGATCGCTGGTTGAAGCCGCGCAGCAAAGAAGCTTCGCATCCGGTCGCAGAGTCTGCTCCGGTTGCAGTGAAGCCTGTAAGGGATTTGCCGGAAAGCTTGCCGCCGTTTGATCTTACAAAAGCGCTGGCGCGTATGAACGGTAAAACATCACTATTGCGTAAGCTGATTATCGATTTCGGACAGAGATTTGCTGCAACACCGGAAGAGCTCAACGAGCTGATCGGTCGCGGTGCATTGGATGATGCGCGGCGCAGCGCCCATACGCTGAAAGGTGTGGCGGGATCGCTGGAACTGGCAGAGGTTTATGAACAGTCTGCCAAGACTGAAGCTGCATTGGCACAAGGTGATGTGGTTGCGGCTAATATATTGATTGCTGAATTGGAGCAGGTGCTGAAACCGGCAATAAAAGCGGCTAAGAGTCTTGTAACTACAACAGAAGATGATAATAAACCGGTTCCGGCAGGACAAGCCGATCCGGTCAATATTCAGGCGGAGATTCTGGTTTTCCGCGGGCTTCTGGAACGCAGAAGTCTGAAGGCACGCAGCAGTTTTGAAAAATTGGCGATTACGCTCGGTATGACACCTGACACTCTGCAGGTTCATCCGGTGAAGATCGCTCTCGACAATCTTGACTATAATCGCGCCCTCACATTGCTGGATGCTGAATTTGCTGATGTTTTGCAAGCTTCACCGGACACTGAGCGTATCGGAGAATAATTATGACAGACCGCGCGGTCATCCTCATTGTGGATGATGAAATCTCAAATATTGAGATTATGAGTGCAGTACTCGAGGACGATTATGAAGTATGTTTTGCGACTTCAGGCGAGGAAGCATTAAAAGTTGCACAGACGGTGTTGCCGGACCTTATTCTGCTCGATGTGCTGATGCCGGGAATTGACGGATATGAAGTTTGCCAGCGTCTGAAAAAAGATCGCATGCTTGCGGATATTCCGGTGATTTTTACAACCGGCCTGAATGATCAGGATGCGGAAGTACGCGGATTATCTGCCGGTGCGATCGATTATGTGACCAAGCCTATTCAGCCGGTTATTTTGCTGGCGCGCGTGGCCAATCATGTCGAATTGAAACGTCTGCGCGATCAGTTGGCGCAAATGGCTGTCACAGATGCTTTGACCGGTTTAAGCAACCGCCGTCATCTGGAACAGACATTGGCGACGGAAACCACGAAACTGGCCCGCACAGGCGACTGGCTGTCGGTTATCATGGTCGATATCGACTTCTTCAAATTGTTCAACGACACATTTGGTCATCCGGCCGGTGATCGTTGTCTGGCGATGGTTGCGGCGGCTCTTACACGCGCGGTGCATCTGGCAACAGATGTAACAGCACGTTATGGCGGTGAGGAATTTGTCTGTGTCTTGCCGGGGCGGGATCATGATGCGGCAGTATTGGTGGCCAAAGAAATACAGGAACAGGTCAGTTCTTTAAGAATTCCGCATCCGGGTTCAACGGTTTCCACTTGTGTCACGGTGAGTATCGGCGTTGCTTCGGCATGTTGTCTGCCGGAAATGTCTGCATCGCAGTGGATGGCACATGCTGATCGCCAGCTCTATCTGAGTAAACGTGCCGGCCGGAATGAAATTTTCAGCACTGTTTTCAATGCGCAGGAAATCGGTCTGATTTCTGAATAATCCGGGATCATTACTCTATGACCGGCAAATTCAGCTATTTTGCCGGTCAGTGATCTCACACAGATGCAACTGAAGCTTATGCGTCTGTATTTTCTCAAAAATATGCGGTGCCGGTGCTTTGTCGGTGATAATAGCATCGACAATATTCAGTGCGCCGAGTTTAACAAGCGCGCGTTTGCCGAATTTGCTGCTGTCGACAGCCAGTAATTTGTGTCTGGATTGGTCGAGCGCTTTGGACACGGCCGCCACTTCTGTCCGGTCATCATCACACAAGTCACCGTCATCATCGATGCCGCTGACAGAAATCACCGCATAGTCGAATTTGAAACGGTTGATGAAATCGGGTGTGTCTTCCTGAAAAATGCCGCCATCTACGGCGCGGACAAAACCACCCGGAATTGCCAGCGCGAAATCGGAATTCTCGCTGATGAGTGATGCTACACGCAGACTATAAGTGACAATGCGCAAGCCCTGCCTGTTTTTTATCAGCGCAGCGGCAATGGCCTCGCAGGTTGTGCCTGTATCAATGAAAATCGTTGTGTTGTCGGGAATGTAATCGGCTACAAATGCGGCAATCGCCTGTTTTTCTGCGGCCTGATCCAGACGCCTCTGACGATAGGTTCCGGCATCCATCGGAGCTGCGATCGTCGCGCCGCCATGGATACGGCGAACTTTACCTGTGGTTTCCAGCGCCATGATATCGCGGCGTGCAGTTTGCATCGTCACCGAGCAGAGATGCGCAATTTCTTCCAGCGAAATATAATGATTTTGCTCGAGATATTGCAGCAGAAACGCCTGACGGTTGTCTTTTTTGTTGCCGCCGGTTGATGCCGAATTGTCAAATCGCATAGCGCCCCCTGTACTCCACGTATGTCGGACAAAAAAAATTATGCGTCAAGAAAATGATTTTTGACAATCATCCGGATTGTATAAAAACTGACATATGACTCGTCTAATGTAAGAAAAGTGACATTTTATGTCTCAAATCTTATTATCAGGATGATATGATGAAACAGCAGCGGTCAGGCGCAAGGCATAAGCGTAAATTAACGGCAGGGGTGGCGAGTGCAATATTGCTGGCCGCGCTGAATACAAATGCACAGGCAGAACCAGCAAAAACACAGAATTTTTCTCTGACCGTGATGGGTTTTAACATCTGGAATAACGGCCTTGATTCCAAAATGTGGGATGCTGAAGCAAAAAAGAATGGCCAGCTGATTTATAACAAGGCCATGCAGGATTTACTGCGTGGCGTTGCCCCTGATGTGCTGGTTATGCCGGAACTTTACAACAATAGCGGCAGGCCGTTTGGCGATACGACGGTTGTTAAAGCCCATGTGAAAAATACTCTGGATCTGCTGAATGAAAAAGCAGACAAGCTGGGTGCATTTGAAAAAATCAAAGATCATGGTTCCCGTGAAGGCGAAGGCATGGTCTTTACAAGCGGTGAAACGGAATATCTGGCGGCGAATACGGTTGTCGTGAAGCCGGGTAATGGTTTCCCTGATACGGTTATCGCCGGTCGCCATTTCAATTATGCAGACACATCATCTGGTCGTATCGCTCAGGCAAAAGATGCTAACAAACTGGCACAATCTACCCTGACGCCGACAATATTGCTCGGCGATCTGAATGCCGGTGATATTTCCGAGCGTGGTCTGCTGAGTGTGGATGCGCAACTGCGTCTGATAAAAAAAGCCGCTGGTAACGCATTTTATAAAACGCTGGCTTATGAATATCTTGAGCGGGCGGATGCAACAAAATGGCGTGCAATCATTCAAGCCGAACACCCAAATGCCAATATTGACAATTTGTCATGGGAGCAGTGGGGCAATGCACTGGACAAAGCCTATCAGGCTCAAAAAGATATAGGCTTTGCCGGAGAGGCCTATCCGGTAGACAATAATCTTCCGGTGACGATGAATATTCTGAAACAACAATATCAGCTGATTCAGCTTGAGCGGAACCGCGAGCAGTTCAAACCAAGTGAAGTTGGTGATGAACGTGCGACCTGGACCAGTGACGGTGAAGAATCTACCAATACATGGCCGAGCTGGGATCGTGTGAATATTGATCATATTCTGGTTTCCCGACCTTTCGCCAAATGGGTTGAGATTGTTGATAATGGTCAATGGTCCGGCACACTTTCCAAACCATCATTGCTGCCAAATGGTAATTCGCTGTCGGATCACGATCCGGTCGCACACGAGCTGCGCTGGGTAGGGCCAAAGCTTGAGACTTATAAAGACGGCGATGTTGAGAAAAGCCGTCTGATCTGGGGCGCCGGTGCATCCGGTTTTGAAGCCAAAGGTAAAGAGTTTTTCCTGACCCGTAATAATAATCGTAATGATGTTTATCTTGGTCAGGTCGCGGATGAAAACGGCAAACCGATCCTGAAGGATCTGACGCAGGAAGAAAAACAAACACTGCTCAATTGCCAGACAACGGATGCACGCTTTGCGCAGGCTGTGAGAGATTACTGTATTGATAATCACAATTTCATTGGCGAAACCTCGGTTTCCGATGGCGGAACGGTGATTGTTTTTGAAGATGCGGTGCTGGGCAGTGCATCAGCAAATTTACGCTTAAATGGTGGTGGTCTGCGCGTGGCTGGTCTGGCAATGAACAGTCTTGAGCGCAAAATCGTGCTGGACGGCAATGGCTGGATTGATGTGACTGAGGCCGCCAATAATCTGAAAGTTAATCAGGAGATCAGCGGCAGCGGTGCTCTCATCAAACGCGGCGAGGGCGTGCTGACACTGAATGCTGCCAATAGCTACAGCGGCGGCACATCAGTAGAGCGCGGCGGACTGATTGTCGGTGATGCAGATCATACGGATGCTTCAGTGAGCGGTATGATTAAAGTCAGCAATGGTGCATTTCTTGCGGGTTCAGGAACGCTCGGCGGTATTCATATTGCTGCGGATGCTGTTCTGGCACCGGGTAACTCAATCGGCACGCTGAAAACTTCCGGCGATCTGGTGATGGAGGCAGGCTCTCTTTATCACGCGGAAATCAATCCGGATGGTACATCTGATCTCGTTCAGGCTTCCGGTACAGCAACAATCGACGGTGCCCGCGTTTATGTCGATAAAGCGGGAGGCTCTTATATACCGGGCAGTCGTTATACAATTCTCACAGCGGATGGCGGTGTGAACGGTACTTTCGCTGACCTTAGCCAGAATATGCCATTCATTAATCTCGGCCTGATTTACGATCCGAAGGCGGTTTATCTGGATGTGCTGCGCAATCAGGTTGCGTTTGACGATATCGGCGAAACGGCTAATCAGCGTTCTGTCGCAGCCTCTGTTGAATCTCTGGCAAGCGGCAATGCTGTTTATGATGCGGTGCTCGGGCTGGAAAGCAAAGAACAGGCTTTGGCTGCTTTTGATCTGCTGACAGGTGAGGTACATGCATCCGCTAAAACGGCTCTGATAAATACGAGCAGCGATTTGCGCAATGCAACTCATGATCGTCTTCGTTCCGCTTTCGGGGATAGACATGCACAGAAGGGTGCACAGGTTGTCTCAGCCAAAGATGCGCCTGCTGCTTTATGGGTGCAGAGCTTCGGCACATGGGCTGAGAATTCTGCAAACAACAATGCTGCAAAACTCAGCCAGACAACGGGTGGTGTCTTTGCCGGTTATGATGCAGAAATTGCAGAGAATGCACGTCTCGGCGCATTGGCCGGTTACAGCCGCACCAGTTTTGATGTTGATGACCGTGCCTCATCCGGTGAGAGCGATAATTATCATCTCGGCATCTACGGCGGTTCGCAATGGGGCAATACTGCTCTGAGTGCTGGTCTTGCCTATAGCTGGCACTCGGTAGATATCAGCCGTTCAGTCCGTTTTGCTGATTTCTCGGATAAACTCGCAGCTGATTATAATGCAGGCACGGTTCAGGCTTTCGGTGAACTCAGCCATAAGCTGCAAACCGGTAATGCGGTCTTCGAGCCTTTCGCCAATCTTGCCTATGTTGCTGTGAAGACGGATAGTTTTACTGAAACCGGCGGACAGGCTGCTCTGACCGTTGACGGTGACAGAATGAGCACCGTGTTCACAACGCTTGGTATTCGCGGAGCAACAGAGATGATGTTTGGTAATATCAAAGCCGAGCTGAATGGTACGCTGGGCTGGCAGCATGCATTTGCTGATATCGATCCGGTCAGTCGCGCATCTTTTGCAACGAGTTCTGCTTTTGATATTTCCGGTATTCCTGTGGCAGAGGATACCGCGCTGGTTCAGGCAGGTTTTGATATTAAGGCCAGTGAACAGGCAACTTTCGGTATCAGCTATCGCGGTCAGTTCGGATCAGGCTTTCAAAGTAATTCTGTGAATGCCAAACTTGGAATCAAATTCTGATCCATCAGATATTTTGTAAAAGGAAACTGCCGGCTTCCGTCACGGAGGCCGGCAGTTTTATTCTTTGTGTTTGTTTCGCCGGAAGATCAGGCGGCCGGTTTTAATGCGACAGCAGGAAAATCTACCGGTACATCCAGCGCGACATTGATATAATTGGTGAAGAGATTGAGAGCGACATGGGCAATAATCTCCACAATAGCCTCATCGTCAAAACCTGCGGCTTTCAGCACCGCAATATCATTTGCTGTCACGGCCGCACGGTCGCGGGTGATTTTGAGGGCAAAGCTCAGAGCAGCTTGTGTCCGCGGGTCTGAGGATTGTCCGGTCTGGGCAGCCGCCATATCGGCAGCTGATGCGCCGGCCTTGCGTCCGAGCGCTGTATGGGCGGCAAGGCAATATGCACAATTATTGGCATTGGCGACCGCAACAGCGATTTCCTCGCCCAGACGTGCACCGAGTTTGCCGGTACTAAGAGCGCCGAACGATCCCCACATGCTTTGCAGTGCAGCTGGTGAATTGGCAACAGCCTTGAACATGTTCGGGACAGTGCCGAAAGCACCGTTAATCTGATCGAGCACCGGTTTGACAGAACCGGTGGCAGACGCTGGATCAATGAGATGAATATGTGCCATAATAGATAATCCTTCTCTGTAGCTTGGAGTTGGGTCAATGAACGGTCCGGTGATGGCAGTCACCGGGCCGTTTTCAGTTCCGGCTTATGAGCCGTGAACAACGGTGTCCGGCAGTTTTTGTGTGCCGGAGATATTACTTTCAGGGTTTTGGGTGAACGCCGCCCAGTTTACATCCTGAGCAGTCTGGTTTGCGGCTTCGTGTTCCCCGCAATCCAGTCGGAGATCCGTACCGGCAATATCTGCGCCGATAAATGTGCAATGATGCGGGTGTGCTGATCCGGGATGAATATTCGGACGGAAATGACGGCAGGAAACACACATGCGCTGCAGCGGAATAGCGCCGGCTTGCTGTAATTCACGGATGAGTCTGATTTGTGTGGCGAGTAATTCGCTTTGTACCGAAGCAGGTAAGCTCGCCAGCGCCTCGGAAAAGCGCGATGAGCTCTCTTCTATCGCAGCATTGACGGCATGACCTTCAGGGGTCGCGCATATGATGCTTGCCCGCGCATCAGACGGATCCGCGGTGCGGATCAGTAGTTTTTTCCGGACAAGGGCGTTTACCGTCTCCGTGATACTGGCACCGGAAACGGCAAGTTGCGCGGCAATATTTTTTGAGCGCATACCGTCAGGTCGCGTCACAAGTAAAGCAAGAACCTGTGCCTGAGCCGGGTTCAGCCCTTCGGCTGCTGCCGCTGCCCATAGTTCAGCTCGCAGAATGATAGCAAGGCGATCAAAGCCTGTCCGTAGGTGCCGGAGTGTTGTTGATATCTGACTCATATAAATATTAAGTAGGAGTCCTAATTAAATGTCAAGCATTCAATACCGACTGCGGATGACGAACAGGCCAGTTCCGGCATGAAGTTCTCAATACTGTCAGAGAGACAGTGTATTAAATTGCAGAACTTGTAAGACGTGACAGCGCGTCTAAGGCGTGGCATAGGAGGGCGCACAATCACAAGGCCTCCTGTTTCATGATCCGCATTGACAATATCAGTAAGTCCAACAGCCATCGCATTCTGTTTATCGAAGCATCTGCCGCTTTGAACCGTGGCGAGAAAATCG
This sequence comes from Pseudochrobactrum lubricantis, assembly GCF_041929865.1. Taxonomy (NCBI): domain Bacteria; kingdom Pseudomonadati; phylum Pseudomonadota; class Alphaproteobacteria; order Hyphomicrobiales; family Brucellaceae; genus Pseudochrobactrum; species Pseudochrobactrum lubricantis. Next base: position 29,069 of record NZ_JBHEEE010000015.1, read on the forward strand.
GCCTTGTCGGGCCGAATGGTGCCGGTAAAACAACGCTTTTCCGTATGATCACCGGTGAAGAACAGCCGGATGAGGGACAGGTTACGGTCGAGAAAGGCGTGACGATCGGCTATTTTGATCAGAATGTCGGGGAAATGGGCGGGCGTACGGCCGTTGCGGAAGTGATGGATGGTGCTGGCCCTGTCAGTATCGTAGCTGCAGAATTGCGTGAACTCGAAGCTGCAATGTGTGATCCGGATCGTATGGACGAGATGGATGCGATCATTGAGCGCTATGGTGAAGTGCAGGCGCGTTATGAGGAGCTAGACGGTTACGGTCTTGATGGTCGTGCGCGTGAAGTGCTTGCAGGTTTGAGCTTCTCTCAGGAAATGATGGACGGCGATGTCGGCAATCTGTCCGGCGGCTGGAAAATGCGCGTGGCCTTGGCGCGTATTCTGCTGATGCGCCCTGATGTGATGCTGCTCGATGAACCTTCCAACCATCTTGATCTTGAAAGCCTGATCTGGCTTGAGAATTTTCTCAAAACCTATGACGGCGCTTTGCTGATGACGTCGCATGACCGCGAATTCATGAACCGCATTGTCTCCAAGATTATTGAAATCGACGGCGGTAATCTCACGACCTATTCCGGTGACTATGTTTTCTACGAAGGCCAGCGTGCTCTGAATGAAAAACATCAGCAGGCACAGTTCGAGCGCCAGCAGGCAATGCTTGCCAAAGAAATCAAATTTATTGAACGTTTCAAAGCCCGTGCATCCCATGCCTCACAGGTGCAGAGTCGCGTGAAGAAACTGGAAAAAATTGATCGCGTAGAACCGCCGCGCCGTCGTCAGACTGTGGCTTTTGAATTTGCAACGCCGCCGCGCTCCGGTGAAGATGTCGTCAACCTTAAAGGTGTCCATAAAGCCTATGGCAGCCGCACAATCTATGACGGGCTGGATTTTATGATCCGTCGTCGTGAGCGCTGGTGTATTATGGGTGTAAATGGTGCGGGTAAATCGACTTTACTCAAACTGGTGACCGGTACGACAGATGCCGATCAGGGCAATGTTTCACTTGGTGCCAGCGTGAAGCTCGGTTATTTCGCTCAGCATGCCATGGATATTCTGGAAGGTGACAGCACGATTCTGGAATGGCTGGAGCAGCGTTTTCCAAAAGCAGGGCAGGCACCTCTGCGCGCACTTGCCGGTTGCTTCGGTTTTTCCGGTGACGATATCGAAAAGAAATGCCGTGTGTTGTCCGGTGGTGAAAAAGCGCGTTTGGTCATGGCGGCTATGTTGTTTGATCCGCCGAACTTCCTTGTTCTGGACGAACCAACCAACCACCTTGATCTTGATACCAAAGAAATGCTGATTAAAGCACTGGCTGCCTATGAAGGCACAATGCTGTTTGTTTCGCATGACAGACATTTCCTATCAGCGCTTTCAAATCGCGTGCTGGAACTGACGCCGGATGGTATTCATCAATATGGTGGCGGCTATACGGAATATGTGGAAAGCACGGGACAGGAAGCACCGGGTCTGCATAGTTAAAATGAAGAAGCCTCCCGAAAGTGATTTCGGGAGGCTCCTTTATAATAGGGTATATGTTTAGCGGCGCTGCAATTTTTCAAAGCGCTTAATCAGACGATCCCGTTTCAGCCTCGAGAGTCGTTGAATCCAGAAAATACCGTTCATCTGATCAATCTCGTGTTGATGGCATACGGCAAGTAAGCCTTCCGACTCTTCTATATGTTCTTTACCGTCCAGATCCTGATAGCGGATATGGACGGCAGCGTGGCGCTCAACCTCATCAACAACACCAGGCATAGAGACACTGCCCTCTTGATGACGGATCATATTTTCAGAAGTCCAGATAATTTCGGGATTGATGTAGATTTTGACACCTGCATCAGGAGAAAGCTCCAATACCGTAACGCGTTTCGCCACGCCGATATGTGATGCAGTGATTCCGATCCCCGGTGCTGCGCGCATAGTGTCCAGAAGATCATCGGTGAGTTCACGCAAAGACGCATCAAACTGCGTGACAGGTTCTGCAATCTCGCGCAGACGCGAATCCGGATAGATAATAATAGGGCGAATAGTCATAACGGGGCTTTGTCTCGCTGAGTCTGAGCTATGTATATAAAGTCTCAAGCTCTCATTACTGTAAAAGCGATTTTTTGGACAGTTCTGCTGCGACTCGTAAAAACCTGCCTGGTTATTCCCGTCTGATTCCGCTCGTTTTGGTCTGAAATCGGTATTTGATTCTGAATTTACGAGTCGAAACAAGGGTTTGGTGCTTTGATTTGATATATTTGGCTGGGTTTTTGGGATGGTTTGGGGAGGTTTTGGGTGCTGGAGTGGTGT
>NZ_JBHEEE010000016.1:0-8313 GCF_041929865.1 Pseudochrobactrum lubricantis
GAATCCTCCGCGCTGCATGACGTTCCCGCTCCGTTCGGTCTTAGCGTACGATTTCGAGCAGCTCTTGTTCTGACCCCGCATAGTCTAAGCAGACAGATCAACGCGCTTGCATCATTTTGATAGTTGTAGTATTATTTAAATATGGAAAAGCAAGCCGCAACATCAATTTTCGAATCCCTCTCATCGGGCCTGCGCTTGGACGTGTTCAGGCTGTTGGTCAAGAAGGGGCCGGACGGCATGGTGGCAGGCGAGATTGCTAACGCGCTGGATATACCGCCGGCCAACCTCTCCTTTCACCTGAAGGCATTGTCACAAGCTCGCCTGGTGACGGTTGAGCAAGAGGGCCGTTTCCAGCGTTACCGAGCGGACATCCCGTTGATGTTGGATCTGATCGCGTACCTCACGGATGAGTGTTGCCCTGGCAGTCCCGCTAAATGCGTTGAAACGGTTGCTGCCTCGAACTGCGCCAAGGAACTGTTACCACCCCTGTCAGCCACACCAATGAAAGCGACAACATGAATATCCTGTTTCTTTGTACCGGTAACTCCTGCCGTTCCATTTTGGCGGAAGCGACCTTCAACCACTTGGCTCCGATAGGATGGAAAGCGATGAGTGCGGGAAGTCAGCCGACCGGGACCGTCCATCCGCGTTCCCTGGCGCTCTTGGCGCGTGAAGGTATCGACACGAACGGACTGCACAGTAAATCATGGGACAACCTGCCGCTGGCTCCGGATGTGGTCATCACCGTGTGCTCGAATGCTGCTGGGGAAACCTGTCCGGCGTATCTTGGCTCGGTACTGCGTGCGCATTGGGGTGTTGACGATCCCGCTCATGCCGCAGGGACCGCAGCGGAAATCGAGGCAGCGTTCACGGCGGCCTACCGTATTTTGCGGCGTCGCATCGAAGCCTTCCTCGCGCTGCCGTTGGTGGAACTCGCGCACGACCGGACACGTTTGAAGGCGGAACTGGATCGGATCGCGGTGCTTTCGGCGTAGTTTTTTTGACTGATATTTGAATACTTGATGGAGAGTTTAAATGAAGAAGATCGAAGTGTTTGACCCATCGCTGTGTTGCAGCACCGGCGTCTGCGGTGTGGAGGTTGACCAAGCCTTGGTGACTTTTGCTGCTGATGTTGATTGGGCGAAGCAGAGCGGCGCGCGCATCGAGCGCTACAACCTGGCACAGCAGCCACAGATGTTTGCCGACAATGCGACCGTAAAAGGATTCTTGCAGCGCTCCGGTCAGGATGCGCTGCCACTGATCCTGGTCGATGGTGAAGTGGCCCTCGCGGGGCGTTATCCAAAGCGGGCTGAATTGTCCCTTTGGATCGGCATTGATCAACCTGCAGATGCTGCCATACCGGCGACGGGCGGTTGCTGCTCCGGGCCGCGTGGCTGCTGCTGAACAACATGGAGAAAACAATGATGAAATTCCTGCAACTTCCTCCCCGTTTTCTGTTTTTCACAGGCAAGGGCGGCGTCGGCAAGACGTCGATTGCCTGCGCCACGGCCATTCAGTTAGCCGAAGCTGGAAAGCGCGTCCTCCTGGTCAGTACCGACCCGGCATCCAATGTCGGGCAGGTATTTGGTGTCGATATCGGTAATCGCGTCACACCGATTCCGGCGGTTCCACGTCTTTCTGCTCTGGAGATTGATCCCGAGGCAGCGGCCAGTGCCTATCGGGAGCGCCTGGTCGGCCCGGTCCGCGGCGTGCTTCCCGATGACGTGGTGAAGGGCATCGAAGAATCGTTGTCCGGCGCGTGCACTACCGAAATTGCCGCATTTGACGAGTTCACCGCGCTACTGACCAACGCGGCACTCACGGCGGATTACGAGCACATCATCTTTGATACGGCACCCACCGGCCACACTATCCGCTTGCTGCAACTGCCGGGTGCGTGGAGCGGTTTCCTGGAAGCCGGCAAGGGCGATGCCTCGTGCCTCGGCCCATTGGCCGGTCTGGAAAAGCAGCGTACTCAGTACAAGGCGGCTGTTGAAGCCTTGGCCGATCCGCTGCAAACCCGTCTGGTGCTGGTCGCTCGCGCCCAGCAGGCGACCTTGCGCGAGGTCGCCCGAACCCATGAAGAACTGGCCGCCATAGGCCTCAAACAGCAACATCTCGTCATCAACGGCATCCTGCCTCACATCGAAGCCGCTACCGACCCACTCGCCGCTGCAATCCACGAACGGGAACAAACGGCGCTGAAGAACATCCCGGCTAAGTTGACTGCGCTTCCGCGTGATCATGTAGAACTCAAGCCCTTCAATCTCGTCGGCCTTGAAGCACTGCGGCAGTTGCTGACCGACCTTCCTCCACAAGCACCCACAGCGGTTGATTCCCCGATCGAACTCGACGAGCCCAGCGTGGCCGAGCTGATCGACGGCATCGCGGCGGATGGACACGGGCTGGTCATGTTGATGGGCAAGGGTGGTGTAGGCAAGACAACCCTGGCGGCCGCCATCGCGGTCGAACTGGCACATCGAGGCTTACCGGTGCATCTGACGACCTCCGATCCTGCTGCCCACTTGACCGATACCCTGGATTCCTCACTCGACAATCTGACCGTGAGCCGAATCGATCCGCATGCAGAGACCGAGCGCTATCGCCAGCACGTGCTGGAAACCAAGGGCGCTCAACTCGATGCCGAAGGCCGCGCGCTGTTGGAAGAGGATCTTCGTTCGCCTTGCACGGAAGAGATTGCGGTCTTCCAGGCGTTCTCCCGCATCATTCGCGAGGCCGGGAAAAAGTTCGTCGTCATGGACACGGCCCCGACCGGGCACACCTTGCTCCTGCTCGACGCGACGGGTGCGTATCACCGCGAAGTGTCACGACAAATGGGCAAGACCGGCGTGCACTTCACGACGCCGATGATGCAATTGCAGGATCCGAAGCAGACGAAGGTACTCGTCGTCTCGCTGGCAGAGACGACGCCGGTACTGGAGGCCGCCAACCTGCAAGCTGACTTGCGCCGTGCCGGGATCGAGCCATGGGCCTGGATCATCAACACAAGTGTGGCGGCGTCTTTGGCCAAGTCGCCGTTACTGCGTCAGCGTGCGGCCAACGAGCTACGCGAAATCAGCGCCGTGGCCAATCAGCACGCGGCCCGTTACGCGGTTGTTCCGCTTCTGAAGGAAGAACCGATCGGCGCAGAACGACTGCGTGCGCTTGTCAAGGTGAACGTCAAATGATGCCTTCTACTGTCACCCCTGAATTCCCCGCAGCCGGGGAATTCCATCTCAGTCTGCGCGTCGCCGATCTGGGTCGCAGCACCCGCTTTTACAGCGCCTTTCTGGGTGTCTCGCCCAAAGACAGCACGGCGCGGTACAGCACCTTCATCGTGCCGCATCTGCGACTCAACCTGGTATTGCTGGTCAATGATCGCGACGAAGCACTCGACACCTACAGCCTTTACCACTTGGGCTTGGGTGTGGCCGGAAAAGCCGAAATGCTCGCTGCCTATCACGCCGCCGTGGCGGTGGGTGCCGAGATCGTCAAACCGCCGCGCACGACTTGGCGCGGCATCCCGTTACACGAGCTGTGGCTGCGCGACCCCACCGGCTACCTCATCGAGGTCTACGCCCGCTTGACCGATGAAGAACTCGCAGAAATGCCTGCGGACAAGGAGCCGGTATTCCTGCTCGATGGGCAAACCGAGCAATCTGAGCACCAAACCAAGGAGATTGACCACGTTGATCCGGAACTACATGACGCCCGATCCGGTAACCGTTCAACCTGAAACTCCGGTTGAGGACATCGCAAGACTGCTGCTGGCTCATCGCATCAACGGCGTACCGGTGGTCGACGACGCGGGTCGGCTGATCGGCGTTGTGACCGCGGACTTGATTCACCGGGGAGCGGACGAACGGCTTGAACCCCGTGAATCGATTTGGAAGGAGAACTCCTGGATTTCCTTTCTTGGCCCAAAGGGGACACAGCGCGACAAGGCCGAGGGGCGTACTGCCGCAGAGGTAATGACCACGGAAGTGCACAGCGTCGCGCCTGTCATGCATCCGTCCGTTGCAGTCCGGCTGATGGTGGATCATCACTTGACATCCCTTCCTGTCGTGGAGGATGGGAAAGTGATCGGCGTCATCTCCCGGATTGACCTCTTAAGCCTTCTTAAAGAACTCGAAAACCCGCTGAAAAGAGGGAATTGACATGATTGCCGCACTACTGATTTTTTTTGCCACTATCGCCCTGGTGATCTGGCAGCCGCGCGGGCTGGGCATTGGCTGGAGTGCGACGCTTGGCGCTGTCGTGGCATTACTGTCCGGTGTCGTTCACATCGGTGACATTCCTGTCGTCTGGCAGATCGTCTGGAACGCCACAGCCGCATTCATTGCCATCATCATCATTAGCCTGTTACTCGATGAGGCTGGCTTTTTCGAATGGGCAGCCTTGCACGTCGCACGCTGGGGCGGAGGGAAAGGACGTCTGCTGTTTGCGCTGATCATCTTGCTTGGTGCAGCCGTCGCCGCGCTTTTTGCCAACGATGGCGCAGCGCTGATTCTCACGCCAATCGTCATGGCCATGTTGTTGGCACTGGGGTTCAGTCCGGCGGCAACGCTCGCGTTCGTCATGGCGGCAGGGTTCATCGCAGATGCCGCCAGCCTGCCGCTTGTCGTATCCAACCTGGTCAACATCGTCTCTGCCGACTTTTTCAATATCGGGTTCAATGACTACGCTGCGGTGATGGTTCCAGTGAATATTGTCGCCATCATTGCCTCTCTGGCCGTGCTGTCGATCTATTTCCGCCGCAGCATCCCCGCACGCTACGACGTGAATCAGTTGAAACAGCCGAATGAGGCCATTCGCGATGTGGCTACGTTTCGTTTCGGCTGGGTGGTTCTGGCCCTGCTGCTGGTCGGATTCTTCGGCCTTGAGCCGCTAGGCGTGCCGGTTAGCGCCGTGGCTGCCGCAGGCGCCCTGCTGTTGCTCGTCGTCGCTGCGCGCGGGCATGTCATCAGCACTCGCAAGGTGATCCGTGAAGCGCCTTGGCAAATTGTCGTTTTCTCGCTGGGAATGTATCTCGTGGTCTATGGGTTACGTAACCAAGGCCTGACGGAGCATATCGCAAGGCTGCTGGATTACTTCGCACAAGGCGGCGTATGGGGCGCCGCCTTTGGAACTGGCTTCCTCACAGCGCTGCTGTCCTCGGCCATGAACAACATGCCTACGGTACTGGTGGGCGCACTATCAATTGATGCCACAAACGCAACGGGCGTGGTGAGAGACGCGATGATCTACGCCAATGTGATCGGTAGTGACTTGGGGCCGAAGGTCACCCCCATCGGCTCGCTGGCGACGCTGCTTTGGTTGCATGTGCTGGCGCGCAAGGGAATGACAATCACATGGGGGTATTACTTCAAGGTGGGCATTGTGTTGACCGTCCCCGTACTCGCGGCGACCCTGGCTGCGCTGGCATTGCGCCTGAGTCTCGCTTAATGCGAGCGGAGCGCTGTTTGCGGACATGCATGCATGTATTGGAGTAAAGAAGGGTGAGCGGCTTGGCGTATGGCTATTCTTTTGAGTGCGGTCATCGGGATACCGCTCTATATCGCCTTTTTAGCGGAACTGGATTTACTCGGCCATAGAAAGAAAAAGAGCATCCATGCCACGCCGTTCGATCCTGTCCACCATTTCCCTATCGCCCCCAGGCTTCTTCAGCAGATGAAGCTGGAGTGTGCGAAACGCTTCAGGAAGCTCAGTGAAAGGAGCGCCATTGCGCAATGCGCCGGGCTTTCGCTGAACGACCGACAAATAGTGCCGCCAATCATAAACTGTCTGCCCCGGCGCTTCGTGAGAGCGATTAAAGATACGTGAATGCTCGCAAATGATCTGGCCCTCGGCGGCAACCACGACACGAGCAGGATAGATACGCAGGCTTACTGGACGATTGGCATAAGATGCTGGAACACTGTAACGCGTGCGATCCAAATGGACGAGACAGGTCGGTGATACGCGCTTGGTACACTCTACAAAGCCATCAAAAGACCGGGAAACGGGCATAAGGGCTTCGGCTTCTTCGGTCCAGAGATCGGCTATGGTGCCGCGTATTTTACCATGCTGTGTCGTTGCCCAGAAAAATTTGCACCGCTCTTCCAACCAATTGTTCAATGCATCCAGCGAAGCAAATCGCGGAGTTGGTTGAAAGAACCGATGCCGAGAATCCTGAACATTCTTCTCAATCTGCCCCTTCTCCCAGCCTGACGCTGGATTACAGAAGTCTGGCTCAAACAGATAATGACTAGCCATGGCCTGAAAGCGGATATTGACGTCACGCTCCTTGCCTCGACCAACCTTGTCGATGGCTGTGCGCATATTGTCATAGATACCGCGCCTTGGAACGCCACCAAGCACACGGAAGGCATGGTTATGGGCATCAAACAGCATCTCATGGGACTGTGTGAGATAGGCGCGAACGATAAAGGCTCTAGAATAACTTAGCTTTGTATGTGCGATCTGAAGCTTTGTTCGCTCATTACCGATAATTGCCCAGTCTTCCGACCAATCGAACTGAAATGCTTCTCCAGGCTCAAAGCTTAAAGGGACAAACGTATCTCGAGCGGATGTCTGATTGTGTATGTGAAGATCGGCCTTCCATTGGCGTGCAAAGGTGGCGACGCGACTATACGACCCCTGATAGCCCAAAATGACGAGGTCAGCATGCAGCTGCTTCACAGTGCGCTTTTGTTTGCGAGGTTTACGATCTTCCGACTTTAACCATGCAGTCAATCGGTCAGAAAATGGGTCGAGTTTACTTGGTCGGTCCGGAACCTGAAACTTTGGCTCAACGCCATTCAGACGTAAGTATTTGCGGATGGTGTTCCGGGATAATCCCGTTCGTCGGGCAATCTCCCGGATCGATAGTTCGTCCCGGTAATGCCAGCGTCGGATAACGCTCAATAATGCCATGTCTATCACTCCATAGCCCTCGCTGAAAAACACACGAGGGAAAGTTCAAACATGGGTCAATTCTAGGCTCTGACTCATATTTGCTGTTGTTGGTATGCAGACTTTCGCTGGTTCACTGGAAGGATCAGCAATGCAACATCGATTTCAGCGCACGGGTCTCGCACCGGACGGTTTTTTGGTAGATTCAGTGCAGTTCGCCGACGAGAGCGTGCAAATCCTGTTACGATCACGTTCTCCCTTAGGGCTTTGCCCCAGTTGTGGGCGGTCGAGCCGCCGCGTTCAAAGCCGATATCTGAGAAGGCCAGCGGACTTGCCCCTTTGTGGTCGGCGAGTGGAGCTGACGATTGTGGCGCGTCGGTTCTGGTGTGATGCCGTTTTATGTGGGCGGCGCATCTTCTGCGAACAGTTCAATGACGGTGTCCTGGCACGCTATGGTCGGCGGACCCAACGGCTGGAGACAATTGTCCACCACCTCGGTCTCGCGCTTGGCGGCAGGCCTGCGGCGGCCTTTGCCGAGCGCCTGATGGTGCCAGTGAGCAACGACACGTTGCTACGGGTGGTTCGCCGCCGAACGGCTGATCAGAACGATGAGCTAACGGTCATCGGCATCGATGATTTTGCCTTCCGACGCGGCCAGACATATGGAACGATCATTTGCGATCTGAAGCGCCGGCGGCCAGTCACCCTTCTGCCGGATCGTGCGTTGGATACGTCTAGAGCATGGCTTGCCGGACACCAGTCAATATCGATTGTCGCCCGCGATCGGGGCGGTGGCTATGGTGAGGCCATCGCGAAAGCTTTACCTGACGCTGAACAGGTCGCCGATCGATGGCACCTTATGGAAAACTCGAGCCGGGCGTTTCTGGATGCGGTTGGCAAGTCGATGCGCCAAATCAGGCAAGCGGTCGGCAGCAACGTCGTTGATCCCAAGCTTCTAACTTACGCGGAAAGGCTACAGTATGAAGGATATCTGCGCCGTCAGGAGACCAATGAGGCGATACAAGGATTGGCCAAGAAGGGAATATCAATTCGGCAGATTGTCCGGCAAACCGGTCATAGCCGAAAACTGGTTCGCGATGTCCTGCGTGGTCAACGCCTCGATGTATTCCGAACGAAGCCGAGTTCGCTGGATAACTGGCTGCCATGGCTTAACAACCGTTGGGAAGAAGGGGCGCGAAACGCCTTGGCGCTGTGGCGCGAGATGAAAGCAAAAGGCTTTCCAGGACAGAGCGGTGTTGTCTCGCAATGGGCACAACGTCGACGTTTGGCTGAGAAGGCAGGCCAGAGCGGATTTGCGCGCACGCCATCGTCGCGGGTTATTGCTCGACTGATGACCGCCGCACGCGATGACCTGGCAAAATCCGAGGCTATCCTTGTCGCGGCAATCGAAGTGAACGT
>NZ_JBHEEE010000016.1:8323-25595 GCF_041929865.1 Pseudochrobactrum lubricantis
AACGTTCCGGAGTTGGTTGCTGCCCGCAAGGCCATTGGGGACTTTCAATCTATGATCCGTTCAAAGTCAGCGGCGAAACTTGAAGGCTGGCTTGAAACCGCCAGGGACAGTTTGATTGGGTCCTTTGTAGGCGGCGTTGAAAAGGACCTCGATGCAGTCCGAAATGCTATCGTCTCCCCTTGGTCGAACGGGCAAACAGAAGGCCAAATTACCCGCCTGAAACTGATCAAACGCCAGATGTACGGGCGCGCAAAACTCGACCTTCTGCAAGCACGGCTGATTGGTACATCATAGGGCTTCTACTTCAGCAAATCTGCGTCAGAGCCCATTCTCGGTGGAAAAACTGGGTCAGTTCTTACCGGAAATCAACAACCGCACCTTACACTCATGGTACCAAGTCTCCCTTTTTCTAGCCGCACATCGCCAAATCGGCCGACTGAGAAACGCTTCAATTCAGTACCCCTCACGCCCATATCAACCTCCTAAGCAGATTAGCAATCAGTGAATCAGCTTTTTGTAAAAAATGCTGGGTCTCAGAGATATGTGCATCAGATAGTTAATTTCAGGGGAAATTACCATACGTCTTTTCTGATTGCGATTTTGGAAGAGGTTTCAATCATCATGATTTATTTCGTAATATTCCTTCTATGATTAAACCCACAGATGTTCTCCAGTGGGGCATACATGAACCGAAGGTTGTCTCATATTTTCTGCAATTAAGGCGAGAGTTTCGAGGGCGGATAGCTTTTGTGGGATAGTCGGCTGATGAGATATCGATCACAGTCGCTGAAGGGCCGCCATTCATTTGGCTGATCTCAAAGATAGCACGAGTAAAGCCGCTCCAGTTGATGTCTCCGGTTCCGGCTAGATGATAAACCCCATAAAAAGCCGGATCGGACTTGCTGGTAACATGATCTGCAATATGAAGAATAGCGGAGGCTAGATCGATTGCGCTGGTCGGATTGCCCCACTGGTCGGCAACAATTGAGATGCTTTCTCGCTGCGGTGCCAATGCCAACAGAGTCTTGACAAAATTCTTCCCAAAAGGGCTATAGACCCATGAGGTGCGCAAGATAACATGCTGTGGATTTGCCAATGCAACTAATCGTTCGCCCTCCAGCTTGGTATGACCATAGACGCTACGTGGCTCGGGCAAATCTTCCTCAGTATAGGGGTTGCGAGAATCTCCAGAAAAAATATAATCCGTTGATAAATGAATTACCGGCACGCCGCATTTATGTGCGGCGGCTGCAACTGCTTCTGCTCCAGCCGCATTAATTGCATAAGCGAGTTCTGGTTCATCTTCAGCCTGATCAACTGCCGTATATGCAGCCGCAGATACGACTAAGTCTGGCTGGGCATTTATGATTGCATTATAAACTGTTGTTGGTTGAGCCAGATCAAACTCAGGTCTCCCAACCACTATGAGTTTAATCCCAGACTGAAGGCTGAGTTTTTCCTGCAGGCTCTTTGTAACCTGTCCATCACGTCCAGTAACGAGAATTCTCACACTGCGCTCCCTAAGCGATCTCCCGCGTAGCGTTCGTCTCGAATAGATTGCCACCACCAGTTATTATCGAGATACCATTGGACTGTTCTTTCTAATCCGCTCTCAAAGGTTTCAAGTGGAGTCCAACCCAGTTCTTTTTCGATCTTCGATGCATTAATGGCATAGCGACGATCATGGCCGGGCCGATCAGTTACGAATGTGATCAAATCTGCATAGCGTAATCCGTTGTCGCGCGGACGCTTGATATCCAGAATTGCGCAAATCGTCTCAACGACACTCAGATTGGTATGTTCCGAGCCGCCACCAATGTTATAGCTTTCACCGATTCTGCCTCGCGTAAGCACCGCTTCCAATGCCCGTGCATGATCTTCAACATACAGCCAGTCACGCACATTATTCCCAGTACCATAAATTGGTAGTGGCTTCTCTTCTAGAGCGTTGAGGATCATCAGCGGGATAAGTTTTTCAGGAAAATGATAAGGGCCGTAATTGTTGGAGCAGTTCGATAGAACCACTGGGAGTCCATAAGTTTCTTTCCACGCGCGCACTAAATGGTCAGAGGCGGCTTTCGAGGCGGAGTAGGGAGAGGAGGGTTTATAAGGTGTTTCTTCAGTGAAGATGCCACTGTCGAAAGGCAGATCACCAAACACTTCATCAGTGGAGATATGGTGAAACCGGAAGTTTGATTTTCTTGGCTCAGGCAATTCTTGCCAATAGGATAGGGCAGCTTTAAGCAACCGAAAAGTGCCGACGATATTGCTTTCAATGAACGCTTCAGGCCCATCGATCGATCGATCAACATGACTTTCCGCAGCCAGATGCATTATTGCGTCCACCTGATGGGTACGCAGTGTTTGTAGTGCAAGCTCATGATCGCAAATGTCACCATGAATAAAATGATAATTTGAGCCGCACTTGATTCCACTTAAAGAGTTCAAGTTTGCAGCATATGTAAGTTTGTCGAAGTTAATCACGTTGTATTGTGAGTTCATAACTAGATGTCGGCAAACGGCTGAACCAATGAAGCCTGCGCCGCCAGTAATAAGAATATTCACTTTTTCTTCCAATCACTCAAAAACGATTGCTTCGGATAATAGTGGTGCCCGCTGGTCTGTAGTTGCCCCCGAAAGATCGGTCATTTTTACTGGTTAATTTTCTCCGCGATAAACTCACGGGGTGAACGATATCCTAAAGCTTTATGTGGGTGAAGCTCATTGTAATGCTCGAACCATAAATGCAATGATTTGATAACGGTTTTTGCGTCTGGGGTGGGATTAACGCTGACATAGTCGCGCTTGAAGGTTTTGACAAATGCCTCAGCCATACCATTTGATTCCGGGCTTCTGACAGGCGTTGTTCTGGCCTCCATACCGATATCCCGAAGTAGCGATTTTGTGTCTTTGGCAATGAAACATGAGCCATTGTCGGTTAGCCATTCAATTTTGTGCGGCAAAATATTGACTGAGCCAAAACGATACTCAACGGCAAGGATGGCTAAATCCTGAACATCTTGGCTCTTGATACCTTGTGTCGTTGCGACATGACCGAGCGTTTCGCGGTCACAGCAATCGAGAGCGAATGCCACGCGGACTTTTTCCTTGTTGTCACAGGCGATCTCAAAACCATCTGAGCACCATCGAAGATTGGATTGCCCAACACTGACCTTTCCATCATGTTTCCGGCTTTGATGATCACCGGTATAGCGCTGAAGCAAGAGGCTGTGCTCTTTCATAACCCTGTAAACACGTTTGACATTCGGCCATGACCGGTTTTCCAATATCGCCTTACGACGCAAAACCGCATGGACGCGGCGATAGCCATAAGTTGGAAGCTCAGCAATAATAGCTTGTATTTCGGACACCAATTCAGCATCTGGCAGGGGTGGTCGTCCTCTACGTTTTTTAGGTCGATCAGCAACACGCGCAGTGATATTGGATCGAGCAACCTGTAACGTCTCGCAAACAGTACTCATCAAATGCCGCCCTTGGGCCATGACACAGACCGCAATGTCTGTTTTTTTAAACCAGATGTGGCCTCAAGAGCATCTTTGAGAATTTCGACTTCCATGGTCTTCTTGCCCAGAAGACGCTGTAATTCCCGAACCTGCTGTTCAAGTGCGCGATATTGCGATGATGGAACCACCTCTTCATCTGCTGATGTAGCTGTTAAAGCTCCCTGTGTCGCTAATTTACGCCAGCCAAAAAGCTGATTGGGCGCAATACCATGGCGACGGGCAACCAGACTGACTGTTGCACCAGTTTCATAGGTTTCCTGAACCATAGAAAGCTTCTCAGCGCTCGTCCAGCGACGGCGACGTTCTGGACCGCCCAAAATTTCAATATGCGAATTATGACTAGTCATATGCCTAACATTACTCCTAACCCTTAATTAAGGGTGAGAAAATGTCCGGATAATTCGGGGGCTCTTACATCATGGTAATCCTCCTCTTTGCGATCCAAGGAAGGTCAGATTATCTAACGCTTCGGTGAACTTGCATAGGATCTACAATGAGGTTCGCTCAATCAAACAAACGCCGCTTGAACCACCAAGCCAAAGCGACTTAAATCAAAATAAAAACCGAGCCGGACGCCGCGAGTAACAGCACGTTATAAACTACAAGGGCTAATCAGTCGAAAGCAGGGAATACCTTATCAATTCCTGTCGTGTTAACTTTGAACAGGATATTATGCCCGGTGACAGAGGTAATTGCTGCCGTTGCTTCTTTGGTTACTTTCAAATCATTTACAAATGCCTGATCCATGACGAGACTGGCATCACAACGACGATTGTCACAAGCTAAAAAATCAATCTTTTGTTTCTGTCCATTAGATAATTCCAAATGAATACCGGGCGCAATCATGACCCCTGTCGGCGTTTGAAAAGTACTGACAAGTTTCCCTTCGGTATTATGACCAATTAACCAGACAAACAAAACTTGCCCTGTTTTCTGATCGGTAATTCTATTGACAGCCGAGCACTGTTTCTTGTCACTTTCACCAGCAATAGCACGGCAGCTTAGTGACCAATTATCAAGACTGATTGTGGTTACATCCATGGCAGTTGTGTTGGTTGGTGCTGTTGTCTTCGATGCAGGCACAGGTATTGGCGTTTTCTGCTGGGCATCAACTTTATTGATAAATAAGACCCCTGCAAGACTCAAACCAGCAATAACAAAAATGGATGAGATAAGAGTAAATCGGCGCATTCAACTATTTCCCCGCCTGTTTGAAATGTTTATTATTGACTATATCCGGTAACTATCAGAGTAGACACGCGATGCCCGCGGTGGCGCACAAATACGGGGCGGATGGTCTTTATCACTCAGACCGACACGCCCCGTTTTATGTTATATGTGATAATTAACCGGTGATATTTTTGCCTTTATTACCACTGGAAGCGTACACCTCCACGAACGCTCCCCGACTTGAAATCGCCGTTGAACTTATAGCTGCCGCTTACAAAACCCGACCAGTTGTTTGCGGTTGCATGAATGTTAAGAATGCCACCGACTTCTCCAAAAGCCCCCTTAAAGTCATCTGTTACCTGGAATGACGTGCCACCGCTGTAAATATCGGCATGGTTTTTGGCTTTGAACTCATTCCAAATACGACCGGTGACAGAAGCTTCCAGCCTGTAATTTTCATTGGTGACAACTTCACCGCCGAAACGTACACCCAGACTGCCGCGCAAACTGTCACTATTCGGGAAAGCAACATATGCCGCCGGAATACTCGTCAGGTCATCCATTGATGTTTTTGCGTAAGATAAAGTCGCAACCGGCTCAAGGAACAGTTTGTTTTCAAGCTCAAAGCGATAGCCGGTATCCAGCGTGAAGCCATAAGTATTCACATCGGACTTCTCGCTGACCCCCATTGATGAAGCATTATAATCCATTCGCAGGAAATCGGCTTTGAACAAGGCATTCGCAAAGAAACCATTATTCAGGTAGGTTCCGTAAACTCCGACTGTACCACCCGAATAATCGGCTGATGTCGATGAGACTTTAAAGTCGAGATCGGAATTGAGATAACCGCCCATAATCCCGAAGATAAAAGCATCTCCGCTAGTATAGACATCTTCTTTGCCGAAATCGATACCGGCGATCAGACCATAGGTGTTCTGTTTGTAGCTGGTGTCGTAATTGTAGTTGTTATTATGGATCGAGAAACTTGATCCGCTATCACGACTTGTCCAGCTGCCGACTGCTTTTGCCCAAACACCCGGCGTTACATTGCCGTTGCTAGGAGGTGCAGAGACAGGGCCGTCCTTGGAAACATAACCTTCCGGCAAGGCTTCTGTGGAGCCGAGCTGATTGCGCAAGTCTGCCTGACGGTCAAGCCATACGCCCGAAGTTTCGTACCAAATACTTTGCGCACCGGTTACAAGTGACGACAGTTCGAAGGCTTCATGATCCGGGGCGCCAATCAGACGGAATTGTTCCCGGTCAGGATTGGCATTTGTCGGTACTCCGACCAGAGCCATATCATAGAAGAACATTCCTTTATCAATGACGTGATGACCGCTGCGCATTGCATTGGCACTAGCAGGATCAATGGAGAAATTATCAGCTGATCCGGCACCGCCGAGTACATCGACCACTGTGATGCCGGTCGGATTATAGGCGCCAGGACCGCTATTCATATCATTGATATTCACAAGGGTTTTGCCTGCTGTAGTGCCCTCAACCTGTAACACGTCGGAAGTTGATCCGGTCTGACCCAGGTAAGCATCAACAGCGAGGTTAGCATTACCGATGCCAATATAATCGCCGCCGGTGACCGTCAGATCACGTACTGCATTATGTGCCAGCAGGTTGGGGGTTTCACCTTGCATGGTCAAAATGCCTGAACTTATACCTGACGGATCACCATTGACGAAAGTATTGAGATTGCGAAACTCGGCATATTCAGCACCGGTACCGTTAAATGATGTACGCATATACCCGGTATTGGTGAGAAGATCATCGCCATCACCAAAATCACTGATGCCGCTGACATACCATTGACCACTATTATGCAACACATCATTGTTGGCGCTCAGTTCAACCCTGCCGTTGAGCACACCATCATTGTTGAAGTTAAGTGCCCCGCCTTTCGCATCAACTGCAAGCTTGCCCTCATCCCAGTCATAAGCCGAGATGATACCATTTGCCTGATTGTGATAGTTGGTACCATCGCCAGAGCGCAGTGTTACGACAGCTGTCGTAACATCTCCTTCACCAAGCACCAGACCTGCAGTTGTAATATTAAACTCACGGCCAGCTGCTGCCAGAATTGCTTGGCCGTTCACGGCAATAATACGGGTATCTGCATCTGCAGTAAGGAATATGTTGCCATCCAGCGAACCAGTTTCAACAGCAAGACGATTGGTAATAATGTCAGCACCTTCATTCAAGGTGACCCGAACATCGCCATCCGCTGCCGCATTATTAGCTACAACACCGTAATAGCCATTAATAACACTATCTTCGCCGAGGTCGATATTTACATTGCCGCTGCCTAGACCTTTGGTAGCGACAATGCCAGCTCCGGCATTGATCGTGCTATAGTCACCGGTTGTAATGTTGACATCACCATTATCAAGCAAGCTTGACGCATGGATGCCGGCCAAGCCCGCTTCGATATCACTGCCATCACCAAGTGCAACTGTCACATCACCATCGCCAGTGAGCTTGATGATATTAATGCCGGTTTCTTCCGAAGCGATGGAAACCCAATCATCGACATCAACTGTAACCGCACCATGGGTTGTCTGGGAAACAACCAGAACACCGTCACCACCGGTTGCATCTGCGCTCAATCCGGAGATATCAGCGTTGACATTAATTTCCACTGAACCAGATGCGCCTGCCTTCACCGCGGCAATACCGCTACCATCGGACTTAATAGCCGCATTATTGGTCAGGAAGACATTTCCTGTCCCGATATTACTGCCGCCAATACCTAATTCAGTAGCAGCTATTTGCTCATAAGATGTAACCGTTGCGTCACCGGAACCGATTGTCAGTGCCGCAGCACCGGTTTTTGCACCACTGATCTTACCATATACATCAATATTTGCTGTGCCTGAGCCGCCGCCAAGTGCAAAAGCTCCGAACTCACCGCCTGCTGCTACCGTTACGTTATCGTTGATTTGAATATCGGTACTGCCACCACTATTCATACCAATAATACCGGAAGCAGTGGCCGTTACGTCGCCATTCGTGGTGATATTCAGTGTTCCGTTATCACCAAGAGTGCTCGCCAGAATGCCAACGCCGTCAAATGCGTTCACAGATCCATCCGTCTGAATCTCAATAGCTGTACCATCGCCAACTGTTAGTGCCAGTACACCGGCCTCATCACCGGAGACGCTGCTTTTTGCATGGATATCCACAATATTGCCGTCACCTGCAGAGGCTGATGCAATACCAACACCAGAGGATGAGGTAACAGCTTCTTCGGTACGGATTGTTAGTTTACTGCCATCGCCGCCAATATTGCCGCTAACGCCAATCAGTTTACCATCAACGGTTTCATGGGTTGTTACCGCGACAATGCTCGGACCATCGCCAATAGCACCACCGCTGACACCGATGCCGGATGCAGAAGTGACCTTACCATCTGTAGTCACCGTTACGCTGCCCTGACCGATAATCTGCCCGCCGACGCCAAGCCCGTCACCAGTGACCGCCGCCTGAGTGTGAATATCAATAGTTTGATTGTTGCCAATACCAAGGCCGGTCACACCAAAGCCTGCGGAAGAATTGACAGCTTGTTCGGACACGATAGTCAGCGTGCTGTTATCTCCGCCCACTATACCGCCAATGCCCAGATATTTGCCCTCAACCTGTTCTTTGGCAAGAATATTGACATGATTATCCGCATCACCGATCGCAGCAGCCATAATACCGAAACCATTGGCGGAACTAACTTGTGCCTGAGTTTCAATATTGATGACATTACCGTCACCGGCTGCAGCCACACCGACACCACCAAGTTCACCGGTGACGGCTTTCACCGTTATGATGTCCGCGATATTTTGGTCACCCACAATCACACCGCCGATGGCAATGCCATTGGCTGAGGATACAGTGCCGTTACTGTTGATTCTGAGTGTATTTTCATTGCCGACAAGAGCGCTATCAATACCGCCGAGATCACCCTGAATAGCTGCCTCGGTTGTAATATTGATTGAATTATTATTTCCGGCAGTGACTGTGCCGACTGCAACTCCATGGTCGGAAGTTACCAGCTTTTCTGTCGTGATTGTCAGGTCGTGATTATTACCGACCAAGATTCCGCCAACACCCAATATGTCACCGGAAACAGCCTGATGAGTTGTTATATTGACTGCGGAATTCTCACCGGACGCACCACCTAAGACACCAGTGCCGTTTGAGGTGATCTGAGCATTGGTAACAATATCTGCTTTACCGTTTTTACCATCAACAAAACCCGCAACGCCAAGCACATCTGCATCAATATTGCCCGTCGTTGAAACATTAACCACGCTGTCATCGCCAACAGCGACGCCGCTGATACCGGCACCGTTTGAACTGATCAGTTTGCTGTTGGTAATTGTCACCTGGCTATTATCGCCAACTGCAACACCGGTAAGACCAGCCAGCCCTGCATTGATGAGCGCTGTGTTATCAATCGTGACTTTGCCATTTGCGCCGGTTGTCACCGCAGTAATTGCACTGCCATCGGTGATGATCTTTCCGGCATTGGTAACGGTGATTTCACTGTCGTCGCCAACGGCAACACCACTGATACCCGCTACAGCGGCATCTATGACGGCACTATTTTCAAGGTTGATGACACCATTCGCACCAGTCGTAACAGCTGTTATGCCTGCACCGTCGGAAACGATCTGGCCGGTATTATTGACAGTGATCTTGCTGTCATCACCGACACCCACACCTGCGATGCCGGCAATGCCTGATTGAATATCGCCACGATTGTTAATATTGATGTGGTTGCCCTTACCAACAGCAACACCGGCAATGCCTACCTGATAATCCTGGATATCGCCACGATTTTGAATGTTGATATCAGGTTGAGTACCGGCATTTTGATCGCCCACTTTCACTCCGGCAAGGCCGACAAGCCCGGTTCCGTTGCTGGATTGCAATGCAGATGATGAATCAATGTCTACACGACCATTGCCCACATTCAGTGCAACAACACCAATCAGATCGGCATCAATTGAGCCGGATGAATTGCTTGTTGCAGTTCCTGATCCCAGAGCAATAGAACTACCACCGATCAGCGGCGGATCAATCTCACCATTAATATTAATCGTTGCATTGCCACCGTCGGAAATAGCTGCGATACCGATCAGACCGCCATCGGAGGTGATTTTGCCATCAGATGTCAAAGTTGCCGACGCATCACCACCATTGAGGGCTACAGCGCCAATTCCGACCAGACTGTCAAATTCAACCATACCATTAGCAGTTACATTGGCATTGCCGTCAGTATTAAATCCGATCGCGCCAGCAATGCCGCCCTTGACATCCTTAACAGATACATCGACCGCACCATCTGCGCCAATCGAACCGGCCAGAATGCCAATGCCATTGGCGGAACTTACCTGACCTGTTGATTCAACAGTTACTGTATTACCTGTTCCAAGGCCAATTGCGGCAATTGCTACACCATTATCTGCGGTCACTTCGCTCGCGGTTTTAACATGAACTATTGCCGTGCCATCGCCTGCAACCAGCCCCGCAAGATTGGAAATATTGGTTGGATCAGATAGTAGATCCATCAAAATAGCAGGGTCGCCACCAATGCTGCCGGCAACAGCAATCACACCTGCATTATCGCCAGTAATGTCACCGGAGACATCAACGACCGTTGTGGCATCACCGTTTAAAGAACCCGCACCGGCCAGAATACCAATTGTACCACCGGAAATATCTGCGCTACCTGAAACATTGGTTGTTGCCGCGGGGTTTGACCCGATAGCCGCCGCAGTTAATGCAGAGATACCACTGCCGCTTGTGCCTGTAACCGAGCCGCCATTCACATTGATTTTTGTTGTGGCATCGGCACCAGCACCTATAGTCGTGGCGTTAATGCCATTCTCACTACCTGTGATAACTGTGCCTAATGTTTCGATTTCCGTAGAGCCACCAAAACCAGCAACTCCCGCAACAGTAGATTTAATGCCATCGCCATCATTGCCGGTTACCGTTCCGCCGGTAAGATTAACATCAACAACGGTACTTTTCAGATTGAGGCCGTTAGTTCCGCCGGAGACCAAACCGCCCATCATTTCGACGATTGCGCCTGCACCGCCATTAAGGTTGACACCGTCCTGACCGCCTGAGATTGAGGCATTGGTAAGATCAGCCGTTGCACTCCCTAAGACTGAGATTGCAGCTATACCATTACCAGTCGTGCCTGTGACTGACCCTCCAACGATTTTAGCACTTGCTCCTGATAGCCCACCGGTAAGGTTGATGCCATCTTTGTCGCCTTGCACTGTGGTTGAGGTCAGATCAGCCGTTGCTGTGCCAGCTCCTGCAAGAACAGTGATACCATTACCTGTTGCACCGGTAACAGAGCCACCTATAGTTTTTGCTGTAGAGTTGCCGACAAGCGCATTGAGATTTATACCGTCTTTGCCACCATGTGTAACGGTATTGGTAAGGTCGGCTTCGGCAGAGCCGCCACCGGCAAAGCCGGTAATGCCGTTGCCTGTTGTCCCGGAGATTGAACCACCGACAGCTTTCGCAGAGACACCTGATACACCGCCAGTAAGATTAATGCCATCATTGCTGCCAAGAACGGTTGTATTTGTCAGGTTGGTTTTGGCTTCTGTAGCAGATAATGCATTGATGGCATTGCCATTATTAGCTTTTATGGAGCCGCCCGTGCTATTTACAGTATTTTCATTAGCCGTAAGATTGATACCGTTCTGCCCACCGGTAACATTGCCAGAGCCATTATAAGTGCCTGAGAAACCTCGTAGGTCAATGGCATTTACATCGGATGGTGTGCTTGAAACACTACCATTATTTGTGATTTTTGTATCAACGTCGGTAATACCTAAGCCGCGACCTGTAACTGTGGCGCCGTTTTGGACAGTAATATCATGCCATCTCTCGCGTCCGTTAATTTTAGAAAAAGGATTGTAGAGATCATTTGTTGTCGTCGTGCTACCCGTACAGGTTGTTGAGGTTATTCCGTTACAAGCTGCCTGTGCGCCAGTAGGCATGAACAACATACCGGCGATTACGCTTGCGGCAAGTGCTGTGCCTGACAGCAATCTTGTACGCCTTGAAATTTGAGGCTCTGCCTGCCCATCAGAAGCTAGCAGCAATTGAGTTACGCTTATATTTTCAACGGTCATTTCCATCCCCAGTAATGACATTCTGAAGGCCTTCAACAGGTCTGCGCTTCAGCAAGGATCAATATTTAGAATCCAACTGAATACTGTGTAGCACCATTCTTTATATGTGTCACGACAGCAAGCATAATCTTCTCCACACTTTATGTAAAAGCGAAGAAAATCCACATTATAAATACTCATCCGAGATCAACGAGGACCAATAGTCAAGAATTTATAACGATTTAGCTTCTAGAGTACTGACTAATAACGGGGGATGTATTTTTGTGCGACTTTCAATGCTAACCTTATTTGCACTAATGTCAGATATATCTTATTTATAATCTATGCATATATCGACTTTTTTATATAAAATTGCTTATTCTTAATAAATAAAACTCATAAAAACTTATAATTGAATTTTTTTTTCGAAATCTCGCAGGGGTTATACCCACTACACGTGTAAAAAATTTAGTTAAATGTACTTGGTCCGAAAATCCACATTCTTGTGCAATTTCTACTATCTTTATGTCAGTCTCAGTAAGTAAAGCTTTTGCTTTCTCAACACGTCTTCAATTATATATTGGTGGAGAGTCACAGTCATAGTTACTTTAAATAGCCTTGAAAACTGTGCACCTCCCAAACCAACCAGATGCGCCAATTGATCAGCTGAAATGGGAGAGGCAAGGTTTTCATCGATAAAAGTAACTACTTTGTGGATGGTGTTTGACCTGCTCCCTTAAAATCGGACCATTTTCAGCTGGAATTTTCCATTTATAATACCCTTTACGGGAGAAGGAGAATTTCATGAAAGCGGGTAAATTTTCAGACGCACAAATTGCATTTGTTTTGAAGCAGGCCGAGGATGGTACACCGATTGGCGAAGTCTGCCGAAAGGCAGGTATTGCTGAATCAACCTTTTATGGCTGGCGTAAACGCTTTGCCGGACTGATGCCCTCAGAGGTCAAGCGGCTTCGTCAGCTGGAGGAGGAAAATGCCAAGCTTAAACGGCTTGTCGCCGACCTCAGCCTTGATAAAGCGATGTTGCAGGACGTTTTATCAAAAAATGTATGGTCCTCCCTGTCATTGCAAGGATTTTAAATGCTGACGATAGCAGTTTGCGTAAATGTATCCGGCCTCTCGCAAGTGGGCTACTGTTGTAGCCAGGCCATGATGAGATCCGCACACCCAGTTTCCATATAGCTTCTTCGGGCACGAAGCCCGCTTTTTTGCAGGACTTACAGGGTGTCGATCAACTGTCTCGTCATCATTGTCGAACCTCGCAATCTGATTAAGCGCTCATGTTAATTGGACGTGATACGTCAATAAGATTGAGCGACAGGTTGTCGAAGATAGGTGGCACCAGGTTTTCGTAAAATGACCCAAATGATCCGGGCAATTTTTGCTGCTAAAGCGACTGTCACTTTATTGACATGCATCCGCGACCTTAGTTCATCAATCCAGATACCAAGACGATCTTTGGTGCGATCAAGATGTATCATGCAGGATCGAGCACCATGTATCAGCAATCGCCTTAAGTAACTATTCCCGCGCTTACTGATCCCCAGAAGCGTCTGTTTACCGCCGGTTGAGTATTGTCGTGGCACAAGGCCCAGCCAAGCAGCAACATCACGAGCTCGTTTAAATCGTGTTGCATCACCTGCTGCGGATAGGATTGCCGTTGCTCCCAGTGGTCCAATACCGGGAATTGTCATGAGCCGTCTTGCACGCTCATCACTATCAGCGATATCTTTAATTGCTTGTGAAACTTCAGAAATGCGCTTTTCCAGCTGCTGAAAGTCAGCATATAGTTCGGACAAAATCTTTCTGGCCAGTAAAGTCAGATCATTGGTTTGATCATCAAGAACCTTACAAAGGTCCAGTTTGAAAAGACCGGCTCCCTGCCGCATAGCAACGCCATGTTCCAGACAATAGGATCGCATTTGGCAAATGAGGTTTGTTCTGTTTGTGACAAGCCTGCTTCGGATACGATGCATCATTTGCAGATCAACTTGATCCTCCTTTTTAATGCCAACAAAACGCATTGTTGGCCGTGTGGCTGCTTCTGCGATCGCTTCCGCATCAATAATGTCATTTTTGTTTGATTTGACATACGGCTTCACAAACTGTGCGGGTATAATTCTGGCAGTGTGACCTATCGCCTGAAGTTTGCGAGCAAGCCATTGGGAACCTGGACAGGCCTCCATACCAATTAAGGTGCTGTTTGTTCGTTCGAAAAATTGTAGCAAAGTCTCCCGTCGGAACTTGCTTCGGTATATTGGCTTTCCATGAGTATCTAGGCCGACAACGTGAAAAAGATTTTTGCCGATATCGATACCGAAAACGAGTTCGCGATGATGCTCGTGTCCAGGATCGACTATCGCCTCAAGGAATTCCTGATACCCTCCCGGCCCCCCAACATCCTCTGGCGGGCAACGTCCTATTGCTTCAATGAGATTAATAGGTTCAAGACCATGGATTGCTGGAAGGATGCGCTCGATTTTGATCGAATGTTCCCATCCATCACCAAAATCATAGAGATATTTAAATGTCTTAACGCCAGTGTCTGTAATTACTTTTTCCAGTGTTGCCTTGCGGGCATCCAAGGGTCCGTCGCACCATTCGGGATCAGGTATACCAAAGCCAACATCACCGATACGGAATTCATAAAGGTGGCTATTCGTCCAGCCCAATGCCGTTTGCAGGACAAGATGTAGCCGATCCAGACGAATATCAAATGGTACCTTGATACGACGCATGACAGTGGGAGTAACGTCATCAAGGGTAACTTTCAGACAAGTGGTCGTCTTAATCATGCTGCAAACGCCTTTTCATTTACCAGCTGGGCTGTCCAATTCCATGGCAATAATTGTTCGAGTTTTGTGATGGGCGTATCAGCGATCCGCCCGAGCACATCTGCCAGCCATGCCTGCGGATCTACATCATTGAGTTTTGCAGTGTTGATGAGCGTTACTATGCAGGCTGCACGATCCGCACCGCGATCAGAGCCCGCAAAGAGCCATGCTTTTCGACCCAGAGCAAATCCTCGAAGCGCGCGTTCAGCGGCATTGTTTGTCAGGCATATCCTGCCATCGTCGAGGAAAGTGATAAAGCCATTCCAGCGCCTGAGCATATAATCAATGGGTTCCGCAACAGGTGAACTTCGAGAGAGCTTTGAACGCTCGGATTGCAGCCAGACGTGTAATGTGTCCACAAGAGGCTGACTGCGCTGTTGGCGTTGTGCCATTCGTTCCATGGCAGAAAGACCATTGATATCACGTTCGATATCAAACAGGGCATCGATCCGCCTGACGGCTTCCAGTGCAACAGGAGAGATGGGCGCGGCCTTTTTACCGCGCTTGGCATTAGCGGCAATGTCGGCAAGCACGAAGAATTTGCGCCGTGAATGTGCCCAGCAAAGTGCTTGTGTCAAAGGTGCAGGATTGCGATCTGCCTTGAATAAGGGATTATAACCGCCATAGGCATCAGCCTGTAAAATCCCGGAGAAGGTTTTAAGGTGTTGTGCCGGATGTTCCTGCCGCCGATCACGGGAGGCATAATAAAGAGTAGCGGGCGGTGCGGCTCCGCCAAAGGGACGGTCATCACGGACATAAGTCCAGATGCGCCCGGTGTCTGTCTTTCCACGGGCCAGGATCGGCACCGTGGTGTCGTCGCCATGCAACCGGTCAGCATTAAGAACATGCGCTTCGATCAAGGCATGCAATGGCTTGAGTACTGTCGTACATGCTCCGACCTGATCAGCCAATGTGGACAGGCTCAGATCAATGCCTCCGCGTGCATAGCGCTCACTCTGCCTGTTCAGCGGCTGATGCTGACCGAACTTCTCAAACAGGATCATCGCCAAAAGGTTCGGGCCTGCAAAGCCTCTGGGCGTGACGTGGAACGGTGCGGGCGGCTGCGTAATCTTCTCGCACTCCCGGCACGAGAACTTTTCCCGTACCGTCTGGATCACCTTCCACTGACGCGGGATCACTTCCAGCGTTTCCGTGATATCCTCACCCAGCTTTGACAATTTCCCCGATCCGCAACAGGGGCAGTTTGAAGGGGCTGCGATCACCACGCGCTCACGCGGCAAGTGTGCCGCAAACGGCTTTCTCGATGGACGTTGACGTGCAAAAGGCTTGACCGTAGAAGCCTGTGCCGCCGCGCACTCGGCTGCCAGCTGGTCTTCACAGGCTGCAGCTTCCAGTTCCTCAAGCTGTAATTCCATCTGATCGAGAAGACGGGCCTTACGCTCAGAGCGGCTACCATAAAGATCACGCTTTAACTTCTCAATCTCCAGCCGCAAGGATGCAATTAATGCGTCAGCATGCGTATTGACCGCCTGCGCTCGAGCAGCAAGCGCCTCTGCTTCACGCCGCAATAAGCGTTCTTTCGCGAGCAGCAAAAGTGCGGTCTCCAGATCAGTAATCGGTTGGTCTGCTGTGTCTCCCATAACAAGACAGAATCATATTTTTGCCCGTCTTTCCAGCACTTTTTACTATCCTGCCGAACTTGGCCGCCAGGTTTTTTGCGGCATCCGCCAGTCAATCCCTTCAAGCAGATATCCAAGCTGCGCAGGTGTGATCACCAATGTTCCCTCAGCCGCCGATGGCCAGACAAAACGACCCCGCTCAAGCCTCTTGGTGAACAGGCAGGCACCTTGGCCATCATGCCAGATTACCTTAATCAGGCCGCCGCCACGCCCGCGAAAGACAAAGAGATGGCCGCTATGCGGATCGTGCTTCAGCGTCTCCTGAACCTGAAGTGATAAGCCGGGAAAGCCTTTACGCATGTCGGTGTGTCCGGTCGCAAGCCACACCTTCACCCCACCGGCGAGCGGGATCATCGATACCTCTGCAAAACATCAAGAACCCGACTCAACGTGTCAAATGCAAAGCCATCGCCAACACGGACACAATGCGCAGAACCGATCTGTATCTCGACCAATCCAGAATGTGGCACGCAAAGCGGCACAGTCTTGTTCTCAATGGTCAAATCTCGACAACCGTCGTCAGCATCGCATACGCTTACGGGAAGAAAGCTTGACGACGCTGCTACACCGTCTACCTCCTGACGGGCAACCTTCAGATCTTTACGCCATTGGTAAATCTGCGAAGGATCAAGATCATAGCGTTGTGCTACTTCCGATACTGTCGCTTCCGCGCGTAGCGTTTCCAGCACAATCTGCTCTTTTAACGATGAAGGCCAGCGACGACGGCCAAGCTCCTTGCTCGTTAAGTTTATCCTGTGAGAACTCACGTGATTATCCTTATGAAATCATGCCAAAATTGAAGCACAAAAATCATCAAGATAAACAATCATTACAAGACGGTACTCGCCGTAGGGGTACCTACATTCGATGGTACAACGAGAAGCGGATCAAGATATCACTTGGCGCTCGAAGCCCGATCGAATATCGAAACAGTCTTGGCATTGTGC
>NZ_JBHEEE010000017.1:0-25226 GCF_041929865.1 Pseudochrobactrum lubricantis
GAATCCTCCGCGCTGCATGACGTTCCCGCTCCGTTCGGTCTTAGCGTACGATTTCGAGCAGCTCTTGTTCTGACCCCCAGTTGAGGCTGGCGAAACCAATATAGGACCGGAACATTTCTCGTCATCCAAAGCGGTGTACGCCAGAGGCCAAAGACCGGGCGCTTCAAAACGTGGGGAGGGGATTGGACTTGCGATTGTAACAAGCTTTAGCAGGATACCAGACCCTACGGGGCTCCGTCACTCTTCCTCTGATGACTTTGAGCTTGATTTCTCTACCGCCAAGTCCGCAACCAAAGTTGCCAGGTCGACGAAAGTGTTCGCGGCTTCGATGAGGATCGACGGCGGCGCAATGGTGTCGGGAGCGTTGAGGGTCGAAACCAAGGTCACTTTGATGTCGTATTCCCGCAGCGCCTCGAACATGGGCACAAGCTTCGCGTCTGCCGCGACGATAATCACGTGGTCACCGGGTTCGGCCAGAAGGATTGCGTCGACGGCGATCTGGACGAGGTTGGTGCCATACCGCTCGCGTGGCTCACTCTTCTTATGGGTACGACCCCTGACGGAAAAACCGTTGTGTTCCAGCCAACCGAACAACGAGCGGAGACGCTCGGCTTCATTGTCATCACGGGCATCACGATAGTAGTTCGATTGGCTGATCGGCGATCCGCCGCTTGCAACCTGTGCCAGTTTTTTCAGATTAAGAGGCGTTTCAAATACCGACCGCAAGCGGTCATAGTGGCTTCCGTCAATCAGAAAGAGGGTCTGTTGTTCTCGCGACATGAATCGCTCCTTTTTTCCTTGCCAACGCTTGCACCAGCTAAGGCGCACAACGCACGCAGGCCTCGAATGTGGGGTCTATCTCCAGCCGTCGCACGGCAATCGGTTCCCCGCACCCAGCGCAATAGCCAAATTCGCCATCACGGATACGGATCAAGGCCCGTTCAATCGCAACTTTCCGGTGCTGGCGGCGGCGCGTGATATCCTGCGCCATGGCTTGGCTCTGCATTGCGTCCATGCGAGACAATCGCCCGACGCTCTGTTGGTCGAGCTCGACCGGAGCGCGGTATTCACTACTTTCGTCAATTAGCCGAACCGTCTCAACCAGTTCTTGTTCGAGACGATTCTTGAACATCTCGACGACATCGCGATCCTCGATAGTCTTAATGGTTCTCCTCCGGATAAGAGGGCGGACAAAGCGCCCGCCCGTCCTGATCTCAGCGGAAGATGACGACCGGCACCTTGCAGGATCGGATCATCTCCGTGGTGGTCGAGCCGATGAAGAGGGAGCGCAGCCGCGAATGGCTATAGGCACCCATGGCGAGAAGGTCGAAACCTTCCTTTTCCACCATGTCCGAGATCACCTTGTCGGCCGCGCCCTGCACGAGGGCGACTTCCGGCGCGTAACCTGCGGCCTTCAGGAGCACAGCCGCGTCATCGAGCTTCTTGCGATTGTCGGGCGTATCCGCACCGGCCATCACGACCTTGCAACTGAGACCGTCGAGGATCGGGCTGCGCGACACTTGGTCCACCGTCTTCATGGCCATTGTGCCGCCGTCATAGGCGATCAGCAGCTTGCCCACTGGCTTGAAGGCGCGCGAGGCAATGACGATTGCCTTATGGGTCGAGCGCACGACACGTTCCAGGTTGGATCCGAGATGGCCCTTGGCGAAGTCAGCGCCCTCGCCACGCTTGCCGATGACGACGATGTCGGCATTGGCCTCGAACTCCAGCACGGTGTCGACGAGATCGCCGTTGCGCAGCTTCGTCTCGACGTTTGCAACACCAGCCTCGTTGAACCGGGCCTTTGCTTCGTCCAGCAAAAGACGCCCTCGCTTGTGGGCGACCTTGGCCTTCTGCGCATCAAGTTCGGCCAGTTCCTCAAGAAGCGCAGTGCGGGCACCAAGCCCAATATTGCCACTGAGGTTGACCGGCTCAGAGGCGAGATCCCGCCTGCCGATGACGTGGAGGAGCTCCACGGTCACTTCGGCCTTTCCGGCTATCCAGGCAATGTGGTCGCATACGCTCTGGGCGTAAGGCGATCCGTCGATCAGTCCAAGTATTCTTGTCATTTTTTGATCCTCCCTCAGTGGCCCATCAGGCGTTCCATCGCGCCGGGCTTGTCATGGATGGCGAGCTTGTCGACGATGGTTTCGCTGGCCTGATTGAGGCCGATGATTTCCACATCGGCGCCTTCGCGACGGAACTTGAGCACGATCATGTCGAGTGCTGCGACGCTGGAAATATCCCAGATATGGGCGTGGGTGACGTCGATGGTGACCTTGTCGAGCGATTCCTTGAAGTCGAACGCCTTGTTGAAATCGTCGACTGACGCGAAGAACACCTGTCCTTCAACTGTGTAGGTACGATGTGCGCCATCAGCCGACAAAGCCGAGGTGATGCGAAAGATTTGGGATATCTTCCAGGCGAAGAATACGGCAGACAGCAGCACGCCGATCAGAACGCCAATGGCGAGATTGTGGGTGTAAACGACGCCTACTACGGTCGCCAGCATGACGATGGAAGACGAGCGGGGGTGATCCTTCAGGTTCTTGATCGAGGACCAGGAGAAGGTACCGATCGACACCATGATCATGATCGCCACCAGCGCTGCCATCGGGATCTGGCTGACGAGATCGCCGAGCACCAGGATCATGAACAGCAGGAAGACGCCGGCGCAGAATGTCGAGAGCCGTCCCCGGCCGCCTGATTTGACGTTGATGATCGACTGGCCGATCATCGCGCAACCCGCCATGCCGCCGATGAAGCCGGTTGCCGTGTTGGCGATGCCCTGGCCAATACATTCACGGTTCTTGTCGCTCGGAGTGTCGGTTAGATCATCAACGATCTGCGCCGTCATCAGAGATTCCAGAAGACCCACGGCTGCCACTGCCACGGAATACGGCAGGATGATCATCAGCGTTTCGAGGTTGAACGGGATCTGCGGAATGAGGAATATCGGCAAGGTGGAGGGCAACTCACCCATGTCGCCGACAGTGCGGATGTCGAAACCGAAACCGATCGACAAGGCCGTCAGAACGACGATGCAGACCAGTGGCGAAGGCACTGCCTTCGTCACGTATGGGAAGAGGTAGATGATCCCCAGGCCGGCCGCGACCAGGATGTAAGTGAGCATAGGAACGTTCGTCAGTTCCGGCAACTGCGCCATGAAGATCAGGATCGCCAGGGCATTGACGAAGCCTGTCATGACGGACTTCGACACGAAGCGCATGAGATAACCAAGGCGGAAGATGCCGGCAACGATCTGCAGAAGGCCAGCGAGCACGGTGGCTGCCAAGAGATATTGGAGGCCATGGTCACGCACCAGCGTAACCATGAGGACCGCGGTGGCGGCAGTGGCGGCCGAAATCATACCGGGACGACCGCCGACGAAGGCGATGAGGACGGCGATCGAGAAGGAGGCATAAAGGCCGACCTTCGGATCGACCCCGGCGATGATCGAAAACGCAATGGCCTCAGGAATGAGAGCCAATGCCACGACGAGACCTGCAAGCGCATCGCCTCTGATATTGCCGAACCATTCGGTTTTGAGGGTTCCTACGAAATCGCGATTCAAGGTTTTGGTCTCCATGCCGGCGACGCTGGGAGGAGGTCGATCCGGAGTTGATTTGGTTGATTATTCATGTCGCTAACACGGATAATGATCGCTTCGCAATGGACTGGGCCAAAAGTGGATTTATGGCTTAGAGAGTTCCGGCTGGAACTTTGGAAGACAGTAGCGATGCTGGATTTTGTGGGTTGCCGGGGGATAGGCGCCCGGAGAAGCCACCCGTGAACGGGTCCGTTGACTGCGGCAATATTGCGGCAAATCTATCCGAAATCAAGACAAAACCGTAGCGTCGTAATGGCGCCGCTGGCAGTCGATCAGACCTGGGCGATGTAAACGGCCTGTACAGCCTCATTTCCTTGTATGGGATTGTGGAACCGCACTTCCTCTGCGCGTGCCTGCGCAAACACTTGGCGCATGACCTGTGTGAAGCCTTCTTCCGGCGGTTCGTTGGACCAAAGCGCGAACACTCCACCTGGCTTCAGTTTGTCCAAAATCCCGGCGAGGCCATCGGCAGTGTAGAATTCAAGGTTGCTCGGATGGAGGACCTTGCTCGGCGAGTGATCGACGTCTAGCAAGATTGCATCGAAGCGGCGCGCTGGGTGTTCCTGATCAAATGACGCTCCCCTTTTCGCCATATCAAAGAAGTTGCCAGCGATGAGGCGGGTTCGTGGGTCGCCGGCCACCGAGCCGCTCAAAGGCAGCAGTCCCTCGACATGCCATTCAATTACTTCAGGGAGCGCGTCGATTACCAGTAGCGACCTGACCCGCGGATCCTTCAAAGTGGCCGCGGCTGTGAACCCAAGGCCAAGTCCGCCGACCACGACATCGAGATCCGAGCCGATGCCCGGTTCTTCCAGCGCGATGGTCGCCAGAGCCTTCTCGGATTCGGTGAACATGCTCGACATGAGAAAATCATCGCCGAGCTTGATCTCGTAGATTTCGCCGCCTGAGACAGGATCGATCCGCCATCGCAACGTCAGTGCCCCCAGAGGCGTCGGCCTGTAGTCCAGTTCCTTGAAAAAGCGGCTCATTGAGCTATCCTTTGTATATCCGTCATGGAACCTGGCACTCGCGTTAATATGGCGGGGTTGAATTCCGGTTTGTGTTGGGTATCATCATGGCCAAGGGATTTGCCTCCAGCGTTGACCACGGATGTACTGGCAACGGCGTTGAGGCGGATGAGGAAGGTCGGGCTAAGTCCCGGCCTTTTGCTTTTGTGGTTTCATACATTGGACGCGGCGAGTATCCAGTGATCCGAGGCGGCAGCTCTAATGAGATGCCGCGGCAGGGTATTTAGTTCCAGAGCACTCGACAATGCAAATCGGATAACTTTCAGGTTTCCGCCCCGGCGGGCGTGATCAATAACGACCTCAGCGGCAATCTCGGCGGCGTGCGCGACCGGTACTCTTGTGATCATTCCTTCGGTGAGGGGCAGCGCAACAGACCGGATAGCTTCCTGTTCGCAGAGCGCAAGCGCATTTTCAAGGCAGCACTTGAAGATCTCGGTGGCCAGATTGTCATCGACAGCCTCGGGTCCCCTTGCCACGATCCTGTGCCTGCCAGGAAAACCGGGCAACGGTTCCAGAACTGACTGGCCAGGACGAAGATCGACGGTGGGTGATTGCACCCCGTCGGTCGGATGCTCATGTGTTTCAGCAAGATAGTAAAAGAGCGCGTCGACGTCGCTTTGATTATCGACGTTGCTCTGCATGCACTCGATCGAAGTCTCTCCAACTGCGAGTTTCACGTTCATGTCCTCCCTTGGCTATTGCGAATATGGTGCCCTGCGACATGCGAATTTGCCCCGTTCTTTCGTCGCAGGTATTCGATCTTCTGCGAAAGCGCATGTTCGTCGAGATGCCGCGCGCCAGGAACAAGGCGCCTGATCTCCTGTAGCGTAATCTGCGGCTTCCCGATCAGAAGACGTGCGATCAACCTGTCCTCTTGCTGACTGAACTTTGATCCCATTGAATGGCCTCCCATTTTGCATGAGACCCGAGAGACGAGGAGCAACAATGAGGCATCAATCAGATGCCGGAGCATCTGTTGCTGAAACGGACGACCTCACGGTGCGCGCCGCTTCCGCCGCATGCGAACCAATCTCAAAAGGCCGTCCCCAATACTGGGTTGGGA
The DNA here is from genome assembly GCF_041929865.1 of Pseudochrobactrum lubricantis. Taxonomy (NCBI): domain Bacteria; kingdom Pseudomonadati; phylum Pseudomonadota; class Alphaproteobacteria; order Hyphomicrobiales; family Brucellaceae; genus Pseudochrobactrum; species Pseudochrobactrum lubricantis. The sequence goes on from NZ_JBHEEE010000017.1 coordinate 5,702, forward strand.
ACAGCGATACTTTAACCGGCCTACTCGAGTTTGTGTAGTAGAAATTGCAGCAATGTGAACTGCGCCATCCCGGAAGGCTCTGACGCTGGGCGGGATGACGAGGCGTTCGGTCTACCGAAGTCGTGTTCCCTCATCGGTCTAAGGCTGGCCCGTTCGCCGCATCCGGTCGTGGCTTGGCTTTCGTTGCGATACCGGAATGTAGTCGCGCTGTGGTGCGCCGGTGTAGAGCTGGCGCGGACGACCAATGCGCTGCTGCGGATCTTCGATCATTTCGTTCCACTGTGCAATCCAGCCAACGGTACGGGCAAGTGCAAACAGAACCGTGAACATGGTTGTGGGGAATCCGAGAGCCTTCAGCGTGATGCCGGAGTAGAAGTCAACGTTCGGGTAGAGCTTCTTCTCGACGAAGTAAGGATCGGACAGGGCGATCTTTTCAAGCTCAAGAGCAACCTGCATGATCGGGTCATCGCCATTGCCCGTTGCTTCAAGCACTTCATACATCGTCTTCTGCATGATCTTGGCGCGCGGGTCGTAGTTCTTGTAAACGCGGTGACCAAAGCCCATCAGGCGGAATGGATCGTTCTTGTCCTTGGCGCGGGCAATGTACTCAGGGATACGGTCAACAGAACCGATTTCGTTAAGCATGTTGAGCGCTGCTTCGTTGGCGCCGCCGTGAGCAGGGCCCCAGAGGCAGGCAATGCCAGCTGCGATACATGCGAACGGGTTTGCACCGGAGGAACCAGCCAGACGAACCGTCGAGGTCGACGCGTTCTGCTCATGGTCAGCGTGCAGGATGAAGATGCGATCCATGGCGCGGGCAAGAACAGGGTTTACCTTGTAATCTTCGCAAGGAACGGCAAAGCACATGTTCAGGAAGTTGGCGGCGTAATCAAGGTCGTTCTTCGGGTAAACGAAAGGCTGGCCAACGTGATACTTGTAAGCCATTGCCGCGATTGTCGGCATCTTGGCGATCATGCGAAGGCTTGCGACCATACGCTGGTGCGGATCGGTGATGTCCGTCGAGTCGTGATAGAAGGCGGAGAGCGCGCCGACCGTGCCGACCATGACGGCCATCGGGTGGGCGTCACGGCGATAGCCGGAGAAGAACTTGCTCATCTGCTCATGCACCATGGTATGGTGCGTGACGCGATAGTCGAAGTCCTTCTTCTGAGCTGCCGTCGGCAGTTCGCCGTAAAGAAGCAGGTAGCAGACTTCCAGGAAGTCGCCCTTTTCAGCAAGTTGTTCGATCGGGTAGCCGCGATGCAGCAGCGTGCCTTCGTCGCCGTCGATATAGGTGATCTTGGATTCGCAGGATGCCGTGGACGTAAAGCCCGGATCGTAGGTGAACGTACCCGTGTGCTTGTAAAGGGCGCCGATGTCGATGACGTCAGGGCCGATCGTGCCGGCCTTGACGCTCAGGTCGACCGTCTTGTCACCGAGTTTCAAAGTAGCGCTTTTGTCCGTCATGCTGATCCTTTTATGTTTGTTGGCGTAACGCTTATATTGCGGCACGACGAGCATGCCACGGGGATAAGAGCGCTTTCGCTCGTTGGATTAGACTGTCCCCGGGATCCCTTCGTGTTCTCGTCCTACGATTTTGGACTCTGGCCAATGTGCCTGCGAAGGCGGGTAACAGTTGCTCAGAGGGCCAGTTCGGGATCGTTGCCTTGCAGGCCGCTAGCCGCCGGTAGCAGGCCATGGAAATTTCGTTGATGTTCACCGCCTTGGCGGATCGTTTGCGGCTCATCAACCGGGTTCGAGAAGCCGATGCATGTGAACGATAAAATACCGCATGGCAGCATTATCGACAGTTTGCTGGGCTTTGGCACGCCATGCGGAAAGCGCCTCGGCGTAGTTCGGGAAAATTCCTACAATGTCGAGCTTGTCGAGATCCTTGAATTGCATTCCCTCGAGGCTCGTTAATTCACCACCAAAAACGAGATGCAGAAGTTGTTTCTCTTCAGAAATAACGGTCATTTCAATTCCTTTCAGGTTATCAATTGGAGGTGCCACTTGGACAACTGAACAGAATTATAAGTGGGTCGTTTGCCATGCGGCTTGAGCAAATGTCCAGCCTTACGACACCGTTTCTGTAGTTTAGTGCCCTCACTTTCGGGTGCCGCCGCACCCTCGTAGCTTGCTTGCCGGTAAGTGGGTGAGATCGAACTTCCTTGTTATGCGTTCATTGCATAGCAGATATGCCTTGCAATCTGCGCCATTCTGCCAAATAATGCCGTTATCACGGACCCGCCACGGCGGGTGGCTTCTCCGGGCGCCTATCCCCCGGCCACAAGTTCACTCCATACAGTCGTTTCGACTGCTTCGAGTCCCCGTTGGTTATTCCCATGGAAAATCTGCTCGCCTGAAACCCGTCTGTTGCGCTGGTCTTTTCGCCCGGCATGACGCTTATCGGTGTTCACGTTCAAACGGCGTATTCGTAACCCGAATATGCTGAGACACGCGCGTGCTTTCCATGGGGAACGACGTATTCAGGATATTGAATGTCATCGTTTTTCGATCGCTTTGTTACACAGCACATCAAGATCGGTCATCTGTCGATCATCTATCCCTCAGGCCGTCGCGCCACATTTGGGGATCGCACTGGCGAGCCCATCACGCTTCACATCAAGGACGCTGCCACACTCTGGTCATTGATGCTCAATCCCGAGCTCGCGTTCGGGGAAGCCTTCATGGACGGGAAGCTCGTCGTCGAAGAGGGCGATATCTACGCTTTTCTCGAACTGGTCTTCACGAATACCAGCGTCAATTCGCTGACCGGCCCGGCAAGGTTCCATCGCTGGCTTACGGGGCTGCGCAAGCGTTTCCACCAGCATAATCCGGTCGGGCGGGCGAAAGACAACGTGGCCCACCACTATGACCTCGACGGCTCCCTCTATCGACTGTTCCTCGATAGCGACAGCCAATATTCCTGTGCGTATTTCGAGGAGGCCGACAGTTCTTTGGAAGAAGCGCAACTTGCCAAGAAGCGCCACCTCGCGGCGAAACTCTTGATCGAGCCAGACCAGAAGGTCCTCGATATAGGCTCCGGTTGGGGTGGTCTGGGACTTTACCTGGCGGAGATGACCGGAGCTGAAGTCACCGGGGCCACGCTCTCGCAAGAGCAATTTGCAATCTCGAACCAAAGGGCACAGGAGCGCAATCTTGCCGCACAGGCGCGGTTTCACCTGAAGGACTATCGGCATCTTGAAGAGCAATTCGACCGGATCGTTTCCGTCGGGATGTTCGAGCATGTCGGCGTGGGCCATTATGACGAATTTTTCTCGAAGGCGCGGTCTCTCCTGAAGCCTGATGGTGTGATGGTGTTGCATTCGATCGGGGTCAGCGACGGGCCATCCCATACCAATCCGTGGATCCATAAGTACATTTTTCCCGGCGGATACATCCCGGCACTTTCAGAAGTGTTGCCTGTGATCGAGCGCCAGGGGCTCATTGTCTGCGATATCGAGATCCTGCGGCTGCACTATGCCGAGACCCTGAAAGCCTGGCGAGATCGGTTCATGGCACGACGCGAGGAAGCAGTCGGGCTTTACGACGAGCGGTTTGCCAGGATGTGGGAGTTCTATCTTGCCTCGTCGGAGTCGGCATTCCGTCACCAGGGCATGATGGTGTTTCAGATCCAACTTGCGCGAGAACAAACCGCCGTGCCGCTGCGTCGCGATTACATCCAGGAAGCCGAAAGCCTGCTTCGCGAAATGGAAGTGTCAACGGTCGCTCAGTCCAGCCGCGCCGCGGAATAACTGCACTTTGTATTCATTGTCGTCACCATTTGGCGGCCAACACCCACACGCCGCCCGCTTGCGAAAAGCGGATAAGGAGAAGTCCCATTTTGTCGAATGATACAATAACCCGAATGCGAACCGAATGGTTTGGCAACATCAGAGGCGATGCGCTTGCGGGCGTCGTCGTGGCACTGGCCCTCATTCCTGAGGCCATTGCATTTTCGATCATTGCCGGCGTCGATCCGAAGGTCGGCCTCTACGCCTCCTTCTCAATCGCCGTCCTCATCGCGTTTGTTGGCGGACGGCCTGGTATGATCTCAGCAGCAACCGCTGCAACGGCTGTTTTGATGATCACCTTGGCCAAGGAACATGGTGTCGAATATCTGCTGGCGGCAACCATTCTGGCGGGCATCCTTCAGATCATCGCCGGGATCTTCAAACTCGGTTACTTGATGCGTTTCGTGTCGAAGTCGGTGATGACCGGTTTCGTCAACGCGCTCGCCATCCTGATCTTCATGGCGCAGTTGCCGGAACTCACGAACGTTCCCATGCTCACCTACGTCCTCGTGGCTGGTGGTCTCGCGATCATCTATCTGCTTCCCTACCTCACCACCGCAATACCGTCGCCTCTCGTTTGCATTGTGGTTCTGACTGCGCTGTCGATCTGGTTCGGCTTCGACATCCGCACTGTCGGCGACATGGGCGAGCTGCCCTCGACCCTGCCGGTCTTCTTGTTGCCGCAGATTCCGCTGAACCTCGAAACCCTGATGATCATTCTGCCTTATTCCGTAGCGGTTGCCGTCGTGGGCCTGCTGGAATCGCTGATGACAGCGCAGATCGTCGATGATCTGACCGACACGCCGAGCGACAAGAACCGCGAATGCGTCGGCCAGGGCATTGCCAACACGGCCACCGGCTTTTTGGGCGGCATGGCGGGGTGCGCGATGATCGGCCAGTCAATGATCAACGTGAAGTCCGGAGGCCGTGGCCGCCTGTCCAGTTTTTGCGCCGGCGTCTTCCTGCTGTTCATGATCCTGGTGCTGGGCGAATGGGTCAGCCAGATCCCGATGGCAGCGCTGGTCGCCATCATGATCATGGTCTCGATCGGCACCTTCTCCTGGTCCTCGATCAAGAACCTCAAGGATCATCCGCGCTCGTCGTCGATCGTCATGATCGCGACCGTCATCGGCGTGGTCTACACCCACAACCTCGCCATCGGCGTGTTGATCGGCGTGTTGTTGTCTGCCGTCTTCTTTGCCTGGAAGATCTCGCAGATCTTCCGCATCACCTCGGCTCTGTCGGCGGACGGCGCACATCGCACCTACACCGTCGAAGGGCAGGTCTTCTTTGCCTCGGTCGACGATTTCAACAAGGCCTTCGACTTCAAGGAGGCTCTCGACAAGGTCACCATCGATGTCACCCACGCCCATATCTGGGATATCTCCAGCGTCGCGGCCCTCGACATGATCGTGCTGAAGTTCCGTCGTGAAGGCGCCGATGTCGAGATTATCGGCCTCAACCAGGCCAGCGAGACCATCGTCGACAAGCTCGCCATACATGACAAGCCCGGCGCTATGGAGCGCCTGATGGGCCATTAAGGGAGGAAAATAATGATAAAAATACTTGGATTGATCGACGGCTCCGCCTATGCCCAGAGCGTATGCGACCACATCGCCTGGATCGCAGGCAAGACCGACGTGACGGTGGAGCTCCTCCACGTCATCGGCAGGCGGGATCTCGCCTCTGAGCCCGTCAACCTCAGCGGCAATATCGGGCTCGGTGCCCGCACCGCACTTCTCGAAGAACTGGCCGAACTCGATGCGCAGAAGGCGAAGGTCGCCCACAAGCGTGGGCGTCTTTTGCTGGACGAGGCAAAGGCCCGGCTCAACGAGGCTGGCGTTGCCAATGTCGAGACGAAGCTGCGCAACGGCGATCTGGTCGACACCGTGTTGGAATTTGAAGCCAATGCCGACATCATCGTTATCGGCAAGCGGGGGGAGGGTGCCGACTTTGCCAAGGGCCATCTCGGCTCCAACCTGGAACGTGTCGTGCGCTCGACACACAAGGCGATCGTCATTGCCTCGCGCGCCTTCAAGCCGGTTGGCAAGCTGCTGATCGCCTATGACGGCGGCACCATGGCGATGAAGACGGTGGACCAGGTGTCCCGCAGCCCAATCCTTGACGGTCTAGGCTGCAAGGTGGTGATGGCAGGTGCGGACACGAGCGAGAACCGCAAGAAGCTCGATGATGCCGCTGTGATCCTCAAGGCCGCGGGCTATGCCCCGGAAGTCGCCCTTGTGCAGGGTGCGGCCGACAAGGTGATCTCGGACATGGTGGAAAAGGAAGGTTTCGACCTTCTCGCCATGGGCGCCTATAGCCATTCGCGGCTGCGCTCCCTCTTCATCGGCTCGACCACCACGGAGATGATCCGATCCTGCAAGGTGCCGGTGGTGCTGTTTCGCTAGGTGACAGGAGAAAGTCCATGAATGCGACCCGCTTCGAGGACGTCAACGCCTTCTGGCACTTTGAGAACGAGGTGACCCGCCAGTCGCGGTACGTGCGTTCAGCCAGGGCGGCGGGCTTTCTTGATGCGGTGGTTACCACCTGTCCTAAGCGCCTGAACACAATCAGCGTAGGGACTGTCTTCTGGCGAGCCCAGATCGGGCATCGCTGGACAGACGATGTGGCCGCCGGACGACGCATTCCATTGCCGCATCCCGAAGCACGTATGAAGCCATGGGATGACCGCGCCTACGAGGGGAGAGTGAACCCGAAAGGCATCCCAAGCCTGTATTTTGCTACCGATCGGGAAGCGGCGATGTCGGAAGTCCGGCCGGGCATAGGGTCTATCCTATCAGTGGCCCGTTTCGAAGCTCTTCGGGATCTCGTGGTCGTCGATTGCAGCCGTTTTGCGCAGCCGTTCAACGGCAAACATGCCGAGTTGGTGAGTGATGACGTCGAAAATCAGGTGTGGTCTCATATCGACTATGCCTTCTCCAGACCGGTGGTGCGCAGCGACAACACAGCTGGTTATGCTGCGACGCAGATACTGGCGGAGGTCTTCAAGACCGAAGGCTATGATGGAATAATCTACAAGACGGCATTCTCACAGGATGGCCACAACGTCGCGCTCTTTGACCTCAATTGTGCATCATTTCTCGACGCATCACTATTCCGGGTCCGTGAGGTTCAATTCACCTTCGAGGAGGCTCCATAGCTCGAATATCGGAAAGTGTTGGAAAGGGATGCAAATCAACCGGGAGGCGAGCAGCTATGAAAATCTATGAAATTGACCGGCTTCTTCTGCGGTGTTTCGTCTTTATGAGCGCGGTCAACGTCGTCGTATCACTTGTGCTGCTGCAGATGGGATCGACGACGAACAGTCAGGCGGGATCCGCCACGATCCTTCAGATCACGACGATGGTGTGTGTCTACGCGTTGATTGCAAGCGCCTATGGCGTTTCGGCAACTCGCGGCGCGGAACGCGTGTTTTCTGTCGTGCTTTGCATGATGTTTTTCGTGATGCTGAACATTGAAGCAAGATCGCAGTTTCTCGGATTTGGTATCGTGTCGGTCGGTGCCTTGGTCATTGTTGCCGCACTTGTTATTCTGATGGCTCGAGCTGACCCAAGCCAAACATCCTTGTGCGCTTCGCAGCTCCGCGACTTTGCCTTCAGTCGAAATTCGATCCTGTTTGCCGCTGCGCTGCTAATCTATATTCTCGCGAGGGTTACAAAGCAGACGGGAGATAACGCGCCAGAGAACGGGTGGTCCTGGTTGCTACACCAGGCGAGCCTCATGTCTGTAATGTTCCTGTTTCTCTACGCGGCTTGCCCTTACATCAAACGTCAAGCCGATCGTTAGGACTTTATCTTCGGCGTTATCGAAAGGTTAATTCCTTTCTTTCAGAATTTCTTGCGAAGCAATGGAGCCTCACTGTTGAGCACGAAGACGTTTCTGAAAACGGCGATCATGACCACAGGCTTTTCCGCTCTCTGCGGCTTGGCCGGCTGGCTCTGTTCCGGCCCTCGGTCTGCAGCATCCGAGTTCGGGCCCCATACCGGCCTCTTCGTGTCTGGTGTTACATTCGTCCTCTCTCCGCTTCTCATATTTCCTCTCGTAAGGAAAACGCACCTGCTTGTTCGTGCCCACCAAGATCTCGAAATCCTGGCCAACACAGACGCCTTGACCGGCGTTCCGAACCGACGTCATTTCTACGCGGCTTCAGAAGCAATCGTTGAAGGCGGCCAGGAAGGCTCGGAAATCGCGGCTGTGATGCTCGACATAGATGAATTCAAGGCGCTCAATGACACGCATGGCCACGCGACCGGTGATGCGGTTCTCAAAGCGGTGGCGAGCCGCCTGCGCGAACGGCTGGATACCGACGTTGATGACGCTGCGGCTTTTGGTCGTATCGGCGGAGAAGAATTTGCAATCATTCTGACGGGAAAGAGAGCCCTTGAGGCCACCCGTATCGCGCAGGATCTTGTAGAAGCCGTGCGAAGCTTGTCGATCGACAGACACGGCCGAACGCTTGCGGTCACTGTCTCCGCTGGAACTGTCGTTCAAAGGCTTCCCTGCAATCTTGATGCCCTAATCTCTCAAGCGGATGCGGCTCTTTACGCCGCGAAGTCGGCGGGCCGAGATCGCGTGCTTGCGGCGGACAATAATGTCTCAGCGGAAGAGGTCGCTGGACGCGCGGCAGCGTAAACAAGAGAAATTACTACACAAGGCAGATTTTCTCCGATACTGTGCAACTATCCCCTCTATCGATGGGACGATTATCTCCGCAGCACGACGCAGCGCACTATTATGCGCAAGCTTGGGCGTCTGTCGAGAGATGGAATTCGTCCACAGCTCCGTGCTGACGGTTTGCCTACCGGCAAACCGCTCTGCGTCGCGCCTGCACAACCTCGTGAGGAGCGACATGGATAGAACGAGCGAAACCTTTCAGGCATCACCCTTCCTTGAAAATCTTGCGGACGATGCGCTCAACCCCTTCGGTTCTGGGCCCGTGGTGGAATGCAATTCCCTGGAGCGGGCAGAACAGGCCTCAGCCGCGCCGCTTTCCTTCAAGTCCGGTACTTCGATGGAGACTGCGAAGAGCATTCATCGATACGCACGCATCTTCGGTGGTGGCAGCGTCAAGCTGGTTGACGATGAATTCGGCATGAGGCTCATCCTCATGGAGACACGCGATCGGAAACTGATGCTCGATCAATTCTCCGACTTTTTGAGCTGAACATCCCGCGCTCTGCGGGAGCAGTCGTGTGCAGCCGGGTTTGTAGACGGAGATGATTGTGAACAAGTCAGTAATCATGCACGGGCACGAAGCCCGCATGGGGATTCTTAAAGGCATGGAAAGCGCGCTCGAGGCGGCGCAAATGACATATGGTCCTTGTGGTTGGACCGTTGCCGTCGACTATCATGCGCCTCAGATTCGCAGCACAAAATGCGGTGCGAGGGTTCTTGAGTGTTTTGGCCTTTCAGATCCTTGTGAGGATGCAGGTGCCCATCTGCTGTGCCATGTCGCGCTGCAGGTGAAAAAACACGCAGGCGACGGCACGACATTGGCGTCGGTACTGGCCCATGCCATTGCAGCCGAGAGCTATCGTCAAAATGTCTTGGCAGGAAACCAAACGGAGGTTTACCGCGGAATCCGGATCGCTTCCCAGATGGCTGAAGAATTCATCATAAAACAGTCAAAGCCCTTGACCCGGCCGACCGAACTGCTCGCAGTTGCCCGTTCGGCCGCCGGTCTCGATGATGCTCTCGTCGACCTTTTTGTTAAGGCGTTTACGTGTGTTCAAGATCCATCTGCGGTTTTCCTGCAACCGTCGCAGACTTCTTCATGTCAGGTGATAGACGGACTGCTCCTAGACGCACATTCTCATGTTCGCTTCGATCACCCGTGCAATTCTGCCGTCTTGGTGAACCCCCACATTGTGATCTATCCCGGCGTACTGGAGACATGGGACCAGATCAACCACGACCTTAAGGAAGCCAAGGCATCCGATACGGACGTCCTTATAGCGGCGCAACGCGTTTGTCCTACGTTTCGAGCTACTATACCCGCTGAGCTTGATTCTCAAAGATTCCATTTCGTTTCATTGGCAATGTCGCGCCTCCCTTATGCAGTTGAAGAGCTACAAGAGAGCTTCCGAGCAAGTTCGCCACACTCCAGCCGGCGCTGCGTTATTACTAATGACAAGGTGTTCCTTGAGCTTCCCTATACAGATCAAGCGACTAAAGAGGTGGCGGAGCGAGTGACGCGGGCGGCCTTGATTTCGATTGGCGAGATCGGGGATAGCGCTTCATGCGAACGGATGGAGCGCGCGGCCCAATGTGCGGCCTCTGTTCGGGCCGCACTGGATCAAGGCTATGTGCCCGGCGGAGCGGCTATTCTGGTAGATGCCGCCGGTTGGCTCGGCTCTCAAACAGTTGATGATGCGACAACCACGATCGGGATCGAAATTCTACGACAAGCTTTGCTGGTGCCGGCACGAACCTTAATTGACAGCGCGGGCGAATTGGGCGCGCACGAAGTCCAGACAATGCTTGACCAACCCTCCGGCGGCCGCACGTTCGATCTACGCGAACGTCGTTTATGCCAGGCCGAAGAGGCAGGGATCCTGGATGCCACCGCTGTCGTGATCACGGCCCTCCGGGTTTCCTCTTCCGTAGCGGGGCTGATAGCGCTCACCGAAGTTCTGGTCAGCCAACTGGATGGAGGAGACCGGATTCGCAAATCGTCACAACGACACGCCCAACATTAGAAAAGGAGGATCAAATGAAAGCTTTGTTGAAGAAGAACCTGACAAGCCCTCAGTTGCGCGAGCGCACCGATATTGCTTTCGAACGATATCGCATCATAGCCGCTCAACAGGCAGGCTCTTTCAGAGGAATCGCCTATATCGGAACGGAGAAAGTCCTTTCCATCGAAGGGGATTCACAGGAGGCAGTTGTCGAAACACTGCAGACGATGCTGATGGACAGAGTGAAATCCTTGCGTGACAATCGGTGTTCGGGTCTACCGGGAGCAATGGAACTGTTCGAAGTGCTGATCTTTGCCGGCCAGCGCGATGTCGAACGACTGCAGCCAATCCTCAGATGCCATGCGAGTTTTGAAGACGGTATTGCCGACTTCAAAGGGATTGCTCACCGGCTGCGGGTTGGCGAAGCGTTCGTGGTGAACGCCTATGTTTCACTGGCACGAAAAATCTGCCAGACACTGGACTGTTCCCCCGAAGACTATAGTGTGCCTTCTGGGCTTACTCCCGTCTTGGCTGTTCTCAGGCCGTGCGAAGACGTGGCCGGCCAATTTGTTGGCTATGCCTTGCGGGATGCTTTTCTGGAGGCGCTCGAAATGTTGGAGAAGCGCCGACCGACCTTAAAACTGGCCGCTGTCCGCTCCTGAGAGGGGCATTATTCTCAAACGTTTGCGCTTTCATGCTCTGGCTCGTAGTCAATCGATCGGCATCCCCGCTAGCAACGGTGAAGACGAGACGCAGACTATAAGCCGAGACACTGAAAGAAGTCGTTTCGCGTTAACCCTTTCGGCAGATCACATCGGCCGATTAACGAGATCCTGAGCCGGTCTTGACAATGTCGCTAAAGGACCGGAAGGGAGGATTTCGTATGACATCGTTCGCAATCGTGGATGGTCGAAAACTGCGCCGAAAGGTACGCGCAATTGTTACTGACGAAGCCGGCAGCTATCTCTTGGTCCGTCCGCATGGCTATGATCCCGATTGTTGGACCTTACCTGGCGGCGGTGTAGAGGCTGGCGAGACGGCAGCACAGGCGGTGAGCCGAGAACTGCAAGAAGAACTTGGCCTCCCGGCAAAGCTGGCGGATCGGGCCAAGTCGTTGGGGCTGCGTTCAGAATTCTGCTACTCGCCGGAATACAAGGCCAAGCGAGCTCTTGATCATGATGGACAACTGGCAGAGCTGTTCCATTGTCAGCTGCCATTCGCCACATCCATTCACCGGCAGGCGGCGGAGATTGAAGCGATCGGTTGGTTCAGCCGCGAGGAAGCTATCGCTGCCTTCAAGGTACCGGCGCAGCGTGAGCTTTTTGAGCTGTGCCTCGACGGTCTCGCAGACAAAGGCGTCAAGCGCAGCGCAGCTTGAGCGTCTATGCCGGCGTCTGGTTATGTGGACGAGGCGCCTTTGGGCAGCAAGCCAGAAGCTTTGCGAAGTGCAAAGATCGTGAGCTTGTGCATGGCCCTGGTGCAGGCGACATAGAGTAGGTTGCGATCCATTTCGTCCTCATACTGCTCGGCACTGGCGTCGGGGATGATGACGCGATCGAACTCAAGCCCTTTTGCGAGATGGGCGGTGCAGATAACGACCCCAAGGGAAAAACCATGGCTATCGGCGTCAAGCAACGCCGCTTCGACCTGGTTCTGGTTCAGTGCCGTTTGAAGGGTTGAAGCTTCCTTCTGCGTTTTCGCTATGATTGCCAGGCTGCGATGATCGGATACGTGAAAATCCGCGACCTCAGTTGCAATTTCGGCAAGAAGTTGTTTTTTGTTGTCAGCAATTACGACCCTTGGATTTTCGCCGTGGCGCCGCATCGGCACAAGCTCCTCATTCGGGGAGATGCCTAGAGCGAAGCGCATTATCTCGTAGGACGAGCGATAGCTCTTCGTCAGTTTCACCGGAGGCGCGGTCTTGAGAACCTTCTGAATATCAGCGGCGGTTGACGAGCCAAATGGGCTGACGGATTGAGAAGCGTCTCCGAGAATCGTTTTACGACAGGGAAACAGCTTGCCGAGTACGGCGTATTGAACGGGTGTATAATCCTGCATCTCATCTATGAGCAAATGCTTGACGTCTTTGCGGGGATTGTCGATGCCTTCCAGCTTCATCTTCAACCACAGCAACGGGAAGACGTCTGACCACTCGAGCTTGCTGGCGGACGGTCGAAATAGCTCGGGCTTGCCAAGCCAGTCGTAAAAGCCTTTGTAGGCGGCGCGCAATCCGGTCGGTCGTACCATCGCCTTCACAGTCGAGCGCAAGTCCTGCCGCTGGTGAGTGTCCAATTCTACCCTGTAGTGCTGGAAGACCTTATGCTGCGTCGTCGCCACCACCTCTGCAATGCGCCTTCCAACAGGTAGCCCGCGATGCTTGTCCCAAGCCTCACGGAAGTGCCATTCAGGGACGATCTTGCCGAGGCCGGGCCGCCACTCGGCTGCCTGGAACGAGCTTTCTTCCAAATGGTCGACATACTCATTGATCTTCTTCAGCAGGCCGAGCTGCGCCTTGGCACGGATGCGCTTCCTCAGATCTTCGTTCTTCCTGTCGAGCAGCCTGGAGGCCTGGTCGAAGAATGTCTCAAAGCGAAATTTGCCGGCAAGCAGCTCGTCAGCCAAGGCTTCCATGCCGATCTCGCCCACCTTCTCCTCGCCGAGTTCTGGAAGCACATTGCCAATGTAGTCGGCAAATACACGGTTTGGCGATATGATCAGCATGTCGTCGGAGGTCAACGAGTCCTTGAAGCGGTACAAGAGGAACGCGATCCGGTGGAGTGCTATTGATGTCTTTCCCGAGCCGGCGACGCCCTGGATGATCAGCGTGTGCGCCTCCCCATCGCGAATGATCGCGTTCTGGTCGCGCTGGATCGTGGCGACAATCTGCTTCATGCCCTCGTCAGAAGAACGGCTGAGCTCTTCCTGCAGCAGGTCATCGACGATATTCACCGCCGAATCCAGCATGAACTCCAATTCACCGTCCCTGATCCGGAACTGTCGCTTGAGCTCAATCGACCCGGCGATTTCGCCTGACGGCGCGGCATAGCGCGCAGGGCCGGTCTCGAAGTCGTAGTAGAGGGAAGAGATCGGCGCACGCCAGTCGTAGACCATCGTCTCTCCGCTCTCCTCGTCGCGGAAATCATGCACGCCAATATATATTGCTTGCGCTAAATTTCGGTCCATGCGCGTAAAATCAAGGCGCCCGAAATATGGCGAATCTTGCAGTTTCTGGAGCTTGGACCGGCGATCCCGCAGCAATTCGGCCGAACGCGTTTTTTGGTCGATCGTCTGACGCATGGCGATCTTGTCGATATGGTCAAGGTCGCGGCGTGCTTCCCACATATACTCATTGGTCTCGCGGATGTCTTTCGCCGACGAACTCAGGCGTGAGCTGATCACTTGAAGGTTTTCGGTGATACGGTCGCGGCATGCTTGCAGGCGCTCTCGTTCTTCTCGTTCTACTTCGGTCATGTTTTCAGTCGATCATCCATCGTGAGTTTCGATGTGTCCGGCAACCCGATGCCGAGTTTCTGCTCGGGAAGGCCAAAGACGGACATCCGGCTAGCGCCACCTAACCGTGAATGTCGCCGGGAAGACCTGGGCACGCGACCAATAGTCTTGTGAATCGCAACGCAGTTGGCCCAACGCCAAAAGCGGGCCCGAGCCCCCTCAATCCGGTGATGCAGTCCGTCTCTTGCCGGCTTGGCGGCGAAATTCAGAAGAACAAATACGCGAACGCTGGGACATGGACAAGTTTGACGACGAGGTGCGAGAAAGCCAAGCGCGGCGTAGGCTGATCTATACGGCGCCACGCAACCAGGCCTTTTATCCTCGGGAGTTTCAGCCGCTGTAGACGGCAACTGAACGACATAAGCGTAAACACTGGACCTAAAGGTCCTGGAGGAGCGGCAGTGAGTTCCTCCTGGTGAGTAGCGCGTGGCACCCAACGATCCGCGAACGCGCTCTCTCAGTTCGCGGATTTCGTTGTCATCCACTTCGATGACAACGTGTTTTCCTAGGGAAGGGCCGCCATACAAGGAAGGCGACTTTGGCAAAGCTCGGAAGCAATCGTCAACGGGTTGCCCAGCATGCAAATCCGTGTTGCTTGAGAGCACTGCAGGTATGCCAAGCAGTTTCTCTGTCTGCGAAGCCCACGAATCGGGCTCGATACACCACATTTGATCCATCGGAATATTCTACGGCAAGAGGTTCCACAGACGCTGGGAAATTTCCGTATTTATTCCTTGCTTGTTCAAGTATCTCCAAAGCGCCGGTACGATCTGGCACCGCTGCGATCTGAATAGCCCAGTTTCCTGCACGGCTGTCAGCCCCGACGGATCCGGTGGTTACCGGGTCAGCATGCATTGTTGATGCGAGCGCGACAGTGCTTGCGCCGGTGTCGATAGGGCGGAAGCCAGGCACAGGTGCTATCTTTGTGGTGTCACCGGCAAGCGCGATTGCCATCGAGTCCCGAACTCGCTGGCCGTCATTCTTTTGCATTGACCTGCTGGCAAGTGGAAGATGTCGCTGGAGCAATGCGCGCATATGGGCGTCGCGGCTTGCCGCTGTTCGACCGCCAAGGACCACGGCGACGACTGATCGCCCGTCCCGCTTGACGGATGTGACCAGGTTGAAACCGGAGGCGTTGATGAACCCCGTTTTGATGCCGTCGACGCCTTCAACACTGCCGACGAGCCTGTTGTGACTGCGAAGAGTGGTTTTTCCAAAACGGTATGATCTCGTTTCGAAGATGTCGTAGTGATGGGGAAACTGCGCGCGAAGCGCTATACCCAGACGGGCCATGTCGGCAGCCGTCGTCACCTGCCGGGAGTCTGGCAGCCCATGTGCGTTTTGGAACGTTGTACTGTTCATGCCCAAGGCGCGCGCCTTGCCGGTCGCCATCTTGGCGAACCCGGCTTCCGAACCTCCGAGAAACTCTCCCAGGGCGGTGGCTGCATCGTTGGCTGATTTCGTGACGAGGGCATACATCGCGTCTTCGACTGTGATCGTTGCGCCGGCTTGCAAACCCAGTTTCGATGGGGGCTCGGACGCCGCATGGGATGACACCTTGATGCGCGTGTTTTTCTGGAACCTGCCGGCGTCGAGGCCTTCAAAAGTTAGATAGAGCGTCATCATCTTTGTCAGTGACGCCGGATATCTCCGCGCATTGGCATTCTCGGCGTAAAGCACTTCGCCCGTGTTCACGTCGATGACATATCCCGCGTATTTTGCGTTGGCGACTGCCGATGTTGGCATCGTGGCTGCGGTGAGCCAACCCACAAGAACGATGGATCCCACCCGCCTTAAACGGTCCGTGACCTTCAGGCGCCGGGTAAACAAATCCATCGCAGCCATAAACGACCTCCACTCTCGCTGATTGATTGAATCGGCGACCATGTCGGCCCCGCACCCCGACGCTAGGGGGCAAAAGCTTGCATTTTAATTAACGCAGATCAGGTTTTGGGCTCCGCCACGGTGATCATGCCAACTGGACACCGTAGCCAACATGCTGCATAATTCCTTGTGTAAGCCTTCACTGTTCCTGTCGAAGGCGACACGAAGTCTGGACCCCTGTGGTGGCTATGTCGGGCGCCTATCCCTCGACCAACATGAACTAGTCTGTAGCCCCGCCTTGTCAGTACATTCGACGACGATCCCCTGGCAAGTATCGAGCCGAGCTCGAGGTGTTTCGGTGGTGCCAAGTATCTGGCTCCGTCCTGCAGATGTGGTGCTGACGAACGGAGGTACGTTTGCGGCAGATTATTCCCTCCCAAAAATGCTGTGTTTTAATCGACGGTGGCTACGTCGACCGCTTATCGAAGTCAGCTCGATTTGATTTCATCAAATTTGTCGAGTTTCTACGCTCGAAATATCAGTTGGTAAATGTAGTATATTTCAGCGTCGTTCCTTTTTACAACGATGTCTTTCCTAAGAGAAAGCTTCTCGATTGGCTTTCTTACAATGGTTTTATTGTTAAGGAAAAAGCCACAAAAAAGAAAAATATTGATTCCTATCATGATCTAGAGGGCAGTGTATCTCTGGATATTGTCCTGCACGCATTTGAAGCTTGCGAACATACGGATGGGTTCGTTTTCGTGACAGATGACCCGGATATGTGCGCCGCGATTTTTGCTTTACAGCGAAAAAACAAGTGGATTGCCCTTGTGGGAGCCGAACTTCGTTCAGGCATCAGACTCTCCGACGATCTTCGTCGAGCCGCTGATGTTTGTCTCTCTCTCAGCGCCATCTCTGCTCATCATTCTACGGTCGAAGCGACAACGGATGCGTAAGCTCGCGTCACCGCTTTCGCCTCCATAAGTTCTGGTTCATCGAACGGCGAAGCATGGGGAGACGATGAAGCTCTAGTATGAGGTGAGCGTATGGAAAATCGATCTGAACACATGGAACGACCACAGGAGACAATAGACACGTGCTCTTACAAAGGTCGGCGCACATTCGCCATCATCTCGCACCCAGATGCTGGCAAGACGACTCTGACAGAAAAACTGCTGCTCGAGAGTGGCTCAATCCGGCTCGCCGGAGAAGTTAAAGCCCGCGGCGACCGGCGTCGCACAAGATCCGACTGGATGGAGATTGAGCAAAAGCGGGGCATATCCATTTCAAGCTCTGTGATGACATTTGAGCATGAGGGGCTGACTCTAAACCTGTTGGATACCCCTGGTCACTCGGACTTCAGCGAAGACACTTTTCGAACGCTGACTGCGGTTGATTCAGCAATCATGGTCCTGGATGCTGCGAAGGGTATCGAGAGCCAAACGCTGAAGCTCTTCGAAGTCTGTCGATTGCGGAACATTCCGATCATGACGTTCATCAACAAAGTGGACCGCGAAGGGCTTGAGCCCTTGGAACTTCTGGATGAGATCATGGAAAAACTGGCTTTGGATGTATCTCCAATGGCTTGGCCTGTCGGAATGGGTGTCGATTTTCAAGGCGTGATGGACTTGGCAGGCGACCGGTTTCTCTACCCAGGCGGCAATATTCGAGAGGTCCGCTTGGATGAGGCACGCGCCTTGGAGCTGCCGGAACATGTGCTTGCCCCTTCTCTCGAAGCACTCGAAATCGCTCGCATCACCTTGCCACCCTTCGAACCGGAGCTTTACCGAGACGGGCAATTGACCCCCGTCTTCTTCGGCTCGGCACTGCGGAATATAGGTGTACGCGAATTGCTCGACGCTTTGACGGCTTACGCACCTTCACCGGTGCCGCAGGCTGCGGACCCGTCGCCCATACGTCCGGATGCCCCCGATGTTTCAGGCTTTGTATTCAAAGTTCAGGCGAACATGGACCCCAATCATCGCGACAGGATTGCCTTTGTTCGCTTGTGCTCGGGTCGCTTCACTCGCGGCATGAAACTGAAAAACATCCGCAGTGGCCGAGAGCTGAAGGTGGCAAACCCGATGTTCTTCTTTGCCCGTGATCGAGAGCTGGCAGAGGAGGCCGTGGCAGGTGACATCATCGGGATCCCTAATCACGGAACACTCAGCGTCGGTGATACTCTGACGGAGGGCCGCGAGCTTACGGTAACCGGCATCCCGAATTTCGCGCCCGAGATTATCAGGAGAATAAGGATCACCGACACATCCAAGTTGAAGCAACTGGCCAAGGCCTTGGACGATTTATCGGAGGAAGGCGTCATTCAGGTGTTTCGCCCGCTATATGGGGCAAGTTGGTTTGTCGGAGCAGTTGGTGCGTTGCAGTTCGACGTTCTGACTGCAAGAGCCCACGCCGAATATGGCGTGGAAATATCCTTGGAGGCTTCGCCATACGAAACTGCCCGCTGGGTATCAGCCATCAGCAAGGAGAGGATGAGAGACTTTCTTGATGCTGAACGCTCGTATATCGCGGAGGATCGAGCTGGCAACGCGGTCTATTTTGCTCGGAATGAATGGGAGTTGTCGCGAACGCAACGAGATTGGCCAGACATTATGTTCTCAGCGACCCGGGAACGGGGTGCGCTAGAATGATACGATTTAGCGGGTATTCAAGTTTGCCGAAACGTCGCTGCCACTATCAATTGCAATGAAGGCGTGGAAATGAGAACTACGCGCGTGTTTACTATACTCGGTTGCGGCTCATCACCAGGGGTGCCGCGGATTGATGGCGATTGGGGAGCCTGCGATCCGGCAAATCCAAGAAATCGTCGCAGCCGTGCCGCGCTGTTGGTTCAGCAAATCGCACCCAACGGCGGAACGACAACTGTCGTCATAGACACGGGACCTGATTTTCGTGAACAGATGATCGCTGCAAAAGTTCAAAAGATAGACGCCGTTTTCTACACGCATCCACATGCCGATCATATCCACGGCATCGATGATCTACGGGGATACGTTCAACACAATGGGTGCCGAACGCCGATTTGGGGTGACGCACCAACGATAGAGCGGATCCAAGATGGGTTCCGGTATTGTCTGGAGACGCCCGCGGGCAGTCAGTATCCGCCAATCGTTGAAGCAAACATTATTGATCCGTCTCTGTCACCCGTCGTCATCACAGGTGCCGGCGGATCTGTCGCATTTGAGCCGTTGCTTCAGCACCATGGGAACATCATGTCATTGGGCTTTAAAATAGGCAATTTTGCCTATTGCAGTGACGTCAGTGATTTTCCGCCGGAGAGCATCAATAAGTTGTTCCATCTGGATGCGCTGGTCATTGACGCCTTGCAATACAAGCGCCACCCAAGTCATCTGTCTCTAGAACAATCGCTCCGTTGGATTCAACGATTGAGACCTGAACGAGCAGTTCTAACACACATGCATGTGCCTCTGGACTACGACGTGCTGATGCAGGAAACGCCGGCGCATGTCGAACCGGGATATGATGGAATGCAGCTGAGCTTTGATGTGGGAAATGGGCTCTGATGCGCCGGAGTTCTGCGGCGTATGATCCAGATTTTTCAGACAAGTTCCATAATTTATCTTATGCAACTTTTCATTATAACAGCTATATAGAGATGCGACACTTGGGCAAATTAGAGATGCGACAGATTTTGCAGCTCATGCCCTGTTCAAA
>NZ_JBHEEE010000018.1:0-22876 GCF_041929865.1 Pseudochrobactrum lubricantis
GACTGTTTCGATATTCGATCGGGCTTCGAGCGCCAAGTGATATCTTGATCCGCTTCTCGTTGTACCATCGAATGTAGCCATCAACTTCTTTGATAAACTGCTCGATCGTGGTCGACCTCCAATCACGAGGGTAAAAGAGTTCCGTTTTCAGCCTTCCGAGGAAGCCTTCGCATGCTGCGTTATCTGGAGAACACGCCTTGCGGGACATTGAGCGCACCAGCTTCGCATCACTGATCCTCGATAGCCAACCCGGCCAGCGATAGTGCGCACCGCGATCGGAATGCACTATTGGCCGCTCATCTGGGCCTTGTTGCAGGGATCAGAAAACAGGCGAGTGAACCCTACCCAGGGCATATTTATGCGATTCGTTGGAACTCTGGACGACCAAGTTCCGTCATCCGGTTGAGAACACGGACGCCGATCTTTGCCTCTGTTTTCTGGTTATCGAAGTTCCTCGCTTGGAGTTTTTGGCCGATCACGGTCTTCCATCGATCCATTTGTGTCTCACCACGGCTGCGCCGATTGTAGCCGGATGATTGCTGCCAGGCTGTCCGACCTTTGGTCTTAATCTCGGCTATATGACGATCTCGGACTGAGGGATTGAAACTGCTGTTTTAGGAGGAGGAATAATGACGTCCACATTTGCCCCAAAGCGTGCCACCAGAAGATTATGGGTTGACGCTCCTTCATAAGCACCATCCGCAATGAACGTATCAACGGGGCCATCCACTTGGTCCAGAAGGCCGGGCAAAGCTGTCGGGTCGCCAACATCATCTGTTGTCAGATCGGAGCAGATAATCATGCCGCTGGCGAGATCGAGGCCGAGATGAAGTTTGCGCCACTTTTTGCGTTTAACTTTGACTTTGTGCTTGTTTTCCAGCCATTCGCCCGCACCGAAGATCTTT
Organism: Pseudochrobactrum lubricantis; assembly: GCF_041929865.1. Lineage (NCBI taxonomy): Bacteria > Pseudomonadati > Pseudomonadota > Alphaproteobacteria > Hyphomicrobiales > Brucellaceae > Pseudochrobactrum > Pseudochrobactrum lubricantis. Next base: position 906 of record NZ_JBHEEE010000018.1, read on the forward strand.
AATCCTGTGCTGTCGACCACCAGATGAACCGGCTCCCTGTTTGTGGAGTGATGCTTTGCTGAAGGCAATACCAATCCTTTGCCACGGCGTGACAAAGTGGAAAAATCCGGCACAGCAATATCAATCCCCATCAGCCGCGCGACAGAGCGCATCAGACCTTGGGTCTGGCGCAGTGGTAGTTGATAGACAACGCGCAAGGTCAAGCACAGTGTAATTGCCAGATCCGAGTATTTGGGCTGGCCACCGCGAGATTTCCGGCGTGCCGCAAACCACAAACATGACGCCGCCTCACTCGCCCATATGGTCAAATCACCACGGCGACGCAGGCTTTCATTATAGACTGGCCAGTTTGTTACCTTAAACTTCTGTTTGGGTATCTTGTCGCGTCGCTTGGCATTAAACTTATGCGGCATCAACTGTATCCTGAGAAGGTAAACTGGCCCTGCATATCAGCTCATCCGTGATCCATGCAACAATGCCCATCCGATGAACCTGGCTGCGACTGAGGCCAAGCAGCGCCGCTGCCTCCACCACACGAAGCTGATTATCTCTGATTTGCTGAACGGTCTTCAGCCGGTTGAGTTCTTTCTGCGACATCGTGATCAAACAAGACATGACGGCTCCCATCCGCTGTTTGCTGCTGAAAGCCCAGTCTTCCTTTCCGCGTTCGATTTGAAAAGGGCAAGAGATGCAAAAAATGTCGCATCTCTAAATTGCCCATGTGTCGCATCTGTATATTGCCGTGTGAGGTCATGCTGAAGCGCGACTTTTCGGTTTGAGTTTACGCAAAACGATGTCTGTTTGCGAAGAGTTTCTGCCGAAAGACTTCTGCAGGTGTTTTGTACCCTAAACATTTGCGCGGTGTATTGTTGAGGCGATGACAGATGAATGCGAGGTCTCGATCACTGAGGGTAAGTGGATCAAGGTCTCGGGGGAGCCAACGTCTTGTGCGTCTGTTGGTGTTTTCAACGGTGCCTTTCTGCCAGGGTGATTGCGGATCACAAAACCAGATTTGCGACCCTATCCCATTCTTCAGATAAGCCCATTCTGTGAACTCAGTACCACGATCAAACGTAATCGATCGGCGGGCCATTTGGGGCAGGGGCTGGAGTGCTCTAATCACACCTTCCATCAACGGCTTTGATTGACGATCATTATTGCGCAACAAAACCGTGAAGCGGCTCACCCGCTCGACCAGAGACGTTACATTGGCGTTGCCAAACCTCTTGCGAAACTGGATAGTGTCGCCCTCCCAATGGCCGAACTGCTTGCGCCTGGCAACCATGTCCGGACGATAAAGGATGCTCAGTTCTGGGGGAAAGCGGCGTCCATGATGACGCCGGGCATGACGTGGGCGTCGTTTGGCGCGACGTTCCGGCAGATATTTCCAAAGCTCTTCTTTTCGACCGTCGGTGGAATACACAAACTGATAGATTGTTTCGTGACTGACAGAGATGGGATGTTGCTCCAACCGCATTCTCCCGGCAATCTGTTGCGGCGACCATCCATCGCTGATCTGATCGATCACGGACTGCCGTAGCTCATCATACCGGATGAGCTTGCGTTGCTTCGAACGCCGCTCGCGGCATTTCTGGTCAGCAATCGTACAGTAATAGCCGTTTAAATCCTTAATCTCATCATCGTTAAACCGATTGCGTTTCAGTTCACGAAAAATCGTCGAGCGGTGCCTTCCAAGCTTCGCAGAAATAACATCAACGGAAAGCTTTGCAGCGCGCCAGCGGGCTATTCTACGGCGTTCATCCAAATCAAGATGCGAATAGGTACGGTCCATGACGAGTTCCTTGCATTGGATAACTCATTGTTATCATTTGCAAGTCGCACTTCAAACTAGAACCCACCCCCGTTATACAATTGGATCGCGTAATATTAATTATGGAACTTACGATTGTTCTTTGCTGTTATTGAAGCGTTCCGTTCGTGCTGTCGGCAGCTCTTCGAACCGCGTCGTGTAACGTGGTGATTGACGCTCAAAACGCGCCTGCCATTTTGCCTTCAGACCATTCGCCGCCGGCGCTAAAGCGCCACGGCCGAATCTGGAATTGACCGCATCGAGGGCGGTCATTAGGCGCGCAGACTTTTCCCGATCCCTTGCGCCAAAGAGCGGCCGCGGGGCAGCCTTAGCCGAAACGAGATCGTTCATAACGATGCCGGCTTTTGCATACCTGAAGCCGGGCTTGAAAATCCGGCGAGCTGCGATTTGCGCAGCGGCAATCAGATCCATCGTATCAGCGGAGCTCTCCGGCAGATGGACAACCGTTTGGGCAGAGTGCGCAGGATCACGTTCGTTGAAGCGAGACGTGTGCATGAAAACGAGCAGGTGCGTCGTTTCCAAGCCATGGCGGCGCAATTTCTCCCCTGCCCTTGTAGCGTAGCTGGAAACAGCTTCCAGCATTCCCGCCAGATCAGTTACCGGTTGTCCAAAGGATCGCGTCACAGCGCAGCCCTTGCGCTGCGGAGCGATGGTTTCCAGTGCGAGGCATGAGATGCCCTGTAGCTCGAATGCAGTCCCCTCACCGACTACGCCCATGAGCTGGCGAGCCAGTCGCCGATCCAGCTTTGAAAGATCGCCGGCGCTTTCGACGCCAATGCTCAGAAGCTTCCGTTCGGACGCAGCCCCGATGCCCCATACTTCGCCAACCTCGATACGATCGAGCCAGGCGGCGCGGTCATGGTCATTGGTTAGGTCGCAAACGCCGCCAAGACCGGGGTTTTTCTTGGCAACGTGGTTTGCGAGCTTCGCCAGTGTCTTTGTCTGACCAATTCCGACACAGGTAGGAATGCCAGTCCAGCGTTGCACAGTCGCTCGAAGATCTGCGCCGAAGCTTGTTCTTTGCGCTGGCGCGACGTGCGACACGTCGAGAAAGCTTTCATCGATCGAATAGATTTCAACTTCCGGCGACCATTGGCGATAGATTGCATTCAATCTGGCGCTCATGTCCCCATAAAGCGTGTAGTTGCTGGAAAACACCGCCACGTCATTATCTCGGCAGAGATCGCGGATTTTGAAAAATGGATCACCCATCCGGATTCCAAGAGCTTTCGCCTCGGCCGTCCGTGCGACGGCGCAGCCGTCATTATTTGAAAGAACAATGACCGGCCGGCGCGCCAGCTTCGGGTCGAAAACTCGTTCGCAGGAGCAATAAAAGGAGTTGCCGTCGATCAGCGCAAATGTCGTCATTTGCGCGGCCGGAGCCAGTGAATATTCGAGATTGCCACACCCCAAACTTCCACTTCAGCCAGCTCGGGGATCTCAAAGGTCGGCATGTCCCGATTTTCAAAAGTCAGGCGCGGCCGATCGCCTTTCAGGCTCAGCCGTTTCAGCGATCGTTCGCCGTGGACCGTCGCAACGACAATATCGCCGTCACGCGGTTTCACGCTGCGATCAACAATCAGAAGGTCGCCGTGAAATATTCCCGCATCCCGCATCGAGTGTCCGTCAACGCGCCAAAGAAATGTCGCGGGCGGGTTGCTGATCAAGAGTTTGGATAGATCTATAGTGTCGTCGATGTAGTCATCGGCTGGTGAGGGAAAACCCGCACACAGTCCATGCAACATAAGTGGAACCAGAACTTCGGCCTCCACCTTTAAGCCTATCTGCATAGAAAGTATCTCCTTTCACAAAGCTTAGAGAAAGGAACAAACAGGGAACACAAATGCCGACAAATATCAATCTAATTCTTATCAGCGCGACATTTTTGCCGTGCATTTTCCGCAGGCACAAAAAAAGCCCGCACTAGGCGGGCTTTCGTGTGTTTGAAGATCCGTTCTTATCCGAACGGGAGAAAATAGCGCCGGATCGCCTTTGCCAGCATGTTTGAGAAGAGCAGCAAAGTGCCAAATCCAAGCACCGCTGCGATCTCGTAGCGGTACGTGCCGGGTTCATTAATGAAGCTGTCGATAGCAGCCGGCGCAAATAAGGCAATAAACATAGCGATGGGTGCGAGAGTTAGAAGCACCGCGCGCGGAAAGGAAAAAACAAGGAGAAACGGGCAAAAAATGACCATCCTTACAGCTTTTTCGAGCCCCGTTAGTTTATGAGCCTCTACGTCCCGAATAGGGCGCAAATATTTTGGCATTAACATTTTGCTCCTCCATTCGAGCCGTTTCGATTATGCTATATACATCAAAATCGATGCTATTGTAACCCTGCCGTATTTCAGGGGCGTGATTTTGGCAACAACGCCGGCTTTGCTGACTCAACCGACCTTCCAAGATGCGCGGCGCTAGTAATTGCCGCAGTGTTAGCTCGCATGGCGGTATTTGCGTCAAGGTTATCGCCGATGTGATCGAACCACCTGAACACCCTGCCCGGAAATTCTGCAATCAGCGAGAACGAGCGTTCGAGGATCACAAGGTAGACGACCGCCATGAAGCCCATAACGACGAACAGACCAATGAACCATGCCATACTAACCATACTGTCGCCGACAAGAGCCTGAGCAGAGGTCAGTGCGTAGTAGAGACCGCCATTGATAAGAACGCCCATGATCCGGAAGAGGATCATCCCGAGCAGCAAGCCAAACAGCATCAGCACTGGCGTCAAGGTCAGTCCTAGAACCATCACATAGCCCCGTCGCGCCTGGCTTCCACCCATGCCCTTGCCTTCCATCGACAAGTGCGCGATCGCCCAAAGAGGCGCTGCAAATACAGCTTCCATGACAAGCAAGAAGAAGGCACCGATTCCGATCACCCAAATCACCATCGGAACCATTGGCAGTACGAATGCAAGGAACATTCCAAGCGCACCAATCCCGCTGATGATCCAGCCAACGAAGTTTGAAAGAACGGTAATGCCAGTTCCGACAAATGGAAACATCGCCAGTATGGACAGTGCGAGAATTGCCGCAGCAGTGTAGAATGTCACCTGATTTCCGAAGGTCACAAGACCAATCATCGGGTCGCTTGTCGAGCGCGTTGGATTCATGAATTCCAACGCTTCATAAAGAGATCCTGCAGAAGGCATCCAGTCCGAAATATCGCCGCCGCTATCTGCGAAAGCGACGCGCTCGTTGACAAACGCCTTAATGCCGCTTCGGGCGACGCTTTCATTCCACCATTCAACTGTCCCGTTGTAGGTGGCGGCTATCTGATCAAGGAATTTTTTTGCGTCTCCGTCGGCCGAGCCCAACAAATACCAGTTGTTGTCAGCATATTGCGAAGCAATCGAATTGCGTACGTTGCCGGACGGATTAGAAGCCGCACCGATCGCTCCACCCGGCGTCACCTTCGGTAAAGCCGTCGCAACAGAGTTCGAATCCGCCGAGAGGCGCGCGATGAGCTGATAATAAAATCCCGCCTGAAGCCATCCGCCATTTTTCAAATTGCCAGCCAGAGCCTGACTTTGTGAATCGCCAACCGGCGTGAGCTGAAGCGAGTCATCAGCCGTGGCAATGTCTTGGCCTGCCTTTTGCAATTTTTCGTCGCCAATATACTGCTTCAGAATGGCCGCATGTTTCTTGCGCCAGTCGTTGAGGTCCTTGCGAAGATCGCGATAGGCAGGAAGCGGTTCACGCTTGCTGGTGGCTTGTGCAAGCTGCGCCGCAGTAGTCGAAAAAGAGTCAGCCGTTTCCGTCACGGCTTTTGACATATCCTGAATGAAATCGTTATACGATTTGCCTGCCGCCTCGGCCAAGCGAGTGAAGCCGGTTGTCTGGCCCGGAAGCGAGACAATACCGCACGCACCATAAGAGTTCGGCAAGCTGTAAGCCATTTGCGGGACGCCCGAAACAGTTTGCCATGAGCCGCGCGAAACCCCATCAAGGCCAGAGCCGCCTTTCGCGACTTCGAGATTATAGACGGCTTGGCACAGTTCAGCTCGCCAGAGGGCCTGCAAAAATTGGCCGTCGAGCTGATCATAGTCCCCGCCCACAACCGGAATGCGCTGTTCGACTATAAGATCGACCGTCTCATTCCAGAAGAAGCTTGCCGTCGCAGTGCTGACATTGACCATATAGGCAATGCCATGCTGCGCGGTGTTGTAGCCGGTTGGCATCGGGATCAGCGCGGCGACCGCCAGAATGGTTCGCAGAGGAACCCACATTGCCGAGTGACGCCGGCCGAGGATTTCGCCCTCATGTGCCGTCTCTGTCACGCCTACAACCATGTTGTAGATGAACAGCAGGGCGGCAATCGCGAAAAACAGAACGTTGAAATTCGCGATCAGGGCCGAAACAAGTGTTTCGTTATTCGGCCCGCTGAAAAGCGGCCCGAAGATCATATTCAGAAACGAGTTGGTGCGCGCATCGCCCTCGCCCTTAATAATGTCGGCGATGTTGATGTCATCTGCATAGGCTGCGCCCGTAGAGACAAACGAGAATAATGCGAATAGCGCCACCCGCTTCATGATTAATCGTCCTTAGTAAGGATCTGCATATTGGAAGGCAGACGATCGATGAAGTAATCGCGCACAGATCCGACACGACCTTGCCGGATCTGCCACGCCCTGAAATCAGCTTTCATCGCGAGCGCGAATGTGACGATCGCCACAAGACAGCCCCCGATCAAAAGATAAAAAGATGAGTAGCCAAGCACGAAAAGGAGCGGGATCGAAGCCAGCGCAATGCATCCGGCCACCATGTAAATGCTTGAATCCCGATCCCACGCCGCAAGAGCCGCTTCGATCTCTTTCGAGGTCAGCCCTTGGCTCAATTGGTGGAACCTGTCGAGCCCGCCATCGATGTAGCGATCTCCAAAGCTTCGCTTGTTTAAGCGACCAGATGGCCGCAACTCGTCGATCGTGTTTTGCACGTTGTCAGCCGCATCTTCAGCAGCTTTCGAGGCAACGTTGAAGAAAACCCCGATGCCGAATGCGCGTTTGATATTCCAAGATGCAAAACGACGAGTGCGACCTTCTTTTTTCAATTCGACGCACTCGCTGTTGTTACAGTGGTACGGCTGTCGCGCTCATCGAGGCTGTTGGACAGAAGGGCAGCGATAGCTGAAGCCTGCCGCCGTTCCAGATTAAATCGCATCCAGTCGACATGCAGGTTCAAAGCCTGCGTCAGAAGTTGTTCGCGCTGCACAGCAGCCGGCGACATGCCCGCCAGCTCCTGATGCCATTCCGGATTTGTGAATCTGGAACGCACGAAAATATCAACAGCCTGCAATTCGGAAACATGATTGCCGACCTCGTAGGGATAGGATTCCGTTACGGCCGACTTCGCCCAATTGGCGAGCTCCTGCCCACCGGTGGGTGCGGCTATGTCGCCAAGATAGCTATAAATCGCGTGGGCGGCCGACCGCCTGGTCGCATCGACCTGACGAGCGGCCACCTGCGCCACCCCCGCCGGTGATTTCATTTCGGCCTGTGTGATCGGCTTTGGCGGGATCGGATCAACCATGTTGTTGATCATCCGCACATATGCCTTCGATATATCCCCATCAGACGTATCGAGCGTGATTGCATCGGTCAAAAGCCGCACATCAGAAGTCGGATCGGCAAGGCCACCGACATTTTTGAGCTGGTCGCGATCGGCAATGATGGAATTGGCAACAGCCAATCCACCTTCAGCAACCGGTTTGCCTATGGCTTCATTGCCGTAAGACCAATTGCGGGACGCATTGGCAACGTCGTTTCCACCATAGCCGGCAACCCCCTGCCCTGACTTTCCGATATTGAAGATGCCGGAAAGATCGAGACATGCGGAAGCCGCAGGATCATAGCGGCCACCTTCAGCCGCAGCGCGGGCTTTCTGGCGCTCACGGATGGTTTCGGCCATCTGCGCCGCATCCTGCGTGCGCGTGTTCGCTTCGATCGCCCTGTTCTGATAGGCGCTAAGCTGCGCAACGCCTTTCAGAATGGTTTGGGTGATCTGGTTGCCCACATCAGTAGTGTGCGAATTGATGTTTTCCTGCGCACGATAGACGATGTTCTGCACCCCGCCACAAGAACATGCTGCCATTGCAGCGCTTCCGAGTGTGAGGGACGCAAGGGCAGTGCCGGCGAAAAGCAGTGTTTTGGCGAAAGTCTGCATCACAGGCTCCCCGGTCCGTAGAGATTGTTGTAGTGATCGTTCAGCAGAGAGCCGTCATTCTCACGACGCCCCGAATTGCCGACAGATGGTTGCTGTAAATTCAGCGAGCCGCCGCTGTAATTGTAATCCAGCGTTGGCACGTTTCCGCCACCCATGCCGCCCGGAAGCTGCAACATATTGAAGGATGGAAGCTGAAGCGCTGATTGAAGCGGTTCAGTCACCTTGTTCCATTGCTCTTGAGCATAGGAGCAAATTTGTTGCTCGGCATTGGAAAGCGCCGATTTGAAAAGCTGGCTCAGATCCGGCACCTGAATTGCGAAGTCGAGATTTACCTGCATCAGGTTGTCGAGACACCCAAGGGAATCCAGCGCCGGCGGCTTTTGCAAAGCCGCCTCATGGCGCTTCACTTCCTTGTCGATGCCGGAACGAATGGCTTCCACCAGATTGATTTTTACAGTGTCAACGCAGCCTTGTCCGCTGCCCTTGAAGAGCTGTTCGATCTGATCGGCCGAGGCTGGTGTTGCTGACAGGATCACCGAGGCAATCCCGCACAGCGATAATTTGCGCAAAATGCTCATAGTGTCGCTTTCTCTCCTTGGAATGGCGGGATCTCTCGAATGAGGATCGGACGCTTTGTGCCGATGCCCGGAAAGCCCTCAGTTCTGTCGTACATTCCCCCGCCAGCATCGCCGCCCATTCCGCCGTCAAGACCAGCAAACGATTGGCCGCTCATCGAGGCCATACGCTTCAGAATGTGATCCTGAAGCTCCGCGTAGCTCTTGAAGCCGTTCGCGGCGAGATATGAGGCTGGCAGTGCAGCAGGATCGAAGCCGCTTGCCACCCAATTGTTCAGCGCGCCTGCCCCAAGAAAATGCGCAGCGCCGAGCAATCCATCTTGCGTGATCGTAACGCCGTTGATTGTCTGCCCGACAAGACCGCGCGTCTGACTGCTCATCGCTGACCAGTTACGCGCGGCAAGCTGCATGTTTGCCGAGTCCTGAAGGGCAGCGCCGGCGCTCGAATATCGAAGGTCGTTCAGATTGTTGACGCCCGCAGCGCGCGCCTTATCCGTTGCAGAATAGTTCGACCAATCGCCCCTTGAGCCGCTTCCGTTGTATTGAAAATAGCCCAAGTTCTGCCATGTACCGGCAGTAATCTGGTATCGACCGACAGCAGATCCGCCATTGCCGTTGAAGATCGAATAAGAGTTGCCCCCTTCGAGCTTCGAGGTGTTTTCGTTATAGTCGGCCAGCACCGCGACCGGCAGCATGAAAAGCGCGCATAGAGCGGCAATCAGTGAACGTTTCATCGCTTTTGCCCCGCAACGGTAATCTTCATAGGTGGAATGATCGAACGGGGCTCCCTATCGCCAAGCGAATAGGTCGCCACGCCGTTTTGTGTCGCGACCTCGATCAGATGCCGGTCGTTTTCATCGCGTTGATCGGAGACCGCAAAATCCGGCCCCCAAGCTTCGAGAATGTCGATGAGCTTTTTGTCGCCGTCGAGGAACACCACAGGGCAGGCGGAATTTCCGCAGTAATAGTCGGAGGTGACGATTATCGCGACTTCCTTGCCACCCTTCAGATCGACGTCGATTGAAGCCACATTCGGCGGAACCAGATCATCAGAGCCGGCTTGAAAGCGCTCTTGCAGGGCTTCCGTTGCCGCCTTCAGCTCGTCCTCGGTGGGTGTGCGCTCTTGCTGGTCTTGTGGGATTGGCTGCGCCATGTAGGCGGCACCTGACCATTTCCAGAGACGCTTGCCGTCATAAAGCGGCTTCATGCCAGTAGCGGATATTGCGCCAAGGCCGATTGTTTTCCCCGGAACCCGCCAGACTTCCAGCCATTGCTTGTCGTCATAATAAAGCGCCGAGACAAAGCACCCTGTCGCGCACCCCCTCGCCTCGCCAAGCAACACAACCATCTGATCAAAGTCATCAGTCGGTTCTTCCAGCCAGACCCGATTTGCCTGCACAACACGGTAATCGCGCCCATACATTTTACGAGCCGTTGCCGTGGCTTCCGGTTCCTGCTTCGAAAAATCGATCGTTTCCGTGACCAGATCGTCGAGGCTGGATTGAGCCGATACAGATGTGGTCATGACGCCTGCCATGAGTGCGGCTGTAAAAAATTTGATCATGATGCATCCTTGAGCAATTCGTCGGCGAGCTGGCGGATAGCGTTGCCCCGTACTTTGTCATCGACCGCCACGCCACGATCTTCAAAATCGGCCAGTCGCCGCTCGATCGTGTCTTTGGCAGAGCCGGAGGGGAAACGCCTTGCAAGCAGTCGGCGCGCGGCTTTTGAGCCAAGCCCTTCATAAAGCATGGCCCGCAGCGCCGTATCTTCCGCAGTGGTGGACAAAGCCCAGATCTCAATCGGCCCGAGCTGGTTGAAAACATGCTGAACATAAGTCCCAGATTTCAGTTTCAGCATTGTCAGAAGCGGGGCGCCCTTGCCCTGAATAGGCCCGCGTAGGCCACGCATTTCATCCATGACCGAGGGCGTCAGATTGTAAGTCGCCGCAATCTCGCGAATGGATTCTTCCGTAGGGACATTGCAGAACCAGAAATTGTTCGACAATTTCTGGATGCTCATGTCGAAATCTTCCATGAGCTGCGATGCCAAAGTGATTTGGACGCCGGCCTTTCGGCCCAGGCGACCAAAGTTGACCATCTGTTCGCGGAAGCCTTCAAGCCCCCCGGTCAGGTGGTATTCATCCACACACAGACGCTTGCCCATCTGCCGGTTGTTTTCGATCCGCTGAAGATGATAGGTGCGAACCTCTTCCTTCAGATCACGATCCTTGACCTCATCAGCATCAAGCCAGAAATCGGAGGTCAGCGTTTGAAGCGCCACCATGTACATTATTGCAGTCTGGCGCTTTGCGTGAGGGCCGGTTTTCGATGTGACGCCTGCCAGATCGAAAGCGATAATGCGGGCGTTCGACACGTCAAACCGTGTAGGGCGTGCAAGGATCGGGTAATCACGGCAAGCGGCCGTCACCATGCGCTGAAACGCTTTCAGCACGTCCTCGCCAGTTGGCGCTTTCATGTCGCGGAAAGGTTCGCGCACAATCTCGGAATTGGAAATGTTCACAAGATCCGCGATTGTCGGAACAGCATAGCGCTGCGCTAATGCCGCTTCATGGTAACGGCCTGTGGAAAAGAGGTAATCGGTGATCTCGAACCACGTCGTCGCGGAATCGACCTCAAATCCAAGCTCATTCAGAGCTGCATCGACTTCAAAGGAATCCGATGCCGAATAACGCTTCGGGTTGCGGCTGTCGCTGAAATATTTGTACGCCTCATCAATGGTCGCGCCAGCCAATGCGCTGATGCCGTCATAGGTAGAATCCTGCCCGTCAGGGGTGCAGATCAGGCAGAGCAGATTTACCAGATATGCCCGCTCGTATTCAAACGGAGTGCGCATGCACAGTTGAAGATCGAGCGGATTGACGGAGTATTGTTCTGACATCATCAGACGATGGAAAACCGCCTCATGACGCCGATGGACTGGCAATGAATCTCGAATAAGGCTGATCAGCCCCGAAGAAGAAGGGCCAATGTCGATGATGGAGATGCGGGGCAAAAGCCCCTCATTCGATCGACTACGGCCAGACTGGCGAGAGAGCGCCACGCCAAGATTGACCGAATTCATCAGAACCGATTTGCCGGAACCCGGCGTTCCGACAATCAGATCTACCCAACCGAGTTGCTTGGATGATCCCGGCTGATACGGCCATAGCTTGCCATCCTTGGTGCGGAACATGACCGCGCCCTGTTGCCAAGGGCTTGCCGGTCGCGCGATCGGAGCCAGAGCAAATGCATCGGCAAGGCTTGCAGCCGCTGCCGGAGCAGTCGATTGCGCGTTCAGCCCAAGCGTGGAGGACATGACGCACTGCATGGGATCACCCACCAGTGCGTCAGTCTGGCAGTTCCCCCACCGTTCAACAGTTCGCCGCAAGGTGGCAACATGCCTTTGCAGCGTTTCAAGCTGAGACTTCGGCGCCCACGCCGAAAAAGAGCAGCGCCAGCGTACAACGGTATCATCAGCCCCATCATCCTGCCGAAGCTTGTCAAACGCGCGCTTAATGCGCCCGTTTGGAATGCGGGCAGTCCACGTCATCATGTTGGTGTAGGTTTCCTTGAAAACCTGCCCCTGAAATCCGCCTGAATCAATCAGCATCGACATGCGCCACGAAATGCGCTGATCGCTGTCGAGAATTCGCCTGATCAGGTCATTGAACTGAACGACGACTTCAGGCCCGAGCGTAATATCGAAGCCGGAAAAGATCGTATCGCCAAGCTGGACGGTTGTCTGATCGATAATCTCGCCATGCTCGTTCAATAGCTGGCGGGCAAGAAGCGGCCAAAGATGGTTCGATACGTCGCTCTTTTTCAGCTCCTGCACCGTGGCCGGCATGCGCGCGCGCGCGTAATCACCCGGAAGGATCGCTTTCCAGCGTTCGCCGGTGATCAGATATTCCGGATTGAGAACGCCTTTGATCTGCGCCAGAGCGTCATGAACTTCCAGAGGCTCGATCTCGATACCGACAATATCGGCCTCACGAACCATCGCCTCGCAAAATGAACGATGCCTTGTCACCAACGCATCTGTCGCAAGAGCAGGCCATTGCGCATTGCGCATTTGCGGAGCGCCCTGCATTTCCTTGCGCATCTTTTCGGAGCTGGTCTTGGCTTCCTGTCGTGTCATCAAAGTAGGACGTGACCAAAGCGCCATGAAACAGCGTTCGCCGGTGAGCCTTTCAGGCAGAAGCCGGCGTCGCTCGTCAATCAGATCCTGAATGTCCAGTCCCGTATCGGCCGCAACACTTTCCGTGACCGCAAGCGCACGGTTAATGTCGGCCGCGCCAAGTTCAGGCGTATGAGCAAACCAGAATTGCAGGGAATAGCCCGGCGTCCCCAACTGAGAGCTGAAAGCAAGGCGGAGATCCGACACCGCCTTGCTGATTTCATTCTCACCGGGCATGGATCGGAAACCCTCAAGGCGAAACAGCGTCACCAACGATCCATCGTCGGCGACCAAAACGTTATCGCCTTCGGTCGTCACCAGACGGCAATAGCCATCCAACGACTTCCGCAGCGCTGACCGTCCAATAACGGCGGCCAGCGAGTCCAGAATTCCGATCCCCGCAGCCATCAGTTGATCGACCGCAATGTGCCGTCAACAGACGTGGTTTCAGCGCCCGAGCCAAAGAAGGTCGTCACGCCCATGCCGAGAAATTCCGGCACGGCGATGAAAAGCGCCGCAGCAACGCCATACCAGATGGCAGTTGCAGGACGGGTTGAGGGATCGTGCGGGTTTCTTTGGTTCTGGACGAGCTTGTTGATCGCCAGAAGCGCAAAAATCACGCCGATGATGAATGCGGCAGCGCCAAGAAAATCACCAGCCGGACCAAGTGTATCATTGCGCACATTGGTCAGAACATCACCAAGCCCGCCCGATTGTGCGAAAGCAGCAGTCTGATATGCCACTGTCGCAGTCAGAACCGACGCCGTTTGTAACCAAGCTTTCTTCATGCTGTACTTTCCTTTTTCAGCCGAGAACCAATTCTTCGATGTATCCAACGAACATCACGATATTCATCGCAAATGTTCCGCCGATAAGATGTGCTACGCCAAACCCGGCGAGGCCGGGTTGAGGCCATTTCACTGATTTGTTGAGCAGAAACAGGCCGCGGATAAAGCCGAGCAAACCGATGAATTGCACGATCCGAAGCAAGGCGATCAGAACAGTACGTGCCTGTTCATGATCGAGAGGGGCGAGCATTTCGGGAGCGTAAGCAAAGATCTCCGAAGCAGCGACGGTTTCCTCCACCTGAAAGAAGGAAACCAGAAATGCCGATATGATCGAGGACAGGGAAATCAGCATGACGGCGGTGATCAGGCCGGCGATGCCGACCCACCGCCCGTAATCATGCATGCCGTGAAGTTGTCCCGATGCCGCCCGTTCGCTGGCGCGTGTAAAATTGCCGATCGAAGCGATCGCCAAGCCTATGCCAATGATGAAACATGTCGCGGCGACTAGCGCCTGCGCTGGCGGGATCAGGTCAGCAAGACGCTGCACCAGTCCAACAAGTCCGTTCAGCGCTTCTCCGTTTCCTCCCATAAGAGCCGTATCACTGCGAAGACGCAGCGCCCTTCTCATTTAGACGGTCAGCTTCCGACGCTTCCGCAACCTGAGCAGGCTTGGCCTGTGGCACAGGGGGGGCCTTTTGCCGTGGCGTCACGATCTGGTGACGGGCATTGCCCATGACCGGTTGAGAATCCGCATCTTGTGGATCAACATCACCATCGAGCGCATAATTCGCTTCTTCAGGCTGCAAGAGCTGCATGATGGCCTGATCCTTCGCCTTCAGCTCCCGCAAATGGCCGATGATCGTATCAACAACGCCGTTCGGCGCTGTGAGCGTGTCAATCTCATCGCGCAACGCCTGATTTTCCGAACGCAAAAGCGACACCTGATTTTTTAGGTATGCAACATCGGAGTTTAGCGTCGAGGCAGGCTTTAAACGGGCAGTTGTGGTCGCATCAGCTTTGTCAGTCGATGCGTTCCCCGATAGTGAATAAGCAACAATGCCGATAGCCACAACAAATGCACCCACTAATACAGATCGGATAATCATTCCGAAATCCGTGTCGGCAAATGCAGATCGAGTTCTATTGCTGTCATATTGCGATATATTCATGCTGAACTACGACTTTCCGCCGGTAAAAGCCTCACGATCTGTTGTCGATTGTGGCCTTTTGGGGGTGACAATGAGACTCTTTATGGCATATTCATTTGAAAATGCAATATATAGCATAACGGGCTTTCTGGCTCGCACAGGTAAAGGGAAATGCGGAAATGATTGTCCACAGAATGCTCCTCGCCTCATGCGCCATCATCGGTTTTGCGCCATCGGCGAGTGCAGAATTGAACCTTTGGCAGCAGAATTTTGTCGGATGCTCTGTCTCATCCTCGCCATACACAACGCAGGTTCTTTTTAAGGACGCTGGCAAGGTTCGCCCCCTGATGCAGGTCTCGGGCCTCACTGCATGGGCAGTTCCAACCGCAGACGGCGGGCAGGAAATTGCCCTGACCACACCAGACGGCCTTACAATTTATGGGCGCATAGTCGGCCCGCAGGGCGAGGACATATCGGGCGCACTTCTGGCAACAACCGCTACTGTCGAGCCAGAAGCATCACCCTTCGATCCGCCTAAGCCTGCGCCCCCTGCCCCGCAGGCATCCATAACTCAACCGCAGCCAGTTTCCCCGATACCTTCAGCCCCTCAGCCGCCACGCCCGCCAGTCGAGGCACAGGCAACGCCATCTGCACCGAAGTCGGTGCCGCAGGCCGCACAGCCAGCGCCAGCACAAGCGCAAGCGGTAAATCCCGCGCCGCCACAACAGGTCGCTTCGATAGGCTCCGAAACCGTTCCGAATGTTCCAAAAGCTGGCAGTGTCGATGAGCTTATGCAGCAGGCACAGGACTTTGCGATGTGGTTTTCGGTCAACAAACCGAAACCGGGAGCCCCGCTTGTTTATCTCTTTGTCGATCCAACCTGCCCGCACTGCGCGTTTTCCTTCGAGCATCTTACGCCAAGCATCGACGACAATTCCATTGATCTGCGTGTCATCATGGCTCCTATCCTTTCGGCTGAATCCGCACAGATCGCCGCGTCGATCATGCATCAGCAAGATATTGGAGCTGCATTGCGCGGCCAGCTCGCATCCGTCATCGGTTCCGGTTCGCCTGCACCAAAGATCGATCCAGCCTCTTTTGACCCCGATGTCGTCAAAGCCATGCAACGCAACGTGGACTGGATGCGTCTCAATGGCGTGCCTGGCACTCCCTTCTATCTCTATAAAACGAGCGATGGCGCGCAGTTCGCCTTTGGAGGTCTTAAAGATTCTCAGCTCAGCGGGATCTTGCCAGCCGAGCAAACAACACCGGCCGCGACCGCCAGCACAGCGGGAGCAAATGCCCAATGAGCCAGTCTCCGGATTACGGTCAGCTTGAGACCGTTTTGATGCGCGCCGATGTTTACAGAACGGCTTATCGCCGTATGAGCATCGTCGCCCTTGCATTGCTGGTTGTGACAGTCATCGCCGTGTGTGCCGCCGTCAGTCTGGCGCTGACCAGACCAGAACCCCGCTATTTCGCCACTACAACGGATGGACGGATTCAACCCCTCATTCCGCTTGATCGGCCGCATTTGAGCGCGGCAGAGGTTTCGACCTATGCCGCCGAGGCGGTCACATCGTCCTTCACATATTCCTTCGCCACCTATCAGCAGGATTTTCAGAGAGCGCAGCAATATTTCACCAAACCGCGGGGCTGGAATTCCTTTGTTGAGGCAATCCAGAAATCCGGCACCCTCGATCTGGTCAAAAATCGCCGCCTGAACACAACAGCGATCGCGCAGCGCGCGGTCATTGTCCGTGAAGGCGTCGGCGCGAATGGCACCTATGAATGGATCGTACAGATGCCGGTTCGCGTGACTTACCAGTCAGCGTCCGAAGTAACCGGACAGAACCTCATGGTCACGGTCACACTGCAACGTCTGCAAAGCTACGAACACCCGCGCGGTGCGGCTATCTCCCGCATCATCGCTGCCCCCGGAGGTGCCTGA
This sequence comes from Pseudochrobactrum lubricantis, assembly GCF_041929865.1. NCBI lineage: Bacteria > Pseudomonadati > Pseudomonadota > Alphaproteobacteria > Hyphomicrobiales > Brucellaceae > Pseudochrobactrum > Pseudochrobactrum lubricantis. The sequence continues at coordinate 17,541 of NZ_JBHEEE010000018.1, forward strand.
TGAAACGGATCGCTGGCAATATCGCCTTTATACTGGCCTTGAGCGGATCTGCCCTTGCTCAGCAAGCAGCGCAACCCGCGCCGGAATACTCAGCTCCCCATCCAGAAGCTGCCGCCGAGCTGCCGCCCCAACAGTCGCATGACGGACAGCCTCAACAGAACGCGCAACCGGCACAGGCCGGCGAGCATCAAATGCAGCCGTCTAAATATGGCGAAGCGTCTCCCGGTCACGCAGAGCAGCGCCAGCCCCGACAGGCGCCAAATGTTCCTATCATCGGCGCGCGCCGGCTGATGGAATCTTTGTCTGACCTTGATCGGCCGTTGTCTCCCGAAGAGATCACGGCCTATGGCGCGACTGTTCAGAGCCTTATGCCTATGTCGCCCGAGATTATCCGCGACTATCGCCGCAGGGTCGATGAAAGCCAGAAGGCCGCTGCAATGCCGCCAAGCGGCTTCAGGGCGAAGCCTATATCGGACGCGGTTCGCATGTCCCTGAAATCCAATCAGTCATTGCAGACGCTGTTTACCTCACCGAACACAGTTTCGGTCATGGCGTTCTATGACCGAACCGGCAAAGCATGGCCGATCGCAAGCTTTGTCGTTGGACGCGCCGATTCATTTCAGGTCTATGCCCTGCAGGAAGGTTCAAATCAGATTGCCGTCACCCCGCTCGTCACGCACGGCTATTCCAATCTGATCATTTCGCTCGTTGAAGAAGATCGTCCGATCGTTATCAACCTCGAAACGAACGACACCAAAACGCATTTCCGCCGCGACATTACGATTGAGGGCTATGGCCCGAATGCATCCGTCTCTCCGACAGAGGTTGCGGTCAAAGAGCCGCCTTCAAACGGAACCATGATGGCATTTGCTCAAGGTGCCGATCTGCCGAGATCCGCAATCAAGCTCGCGACCTCAGATAGCAATGTGGAAGCGTGGATGCTCGATGGCTCCTATTATCTGCGCACCACAGACACCTACACGTCGCCCTCGCCGCAATCCATGCTGACCGGCCCAGGCGGTGTTCATGCCGTTAGAATTAAGCCCTCCCCCGTTGTGCTGATTTCACGCAACGGAACGATTTCCAGAGTGAGGATAAGCCAGTGAGCGACGACAAGGACAACAAGCCCGACAGCTCAGAGCGCGAAGATGCCGCGCCGGGTCTTGCCGATGCTGCCGCGATCAATCGCCCGAGCCGCCGAAAAGGTACTCGAATGCAGACCTATGTTGTGGTCGGCCTCCTTGCCTGTGCGGTCGGATATGTCGGCTATTCCATGATGAAGCAGAATAATCTTTCTTCATCACGCATTTCGCGCGGCCCGAATGTCGATGGTACGCCAGCAGGCCAGCAGCAGGCGGACTCCCAACGTTATCAGCAGTCGCTCGATACCGTTAATCAGGAAGGCGCACAAAGCGCTCAGGATAGCGGTTCAAGCTTCCTTGCCACGCCGGACGAACCCTTGCGTAACGTCGATGAAGTCCGCGACGTAATGAAAGATCCAGTTCCGCGCCAGCGGCCAATCGCTCCGGCCAATGAACAGCCTGTTCAGCGTGTCGATAATTATACGCCTGATCGCCGGCGAGCGCTGACGCCCGACGATTACAGCGACATCAACACACTTGCCGGTGCAATGGCGAGCCAGGCGGCAAGCCTGACCTCGCAGTGGTCGCCTAAAGGCTCCGTCAACACCATTGTTCTCAATCAGATGCTCTATAAAACGCCCGAGCAGCGCAAGGCCGAGGCCGAGCAGGCGCAGCAAGCCGCAATGTCGGGCATGGGTGGCATAGTCGATGGTCAGAACATGATGATCAGCGCCGGTCAGACCGTATTCGCGCGCACCGTCAATGCATCAGATTCCGACACCCCCGGCCCTGTCGTGGCTGAAATCTTTCAGAAAGGCCCGCTCTATCGAACCCGTCTTCTCGGTTCTTTCCAGCAGAACCGCAACACAAACGCCCTAATTGTCGAGTTCAACAGGCTTGTGATGCAGGATGGAACCGAGGTTCCAATATCCGCTTATGCTGTTGATGGTGCAAAAGGCTCCATCGCCGTTACATCAGGCGTCGATCGCCGCTGGCTTGAAAGATATGGCCCTCGCCTCGCCGGCGCTTTCATTGCCGGTCTTGGTCAGACTATGGCGCGGCCAAGCCAGCAGGTTATTATCGGCAACAACACGACAACCGTTGTCGATCGCAAGACAGAGCTGAAAGATGCCCTTTATGCCGGTGCCGGTCGCGTCGGTGAGCAGCTTGCGAGTGAAATCGAAAGCTCAGCTCCTAAAGGGCCATTGGTCAAACTCGGCAGCGGTTACACGATCGGGATTCTGTTCATGCAGGGCGTTCCTGATATTGCAGCCCGTCGCAATTCGATTGCTACGCGATGAATGAAACCGAACATGATGACGGAAACCGCTTCAAGAAGCGGATTCATTGGCGGGACACCATGCGTGAGCCCCGCCTTGTCATCTTTGATGCCCGCGTCGTTTTCTTTTTTCTCATTCTTGCTGTTCATCTAAGAGTATGGACAGCGATATTGCTTGTATCGGCAATGCTGGTTTTCTGGCTGGTTGAGCGTGCCGGCTATCGCTTTCCAAGCGCTATGCGGGCAATCAGAAGCACCTTTGCCGGAACCCACCGCCCTGCCTTCTATCAGCGTAATTACCGCGAGGCGGTTGATTACGGCTTTGAGTTCCGAAAGATGCCCTCCCCTACCCCTGTCAAGACGCCACAATCGCCCCCTGTCTCCAAGGAGAGCGATCCAGAGGTGGAATCATCGGTGTCTCTTCCTTTAGCTGCCGAATAGCTCAGCGGCTTCTGTATGCTAATAGGACAGGAAGCGTATGCTATACGAAAGGCATATATATGGAAAACGTTTCCAATAGGTTTTATTTAGGTAAACCATAATAAAACGTATTGTAATTATTTTTGTGACGTTTACCATCCGTTTAACATTGGCCGATAAAATGTAAGCTAAAGGTATGTCATACGTTTCGTGTGGGAGTGCCAAACGAAACCAAATCGTTTCCGGAAGGTTTATAAATGGCTGTCGTATCGTTTATGACAACAAAAGGCGGTGGTGGGAAAACCACAAGCGCCATCATCCTCGCATCCGTCCTCGCAGAGCAGGGCGCGAGTGTCTGCATGATCGATGCCGATCCCAATCAGCCACTTGTCGATTGGATCAAAAATGCAGAGCATCCGGACACCCTTACGGTTATCGGCGACGTTCATGAGGACAACATCATCGAGACAATCGAAGAACAGTCCGCAAAAAATATGTTCGTCATTGTGGATCTTGAAGGCTCGGCAAACCTGTCCACCGGTTATGCTCTCACACAAAGCGATTTGATCCTGATTCCGCTTCAGCCTTCAAAGCTCGACGCGAACGAAGCCGCAAAAACCCTCAAATTCATTCTGCGACAAGGCAAGAATGTCGGCCGGACAATGCCGGCGAAAGTGTTTTGGGCGCGCGTTCCCGCCGCCTATGTCACCCGCACCGCCAGAGACATAGGCTCGCAGTTCGAGGATGCTGGCATCAGCTTCCTCAAAACAAGCCTTGTTGACCGTGAAGCCATCCGCGGGATCGTCAATCACGGCAAAACGCTCGAAAATCTCACTAACGATCTCGTTCCATCGCTCGATAAAGCCAGAGCCAATGCAGCGGCCTTCGCCGAAGAGGTCATATCAAGTCTGAAGGAAACACGCTCATGAGTGATAAGCGCATTATTCTCGATCTGGATGAATTCAAACCAGAAGCCAAGAAAGCCGATCCAGCCGCAAAAGCATCCGTCGAGCAGGTGGCGAAGGATTCCGGATTCGTAGCTCGTCACGCTCCCGAAGCAAAAAAGGAGGCTCCGGCAAAGGCGAAAGAACCAAAAATTGTTGCGCCGGAAATTGTTGATGATGGAGAGCCAAAAAGGCGGGGGCGAAAGCGCACTACCAGTCGTAATACGCAATTCACCGTCAAGCTGAAGGTCGAAACAAACAACCAGATCTATGATTATGCCGAAATGCTCGAATGCTCGGCAATCGCCGAAGTGATCGAACTCGCATTGGGCGCACTGCAAAGCGAAATAGAACAGGGCATCAACCCACGCCTGCGCGCAGCACAGCAGGCAGCAGAGTAAAGCCATGACCCGTAACGGGGCAGGGCAGTCACGTATAACGGTCAGGGACAATCTGCGCCGTCCGAAAATGTCGCGGCGAATTTACGCCCGGCGAGCTGCGCTCACCGGACTCCTGATCGCCGCGACATTCTTCTGTGTCATTCTGCAATCAAGAGTCGGAACAAGCATGGCTATTCCGATCGCAGGGCTGGCAATCGCATTCGCCGCAATGTTCGCCGCGCCTGTTGCCGAGGCAACGGCGCGGCAATCCATCATAAAGCTGCCAACAAAGGCCGCAGGCCGTTGGCTTGCCTTCTTCATCCTTCTGGCCGCTTCGCCAATCCTCGCGCCCCTGGCGCTCGTCTTTTCGACCGTCCAGTTCCTCAGATCAGCCACATAAACATTGCAAATCTGTAGTTTTTAGACTACATATGCGCGGATGATAGAACTTAGGCAGACGGCGACTTTCGCCAAGTGGGAAAGCCGCCTGCGAGACAAGCGTGCAAGAACCATAATCGCAGCGCGACTCATGCGCTTGGCCGAAGGCTTGCCCGGAGACGTGGAGCCGATAGGGGAGGGCGTCAGTGAATTGCGGATTCATTACGGCCCCGGTTATCGCGTCTATTTCCAGAAGCGCGGCAATATCCTGATCGTGTTGCTGTGCGGAGGCGATAAAGGTTCGCAGGAGCGCGATATTGCCACCGCCAAAAAGCTCGCAAAAGAGTGGAGTGAACAAGATGGCTGAAAAACTGACCGCTTATGATCCAGCCGCTGCATTGGTCGATGATGAAGAAATCGCGGCCTTCATGGCAGATGCGTTTGAAACTGGCGATGCAGCATTCATTGCAAAAGCGCTTGGAGTCGTAGCCCGCGCAAAAGGCATGAGCGAAATTTCCCGCAAAACAGGGCTGTCACGCGAACAGCTCTATCGTTCCTTCAGTGAACGCGGAAATCCAACCCTGAAAACAACATTAGCTGTCATGCGCGCCCTTGGGGTCGAGGTGACGGCAAAAGCACACCCGGCACCATAAGGGCGTCTGCCTTCGGCACCGCGCTCTATTCGCCGGCACTATCGGCCAGCTCACCGAACCAGCCTCGCCGTTTGCCAGTCTCCACAACGCTATGAACGGTCTTGGCATCCAAGCCCGCCCATCCGCTGCTACGCCAAGGCTCACGTCAAGCCCGTTTCGGCCCATAGGGTCACGATCGACTGACGCGGGAAGGGCGGCGC
>NZ_JBHEEE010000019.1:0-21906 GCF_041929865.1 Pseudochrobactrum lubricantis
TTGAAATGCGGTCAATCAAGCGTTCCCGCTCCGTTCAAGCTTAGCGTACGATTTCGAGCAGCTCTTGTTCTGACCCCGTTTTGGAAGCCGATAGTCCACTTGCCGAATATCGGAAAATAACGGACGAGATAATTAAACGATTGCCCGACGAGAACCGCTATCCGGTTCCCGCGGCAGAAGCGGTTCGCTCCTTTCTGATGCTGCGGCTTGGATTGCATCTCGGCTTGCGTCAAAAGAATCTCCGACAGCTTCTTGTCTGCCCCCGTGGACATTTCCCGACACCGGAGCGACGTCTGGAGGATATGAAACGCGGAGAAATCCGCTGGAGCGACCGAGACCAGGGCTGGGAAGTGCTCATTCCTTCCAACGCGTTCAAGAACGCAAATTCGTCTTTCTTCGGTTCGAAGCCGTTTCGTCTGGTTTTACCCGATCTGCTCGACCTCTATAAATTCCTGAATGATTACATTGAACGGCACCGGGCGGTCTTGTTGAGAAATGCCCGCGATCCGGGCACGCTATTTGTCAAAACTGTAAAAACAAACAGCAAGGATGCAGCTTATGACCAAACGACATTCTACGAGGCTTGGCGGCTCACAATTCAGCTATACGGTATCTATAACCCTTATACCGACCGAGGCGCGATAAGGGGATTGCTTCCCCATGGTCCGCACAACGTCCGGGACGTCCTGGCCACTCATATCTTGAAGCAGACTGGCTCCTACGAACAGGCGAGCTATGCAATCCAGGATACGCCGGACATGGTGGCGAGCCACTACGGGCGATTTCTGCCGCAGGATAAGGCCGCGCTGGCCGCTAAGATACTTAATCAGGTCTGGATGGAAGCGTGAAGAGAACCGCGCCCAACATTCGCCACCTTATGGGAGCGGTTTTACACGCATCCGCTCTTTCACTTCATCGAAGTTCGATCCGAACCTCGCCAGACAATTGATCAGGCGATCTCAGTCGTTGGCGCTTTTCCCTCTGTACGCCGTTCTTGTAAGCGTCGTGGAGTTCCAAAACATCAGCGTTAGCGCTGAAGAAGCGAACCTTAAGCCCACTCGTCACCTTTCCAAGAATATCGGCAACGTTGTTGGGGTTGAGTTCATATGAACCAACTCCGTATCTGCTGCCAACTGCCGCAGGTCGTCGGTTCTGAAGAAATTACCGGCGCCGTGCGGCGAGAAATCAAGACCGTGCGCCGCGTTCGAGCCCGATGTAATCGGGACCGGTTCTGCCATGTTGAGCGGAATGATTACAACCAGATCACGAGCAAACTTGGATACTATGGGGAAACTGCACGGTAGTAGATTTTATAATCCGCAGTAATCTGGGCGTTCATACCGACATCTGCAGTTTTTGTATTGACCTAGCGAGCAATTCGCAGTTATTGATACGACCACCCTAGTTACTCCATTAAATGGGCGACGCCCACTGAGACGCCCGTTATGCCAATTGTCTTCACCGCCTGCACGCAAAGAAAGCGGGTTACCCCCAGCCCTTTGTTATGCGCCCGAGACCTGTCGCAGGGCTCTTTGCAGGCTGTCGTCAAGTCGTGGAATGACCGAATAGCAAAAGCTGAGGAACGGGTTCCTGCGGAAGATATCTATTGTGGCCGCTCGTTCGTCGAGGCCAAGTTTGCAGCGCGCATTGCTCAAGCCGAGCTTCACATCGTTTCTGCTGGGCTTGGACTGATCCATAGCCAGCAGGTAATCCCTTCATATAATCTTACTGTCTCTCGCGGCGGCGACGATTGCGTCCTCGATAAACTCGAGGGGCATGGTGATGCAGACTGGTGGGGGGCGCTTGGTGGCCACGAGGCTTTGAGGGCGGCTCTCAATCGCAGTAGCGGGATTATTCTGATCGCCTTGCCCTCGGCCTATCTGCGCATGGTCGCACCAGCACTCGACGATATCTCGAACCGTTTGTGCGAAAGAATCAGGATCGTTGGCGGGCGGAATGTTCCCCATCTCAATCCGCGACTGGAAAGCGCTCGTCTTCCTTATGATGATCGCCTGGATGGTCCGGAAAGCAGTTTACCTGGAACCCGATCGGATTTCGCATCGCGAGCAGCACGTCACTTCGTTGAAGAAATACTCGTCAAAAACCCGCATTCTTCCAGCCGCGTTCATCGCGAGCAAGTCGAGGCATCGTTGGCGACATGGACACGCCCGACGGCAAAGGCCGGTGTCCGAAAGTCGGACGAAGAGGTTAAATCCATTGTCCGCACCAACTGGACGCGTGCCGGGGGGCGGTCAACAACGCTTTTACGAATACTGCGCGACGAACTAAACATCGCATGCGAGCAGAAGCGCTTTTCAAATCTTGTAGCGGATATCCGGAAGGAGAAAGCATATGAGCGCTGATTCGAACAATCTCATGGTTCGTGCGGTTAGGACGCAGCAGGGCGACGGGGTCGACGTATACGCGTTCTTCCTGCACGGTTCGGACCTCACTCGGATCGCCGATATTAGCCGGATTCACCGAGACGAGAAGGACTTGAAGGGTTTCCAGCGCAAGGAAATCCGAAGCCACGTGAAGTCAATTATCGAGTTTCTCGACAGCGGCCCCGTTCTCTTTCCAAACGCGATAACTTTGGCCCTTTCTTCCGGCGTTACTTTTGACGTTTCACGGGGCCCCAAGCCAAATGGTCTGACTGAAGTTTCTCAATCGGGGACACTGAGTATTCCGATCGGCAAGGACGGCCATCGTGCCGCCTGGATTGTGGACGGGCAGCAGCGCTCGCTCGCGCTAGCAAAAGCCAAGGACAGCCGTTTTCCAGTTCCAGTCGTCGGTTTCGTATCTCAGGACGTCCAGGTTCACAGAGAACAGTTTATCTTGGTCAACAAAGTTAAAGCGCTTGATGTGCGATTGATTAACGAGTTGCTTCCAGAGGTCGGAACACTTTTGCCGAAGGATTTATCGGCGAACCGTCTGCCAAGCGAGTTGTGCACCCTCCTTAATAGGCAACAGAAATCACCATTCTATCGGTTGATCCGCCGGGCCTCCGACACAGGCAACGAGCAGAGTGTGGTCAACGATACTGCTCTCATTGATGCTATTAAGAAGAATCTCAAAGGGCCTTATGGCGCATTGAGCCAATATCTCGCGCCTGACATCTATAACCCAGATGCCATGTATGAGGCACTTGTCCTCTACTGGTCGGCCGTTCGCGACATATTTCCAGACGCTTGGGGCAAGCAACCAACTGAAAGCCGGTTAATGCATTCAGCCGGTATCAAGGCAGTTGGCGCACTTATGGACCAGATCATGCTGCGAGCCGATAGTTCGTCGACACCCGAAACCGAGATCCGAGAGGCGCTGCAGAGGATCTCACCACTATGCGCGTGGACGGAAGGAACATGGGAAGGCCTTGGATTGAAGTGGAATGAAATCCAAGGGACACCCCAGCACAACCGATTGCTCGCAGAGCATCTGATGCAACTTGACCGCAAACTATCGAGGCCAGCACGATGAAATTCATTTTTGCTGACAGTCTCGATCACGTCGATCCCGGCTATGATTTCCTTAAGGATCGTTACTCGGAAGGGAGGACCCCGTACTGGGACGATGCCTATCCGCACGAGATTATGGGCTATGCACCCTACAAAGGTATGCTGGTGTCTCGTGGGATTGTTGGGGGCGCTGCCGTCGGCGGAAAATATACCGAAGCTCAGGCCATGCGTTTTCGTAGAGTCGGGGCGCGCGAATTCCTGCGTCTCGACAGACCGCAATTCGAACAACTGCCCATCTTTGGCGACTGCGGTGCATTTACCTACCACAAAGAAGACAAGCCGCCGTACACACCCGACGACACTGCGGAATTCTACGACGACGCAAGATTTACGCACGGATGCTCAGTCGACCATATTATTTTTGACTTCGATGAAAGCCTGAAAGGTTTCGAGGGAGGCACGGAGGAGGCCCGCCGGCGCTTCGAGATCACGCTTGAGAACGCGTCGGCGTTCCGAACTTCGACCCAGCATATGTCAAATCGATTCACGCCCCTGGGTGTCATCCAGGGATGGTCGCCCGGGAGCATGGCTGAAGGTGCCCGGCGACTGGTCGCGATGGGCTACGATTATCTGGCGCTCGGCGGTACGGTCCCTTTGAAAGCTTCACAGATCAAAGCCTGCCTTACTGCAATCCGGGAGGTGATCCCGCAAGACACACGCCTTCATATCCTCGGCTTTGCAAAGGCCGACGAGATCGACACGTTCGGTCCCTTTAATGTAACGAGTTTCGACACGACATCACCTTTGATCCGAGCCTTCAAGGACGCCAAATCGAATTATTATCTACCGAACAAGTCAGGGAAACTCGACTATTACACCGCCATCCGAGTACCCCAGGCGCTCGAAAATCCCAAATTGATGAGGCTTGCCAAGCGCGGCGCCCTCAACCAGGAACAGATGGTCGCGATGGAAAAAAACGCGCTCGCAGCGCTAAGATCCTATGACCGTGGGCAGGCCGAACTTGAAGAAACGCTTGATACGGTTCTCGCCTATGCGACACCCGCCGTCATGGGCGAGACAATCGGCGAGTTGCCGGGCGCGAAAGCGGTCAAGGATTTGAGAGATAGATATAAGCGGACGCTAAGTGACAAACCGTGGAAGCAGTGTGCCTGCCCTATCTGTTCGTCACTTTCAATTGAAGTGGTGATCTTCCGTGCCAGCAACCGCAATAAGCGGCGCGGAATCCATAATCTGGGGGTCTACAACGCCCTCGTTGACCAACTCCCGAGCAATAGTGGGCGAAATGACAATATTAAGATTTCCAGCGATCAGAGCCAGACAGAGCGAAGCGCACACAGTTCTTTCATTTGCAGCGCTAGCGTCTGAATTGCAAAAATTCGCGGTCATCGAACGCGTCGCGCGCGATGCAGAGGGTGGCTTGAGTGGATTTCAGCGCCCTCAGATTGCGGGCCATATCCGGGAGATTCGCGATTATCTCGAAAAACCCGAGGCGATCCTGCCAAACCCGATCGTCGTGGCCTTCACCAGCAATGTTGAAATGAGCGACGCGGATGATGATGGCCGATGCATGGTCGAAATCGACACCGCTGCGGGTGCGCCTGGCTTGATAGTCGACGGGCAGCAGCGACTGACCGCGCTCAGCCAAGTAGACGAAAAGAATTTCCAGGTTTTTGTCTCGGCCATCATCTGCCGCGATGACGAGGAACTTCGCCGTCAATTTGTGCTGATCAACAATACGCGGCCGCTGCCAAAGTCACTGATCTATGAACTGCTACCAACCGTGACTGGCTTACCGCGCCGTCTCGGCGATCGTTCGGTCGCAGCCGATATCGCAGCCCGCTTGAACTACGACAAGAGTTCCTCGCTCGAAGGCCAGATCTACCAGCACACTAACCCAGGCGGTCTCATTCGAGATACGGCGATCCAGCGCGTCATCATCAATTCACTGAGCGACGGCGTCATGCGTGAATTGATCCGCGAACCCGACGGCGCCGACCTCTGCTTCAAGTTGATCAGCGATTTTTACCAAGCGGTTCAATATGTCTTCAAGGACGCATGGAAGGACCATACGCCAAAGTCGTCGCGCCTTGTACATGGTGCGGGTATCATGTCTCTCGGCTATGTCATGGAAATTCTGGTTCTCCTCGACGGTTCCAGAACGTTTGATGACTTCGCCCGAGGAATAGCATGTTTGGTCGACAAGACCGCCTGGACGTCTGGCGAATGGAATTTTGCGGAAAACGACAAGCGGCATTGGAAGTCTGTTCAAAACGTCAACCGAGACATCGTCACGCTCGCTCAATACCTCGTCGGCATCGTGCGGGCTGATGTTCGACGTCGACGCAATGAGAGTCAGGCAGGCGCAGACGAACCAAATCAGGCAGTGGCGGGTCTCTGATGAGTTACGCGGTCAAGGAACTGTTCAAAACACTCCAGGGAGAAGGTGCCCAGGCTGGTAGAGCAGCCGTGTTCTGCCGATTTGCCGGCTGCAACCTTTGGTCCGGACGTGAAGAGGATCGCCATAAAGCAATCTGCCAGTTCTGCGACACGGATTTTATCGGCACGAATGGCGATGGTGGCGGCAAGTTTCGCGATGCATCAGAACTCGCTGGCGCAATCGCTCACGCCTGGGGTAGCGGACAAACCAGACGCTATGTCGTCTTCACGGGCGGCGAACCACTTCTACAGATCGACGAAGCGCTGATTGCGGCGGTTCACGCTCAAGATTTCGAAATCGCCATTGAAACAAATGGAACGATCGAGCCTCCTCAAGGAATCGACTGGATTTGCGTCAGCCCAAAGGCCGGGGCACCATTCAATCTGAGATCGGGAAGTGAACTGAAACTGGTTTACCCGCAGTCCGATTTGCTTCCTGACGATTTACCTGAACTCGACTTCGAGCATTATTTTCTGCAGCCAATGGACGGAGCGAAACAGCAGGAAAACATCGCTGCCGTGACGGCATTCTGCCTTGAAAATCCGCGCTGGCGCCTCAGTCTTCAAACCCACAAAATGATCGGTATCCCATGAAAATCACCCAAGCTTTCACATTCGAGGCTGCTCACCAACTTCCTCACGTGCCTTCGACGCATAAGTGCCACCGCATGCATGGTCATTCCTATCGTGTCGAGTTGCAACTTAAAGGCACCGTCGATGCTAAGACCGGCTTCGTGATCGACTTTTTTGATGTGGAGAAAGTCTTTGGGCCGGTTCTTGAAAGCCTCGATCATCATACACTTAACGATATCGAAGGTCTCGAAAACCCAACGGCAGAGAACATCGCCGTATGGATATGGAGAAAGGTTAAGCCGCTTCTCGGTGAATTGAATTCGGTAAAAGTGTTCGAGACGCCGGCGTGCTGGGCGGAATATGAAGGTGAATAACGGGGAGCTTGCCATGTCGTCTACCGCGTTGGTGTTGTTTTCAGGCGGTCAAGACTCGACCACTTGCCTTGCCTGGGCGCTCGATCGGTTCGAACGCGTTGAAACGGTTGGATTCGATTACGGTCAACGCCACCGAATTGAACTGGAATGCAGGGATACGCTGCGATCTCAGATGCGCACCATCAACCCGATCTGGGCGGATCGGCTTGGCGATGATCATACAATTTCACTCGCCGCACTGGGCGAAATCTCCGATACCGCGCTGACGAGCGGTATGCAGATCGAGATGGCGGAATCGGGCCTCCCTAACACGTTCGTTCCCGGCCGAAATTTGATATTCCTGACCTTCGCCGCAGCGTTGGCCTATCGTCGAGGTCTGAAACATATCGTCGGTGGCATGTGCGAGACAGATTATTCTGGTTATCCGGACTGCCGGGACGATACGATCAAGGCACTGCAGGTGGCGCTCAATATCGGCATGGAAAAACGGTTCGTCCTCGATACACCGTTGATGTGGATCGACAAGGCGCAGACCTGGCAGTTGGCCAAGGACCTCGGCGGCCGGGCCCTCGTCGATCTGATCGTACGGGAGAGCCACACTTGCTATCTCGGCGAGCGTGGAGAATTTCATGACTGGGGCTACGGTTGCGGACAATGTCCCGCCTGCGACTTGCGGGCAAAAGGCCATCAAAAGTTTGTCGCCCAAGAAATCTGATATGGAAATCAGGATGAATACGCAGCGTAGGCGTTGGATCGAAGGTGGAATATTCCTGGCTTTCTTTGCAGGCTGCATTCCGCTAGCAAATTATATGATTGGTCATTTGGGTACCGAGTGTGTACCTAATGGGCCATGTGTTATCCCGGTTGGACCCGGACTCACTGCTCCAAGCGGCGTTTTGCTGGTGGGATTGGCCCTCGTTTTGCGTGATCTCGTGCAACGACGGCTTGGCCTGATATGGGCCGTTGGTGCCATAATTGTTGGTGCTTTTCTGTCAACGACCTTCACCGCGCCATCGCTCGCTATTGCTTCCGCCGGCGCGTTTTTGACTTCTGAAATAGTAGATCTAATGGTTTTTACGCCGTTACAGAAGAAGGGGCTTGTGCGAGCTGCTTTCGTTAGCAGTTTGGTCGGACTGTTAGCAGACAGCATCATGTTTCTCTGGTTAGCTTTTGGTTCACTCGAATTCTTGGCTGGACAGGTTGTAGGTAAACTGATCATGGTAATTGCGACGCTTCCGGTACTGTTCTGGATCCGCAACCGTGACCGACGATTGGGACTTATGCCAGCATGAGCGATGTAACTGACAAAAAGCTGGGCTGCTTTAGAGCTGTTTTCGAGGCTTTTTTGGATCGACCGATTAACTATTTTCCACGGGTCGATGACAGGCGTTCTGAAAAACCGAGGTTAAGAAGCCTGAAGGATAAGGAAGCAATCCAGACGATCCTTCCGAGATTCAGCACTTAAAACCAGAGGACAGCGGACTAGACGATGCGTTGAAGTTAGCGCGGGAATCTCTTGAGGAAGTGACGGCCCAAACAGCGTATCAAGACGGCAAAGCCACTCGTCTGTTGACAATCCTCACATTCATATCGGCTTTTTCAGGACTAGCCTTCAATCGTTTAGCTGACAATTATCCCCTGTCTATGGTCGGGTCGTCTGATTGGCAGGAAATTACAGCTAGCGGTCTTATCATTGCCAGTTATGTGCTCTTTGCTCATTTTGCTTTGTTGGCGATCATGGGCGCACTCGTCACCTTTCCTGCGATTAGATCCCGCTTTCGTTATCCGAAACCGGCCTTAGACGTACAAAGAATTGAATCTTTTCTCTTTTGGATTCCGATTTCGCGTACTCAGCCTAGCGTATGGGCTAAGGGCTTTTTGGATTCAAATGATCCATCAAAAATTTCCTCAACCCTCAAGCTCAAGTATCTCCAGAATTATATTGTCGAAACCTATCTGATAGGTGCGAAAGTCGCCGACAAAGTTAGGTTTCTGGAACCAGCACAGCGACTACAATCCTCTGCGATCAAGGTCCTCCTATACTGGATTATAGCTATTACTCTTGTATTTGCTATCGCGCAGCCGATTAAAAAGGCGCCTTCAGTGATTCAGATAAGCATACCAATATAGGTGACGGACAGAGTAAATGTCTATACGCTATAAAGCAGTCAGCCTGACCGCCTCTCGTCCTAACAGCGGTATAGGGGGACCCATAGTCCTGGTCGACGCGGATAATACTCTTTGGGTCACCGATGGGGTGTTTGCGCGAGCGCAACTCGCCCTTCTCTCAGCGGTCGAAGATGCCACGGGCACGTCGAGCCCTGACGAAAACCGCTTAGGATATGTCCGGGGTTTCGATCAGGCAATAGCCGAGCAGCATCATCTCGGGCTTCGTTATCCGCCACGGCTTCTGGTGAATGCGATTGCTCTTGCTCTTCGAGGACTATCGCGGTCAGAAGCCATACGACGCGCTTGGTATGACGGATCGCAATCTGGCTTATTAGTGGATGTCGTATCACAGATCGAGCGGACGTTCTTGAATATGATCACCGTGCAACCGGATATTCTGCACGGTGTTCTTATAGGTCTCCGTGATTTGGTTTCGATGGACGCAACAACTCTTGTCCTGACAGAGGGAAACCGCAAACGAGTGCTGCTCACGATAGAGCATCATGGTCTGAGCAAGTACATCGACCGCGTATTCGAAGCCCCTAAGACGGTCCGTTTGTTCAAGCGTCTGAAAAATCTGACGAGAAGTAATCAATCAATCTATATGATTGGTGATCAATTAAGGCGGGACATCGAGCCTGCGCACCTGGCCGGATTACAAACTGTCTATATTCCGGGGAAATTTCGGCCCAGTTGGGAAACTGATACCACAATCAGCACAGACTTATGCGCAGGTGCGTTCGACATAGCTATTGCGCATATCCGCGACTTAGAACAGCGCATAAGAAAACTCCAACTGAAAGCCGATGGCAACCAGTAACTTCTAATTGGGAAATTGGTAATAATTCCGATTATATACAGCAATAAAATTGGAGGTTTCTGTGACAAAAGTTCAAGTTATCAATTTTAGTCAGTACGATGACGCTGGTAAAGCCGACGATCTTCTCCTCTTTGGAGCGCCCGCCAAGGCAATAGCGAACTGGGCAGGAATCCCTCGCAAGGCTTGGCATATTAGAATGCTATTTCAGCGACCGATAACTCCTGGCCGTGCAGCCGAATTAAAGCGATTTTGGAACACAGCAAGCAGCGCTCAAAACGGATCCTATATACTGGGGCCAACTGCAATCGTCTTGGCTATTCAGGGCGAGCCTCAGATCAAAGACGGGTTCCTTGATCTTACATATCAACCCTTCGTTGATCTTTAGGATGATAGCGTTGATGTAATACCAAAACTTGCCGACTATCTTTACCCACAAATCAAGACGAGACTTTCCCAAGAACAATTGACTGTAATTCAAGAATTCGAAACGGCCCCTTTTGGCATTAAATTTCCTGAAATCGAACATGATTACGTATACGAGTTTGCGTTGCAAATGGCGCAAATGCGCGCAGATGCGAAACACTTTATATCAACTAATAACATTACACCTGACCAACTCACCGAAATCGCCGTATCAATGGAATCTTTGTGCCGCCCTGCGCTCGTGGTTGATGGTCAGCATCGACTTTGGGGCGCGGCCAACGCTGACCGCGAAATCGTTTTGCCTGTTGTCGCGCTGCCCGACTGCAGTTGGACCGATCAGATCTACCAATTCGTAGTAATCAACGAGACGGCTCAAAAGGTAGAGACTTCGCTGTTGACCGACATTTTTGGAAGCAGCCTAACCCGTTCGGAACAGGATATTGTTCGCGAAAAATTGAGTACTGCCCGCGTCGACGTTGAAAGCCGTATCGCAGCAGTCATAGCCACGCGTCACCCAGGAAGTCCGTTCCATAATATGGTCCAATTAAAGATAGAAGGAGCGTCTCCGGAAAACTTTAAGCCATACCTATCAGAACGGACGGTCAGAACTCTGATCGACGGATCCACTAAGTATTCTCGTGGCTTCCGCAGTGACGACGAATTTTACGAGAAGTTCATTAAGCCGACGTATCCTGTAAAGGATGAATGGGATAGCTGGGCTAACGAACACTGGAAAACTTATTGGCTCGCGTTCTGGGAGAGGGTTAAGGACTTCTATAACGCACAAGCTATTAAGACCGGCCATGCCGCGCTTTGGATGCCAGATCAACAGAGCAACCTGACAAAAGCCGTCACTTTACGGGAGTTACAGACGCTTTTTATCACTAAATGCATCGAATACATGCAGGAGATTGACGCTACCGCAGACATCCTGCGTAACGTGTTGGGAGAAGAAGAAGCAACCCAGAAAATCGCCCAACTCAGAGAAGAACGCGCGCTACCGGCCGACATCGAAAAATTTAAGGACTTTGTCCACGATTTCTTTCTTGAAAGAGGCATACCGGTCAAAGTCTTCCAAGCGAACTGGAAGGCAAGTCTCGATGACAGCCAAGGTCAGATGGATCTGTGGGAGGCGCTTGAAGTAGCATGGGAACGAAGCCGAAAAGGCGAACGAGTTGTGGTTCGCGGTGGGATTTACGTGGCACGCGATCCTCAAGAAAGCGCCAGCAAAGATGCCTGAATTGACTAACCTTTCTGCACGGATACCTTCTCGCTCACTAGGTGAGTTGATGCCGGCCGGCGATCAAGTTAGCCTCTCCCATCTTGCAAGCATTACTCGGATAGTCGAAGCCGATGGAGAAAGTGCACTTCATAAATCGGTGCATCAGGTTCTCGTGAGAATGCTGGAGACGAGTATCTTGGCTCATCCCCGTATTTCTAGACTCATCGATGTTTGGGAAGGTATCGCCGGAACGGCGAACGAAAGAATAGCTGGTCACCTTCACCAGATACTTAACCATGAACCTGATGAAAAATTGGTACGGCATGTCTTTAGATGTGTTAGTAGTACTGCCGCGCTACGCGGTCGGCAAACTGGAAATCACTCACACTTTTTTGACGACGTAATCGACAGAATCGTTCGATCCAGAAAAGACGGTGACAAAAGTCTCCGATGCGAATGCTGTGGCTATCAGTTTCGTAACCGTGACGTGAAGACCGAGCGATACACAAAAATCGTTGAAAGTGGGTTCGAATTGGAGCGCTCCCTCTTTCCCGGTCGATCGGGCGATCCATACAAACCGATTGATCGTGGAAATGGAATGACCTGGACCCAATTGACAATAGATCATGTCATTCCAGAAGAAACCCTCGGATGGAGTGACCCGGATAATCTTGAAGTTTTATGCATGTTTTGTAATTTAGGAAAGTTGGCATATCGACGTCCGTTGGAGGGCCTCTCTTCCTTTGCTGTGGGAGCACTTGCCGAGGTCCCTTCAAACAGAAAATGGGGCCAACTGAAGCACCAGGTTGTGGTGGCAGCGTTGTCAGCCCTTGGCGGAACCTGCAGCCAATGTGCTAAGACAAAATCTGATGTAGAGCTAACTGTGAGACCTCTCTTACCCAAGGATGGCAGTATAAATGGCTTTCTGCCTTGGAACCTCAAGTCGGTTTGCTACATTTGTCTCGCAAACGAAGGTGACGAACTTCCCCAATTACCGTCAGCGGAAGGTTTAGAGGACACTATTGGTGTATCTTCGCTGGAATCAACTCTCGGGCACGACACTGAGTGAGTGGGTCGCGAGGGAAGGTACTTATGATGCTCACGCCACCTATTCCAAGTAAACACGTGGATTATCTACGATGAACTCTGGGGTTGTACCTACGGCTGTGTTTCGGCATGGAATATTGGGGCTGACGCATTCTCGATGATGATTTCTAACTATTTCCACCTATCAATCTCGCCTCAAGCAGGTCGATTTTACCGCGGCCGTACATTTGTCGTTTCACAAGCTTTAGTTTGTTGATGTGTCCCTCAACCTACCCATTCGACCAAGGCAGGCTGCTGGCGGCTCCTACAGCTACTTTGTCCTTTAGTATACCGTTAGCAAACGCAATAAGTAGGCTGTCACGTGCGTAACAAAACCATTGGTCGAGTTCCGTCTCAGCTTTTTCCTTATCATTATTTGGAACCTCTCTACGTGGAAATCAACAGGATATTCTCTGAATGACAGTTCCGAGTGCAACGCGAGGTGAAGCTAATGAAGGCTATCGAGGACCGTTCTTAGAATACTGGCTGTCCCCTTCCCGGGAGCCCAGATTGGTTCCCCCGTAGGAAGCGCTTCTTTGATGCAGTAAAAGGCGGCATGGCTACTGGATTTCCATGCAAACACGAAGAGATCGGCCCGCTGGGCGAGGTGCCTTAATTTCGCGGTGGCAACAGTGTCGGAATTGACTTCGACGACGCAACCCGGGAACATTTGCTCCAACGCTGCTTTTGCCCTTCCTCCTGCCGTCTCAGCCAGTGTGTAAATTCCGATGGTTTTGCCGTTCAGATCGGGCAGGCTCGCCGATTGTTGGTCCGCCTCCTCTGTCCGGCGCAGTGATGTAAGCGCATCTGGACCAACACCGAAGTCCTGTGCAAGGAATTCGATGGGCAACATATCTGGTGGCCCGATACGATGTGCAAACGCTTGAGATTGACCGACGATCTTGACGAAGAATTCCACACGAGCGGCTCGAGCAACCTCAGACGGCGCGGGCGCGATCGCCAGCGTCTCGCAAATATCGAGGCTCCACGGCAAATGTTTGTAGGAGCGAATGCGGTCTTGGATCTCAGAAAGGTCTTGAATAGTGGAGAGATACTCGCCCTCCGCCATGCCAAGCGTAAGAAGATGCGAGAGCAATTGAGCAAGGAGTTCGAGATCGGCGGCTGACAGCCTCTCATCAACAGCGATCAAGTAGAACAAGACGGATGCGATGGGTTTCCTACCAATCGTCGGATCCAGACCAATGGGAAAGAAGCTGCCAAAGACTTGAGGAACAGATCGGCGCGCGACTGCTGCAGCCTCGCCGCCAAGATTGCCAAGGAGGTCAGCGAATTGGCGCGATAATGCCTCACTCTCGAAGGGTTCTGTATCCCAGGTTGCCGCATTTTGAACCGCGAGCTCTAGGCCAGCCAAATCTAGTCCGTGAGCCAAGTCTTCCGCCCATTTCACCCAACCAAGCGGCATTTCAGCCTCAGACATAGTCGCCACGGTTGGAAACAACAGTTCGGTTGGGGCGCTGGGGACTGGCGGAGATTGCAGGATTATAAGCTTTTCGTGGACTGCTGCGGTCAAGCTCTCGATGATCTGATGATCTGCGCCGTCGATCGCTTCTAAGAAGTCCTGACGCGACTCCGGAGTGTCGATGAAATTCACGCAGTGGATCATTCGCGATATCGACTTCTTGGTAATGGGAAGAACTCGATAGTATGCGAAAGCACGATCAAACTGCCCATCATCGAAAGCCTCGTCAGCGGTGCTCTCGTCGATGGCTGGGGGCTGCTGAATATCGATCTGCTCAATGGAAATCCCGCGCTTGCAGTTGTCCGGTAGCAACGCAAACAGTTCGGCTATAAGCGCTACACTCGGCGAAGGCTGGAGTTGCTCAAATAGCAGAAACGACTTCACCACCCTCGGCGTGCGGATACCGCGCCGAGAGGCAAATAAGCGCGGGTAGCGTCTAGCTATGTGAAGGTCGAATCTACCGCGCGTCTCAGACGGATCGTTGAGCGCCTCGCTTTCCTCAACGTAAGTGCGATAAAGCGCTTCAATTAGGTCGGACTGAATTTGCGGCGGAAGTGTCAAGTCGCACAGGGTCCGAATGAGCCAGTGATCGCGAGCGATCTGCGGCCAGAGGCCAAGGCCCGCGCTCAAGCGCACATCGAGGTACTTTAGATTCTCCTCATTGAGTCTTCCCGTCGCTTTGAGTTCGGCGATAAGGGCCTCTGCTCGCGCTGCGTCCCTCGCTAGAAGAGCGCGCTCGAACTCGCCCCGAATCGCACCCACCGGGCGGCGGAAGGTGCTTTTCAAAGCCGGCCGACGCGCGAGCAACACTGCGAAATCGTCGAGTCGCTGGACAATTTTTCGATTAGATGCGGCATCGGACCCGCTAAACCGCCAAACCGAACCGCCAGATCGCTCACGCATCGCACCAGCCATGGGATCACGGTCGATGGGCGCCATCTCGAATAAATCGAGAAACGTCGGGCCGAGCCAAGCACGGATCTCGGAGCCGAGTTCCCTTCCGCCTTTCGCATCCCTTGTGGTGGCATACCAACCTGTGACGGTATCGTTTCGCACGAACGGAAGAATGATGGGGGCCCGGCCCTCGGGCTGGTCGAGAAGTTGGAGCCACGGACGAAGATAATGAGCAATTTCCGGGTTGACGTTGCCGCCGACGATTGCGCTCCATTCCAACTGGTTCGGAGCCGCGAAGAAACGCGCCAACCACGGGTTATTGAGAATGAGATCCTCTGTCATTCGCCGACCCCGACATACGATTCGAAATTGAGCCGCGCCTCTGCGAGCGTCTTCGCATTGGTGTCGTACACGACCATTTCGTCATTTAACTCGAGCCCTCTGAACGTGAGATTCATCGATCCGGTCAGGAGACCGCGTTTGAGCAATACACCTTTCGTATGGAGATGCTCCCGCTGAACGATTACGACGCTTTCAGAAAGCCCCGCCTCCTCGAGACCCGAAGTGATGGCATTTATGAAGGGTGCGTTATGCTGATCGTAACTGGTCACAATGCCTAGAGGCGTTCCCCGCGCAGCCAGATCGCAAGCTACTTGTATAAGACGAATTTCACGTGTTCCCCATTCGGGATTTACTGATGAGAAGCCGCCCGCTCGGTTGTCGAAAAGCATTACATTACTAATCCACGGACTGACGATCCATGCCCGCTCGCCGCTGGGTGCCAATAGTTCTCCCAGTAACATCAGTTGGAGTAGTTCGCGGATTAGGTTTTGGCTCGTGACCGCGCTCTTAAAGATCCGACGTGTTTCGAAGCTCATTGTAACGCCTCTGCAATGTCGACATCAATTTCATAGGCATCGCCAATCCGGCGTACCGCCTGAACGCGAGCAAAAACAGATAGATAGCCAGTATGGACTGGATTGGTGGCAAGAAAATTTAATGCTCGGGCGAGTTGTTCGCCATCGGTCACCGCACAGACTAAAGTGATTGATCCCTGTGAAGCGAGAGCCTCCATGCATATAGTCTCCCAATCTCCTTCCTGAAGATGCACAGCCTGGACTGCTTCGTCGAGAAATGCTCGAACAAGCAGTGGCTCGGTCAGTGGGAGATCAACAAAAAGAGAGTCAATCCTAAGCCCTGCCTGTCGGATTTGTGATCCACGTGGCCAAAGCAGGCCATAAACCACGCCAAAACGCCATTGATCTGGATTGACCGTCGGCGCATCAATCCCAGCAAAGCTTAGCGCATTATCGATGTCGTCACGCCTTGCTAGACGGTACGCGACGACCCGAGCGTCCAACTCAACCCCGAGGCGCGCTTCTTCCGCATCCCATTGACGCATTGCACTGAGGAAAAAGCGATCGCTCTGAGGGCTGGAGCCAGCACGCAGAACACGATTAGCGAGTGCGACCATAAATGCGTGAAATGTTGCAAACCCTCCACCGGCGAGCGACTGACGCAGCGATGACATTGCTTGATGGCTCTCCTCCGCTCCGTACGCGTCGCGAAATGCCTGGGTTGATGCCGAGATATCGCCAGAAGGGTCGCTTTCGCAGACAACCGTGACAAACTTCGCCAATTGATAGTCGCTCAATGCAAAGTCGTTATCCCTTAACTGCGAAGTCATGACGTTGAAAAATCGGCGAGGATCCTCGGCGTATTGCTTCAGCGCTTCCTCTATCTGACCATTTCCTCCTGGAGCCAGTTCACTGATCCAGATTTCCGCATCCTGCTCACCGTTAAGCACGTCATCTGGCTCGCGCGGACCCGGATCGATATCGACGACGAGGCCGTCACCATCGATCTCAGGGCAGAGGCTCAAAATGGCATTGAAGGCTGCTGCTCCTGCCGTTGCCGCAAACCTCTGTCGCAGCCATGGCTCCCAATCTGGTCCAATCGATGCCCACAATATGGTCGCAAGATTGAACATTCCGGTTTTGACCACCGGATCCGCCAAAAGGGCTCCTAGATCCTGCCGCAGTTTGTCCTGAAGGTTACCCTGACCGTTGGCGTCATCAACGATTGGCGATTGAAAAAGGATCGCCAGGGTCTGTTCCAAAGAGAGATCCGCTTGTCCATTTGCGAGATTATCGGCCGCTTCGCGCAAAGTGATTGACTTCGCCATAGCTTCGTTGCCGAGCGCTGAGAGCAACAACTGCGCGAGCCATCCGCGGGCGAAGACGTTGTCCACCGAGCCTAGATACGTTTCTCCTTTGGCCTCGTCATGGAACCGCGCTGTCCGCAAGGCCCGATAAAGTTGGCCGCTTTCAGATCCCACGCTCGACCAAAGTGACTCGTCGAACCGAAGGCGAACACAAAGAGCATCGACAGCGAGATTGAACCCGAGTGCAGCAGCGTGACCATCCCGTTCAAACCAAAATCGCTTTTTCGACGACGTCCCATCTTTGAATCGTATGTCGGCGTCGCTGCCGAGCGCCATTCGGCGAACCTCGATCGGGTTTAGGCCTTGGTGAGTGTAGAAGCGCACATCTGCGATGAATCTGGCCCAAGGGTTGCCCGGTGGCGCGTTGAAAACTTGGCCAACGTCGCGAGCGACGATCTGGCTTTGCCACCTTAGGCGCGCATTCGATGTGTCGACCACCGTGCCTGGTGACTGTTCTAAAGTGTATGTGCGGGGACGAAAGACCGGGATTGATTGGGCTCCCCCTGCAGTGGAAATCTGCCAAATCCCAATCATGTCTGCGCGAATGTCGACATCGATCGGCACCGATTGCTCGACGTTTTGATCCAGTGGTGGGCAAACCCAATGCTTTTCGAAGGCATGAGTTATTCCATAGCGTCGTGAGACCCGTCCAGGAGCAAATTCCCGCATCGCTTGGACGATCGGCATAAATACGGGATCGGGGATGACGCCACCGACCGCAGGTGTGATGACATCGACCTCAGGAAGATTCAGTTCTCCGAACAGATTAGCGGGCGCGAACTCTGGCAGGGGCGAGTTGCGGACTTGATAATCTGTAACGCCCTGCTCTCGCGTTCGCCATTGCGTCTCAAGACGTCGCAATGCCGTCGGGAGAACTTCGGTTAATAGAGGACGGGGGTGCTCCCACAGCAGTGACTGAATTTCCTGCGCGTCGAGACGCAAGGCTTCTGACAAATAGGAAGAATAGTGCTCTAGTTTAGTTGGGTTGGTGATTAGATCATGAATGATTTCGGCGAACCGAGCCTGGCGCATTTTTTGGTTCGAGTGGTCAGAAGGACCGGACAAATTAGTCCATACGCTGCCACCACGATCATAACCCGTCACCTGGGCAAGGTAGTCCAGGGTCGCGTAAACAGCCTGGATGCGGGCGATATAACGGTTGCCGATAGGCAGCGTGCGCATCGGCAATTCTGGGTCGAAAAGCAAATCGTAGCCCTGATAAGCAATCCGATCTCTTCCATAATCCGACAGCACAACGACAGTCCATGGACGCATGCGGCGTGAACGACCTGCTCGGCCCTTGCGCTGTAGAAACTGAGCTACATCCCGCGGCGCTTTATGCTGGAGAACCGCCCCCACGAGCGGATCGTTATATCCGACTTCAAGTGAAGCGGTCGCAACAATGAGATCGAGGTTGTTTCCCACACCTGGATCCATAGACATTACACGCCCGACCCTTTTCCGATCGGAAGCTTGCAGACTGTGACCGATATCAACGGCCGCTTCCCAGTCTTGGCCGTGTAGTTTCCGGTGTGCGCTCGTCATGGGGAAGCGAAGTGTCGCAAGTCCGCCCGCAGGATGGGCGTTTAAATCTGGAACGCCGTTGCTGCGCCGGCCTTCCGCATCCAACATCGCGTAGAACAAGCGATTGATGACATCGAGGTTGTCAGCGAAAAGAAATGCTCTTTCGCCAAAAACACCACGACTTACCCGACTTTCCGGGGAATCGAGTATTCGCGACATCAACATCGCGGTCTGAATTGTTGTCGAAAGTAGCGCCGTGCGCGATACCGGATCACCTCGCAGAGCGAGTAAGTATTCCGCCCCTTCCGCGATCATATCGCCAGGCTTGGGCGCTACTTCTGCCGCCGCGTGCTCAGACAACCCCGTTAGCGTTGCGAAAAAACGAGCCCCGTCTGTCAATGTCGCCGACAAGCCGACGAAGCTGACTGGCCGGCGCACCAACTGCCGCCAGCGTCGAAGTAGATATGCAACCTGCGCGCCAGAGGCACCTGCGTATGTGTGAACCTCGTCGAGAAGCATCATCTCGACTGAGTGAGCCGCCCTTTCGCCAATGCCGAAGAGATGGTGGATGCGGTTGTCCCCCATCCGCTGGTTAAGCATTTCAGTTGTCGTAAAGAGAATGTCGGGGCTTTCGCGCCGAAGGCGTTCTCTGGTGAGGATGATCTCGTCGCTTTCAATGGCATGATTGCATTCAGAACAAACCAGTCTCTCGACGTTGTTACCTCTATCGTTTTCGCGCCAAACCATTTCCCCATCGCAGTTTGGTCGAGGGCATCGCAGGTACTCGCAGACCAATCCCGTTGGGTGACGCCGCCACCCGCTGCTATCCTGAGCCTCAGGAGCACTATTAGGAGTTGGGCCGAACAACGTTCCGATGAGAATTTTCCTACCACCGACCGTCTGCAACGATGTGTCGAGGCGACGAGCCTGGCTGTAGACCTCGGCGAATTGGTCTTTGAGCAGTTCGTTCCGGGGATAAACCGCGAGTATCTTGACCCACTTCTTCCGCACACCATCGCGACGAATATGGGAAGCTATCCGAGCAAGCGCCGGCAAATAGAAGGCCAGTGTCTTTCCACTCCCGGTCCCGGCGCTTACCAACGTCGCAAGTGAGCGTGGGCTTTCAAGGCCGGACAAAATACGCGATGCCGCTTCGAGCTGAAAACCTGCCAACCCAAAGTCTGATCCATAACTTTCAATGAGGTCAGCGATTGCTTGTCGCACATAATGATCCGTTGTCGCTTCACTGATCTCGTGCAGACTTTTCTCCGCTGAGATCGTCCGGTTGGGGTAACGGCGACGACGCCATAGAAATCGGAAGTCTGCGACGAGCGTCGGAGCGGATTGCCAGCCCACCAAGCCGCGGTGTTGTGGAAAGAGCTGCCTCAATCGGTAAGATAGCCTAACAGCCTCAGCCATCCGTGAGCGGTACCGCTCGCCAGGTGTATCACCGATGTCGAGAAGAAGGACCCGCTCGCGCAGTCGCTCCACGACCTCCGAGACACGGACAAATGTGACCCCATCAGCGTGCAATGGATCGTCCAACATTGTATCGATGATCTCCGCAACTTCGTGCGATGCCAAAAAACCGTCAACAAGGCCCCAGGTCAGGAGGCGGGCCTCGCGCTGCTCGATTCTATCGAGCACAGCGATTATGAATCGTTCATTGGGATCGATCATCACGCTGTTGCCCGAATGCAATAGCTGTCAAGCTTTGCGTTGTCTGTCAGCCATTCCTGAACAGCAGATGTCAGCAATGACAGCGGCGCTCCATTGACCGAGAGTACGGCCTCCAAAAAGCGCTTTACGTCCGCCGGTACGTCGAAATTGAAAGACTTTCCGACCTTTTCCAATCTTTCTGCGAGGCTGTTTACATGTCTCACAGCGGCCTGATCGTTCGGAAGAGTGTCGAATTGCGCCTTCAATTCGGCAAAAACGCGCTCATATTCATCGAACGCCGCATCATTCTCTTTTGTGTGAGCAAGCTTTCCTCGAATTTGTGCTGGTGTCTCGCCGGCGAATACTGTCTGCCGGTGGGCTCGCCAAACGCTCATCAAAACGGATGCGAGTTCACGGGTTGCGGCATCAGATTCCTCAAGTAACAGCCGCCACCCTTGACCGCGCTTCAAAGTAGCGGCCTTCCGTTCAACCAGAAACTTCTCAAGTAGGCTAGCAGCGCGTTTTCGGGCAGCAATAATGCTTTGCGGGTCAGGCACAGCGATTTTTGCCTGCGTGAGCACCAATTGCCTGCCTTGTTCGACCGCCAGTTTCTGAGCCCGGCTTGCTAAATCCGTACGCAAACCCTCCAGCGCGCTAACTTCGGCAACGTTGGATGCTGTCTTTTCCAGTGCCTCAAGCCGTACCCGCAACGCAGAAGCCCTAGTAGCGAGATTGCCCGTCAACGTTCTTCTCCCTCTGCCTGCGAGGATATGCCTGCTACGCTTCCGAGCATGGCAACAATCTCTTGGCTCACATCGGTCGGATCAGACTGACTTCGGTTCGTTTCTTCACGCGAAACACTGATCTCAGACGCTGACAACAACTGGGTGGTCTGGCTCAGAAAGACCATTGTCCGTCCTATCAAACCTAGATCAATTGCTCCGAGCGCATTAAGCAGTTTCGGAATTTGTTCACGATCGGCTTCCGTTATGACATTGATTTTGCCTACTAAATCCACGAACGCGCTTTGTTTGAATTCGCTTAATTGCTTCTCGAATTCTTTCAGATTGATACCGTTTGTCGGAGCGGTTCCTGTCTTCGCCAGCAGCATCACAATTGCCTCAAGGTCGGCGACAAATGTCGATTTATCGAAATCGCCTTCTACGTAGTCAGCGATTTGAGTTTTAAAATTGTCCAGCTTTTGGACGACCGGCGCCAGTTGCGGCCACAGTCGTGCTTCACCCAGGGGGCGTAGGAAAACACGTACGTCCTCCGGCAAACCGTCGAGTGCCTCGGTTCCGTATCCCTCTCCGCCAAATGCATCCAAGAGCCTCACGATGTCGATCGCAAAAGGCGTGTTGCCTGCCCCTTGAAAGGATGCAGAGCGTGCCAGCAATTCTTCCTGCAAAATGGCCCAAGCCGGCCGTTGTCGCATCGTACCGAGGGCGCTTGCGCGAAGATTGTCCCAGTTCTGTTGATTTCCGGTAAGAACTGACCCAGTTTTTCCACCGAGAATTGACCCGCCTTTTAATTAATGTTCGGGTTTTTA
>NZ_JBHEEE010000020.1:0-21759 GCF_041929865.1 Pseudochrobactrum lubricantis
TTTTTGCAGCCTTCATGCATGCACCAGTGGATATAGAGTGCCTCCTGTTTGGCCGGTTTGTTTTCCCATGGCGGGGTGTCATCGCTCATTGTGCTGAGTCCTCATTCAAAACAGCCTCTTCATACCGTCATCTTCCTGATAAATAAAATACTCTCCATGCAGATCGACCTGACCGGCAAGGATATCCACGCTGCTCTTGCCGCGATATCCGCAGACATGGCACCTCATTCGACGTGGCATAGTGAGTATTTCTGTTTCTTCCCCGCACATCATGGCCATGAATCGCGACGGTATATCTCTGATCCGTCCGCAGCCTCCGCAGGTAAGCCGCAGCAGGTCAAGATGACTTAAGATGCGCAAGGTTGGCATTATGCCAGCCCTCCGGTAAAGCCGGACATTTCATCCAGCCGAACCATAGCCATGCGCATCCGACCTTTGCAGCCTCGTGCTTTGCATCGGGCGCGGTTCTCTATTTCATCCAGATAGAGCTGTTCACGACCTTTGGCTGTGCAGATCGTGGCCTTGTTGATGTAAACAAGCCTGCTGCATTTTTTACAGATCATTTCCAGCTTTTGAGTGTCAGATAAATCACTGACCCTGTAATTGGTTTTCCAGTTGCCCATTTAGGCGCGCTCCTCCGTGGCGCAAACGAGTGCGCAGTACAGGGCTTTAGGGTTAAATATCAATTTTGTTCTACAAATGTTCTATTTTTAGAAGGCGGTCAAGTGGGGAGGGGTAGTCAGCAGTGAGTTGATGTGGAGAAGTGTGTGATGCCAACCACGAATCTACTGATCGCGTTGCATTATTTTAGTGACAAAAATTATTTCAATGAGATTTAGAAGGTTGGTGAGTAATTGGTGAGCGATGAATTTTCGTAAGATTCTCTACGCACTCTAACTTATTGATTTTTATGGCGCACCCGACAGGATTCGAACCTGTGACCTCTGCCTTCGGAGGGCAGCACTCTATCCAGCTGAGCTACGGGTGCGCAGTCGCTTTTGATATAAAGCAAAGTCGTTCTAACCCAAGCGATCTTTCGTATCAATGGGGTAGAGCCGAATTGATTGCAGATTATGTGCGTAACTTTGCGGTTACTATCATTGATTTACCGCGCACCGCCTTATCCCTGTCGGATCTTTTTTATTGTGCAGCATTTATGCGAGCAGATGAGTGATTGCTTTTTCTCAAAGGGTGGAGATCGGGCAGGCTTTGATATAGTTGGAGCCGATAAACCGCGCTTATTGCTGTGTTTTTACGGTGCTTGTGATTCTGCACCGGTGTGATTTTGAAATAAAACGGAATAATCTCATGCCTCAGCCGTTAGCCCTGACAAGAAACATATAAGGGCTCAGACTTATGGCAGAACAATCACTTCATAATATTACAAGACTTACACCGGCTAAACTGGCTGACAATTCATCAAAAGCTGTCGTGCCAGTGACTGCAATGCCGCTGAAACAAGTGAAGCAAATCATTGCGGCACTGATCCTTGGTTTTTCAGCTATTTTGATTTTCGGAGCGATCGACGGACTGACCATGCCAATGCGGGTGTCCGTTGCGGTTTTCGTCGTCACGCTTGTATGCTGGGTGATATTGGATTTGCCGGAAACACCTGTGGCGCTCAGTGGTGCAATCGCACTGGCAGTTACCGGAACCGTGAGTAATGAGGCTGTCTATGCGGCGCTTGGCAAAGACATAATCTGGCTGATGCTGGCGGCCTTCATTCTTGCTGCTGTCTTGCAGGCCTCGGGTCTGATTGAGAAGTTGCTGCTGCGTAATCTGACAAGGCTGAAATCCGTCCGGTCGCTATTTTATCTGCTGACATTATTTGTATTCATGACGGCTTTCATCATTCCTTCCACCTCTGCGCGTGCAGCGATTTTATTGCCTGTTTATGTGGCAATTGCCGGTTCGGCAGTCAGTGCCGGTTTCACCCGCGCTTTGGCCTTGTTATTCCCCACGATTATTCTGTTGTCTGCCGGTGCGTCACTCACCGGTGCAGGCGCACATCTGGTAGCTGCGGATTTCATCAGCCGAACCGGTGGTCGTGAAATGGATTTTCTCAGCTGGATTGCTTTTGCCGCGCCATTCTCACTGCTTATCAATCTGATTGCCTGCGAGCTTATTCTGCGCTTGTTTTTGAATGCTGAAGAACGCAAGCAATCGCTGCCGCAATGGGTGGATGAGCAGGACGAAACAGCACTGACACGCCAGCAGAAAATGCTGTTGCTGATTACCGGCGCAACAGTGGTGATGTTTGCCACTACGGCATTACACGGCATTGATATGCCATTGATTGCCTTGATTGCCGCATTGCTGGTGACATCTGAAAAGCTCTCACCGGTTTCTTTTAAAAAAACGCTGAAACTGGTGGAGTGGAACCTGCTGCTGTTTTTAGCCGGTACTCTGGTAATCGGCGAGGCGCTGCTTACCACCGGTACTGCGGAACTGATCGCACAGCGAATGCTAAGTGCTTTTGGTGCCGGACTGGCCGGTTATCCGGCGCTGATTATCGGTTTTGCTGCGATCACGGCGACCTTGGCGCATATTGTCATCAATTCCCGAACTGCCCGCGCTATTGTGCTGATACCTGCGCTTTGTCTGCCGCTGGCCGGTCTCGGAATTGCAGTCACGCCGCTCATTCTGGTGGTTACACTGGCCAGCGGATTCTGCCAGACACTGCTGGTTTCCGCAAAGCCTGTCACATTGTTCGGCACAGCCGATCCGCAGCCTTTCAGCCAGCGGGATTTGCTGCGGCTGGCACTCTGGCTGATCGTGCCATTCATTGGATTGCTGATGATATTCGCCTTGCTGATATGGCCGATGCAGGGAATGAGCCTGAAATAATTCAAAGAGTTACATAGCCCCGATGAAAATCGGGGCTTTTTTTATGTTTTATGAAAATAAATAAAATTCTGCGGAATAAACTGCGTCAGCCCCCGTTCTTCCCTTGCAATTCAATTGTCACAATTTGCAAAGGAAACTGTCACAATGTCTATCACTGTTCTGGTTGCCCCATCAGGTTTCAAAGAAAGCCTGTCCGCGGACGAAGCTGCAGATGCGATTGAGAAAGGCATTCGACGGGCTGTGCCGGATGCACATATTATTAAAGCGCCGATGGCAGACGGTGGCGAAGGTTTTACCAAGGCGCTGATTAATGCCACGCAAGGTACATTGCATGAAGTCATGGTGACGGGGCCGGTCGGCCAACCGGTTCAGGCACATTTCGGATTTCTGGGCACGCGCGGTGCCAATGGTGACGCCAAGCGCACGGCCGTTCTGGAAATGGCTTCGGCCGCAGGGTTGAGCCTCGTACCCCGTGACCAGCGCAACCCGTGCCTGACCACCAGTTATGGTGTCGGCGAATTGGTCAAAGCCGCACTGGATACCGGTGCCGAGCGCATTCTGCTGGGCTGTGGTGACAGCGGTATTAATGACGGCGGCGCAGGTATGGCGCAGGCGCTCGGCATTAAACTGCTCGACAGTGCAGGGCGCGTGCTGGATGCCGGTGGCGCTGCACTTGGCAAACTTGCCGCAATTGATATCAGCAATCGCGATCCGCGTCTTGAAACTGTGCAGATTGATGCGGCTGTGAACTGGCATAATATGCTGCTGGGAGAACGTGGCGTGGCTCGTGTTTTTGGCCCGCAGAAAGGCGCTACGCCGGAGCAGGTGGAAATACTGGCCCATGCTATGGAAAATTATGCGCATCACATCAGTCTGGCGACTGGTATAGATGTCGGTTCTGCGCAAGGGGCAGGGGCTTCCGGCGGCTTGGGTGCTGCGGTGCTGGGTCTGCTCTGCGGCAAGCTGCATCCGCGCTATGAGATCGTTATGCAATATCTCGATCTTGACCGTTATCTGACGGATGCTGATCTGGTGATTACAGCTGAAGGCAGTCTGGACGGGCAGACACCATTCGGCAAAGTCCCTGCAGAAGTGGCCTTGCGCGCCAAAAAACGCGGTACTCCGGTGATCGCGCTGGCGGGTACAATCGGGAAGGGCGTACGCCTCAATCTCGATCACGGTATTGATGCTTTCGCATCTATCCTGAGCCGCCCCTGCTCACTGGAGGATGCGATTGATGCCGCCCCTAAATTATTGGCACATGCCTCGGAAGATGCCGTACGTATGGTGATGATCGGTATGTTGATGAACCATCGTATGGCCGCCTGAACAAAACAAGCGCCTTAATTATAAGCCCTGAAACATCAGTTTCAGGGCTTAATTTTTATCAGAGCATAATTTTATAGTGTTAGAGCGACCTTTGTGCGCCAATGGGGCGCACGGCGCTCTAGCTGCTACAAAGAGACTGCGCATTAATCAGTCCCCAGCCGAAGACAGGATCATGACCTGGTTTTCCCATATCTTTGGCCTGACGGCTTAGCTCTTCCGCAATCTGCCGGTTATCCAGATCGGGCTTTTCAGCTTTCAGCCTTGCTGCTGCGGCAGTGACAAATGGTGCTGCAAAAGATGTGCCGGTCTTTTGCCGTGCGCCGGATATGGAGGCTGCCGTCCAGACGCCGACACCCGGTGCGGCCAGATCAATATGCTCGCCGCGCACAGCGCGTCTGTACGGATTGCCGTTGCGGTCAACCGCGGTTACCGCAATCACATTCTGATAGGCGGCAGGATAAACCGGTTTGGCATGAGGGCCTTCATTGCCCGCAGCCGCAACCAGTGTAATTTTACGCTGTGCCGCCGCCTCTACGGCCTTTTGCAGCAATAAATTATCCGGTCCTGAAAGGCTCATATTGATGAGTGGCACCTGTTTTTCCGCCAGAAGATCAATTGCGCGGATCAGGTCATAGGTTGTGGCGCGGTTATTATCGCCTTTGGTGCCGTGAAACACATCCACTGCAATCAGTTCTGCCTGCGGAAGCAAGCCCGGTGCACGGCTGTTTTCAGCCCCGACAAGCAGAGCCGCAACGGCTGTGCCATGCTGTGTGCCTGATTGCGGCAGTTCATCATCGCTGAGGCGGATGATTTCCAGACGCGCCTGTTTAAGCGATTCATGATCGGGATTAACTGCCGTATCAATCAGGCCGATCTTTGGCAGGGTGGTGCAGGTTGCTGCACCGGCTTTCGGCTCATTCCAGCCGATCAGATCACGCATCAGCGTGCAGTCTGTGCCGTTGCAGGCTGCGGGAGCCGGTGCCGGTTTTGTTTCTGTTTCCGGAGCACTTGTCTGTTCCGGCTGGTAATAATGGTTGAAATCAACCACCGCATCCGGCACGAGCGCGGATACGCGCTGGCGTGCAGTTTGCAATGACATTTTTGCCGGTATTTGCAGGCGCGTGAGCTGTGCTCCTGTCAGGCGCATTTCCACCCTGTCAGCCACAGAGAAACCCTGTTGCTGCAATTGTGCAATATTCTCATCGCTGAGACCGAGTGCCACAAGCCTGCGGGGCTCGTAAACAGGTGCTGCCTGTTGACGTTTCTTTGCTGTGCTGCGGGTTCTGGGCGCCTGTGTTTGACGGCGATTGTCCAGATAGTCCATCAGCGTCTGCGGCCCGCGAAAGCGTTTGCCGCCGTCACTGCCGGAGCGTCCGCTATTACCGGATCCTCCGTCATCATCACTGCCACCTTCATCGCCGTCATCATCATCTGCATAAGCGGCACTGACGACAGAGAACTCAGCGGAAAGCATCAGCGACGGAGCGGTTGTTACAATACCCGTCGCAACAAATAAAAGACTGGCAGAGCGGAGAAGCCTGCCGGTATGCCTGTATAGACAATTTAACATTGATCTGTTCCAGTTTTCTGTTGATGGGCTTTATCGTAAGATTGCCCAAATGCAGAACGTATGGCTCGGTGTTTTATTCGATTTTTCGGACAGAATCCTCTTATGACAGATGACGGACTAAGTTTTTCACAGCGTTTAATAGGTTTTTTACCGAATTTACGCCGTTTTGCTATCGCTTTGTGCCGCTCCCGCGAGTTAGCGGACGATCTGGTGCAGGCCGCCTGTGAAAAAGCACTGGCCGCAGAACACAGTTTTCAGCCCGGCACACGCTTTGATGCATGGATGTTCCGCATCCTGCGCAATATCTGGATTGATACATTACGCAGGCAGAAAACTGCCGGTATCAGCGATGATATTGCCAATCATGAAGATATCAGCACACCATCAGGTGAAGATGCGGCTATTGCCCGTATGACCCTGCAAAATGTGTCGGAAGCAATCGGGCATTTGCCTGACGAGCAGCGCGAGGTGCTGCTTATGGTCTGCGTGGAAGAGCTTTCCTATAAGGAGACTGCGGAGCTGCTTGAGATACCGATAGGTACTGTGATGAGCAGGCTGGCGAGAGCGCGGAAAAATCTTGCTGAACGAACGGGAATAGACAAGGATCCCATGCGTTTATCCCCTGTGAAAGGCGGTAATCAATGACACAATCCCAACCGCATAAAAATTTCAGCGATGAAGAGCTGATGGCCTTTGCCGATGGCGAGCTGGATGAAGAGACAACGGCGCGCATTGAAGCAGCTATGGAGCATGACGATGCGCTGATCGCGCGCGTGGCACTGTTTATGGAAACCCGCGCGGCAGCACAGGACGCTTTGCGGCCGATGCTGGATGAGCCGGTGCCGGAGGCATTAATGGCCGCCGTACAGGGCATGGTTGCACGCCATGAACAGGAAAAACAGCAGAAAACTGTTGAGGTGGCAGAGCCGGTTTCAGCAGATGCAGAGCGCGGGAATGTCATTGTTCCGTTTCGTGCAAAGCCGCGCAAACCGCTTTTTGCAGCCAACTGGTCGGCAGCCGCTGCAGCTGTTTTGCTGGCTGCGGTTACCGGTTTCAGCGGTTATTTCATGGGGCAAAGCGGCCTGCAAAATGCGCAGCCTGAAGGTGCAGGTCTTGCTTCGCTCACAGCATCTGCCGTGCAGGCACAATTGCATAAAGTGGCTTCCGGCGAGACTGTCAATTTGGCTGAGCAGAATGCCTCTATGCAGGTGATTGCCAGCTTCCGTGACGGGGAAAATCATCTCTGCCGTGAGTTTCGTCTGAACAGCGCGGGGCAGTCCGGCTATGTGGCTGTGTCGTGTCTTGAGCAGGAGGATTGGAAATTGCGTTTTGCGCTGGCTTCCCAGCAGGATACGCAAAATTATATTCCTGCCTCAGCACAGGAAACTGTCGATATTTATTTGCAGTCCATTCAGGCCGGTGCACCGTTGTCAGCGGAAGAGGAAAGGGCGGCACTCAAGCAGTGATGCATCACAGGAAAGTCTTATTGTACGGGCATCTTTGGGAAATTGTTTAAAGTCTTTTCAAAGATGTCAGGAAAAAACAATGCAATATTCAAAGCAGATTTTAGCTGCAGCTCTGGTCTCAACACTGCTGGTTGCGCCTGCATCCGCCAGAAATGCGGTGATGATGCCACTGCCGGATAAACGGATTGCAGTGATTTCAGAAGGTGATCTGGAACCTGCATCCATCGGCAGTTACACGGTTGCGCTCTATAAAGATGACGGGCTGATTGACTATCTTGGCGGTGGAATTTTTGCACGCGACGGCTCTGTTTTTGGTGACAAGGGCGAGCCGCGTGTCAGTTTTGCGGATATTACCGGCGACGGTAATCCCGAGATGATTATCGCCAAACTAACCGCAGGTTCCGGTAATTATCTGGATGTGGATGTGCTGAAACTCGGTGATAGCACGGTTGAGCGGTTGCTGAATTTTGCAAGCGACACCAAGAAAGACCTGCTGATTGAAGCCAAACGTGCCTATAGCCAACAGCAACAGAACCTGAAGAAACCATAAAACGGCTTTTATTACCGGCTCAGGCTCAGCGCCTCTGACAGATAACCGACAAGAGCACGGACATTGGGTGCCTGCGCTTTGGTTGAGGGATATACAGCATGAATTACCGGCTCATTAAGCCGGTAATCGGGAAGCAACTGTATCAGTTGTCCTGTTTTTATATCCTCGCTAACAATCCAGAGCGGCAATTGTGCTATACCCAGACCGCGTATCACTGCATTGCGCAATGTTTCATGGCTGTCTGTTATCAGTCGCGGCACATGTCTGATGCGCTGCGCACGACCGCGTTCATCACGGAATGACCATTCATAGTGAGGACGGCCGGCGCTGACAGCACGTTCAATTTTGGGAAAGCCAAAAGCAAGGGTCGGAAATCCTGCGAGATCTTTCGGTTCTGCCGGCGGGGACGCATCGCTGAATAAATCCTTGCTGGCGATGAGACATTGCGGATTTGCACCAATCACACGGGTCACAAGCGCATTATTCTCCTGATGACCGTTATTGTCCTCGCGAATAACGAGGTCATATCCTTCGCCGATCACATCAACATTTCTGTTCATGCATTTGAGATGCACATCAACCTTGGGAAAGTGCTGCATGAATTCTGTAATCAAATCGCTGATTTTATAATTGAGCGGCCCGACGGGGCAGACAATGCGGATCGTACCGTTTGGCTCCTCGTAATTGCGGTCGATGATACGCTGTGCGGCCTCAATATTTTCGAGCACAACAAGACATTGGCGGTAATATTCAGCCCCGACCTCAGTGAGTGCAAAACGGCGGCTTGACCGGTAGATCAGCGTTGCCTGCAAAAACTCTTCCAGATTGGTGATGTGCCTGCTTAATGTCGATTTTTGCACGCCCGTTATCCGTGCCGCAGCAGCATAGCCGCCGTGCGTGACCACTTGGACAAAATAGAACAAGTCGTTCAGGTTCTGCATCGTTGCAAATATAGAATGCTGCGTTTCAGTATTCAAATCTTTTCTAATAAAGGCGCCGATGTTACTATTTCACCGCGTTGTTGTTTTTCAGAAAACAACGGTCGGTAAATTTCGTCACCCGCAAGTAACTATCATCTTATCTGCTTGAAATTAAATCAGAATTGCGTTTCGGCTGAGGCTTTGATGCTCTCGGTTCGGGACGTTATTGGAATTGTTTTCCCTGTGTTCGAGGAGACTATGCAATGACAAGCGAACCCATTCGTGATCCTGTAAAAGACCGGCTGCTCAGCCCTAAAAACTCAGCCTTTATCATTATTGATTACCAGCCTGTGCAGGTGAACTCCATTGCCTCCATGGACAGGCAATTGCTTATCAATCATATCGTTGGCGCATCCAGAGCTGCACGCGTTTATGATTTGCCGATTATTCACTCAACCGTGAATGTAAAAACCGGTCTCAATAAGCCTCCTATTCCGCAAGTCCGCAAAGCCCTTGAAGGAATTCCGACGATTGACCGCACCACAATCAATTCCTGGGAGGATGTTGAATTCCGTAAAGCCGTAGAGCAGGCCGGACGCAAGAAACTGATTATGACGGCGCTCTGGACTGAGGCCTGTCTGACATTTCCGGCGATTGATGCGCTTGCTGAAGGCTATGAAGTCTATGTTGTGGCTGATGCTGTGGGCGGTACTTCGGTACAGGCGCATGAAGCTGCATTGCGGCGCATAGAACAGGCGGGCGGCAAGATGATCAGCGTGGTTCAGCTGTTCTGCGAATTGCAGCGCGACTGGCAGCGCAAGGAAACAGTTCCGCAATTTATGGATCTGTTCATCCAGACCGGCGGTACCGCAGGTATCCAGTTCTCCTACGACAAAGCCGAGTAAGCTTTGCTTCCAATACGGGCAGAACATTTCCGGTTTATTCTGAACCATAGGAAATGCTCTGTCCGGATTGAACAGGCAGGGATTTCAAATGAGAGGAGCATGTTTATGGGCGATCTCTTCGTTGTTGTCAGCCTGCGCGCCAAGGCGGGTAAAGAAGGAACATTACGGCGCGATCTTAAGGCGATTGTCGATCAGTCCCGCAAAGAAGAGGGGAATATCAGCTATGATCTGTTCATTGATCGTACAGACCCGTCCCGCTTTGTTTTCATAGAGCACTGGGCATCACAGGAACATCAGCACAAACATCATAATGAAGGGCCGCATATTCAGTTTTTCCATGAAAACGGGTCGCAAAATGTCGAAAATACTGAATTCGCCTATTTCCTTGACCGCTTGGAATGACACGGCGCGATTTTCCCGTACAATCCCGCGCATAATAAAAAACCCTGCCGCAAGGGCAGGGTTCTGATTATTATATGACCGGTTCGCTTATTGTGTGATTTCGAACTTTACGGTCACATTCACATTGTAGCTGTTTTCACCGGCTGAAACCGGTACTGAATCAGCCATTGCTTCCTGAGCCATTGCGACCATTTTGGTGCGTGCCATCGGCATCGGGCGCGGATTATTGCCATATTCGGTGATTTCAAGCACGCGGCCAAGCTTTGCACCGGCAGTTTCAGTCAGAACTTTTGCCTTTTCCATGGCATTTTCCATGGCTTTTTTACGGGCATCCATCAGCACTTTTGACGGATCATCATTGACGAAACGCAGGCCGCCGCTCTGGTTGACGCCGAGATCAATGGATTTATCCAGCAGATCGCCGACTTTATCGAGATCACGCACACGCACGGTCAGACCGTTGGTTACGTTATAGCCGATGATTTTTGGTGCTTTCAGGCCGTTTTTATCGCTCGGATAAGTGTAAGTCGGCTGAATATTCACACCTGAGGTTTGCAGGTCACGGTCTTCAATACCGGCTTCTTTCATCGCAGCCAGTACCTGAGACATTGCCTTATTGTTGTCGGTCATCGCTTCACGGGCGGTTTTAGCTTCCCGCAAGACGGTCAGGTCGAGAATAGCCATATCCGGAGCGGCCTGAGCTTCACCTTCACCGGTGATAACAATGAATGCCTGCTGTTTTTCTGACACATTTTTCTCCTGTGCAAAGGCCGGTTGCGAAAGCGCACTGGCAAAAGAAACCGCAAGAAATGCTGAAGCGAAAAGGGCGGCTGTTTTACGGTGTGTCATAGTTTCTCCTGATAATGAAATCGGTTTAACTGCTATATTTCAATGAATTACGGATGTTTTTAGGCTAAAAGCAGGCAATCTGATTATAGTTTTGCGACAGGCATAAATTCCTTGCATAGCGGCAGCAAATAATTCTCCGTCAAAGGTGCCAGCGGCAGTTCCACTTTTTGCCGCGGATCAACCCAGACAATTTCTTCAATTTCTGCGGCCTTGGCGACCGGCTGCGTGAGGGCAATGCGAAAGACCTCAGCCTCAACCGTATAGCCTGGCTCATTTGCGGCCGGTGCCGAGAAAGCCCCGAGATAATGCGCCTGATCCTGATTAACCGTTAGTCCCAGTTCTTCACTAAGCTCACGCTGTAATGCTGCAACCGGTGTTTCTCCGTTTTCAATCTTACCGCCTGCCTGCATGAATGCGGTTGTGCCCGCTTTGCGTACCAGCAAGATCCGGTTGTCCGGTGCCATCAGAATTGCAGCTGCAATGCGGATACGGTTTGTCGGGGTAGTTTCTGCGGACATGAGAAAAACTCCTGAGGGCAGTGTTAAAAGGAACTTCAGACAAGCGACAGCTTCTTATAGCGACGCAAATATGAAGCCTGGATGAATGATTTTCTGCAATATAGTCTGATTTGAGCAAAAATCTTCGTCTATCAGGCAACAAAACACCGGCTCATGCATTATTCAGAAAATCAGTGGGCAGAATAAGCGCTTCTGTAGAATGTGTTTTTTCATTCTGTCAGCCTGAAGATTATGATTGGTATAAAATTCTACAATAGGACAAAATTAGGAATTTATTTTTGCATAATAAATTGCAGGACGTGGAATTATATCTGTGATGGTTTGAGTGGCCGTGACATCTTATTCGCAACACGGACTGCACCACAGCAGCTCCGCCCGGAAAGCTTTTATAAGATGAGAATAACCTTTTCAGTGAAAAGGTTGCGTTTAAAAGGACAAGGTATATGAGCTGGTTTAAGTCTATTGTTGCAGTTGGTGTGTTGCAGTCAGCCGTTCTGGCTTCGGGCGTTATGACCAGCCAGTCTTTCGCTGATGCTGCTCTGGATCGCATCAAAGCGGAAGGCGTTCTCAAGATCGGTACAGAAGGCACTTATGCGCCGTTCACCTATCATGACAAAGACGGCAAACTGGTCGGTTTTGACGTGGAAATCGGTCAGGAAATTGCCAAGCGTCTCGGCGTTGAAGCCAAATTCCTTGAAGGCAAATGGGACGGCTTGATCGCCGGTCTCGATGCCAACCGCTATGATGCGGTTATCAATCAGGTCGGCATTACGCCGGAACGCCAGAAGAAATATAATTTCTCCGAGCCTTATATTGCTTCAAAAGCCGTGCTGATTGTGAAAACCGGCAATACGGATATCAAGAAATTTGAAGACCTGAAGGGCCGCAAAGCCGCACAGTCGCTGAGCAGCAACTATGGTAAAATTGCCCGTGAATATGGTGCGGAAATTGTTGCCAATGACGGCTTTGACCAGTCAGTTCAGCTGGTGCTGAGCGGCCGTGCGGAAGCAACCGTGAATGCCAGCCTGTCCTTCCTCGACTTCAAAAAGCAGAAGCCTGATGTGCCGCTGGAAGTTGCTGCCGAGCTTGAAAATGCTGATCGTTCCGGCGTGTTGCTGCGCAAAGGCGAGGAAGATTTGCTTGCCGAAGTCAACAAAGCGCTTGAGCAGATCAAAACCGACGGCACTTATGCCAAAATCTCCGAAAAATATTTCGGCGCAGACGTCTCTAAATAAGTTATCCTCCCGGAACTTTGATACCGGCGATATATTATCGCCGGTTTTCCGTTGCGCAGGCAACGGGGCAGGAACCATTTTCAGCCTCAGCAATTCCGTCTGAGGGGAAACAATTATGACGGGGACGCATTCAATGTCTGACGTTTTATCGCTTATGCTTGAATCTTTGGGGCCGCTGTTGTGGGCAGCTCTGGTTTTCACTATTCCGCTGACATTATTGTCATTTCTGTTCGGCACAACACTCGGTCTTTTTGTGGCTCTGACCCGATTGTTCGCACCGCGTCCCGTTGCAGCAATCGTCAATTTTTATGTCTGGCTGATCCGCGGCACACCGTTGCTGGTGCAGCTGTTCCTGATCTTTTACGGATTGCCGAGTGTCGGCATTACGCTGGATGCATTTCCGGCTGCTCTGATCGGCTTTACTTTAAGCATCGGTGCTTATTCCTCTGAAATTTTCCGCGGCGTGATTGTCGCTGTGCCGAAAGGACAGTGGGAAGCGGCCTATGCAACAGGCATGAGCTGGGGGCAGGCGATGCGCCGCACGATCCTGCCGCAAGCTGCGCCCAATGCCGTGCCGCCACTGTCCAACAGCTTCATTTCTCTGGTTAAGGACACATCTCTGGCCGCCGCAATTACCGTGCCTGAAATGTTTCAGGCGGCGCAGCGTATCGTTGCGGTTACCTATGAGCCGCTGATCCTTTATGTCGAGGCCGCGCTGCTTTATCTGGCACTCAGCTCTGTGCTGTCTTATCTGCAAACCCGTCTGGAAGCACGTCTGAAGCGTTATGGCGGCTTTCTGGAGGTCCGTTCATGATGATCGAACTCAAAAATATCGTAAAAAAATTCGGCGACCATACCGTGCTCGACAATATCTCTCTGTCAATTGCCGAAGGCAGTGTGACAGCCTTTATCGGGCCGTCCGGCGCCGGTAAAAGCACATTGCTGCGCTGTCTCAATCTGCTGGAAGTGCCGACTTCCGGTGATATTGAAATTGCGGGTGACAGGCTGAGTTTTTCTCCTGAACGCAAAGTCAGCCAGAAAGAAATCCACCTGATCCGCCGCCATTCCGGCATGGTCTTTCAGAATTTTCAGCTGTTTCCGCATCGTACAGTCACCGAGAACATCACTGAAGGTCTGATTACAGTTCAGAAATGGCCGAAGGAAAAGGCGAGGGAGCGGGCAAAGCAGCTGCTTGAAAAGGTAGGCCTGTCGCAGAAGGCTGATGCATGGCCTGCAACCCTCTCTGGTGGTCAGCAACAGCGTGTCGCCATCGCCCGTGCATTGGCTCCGTCGCCTAAAATTCTGCTCTGCGACGAGCCGACTTCGGCACTTGATCCGGAATTGTCCGGTGAAGTGGTGGATGTTCTGGCGCAGCTGGCCAAAGAAGGCACCACAATGATTATGGTGACCCATGATTTGCGGCTGGCATCGAGAATAGCCGAGGATGTGCTGTTTATCGATAATGGTGTGATTGTTGAGCGCGGCACCGCGCAGGCAATCTTCCGCTCGCCGAAGGAAGAGCGTACTCGCCGCTTCGTGAATACGCTGACCCATGAAGGTCAGGGTTTCAGTCAGGGTGCGGGTATTTGAATTTGTTCAAAACATTAAAAATATAGTGTAATATATTGATATAAATAATAATCTTGCAATCAAATGATTGCAGGATTATTTAAATTCATTTGAATGGGATATAGTCTTATCTAGAAGCAGTTTGAGTGTTTCCGGAAAAGTATCCGGCATGATTTCAAATTCCTGAATATCAGTCCATTTGTCCTCAAATGCATAGTATTCATAGCGGATATCGAAAACTTCAATTTCTATCGATGGTATTGAATATAACCATATAATGCGAATTGTCGGCCAGCAACCCAAACATATTTCATTTGGAACTTGGTATCGCTCTGTGGCAAATTTTACGAATTGCAACGCGTTTTCAAGGGTATTTTGTTCAACATTGGGATTTTGAATAGCAACCTTATGAATTGCAGCCTCAACTTCGAACCATGTAGCGCAATTTATAACGAGGTTATCATCATAATCCGGCATTGTCGTTTAGCTCCGACCTTTTTAATCAATCTGGTCGCTGTCGACTTCGTTTTCGGCTTTGGCAAATACGTCAACATCTTCGTTCTTGCCGGATTCTACTGTAAATTCACGCTGATAGAGACGGTCTTTGTTTTTGGCCACAGCGATATAATCACCGGATGCAAGCACCAGCGATGCATAGGCGCTGACACTTTCATAGACGATATCACCATTGGTATTGACGATATTCCATGATGTATCGGCAAGCGCTTCCCCGCCGACATCGCGCAGCAATTTCAGGGTGACTTCCGCCGCATTATGCTCAACAGTTGCCTCCGTCAGTTTACCGGCGCTGACCACAATTTCAG
The DNA here is from genome assembly GCF_041929865.1 of Pseudochrobactrum lubricantis. Taxonomy (NCBI): domain Bacteria; kingdom Pseudomonadati; phylum Pseudomonadota; class Alphaproteobacteria; order Hyphomicrobiales; family Brucellaceae; genus Pseudochrobactrum; species Pseudochrobactrum lubricantis. The sequence goes on from NZ_JBHEEE010000020.1 coordinate 14,985, forward strand.
CGCGGATTACGGCATTGGCATTGCCGTAATTGGAAACCACGTGATAGGTGCCGCTATTGAGGCGCACCACCGTATCCGGTTTGATATTCGGTACGATCAGCGAGCGCTCATTGCCTTCATCGTCATTCTCATAGATCGAGAAGCGCAGGAATTTGTCAGAAATTTCCTTGCCATCCGGCAGTTTGGCGCTGAGTTTCAGACCGCCTGCATCAAGGATCAGCTTTTCATGGCGACTGGCATTGCGCACAGTAATGCGCTTGGTGGCTCCGGCGCGGCCAAAGCTGACATGCACGAGATAGCTGCCTTCCGGCAGTGAAAAGCTGGCAGTGCCGCCTGTTGCTGTTGCAATCAGCGGCAGCTTGTCCTCACCATCCGGTTCCGGTGAGAATACACGCCATACCAGCCCCTGGCTCAGAGCAGGACCGTCCGCTGTCAGCTGTGCTTCCAGCAGCAACTCATTCTGATTGGCCAGCGGTGAGTTCTGCAGGCTGCGAGGATCAGCGTAAGGTGTGATGCCTGCTGCCGGAGCTGCCGGCGACATAATTGCACCGGTCGGCGGTGTATTGTCCGGCGTTCCGCTTTCAGGCACTGAAATTTTTGGTAATTGCAGCTTGTCGAATTGTGCGCCCGGCACAACGCGCATGGAAAAACCGTCCTGCGTTTGAGGCAGTTCCTGAGCTGACGCTGAACCACTGATCATCAGACCCGTCGAAACCAATGCAAAAGCGCAGAGATTGCGGCATTGCTTTACACGCTGTGTGTTCTTGGCTGATAAGTTTCTGGCGTGCAGAACAGGGCTGAATTTCATAAGCCGGTACTCATTTGAATTTCAAAGTCTCAAGTCTTTATTGTTTGACCGCAGTGTAAAGGCATTTTCAAGGCTGCGCCCAGCAAAATATCGCCCGTTTGCATTATAAACACATATTACTGCATATGCGCTCTGTCATTGCAGAGCAGAATTGGCAATAAAGACGGTCATAATGACGGAATCGAACAGAACAGGCAGGAAGTAACGTGTCAGATCTCATTGATTTTTTGAAAACCCGCAGCTCCACACCGATTGTCGGCCTGATTGAGCCTGCACCATCGGCTGATGAACTGGCGCAGATCCTGACAATTGCCTCCCGCGTGCCGGATCACGGTAAGCTCAATCCGTGGCGCTTTATCATTTATCGCGGCGATGCCCGCATTCAGATTGGTGAAATGCTGGCAGAGCGGGCAGCACAGCGCGCACAGCAGCAGAATGAAGAATTTAACGACAGCCACCGTGAGAAAGAGCTGAAACGCTTCTCCCGTGCGCCGCTTGTTATCGGAATTATCTGCAGCCCGCGTGATACAGACCGTATTCCTGAATGGGAGCAGTTCTTGTCATCTGGTGCTGCGGCGATGCAGCTTTGCAATGCTGCCAATGCACTGGGCTATGGCAGCAACTGGATTACCAACTGGTATTCCGATGATGAGGAGGGCAAACGCCTGCTCGGAGTTGCTCCCCATGAAAAAGTAGCCGGTTTTGTGCATTTGGGTACGCCTAAAGCTCCGGCGCCGGATCGTCCGCGCCCTGATTTGCAGGCAATTGTTTCGGACTATAGCGGGCCATATCAGGGCTGAACCGGCTTGCCGGAACGGAAAAGCAGAGTAATTTGATGTTTTATGAACCGCAAAACGGCCATGGCCTGCCGCATAATCCGCTCAAGGCCATTGTTGCGCCGCGTCCGATCGGCTGGATCGGCACGCGCTCGAAAGAGGGGGCTTTGAACCTCGCCCCTTATTCCTTTTTCAACATTGTCTGCGATACGCCGCCTTTGCTGATGTTCAGTTCATCAGGCTACAAGGACAGTGTGGCTTTCATTGAGGAAACACGGGAATTTACGGCCAATATGGTCGGTGAGCATCTGGCAAAACAGATGAATGCAACATCCGTCAATGCGCCGCGCGGTGCCAGCGAGTTCGACTATGCGGGTTTAACGGCGGCTTCGTGTGAGCAGATTGCTGCGCCGCGTGTAGCGGAGGCCTATGCATCGCTGGAATGCGTTGCCGTGGATATTCGGCAGTTACAGGGCAGGGATGGCCAGCTGACGGATTCCTATATGGTGATCGGCGAGGTTGTCGGCGTGCATATTGATGAGGCTATTCTTACCGATGGTCTGATTGATATCAGCAAATCCAGACCGGTAACCCGTCTTGGCTATATGGATTTCGCCACAACCGACACGGTTTATCAGATGTTCCGCCCCAAATGGGGCGAATAATCTGTTACATAATCTGTTCCATAATCTGGGGGCAGGCCGGAGAATTGTAAATCTTACTTTCCGGCCTGTTTCGCTTTATTCCAGAGTGCTTCCATCTCATCGAGAGTGGCTGCTTCCAGCGAATGACTGTTACTGTTCAGTTCGTCTTCAATGAAGTGAAAGCGGCGCTTGAACTTCTCATTGGCTGCGCGCAGCGCCATTTCCGGCTCCAGTTCAAGATGGCGCCCGAGATTGACCATGGCGAACAGCAGATCACCATATTCTTCCGCAATATTGGCCTTGTCCTGATTATCCATCGCCTGACGCAGTTCCTGCGTTTCTTCCGCAACCTTATCCAGAATAGGCGCGGCTTCCGCCCAGTCAAAACCGACGCGCGCAGCTTTCTGCTGATATTTCAGTGCGCTGACCAATGATGGCAGATAAGTGGGCACGTCATCGAGAAAGCCTTTTTTCTCAGTGGTTTCAAGACCAAGCGCAGTGCGGCGGGCAATGCGTTCATCTTTTTCAATCTGTTTGATACGGTTCCATGAACCTTTGGCCATACCGGCCGAGCGCGCCTCGTCATCACCAAAGACATGCGGATGGCGACGGATCATTTTGTTGGTCACAGCTTCCACAACATGACCAAAATCAAAACCGCCTTTTTCTTCGGAAATACGGGAATGGAACACTACTTGCAGCAGCAGATCACCAAGCTCTTCACGCAGGTCGTCCATATCATCGCGCTCAATGGCATCAATGACTTCATAGGCTTCTTCAAGTGTGTAAGGTGCGATAGTGCTGAAATCCTGCTCCACATCCCAAGGGCAGCCGGTTTCAGGATCACGCAGCGCTACCATAATGTCTAAAAGGGTCTGAATATCGCGGGAAGGCTGCATGTCTGGTTCCTGTCTCAACAGCGACCGGAAATAATTCCGGTTTATGATATGGCAATTTAAACCTACTGGTGCCATAAAATCGGGCACAAGAAAACCGTCTGTAAACAAATCAGCGAGAGACGAATGACAATTCTGGTAACCGGCGGTGCCGGCTATATTGGCTCGCATACTTGCGTTCGCCTGCTTGAAACCGGCCATGATGTGGTCGTGGTTGATAATTTCGACAACAGCCACCCGGAGGTTTTTCAGCGTATTGAGCAAATCACCGGAAGAATGCCGAAGCGCGAAACCGGCGATATCCGTGACCGCGAGTTTCTCCAGAAAGTCATTCAGACCTATCAGTGTACATCGGTGATCCATTTTGCCGGTTTGAAAGCTGTCGGTGAATCGACCCAGAAGCCGCTTTATTATTATGACTGCAATATGCTCGGCACTTTGCGCCTGCTGCAGGCCATGCGCAGTACCGGCGTGAAAAAGCTGGTCTTTTCTTCCTCCGCCACTGTTTATGGTGATCCGCAGCATCTGCCGCTGGATGAAAACCATCCATTATCCGCGACCAATCCTTATGGCCGCACCAAGCTGATGATCGAGGAAATGCTGCGCGATCTCTATAATAGTGACCCTGAATGGAGCATTGCCATTCTGCGCTATTTCAACCCTGTCGGCGCTCATGAAAGCGGGCTGATCGGTGAGGATCCGAAGGGTATTCCGAATAATCTGATGCCGATTATTGCGCAGGTTGCCACCGGCCGCCGCGAAAAACTGAGCATCTGGGGGAATGATTATCCGACACCGGACGGTACCGGCGTGCGTGATTATATCCATGTGACCGATCTTGCCGAAGGGCATCTCAGAGCGCTTGCAAAGCTGGATGAGCCAAAATGCATGGCTATCAATCTCGGCACAGGTGAGGGCTATAGCGTGCTCGATGTTATCAAAGCTTTTGAGCATGTTTCCAACCAGCAGATCCGCTATGAAATTGCACCGCGCCGTCCCGGTGATGTTGCGTCCTGCTATGCGGACCCTGCTCATGCCAAAGAGCTGCTTGGCTGGAGTGCCAGGAAAACTCTGCGTGAAATGTGCGCAGATATGTGGAACTGGCAGTCAAAAAATCCGAACGGATATGCGGATTAAAATTGCCTGAAAGATATTTGCTTTGCATCACACTGATGGTGCAAAGCAACAATTATATCTGCCGTAAAATCATTTAATTATAATGATATATGCCATTATTTTAATTGATTACATCAGATGCAGAATACAGAAATGAGTTTGGATATATGCGTTTTCTTCCCGATAAATTTATCTCGACTCTCATTCTGGCAATTCTGGTCGCTTCGCTTTTACCCGTCAAAGGTGAGGCTGCTTACTGGTTCGGACTGGCGACAAAATTTGCAATCGGATTGCTGTTTTTCTTGCATGGGGCAAGATTATCGCAGCAAGCCGTTGTGCAGGGCATTGTGCACTGGCGGCTGCATCTCGTCGTATTGGCGGTCACTTTTGTTGTATTTCCGCTGATCGGGCTTTCGCTTGGCTGGGCTATTCCGGGTTTTGCAAATTCGGCATTTTATGCGGGAATTCTGTTTCTCTGCGTTCTGCCATCTACTGTTCAGTCATCCATCGCGTTCACTTCCATCGCCAAAGGCAATGTACCTGCTGCGATTGTTTCCGCTTCCGCATCCAATATTCTCGGAATGTTTCTGACGCCGCTGCTGGTCGGATTGCTGTTCACAACACAGGGTGAGGCGGGCATTTCGCTTGATGCATTAGAGTCCATCCTGCTGCAATTGCTGGTTCCTTTCGTTGCCGGACAGATTTTACAGCCATGGATCGGGCATTTTATACGCCGTCATAATAAAGCGCTGGGGCTTGTCGATCGCGGTTCTATCGTGATGGTCGTTTATCTCGCTTTCAGTGAAGCGATGGTACAGGGATTGTGGACGGAAGTTTCCGGTCATGATCTGGCAATTATGATTGCCGTGAATATCGGTCTGCTGGCCTTCATTCTGTGGTTTACCGGCTTCATTGCTAAAATGCTTGGCTTCTCGCGTGCAGACCGGATTACAATCATTTTTTGCGGGTCTAAAAAGAGCCTTGCGAGCGGCGCACCAATGGCCAGCGTGATCTTTCCGGCTGTGATGGTGGGCGGAATTGTACTGCCATTAATGATTTTTCATCAGATACAGCTGATGGCTTGCGCAGTTCTTGCCAGAAGATATGCGGCACAGGCGGATGCGCTTGAAAGCAGTCAGGCAGAGCAGGGACTTTGACAGTACAAGAGAAGAGGGTGCATCACCCTCTTCTCTTTAAGTTTATGATATATATTGATAATTTATGCGTAGCCATTAAGCCTTATCGACGAATTTTTTGATTGTATCTTTAGCTTTGCCTTTGGCCTGCTGGGCTTCACCTTTCAGTTCCTGTGCACGGCCTTCAGCCTCTAATTTTGCAGAACCGGTAGCCTTACCAACTGCCTGCTTGACATTACCGGCGGCTTCGTTAGCAAGGCCTTTGATTTTATCTGTTGTGCTGTTCATGATAATCTCCCTTGAGGGTGTGATGTGAAATGACTTCACCGGATCAACGTATAAGCAGCGCAACAGTTCCGGTATTTGTGCAGCGTATTCCTAAATACAGAAAGTTATAAAACATGTCTGAGACGCCGATATTTGATGAAGACGCGCTGGAACAAGCCTATAATGAAGCGCTGAAACTGGAAAAATCCGGTGATTTTGACGGTGCTGCAAAAGCCTATCAAAAGGCGCTGGAGATTGATCCGGCAGACCATGGCGGCGCTGCTGTAAGACTGGCCAGTATGGGACGAGGCGCTGTGCCTGTGAGCGCGCCTCCGGCCTATGTCGCCACTTTGTTCGATCAGCATGCAGAGATGTTTGACACGATCCTCGTAGACGAGCTGGGTTATGATGTTCCGCTGCAGCTGACCGACCAGCTGGAAGAAATTGATCCTGATGCGCATTATGCTCGTATGCTCGATCTGGGCTGCGGTACTGGGCTTGGTGCGGATGCCTTGTTCGAAATGACCGAGCATCGCACCGGCGTTGATATCGCTGAAAACATGATCGCGATTGCGGATGAAAAAGGCGATTATAATGCGCTCTATGTCGGCGAAGTTGTGAATTTCCTTGACCAGACGACTGCGCCGGCATGGGACATTATTATCGCTACGGATGTGCTGCCATATATGGGTGAGCTGGAGTCGTTTTTCTCAAAAATCCCGCTGAATTTGAACCGCAACGGTATTTTCGCATTTTCAAGCGAAACGCTGGCTGACAAGGATTTTGCCGGCCGTGATTATACCGTCGGGCCGCATCAGCGTTTTGCGCATAAACGGGATTATGTTGAAAAGCTGCTGCTGAGCCATGGCATTAAAATGCTGCGCGTGACGGATATCACTGTGCGCAGCGAACAAGGCAAGCCGGTTCCTGGCCATTTGTATATTGCCCGTAAGGTTTAAGCCTTAAAATCCAAGGGGTATAGGACGGCAGATGCGATATCTGCCGTTCTTCTATATATCAATTAGTTCCATAATCTATCTTATGTGATTTATACATATAACAGCTATATAGAGATGCGACACTTGGGCAAATTAGAGATGCGACAGATTTTGCAGCTCATGCCCTGTTCAAA
>NZ_JBHEEE010000021.1:0-14387 GCF_041929865.1 Pseudochrobactrum lubricantis
TTCCGAACTCGGCCGTGAAACGCTCCAGCGCCGATGGTACTTTGTCTTAAGACACGGGAGAGTAGGTCGCTGCCAGGTCTGCAAAGCGCACAGATAACAAAACATCTTCTCAAACAATAAGCGCTAAACGCGCAAATCAATCGCTTACCGATAAGACAATCTTCAAAGCAAATCTTAAGCGATCATATATCCAGGGTGGAGCGCCCGTTCGGCCTGCAATCGATAATCAATCGATTGCTATACGGCCTCACCTCATCAGGCTCATAACCTGAAAAAGAGGTATGACTTCGCTCCCGGGCTCAAAACCCGAAATTCTTTGACGCGGGGTGGAGCAGCCCGGTAGCTCGTCAGGCTCATAACCTGAAGGCCGCAGGTTCAAATCCTGCCCCCGCAACCATCTTTACTTGCGACCCCGTAGCACCCGCTGCGGGGTTTTTCGTTTGTGCGGAAATCGTAAGGATTCCAGCAAGATCGCCTTGAACGTCGATCTCCACCTTGCCCTCAACAGGCGTCAGCACGATCTGATCTACCAACGAGCGAATGGTGTCGGATGCCTCTACCCGCTTGCCCTCTTCTTCATCCTGGAGCGAGTCGTAGAGCTGCTGGATGCGCTTGCGGTATTGCAGCGCCATGCTCGGGTGCAACAGGGCCGGCGGTTCGTCAGCTTCGGCCAGGAACAGTTCCAGTTCCTTCTTCCGCTTTTCCAAGCTCACCATCTTCGCATTGAGAGCGTCGGCAGCGCCGCCTTTAAGGATCAGGTTGAGCAGGGTTTCGAGTTCCCGATCAATCTTCGCGATCTCGGCTTCCGCCGAGGCAATACCGGCGCGGCCTTCCATTCGTAGGCGGTTCATCTCTTGCGTGAACACCTCGCAGAAATGGGCAAACAGCTCAGGGTCAAAGAGTCGGGTGCGCAGCGCATTCAGCACGCGCGATTCCAACTCGTCGCGACGGATATTGACGCGGTTGTTACAGGTGCCCTTATTGCGAGCTGTAGAGCATCCGATCAGCGTTGCCGAGATCGCGGAGTATCCGCCACCACAGCATGAACATTTGGTGAGGCCCGAGAAAAGGTATTTTGGGCGCCGCCGATGATTGACAGTGCGGACATCCGTGCAGCCGTTGTCGTCGCGGGTGAGCTTGTTCTTCTCCTGCCTTGCCTTCACAGCATTCCAGAGATCATCGTCGAGGATCCGAAGCTCTGGTGTCTCCTGGATGACCCATTCCGATTCGGGGTTGGGGCGCGCCTGCCGCTTACCGGTGTTCGGGTCCTTTACGAAGCGCTGCCGGTTCCAGACGATCTTGCCGACATACATCTCATTATTGAGGATGCCGTTGCCACGCTTCGGGTTGCCGTTGATCGTGCTGAAACCCCAGTCGCCGCCCGAAGGGGCCGGAATGCCGTCCTTGTTCAGTGCAAAGGCTATGGTCTTGGCCGACTTGCCGGCCGCGTAGTCGCGGAAAATGCGGCGAACGACGGCGGCCTGGTCTTCGTTGATGGTGCGGTCGCCGCGAATGGGTTCGCCATTGGCATCCAGCTTCTTGACCACATCGTAGCCATAGGAATTGCCGCCACCCGATTTGCCAGCCTCAACACGGCCGCGCTGGCCGCGGCGGGTCTTGTCGGCAAGATCCTTGAGGAAGAGGGCATTCATTGTGCCCTTGAGGCCGACATGCAGATGGCTGACCTCGCCCTCCGACAGGGTGAATATCTTCACATCCGCATAGGACACGCGTTTGAAGATTCCGGCGATGTCTTCCTGATCACGCGAGAGGCGATCCATAGCCTCTGAGAGGATCACGTCGAAGCGACCAGCCATGGCGTCGGTCATCAGAGCCTGGATGCCCGGACGGATCAGCGAAGCGCCGGAGATTGCGTGGTCGGTATATTCTTCGATGACGTGCCAACCTTGCTTTTCGGCATGGAGGCGGCACATGCGAAGTTGGTCGGCGATGGAAGCGTCGCGTTGATTGTCAGAAGAATAACGGGCGTAAATCGCAACTTTCAAAACATTGCTCCCATCTGCATCAGGAGGTGCGCTTCCTCCTTTGCCTGGATAACTTCACTTCCTCGGCAAAGCATTCCCGTGCCGCCTGCTTTGCCAGGATGCCGACCAGACGCAGAAGGCGAGGGTCGGGACTGCCGCGCGGCGTAAACGTCAACTCCGGCGCGTCCAGCAGCAAAGATTCGAGCAGCGCTTCGCGCTCTCCTCCTGTCATCTTTGCTGTGTTTTGTGGGGCTCGCAAGGTCATAACTGACAGCATTCGTCCCATGCCCGGCATTAGCAACGAAATTTGCGGGCGAACATTTGGCGGCGTTCAGTGTGCCAATGCGCGTTATGGCGTGCGGCGGCGTAACATGGCGTGCCATGGCAGAGTAAAATGACCTGTCGGGATCGCTCGCTGTCGCCGTCATCTTTTGCCTCGTTGCTGGTCCCTCGGAAGCTGTTGCTTGCAAATGAGACTTTATCGTATTGTATTTAGAGCTACAAGATGCCATCTTCCGACCAAGGAGAATCGTCATGGCCAACACTGCGGAACGCAAGGAATATCCGATCTCAATGCGTCTGCCCGAGGCCGATGTTGCCATGATCGATCGTGCCGCCAGCCTGCGCGGCCGTTCGCGCACCGATTTCGTGCGAGATGCCGCTGTGCGCGCGGCCGAGGAGGTCGTCATGGAGCAGGGCCTGATCCGGATGAGCCCGGAAGGCTTTGCTCAGTTCATGGATGTGCTGTCGCGCCCGGCCGCTCCTGTTCCGGATATGGTTGAAGTGCTGAAGCGGCCTGCGCCGTGGGAGCCCGGCTACGGGGCGAAGCGGTAACCCCTTGCTGCTTTCAGGACCCGAGCCGCTTTCCGCCGACCAGGATGTTTCCCAGTTTTCCTGTGGTAAGCCGACGCTCGACCACTGGCTGAAAACCCGAGCGCTCTCCAATCAGCAGAAGGGCTTTACCGCCGTTCTCGTCGTGCATGAGGCAGGGCGTGTGGTGGGATATTACGGCCTTGCACCAATAGCCGTTGTGCCATCGGTGCTACCGCGCTCCATCCGGACGGGGCAGCCGCCTAATCCAATTCCCTGCATGCTGCTTGGTCAGCTCGCGACCGACATCGGCTCCGCCGGGGTGGGCATCGGGACTGGCCTTGTGAAGCATGCCCTCCAACGCTGCGTTCAGGCCGCATCGCTGATCGGTGGGCGGGCATTGATGGTCAACGCCGTCGACGGGGAGGCTGCCGAATTCTGGCGGCGCCGAGGATTTGAGCCTACCAGAGATGATGAACTGGTCCTGTTTCGCTCGATCAGCGATATTGCTGCGTCGCTCCGTGAGGCTGGAAGGTGAATAGCCCGATGTTTCGTGGACGTCTTCCTTGCTAAATTTGAGGCAAGGACCTGCGCCGGACATTCAAGACGGTGACCGGCAAGGTGAGGATCTCGAAGGAAATCCGCTTCCGGCTCCAGAACCACGCGTTGCAGGATGCCAGCTGCAAGAACCATCCCGCTAGGCTCCACATAGTGGAAAAGCGCGCCTACATGACGAAACGGCACAGGTTCGTCTGCGCCACGCAGCAGCGCCGATTGCACGAAATTGAGCAAGCGGTGGCTGGCGGAGGCCGTGGTCATCGCGTCTCGTGGCCTCCGAGCTCGCGCCGGTCCTGATCGCGCACCAGCCAGTGAACAGCGCCGAGCGCAAGCGCCGCGCCCGCGAGTGCTGCAATCTTGGATGATTCCGTCTCGCTGAGGTCCAAGATGATGAATTTGCGCGCGATGGCGAGGAGCGCGATCAGCACGATCGTGCGGACCTGGAGGATCCCGAAGCTGCGTTCGGTCGCAACAAGAAGGGAGCGCTTGAACTCAAGCGCGATCACCACGGTGAAGATCATGCCGAACACCACCTGGAAGGTGGCGTAGTCGAGAGTGTCGAATGCCCCCAGAAGCAAGCGGTTCACGACTTCGCGCATCAGCGCCCAGACCGACGCCACGATGATCGCTGCAATGATGACGCTGAGGACGAAGATGACAACTTGCTCGAACTTCTCGTAGAGCGTCATCGCCGACCATTGTTCACGGGTCAGCCCGGATCGTTGCAAGTCTTTCATGATTGCCTCTCGAAAGCCACCCTGGAGAGATAAACTCCCCGGGGCTTTGCCAGACCGTGCGATATCGCACGGAGCGGAGGGGACGCCGCAAACCGGCGACACCCAATGTGGCAAATCAGCCGTTCTTGACCTCGATGCGCTTGACCTTGGCCTGCGCCTCGGGAGTCTGGGGCAGCTTGATCGTCAGAACCCCGTTCTTGAAGGATGCTTGCGCCTTTTCGCCATCCACACCGGGCGGGAGTGGAATTGTCCGGTAGATCGCGCCGTAGCTGCGCTCGGAGAGGTAGTATCCCTTTTTCTCCTCCTGGCGCTCGATCTTCTTCTCCCCCTTCACAGTCAACATGTCATCGTTGACCGTCACCTCGATGTCCTTCATCTCCATGCCCGGCAGCTCGATCGATACTTCGATCGCCTTGTCGGTCTCGACCACGTCGGATTTGGCTTCGCCGCTGCCAAAGGGCCATTCGAAATGACCGACACGGTTCCAGAAGCTCTCGAACACATGGTTCATTTCGCGCTGGAGCGTCGCGATCGGGTTGTCTTCGCTGTTCTTGGTGTCTGGCGCGCCGTCCTTGCGCGCCCAGGGGATCAGGTCCTTGATCTGCATGATGGTGTCTCCTTCGGTTTTCAGGCGCCCTTGACGGCGATCCTTTTCGGCTGCGCTTCAGGGGCCCGGGGGAGCGTTAAAGTTAGGACGCCTCCTCGCATCTCGGCTTCGATCCTGTCGGGGTCGAAGTCCTCGGAAAGCGTGAAGGCACGCTCGAAATCGCCCTCGCCATATTCGGCATAGGCAAGTTCGAGGTTTTTCGGCCGCACCGGGTCAACCTTGCCGCGGATCGTCAACACACGATTTTCGAGCGTGATTTCGATCGCATCGGCGGCGACCCCAGGCATTTCAAGCATCATGGAGACACCCTGATCGGTCTCGACGATATCGGTCAACGGGCGGTAGATGCGTCCGCCGCCGGTGGTCTCGGGCGAGTCGGTCGGCGTCTTTTCGGCGGCTTGCGTGATGTCGGTGCTCATCGTTCCAGCTCCTCTCAGGCTGCCTTGATCTCGATTTTCTTCGGCTTTTCTTCCTCGGGCCGGGAGATGACGATCCGCAATACGCCGTTCGTCATCCTCGCCTCGACCTTGTCATCCGAGGCCGCGAACGGCAGGCGGATAGTGCGGGAAAACCTGCCGAAACTGCGTTCGTTGCGGTGCCAGCGCGCACCGTCGGGAACCTCGGGCGCCTTGCGTTCGCCCGAAAGCGTCAGGACGTTGTCCTTGACCGAAATTTCAATGTCGCCCGGTTCGATGCCGGGAAGTTCAGCGGTGACTGCAACGGCCTCAGGGCCTTGCCAGACATTTACCGCCGGGAACGCCGCGCGGGACGGCGGCCAGAAACCGCGGTCGAGATCGCGCATCATGGAGCGCATCAGCGCAAAGGGATCGCTGCGGCGCAGATATGTCGGGTAGAGCATTGCTGTCCTCCTGTTGCTGATCGATACCCCCGAACCGTCGGCATGGAGGGACCGGGCAACGGTGCCGGCCGGATGTGGGTTCGGAGAACGCCTATCAAGATAGGCCGTTCCATTTATTATGCAAGCATGTATGATGGATGCATTGTGTTTTGGATGGGGGGCGGTTTCTCCTGTGTACGCTGCTCGAGCAATCCGCGCAGGATCTCCTGCAACGCGAGACACTGGACGAGCCCGATCTGGTGGCAATTGGGTCCAAGGTGAAAAGAACGGAAGCGGTCGCTGCCTGACACCGTCACTGACGCAGATGATCGCGGACAACCCTGACTGGATAAAGAAACGGAGAGGAAAAATGGCAAACGGAACTTGCGATATTTGCGGTCGCCCGGCGACGGCGCGCGTGCGCGCTTCGGTGAACGGCAGGGTTCAGAACATGGAGCTTTGCGACCAGCATTACAGCGAAATGGCGCGCCGGTCGGGGCGCAGCGCCTCGCCGCTGGAGTCCCTGTTCGGACGGCGTTCCCTTCTTGACGAATTCTTCGGCGAGAGCGGTTTCGGCAGCCTCTTTGGTGACAGTCCGCTGCGAGGCGGCACGCTCGGCTCCATGGGTGATGGCGATGACGCTGTCGTCGACGCCACTTTCGGCGAGGGCGCGCCGCGGCGTGGATCGCGGCGCGGCGGCGGACGCACCATCGCCGACCGGCTGAGCGAACAGGGCAACAAGCTGCTGCAGGATGCCGCACAGAAGGCCGGGGAATTCGGGCGCAGCGAGGTCGATACCGAACATCTGCTTCTGGCATTGACCTCGTCTGACGTCGTCAAGACGATCCTGGAACAGTTCAAGGTCGATGTGGACGATCTGCGGCACCAGATCGAGAAGGAAGCGAAGCGTGGAGAGGCCAAGGCGGAGGGCGAAATCGGCGTCAGTCCTCGCCTCAAGGACGCGCTGAACCGGGCCTTCATCGCCTCGAACGAACTCGGCCATTCCTATGTCGGTCCCGAGCACCTGCTGATCGGCCTTGCCGAAGAGGGCGAAGGCCTCGCGGCGGCGATGCTGCGCAAGCTGGGGTTGACGCCGCAGGCGCTGCGTCAGCAGGTGACGAAGGTGGTCGGCAAGGGTGCCGAGGAAGGCCGCGTTGAGACTCCGTCGAACACCCCCGATCTCGACCAGTTCAGCCGTGACCTGACGAAGCTCGCCCGCGATGGCAAGCTCGATCCCGTCATCGGCCGCGCCCGCGAGATCGAGACGACGATAGAAGTGCTGGCCCGCCGGAAAAAGAACAACCCGGTGCTGATCGGCGAGCCTGGCGTGGGCAAGACCGCCATCGTCGAGGGACTTGCACAACGGATCGTCGCGGGCGAAGTGCCCGAGGCGCTGCGCGACAAGCGGCTGGTCGAGCTCAACATCAACTCGATGGTGGCCGGGTCGAAGTATCGCGGCGAGTTCGAGGAGCGAGTCCAGAAGATCCTCAAGGAGATCACCGAGGAGAAGGACAGCCTGATCCTGTTCATCGACGAGATCCACACCATCGTCGGCGCCGGCCAGGGCGGTGGCGAAGGTGGTCTCGACATCGCCAACACCTTCAAGCCGGCGCTGGCGCGGGGCGAGCTGAACCTGATCGGTGCGACGACGCTCAACGAGTACCAGAAATACATCGAGAAGGACGCGGCGCTCGAGCGACGGTTCCAGCCGGTTTATGTCGAGGAACCCACGATAGCTCAGGTCATCATGATCCTGCGCGGCCTGCGCGACACGCTGGAGGCGCACCACAAGGTGACGATCACCGACGAGGCCATCGTCGCGGCGGCCGAGCTTTCGGACCGCTACATCACTGGCCGCTTCATGCCTGACAAAGCGATCGACCTGATCGATCAGGCCGCCGCACGTGTGAAGATCAGCGCCACAGCGCGCCCCGTGGACGTCCAGGAGCTAGAGGCCGAGGTCGCGCAGATCAAGCGCGAGCAGGACTATGCCGCAGCCCGCAAGCAATTCGACCGGGCAGCGGAATTGAAGAAGGAACTCGAACAGAAGCAGAAAGAACTGGACGAGCTTCTGGAGATCTGGAAGCGCGACCAGGCTTCGGCGACCGCCGAGGTGCGCGCCGATCATGTCGCGCAGATCGTCTCGAAGATCACCGGCGTTCCGGTCACTGAGCTGACCACCGAGGAGAAAGACAAGCTCCTCAAGCTCGAGGAGAAGCTGCACGAGCGCGTAATTGGCCAGGAAGAAGCGATCCGCGCCGTGGCCGATGCGGTGCGCCTGGCGCGTGCGGGTCTGCGCGAAGGTTCCGGTCCGACCGCGACCTTCCTGTTCCTCGGACCAACCGGGGTTGGCAAGACGGAACTGGCCAAGACGCTCGCCGAGGTGATCTTCGGCGATCAGGACGCGATGATCCGTATCGACATGTCGGAATATGGAGAGCGTCACGCGGTGGCCCGGCTGGTTGGCGCACCTCCGGGCTACGTCGGATACGACGAAGGCGGGCAACTGACGGAGAAGGTGCGCCGTCGGCCCTACTCGGTCGTACTCCTCGACGAGATCGAAAAAGCGCATCCGGATGTCTACAACATCCTGCTTCAGGTGTTCGACGATGGCCGCCTGACAGATGGCAAGGGCCGCGTGGTGGACTTCACGAACACCATCATCATCGCGACATCGAACCTCGGTTCGGATATCATTCAGCGCAACCTCACGAAACGCGACACCAGGGAGTTCGACGAGGCCAAGCAGAAATCCGAACTGATGGAGGTGTTGCGCGGTCATTTCCGGCCAGAGTTCATCAACCGGATCGACGAGATCATCGTCTTTCATTCGCTGAACCAGTCGGAGATCCGCCAGATCGTCGAGTTGCAGCTCAACCGGGTGAAGCGGACCGCCCTTACCCAGGGCGTCGAACTCGAACTCGATGTGAACGTCGTGGATCACTTCGGCGCGGTCGGCTTCCGTCCCGAATTCGGCGCCCGCGAGCTGCGCCGGCTGATCCGGTCGGAGTTGGAGACCGAGTTGGCTCGCGAACTGCTCGCGGGGCGGATCGAGGATGGCGACAAAGTCCGCGTCGCTTGGTCAGCGGACGAACAGAAGGTCGTGTTCGAAAAGATCGCAAGGGACACCGGTAATGACAGCCCGGACGATCAGGCCCAGGCCGGGATCGACGAGTCCAGCGAAGTTGCCGAAAACAAGGCGGACGCTCCGACGCTCGACGGCCCGGTCGACGCCAAGGGTGAGGCGCCGTCTAAGGATGACAAATCCGCCGGCTGACCTTGCGAAGGACAGGCCCGGCGCGACGACGGTCGCGCCGGGCCATTTCGTCGGAGGGTTACAGGAAGGATCCACGGCATGAAAGTCATCAGAGCATTTCGCAATCTTGACCGGCACGGGCAACAGCGCGCGCCTGAGGTCATCGAGGAAGAGGTGCGGCAACTTGAACTGCACGGCGAGGCGGCTATCCTGTCGCATGCCGAAAGCTCACCCGATCATCCAGGAGGACGCATCGAATGAACATCAACTCGCTCAACCCGGCCCGGGACATCGAAGACATGCTCTGCACGCTGACGCGCAACTGGTGGCTGTTCATCCTGCGCGGCGTGCTGGCGCTGATCATCGCCGCGCTTGCGTTCCTGATGCCGGCTGAATCGCTCCTGGCTCTGACGCTGGTATTCGGCACCTTTTCCTTCGCCGATGGCGTGTTAGGCCTGATCTCCGCCATTCGCAACATCCGGAAGGGCCGGCGGTGGGGTTGGCTCATGGTGAGCGGCCTGCTCGGCATCGCCACGGGAATCGTCATCGTGATCTCGCCCTTCGTTGCCACACTCGTCCTAGCGACGTTCCTTTGGGCCAGTATTGCCTTCTGGTCCGTGTTCTCGGGTGCCCTCGAGATCGCGGCAGCGATCCGCCTGCGAAAGGAAATCAACGGCGAAATCTGGCTGATCCTGAGCGGCGTTCTCTCGGTCGTTCTCGGTGTCGTCGTGACCTGGATGCTGCTGACGCGCCCGGTCGAAAGCTTCCTCGCGCTCGGCTGGCTGATCGGCTTCTACGCCGCGGTCTTCGGGGTGATGATGATCCTCCTCGGGCTACGGCTTCGCAAGGCGGATCGTTCGGACGGTGCGGCCTTCGATGACGCTCCCCCATCGGCAAAGGCGTGAGGTGCCCTGTGGTGGATGACGGGCGACTTGCCGGCGAGGAGCACGATTTCACCCGATGGGACGAAACGATCTTCGACCGTTGCCTGAGCACCGGCTTCAATCCGTTCGGCAGCGGTCCGACGCCAATCTTCCTGCGGCACCGGGACGCAGAGGCGCCGGACGCCGATGCAAAGCCGTGCAGGCCACCTGACACCAAAATGCGAGGTGCTGATGTCGAACCGCCTGCCTGACTTGGCATTTGCTGCTGCGGCCGCTGCTTTGGGCATCGGCATCGGCATCGTTTTCGTTTTTCGTTCGATGTATCTTGCCGAAGACATACTGCCTTTCGCGCAGGAGATGACGCTCATCTTCCTCGGCGCTGTCGTGACGATCATTCTGACCGCGGCGCTTCTCAATCGCCAGACCGATCTCGAGCTTCGCAAGGAAGGAAGGGTCATCATCCTCCAGCAGCAATGTGACATTTACATGGCCTGTATCGAGAAGGTCGCAGAGATCGTGGAAACCGCAAGGCACGATGCGAAGCTGATCGATGAACTGCGTGTTCTTAGCCACAAGCTGGCTGTGGTCGCGAGTGCAGGGGTCGTGTCCAGCTTCGAGCAGGTACTGGAGAGCTTGCAGTCCGGCTTTGCTGACGGCTCGCTCTCGGACGGGGACGGAGAGGGCGTGATGAATGCCGTCGCCGATCTCACGATAGCGATGCGGTCGGACGTCCTGCACGCTGCTGCCTTTCCTTCGCAGAACACCGAACGCGCCGTTCGCCTGAATTCGAGACGAATGGAAAAACTCGACGATCTCGAACGTCACCTTCTCGTATCCACCGACACCCGGGAGAACTGATATGCGCGGCCATAATCGCCAACCATTCCCGCCGAAAATTCCCGGAACCGATCTGCCATCCTGGGACGTTCCGACCGCGATCATTTACCGGCCGGCTCGTTCCGCGATGACGTCGGCGCCGCGGCCCAATTACTGGATATTGGAATTCGAGCCGTCTCGGCCGCTGCAGGTCGAGCCGCTGATGGGATATACCTCCAGCAACGATCCCTATCGTTCGATCCGGCTGAAATTTCCCGACCGCGAAAGCGCCGTGGAATTCGCGGAGCAGCAGGACTGGCGCTATTTCGTGCGTGAGGACTTCGTGCGTGAGGGCGTGGCTCATCGGCATGCGCCTGACCGCTGGCGGGGAGAGGAGCGGCATCGCCTCTACAAGGGAGCCGACGCCCCGAACGCCTTTCGCATACCGTCCCGCCTGGATCGGGGTCGCACGGACCACCGACTCCGGCGCGCAGTCGATCAGGAAGGCTCGGTGGACCTGCCGTCGCAAGAACAGGCGGAATTCGATCCAGTTTTCGAAGCCAGTCTTGAATCCTTCCCGGCCTCCGATCCCCCAGCCTGGACGGGCGTGACGATCGCCGGGAAAAAGTAACGAACGCAATGGTCAGCTCGAGCGAGGATCTGCCGCTTGTGTCCTTACCTTGACAGCGTCGCGAGCCGCTATTGGCCTTCCCTGCGCCATGCGATCAGGAGAAGAACATGCATCAGGAGAAGAACATGCATGGAGTGACCGGATTTGTCGAAAGCGCGACCTTGTTGGTCTTTGCCGCGTTCGTGCTCGTGACGATATGTTCACGGATCGGCGTGCCCAGCATTGTCGGTTACATTCTTGCCGGTATAGTCATTGGACCCGCCGGCCTCGACCTGATTGCCGAAAACGCTGCCCTTAGCAGCATTGGCGAGATCGGAGTGGTGCTGCTGCTGTTCGCGCTCGGCCTGGAATTCTCGTTCGAGAAGCTCGTAAGGCTCAGGAAGCATGTCTTCGGTCTTGGAGCCGTGCAGGTTGCAGTCACGACAATAGCGGTCTCGTTGATAGCGAGTCTGATCTTCGATCTCGCGCCCGTCCCCGCAATCCTCATCGGCGGGGCCGTTGCCATGTCATCCACGGCCATGTGCCTCAAGGTGCTCGCAAGCGCGAACGCTCTGGGATCGGCCCAAGGACGCCTGGCCATTGCGGTGCTTCTGTTTCAAGACTTGGCAGCTGTCGCATTCCTGCTTCTGCACGATTCGATGAGTGGAGCCGCCGAAGGGTATGGCGTGATAACGGTCGTCGCCAGTGCAACGGCATTGGTTGCAGCTCTGTTCATTGCCCGTGGCCCGTTGCAGTTGCTGGCCCGTTGGGTAGCGTCGCGTGGCGATCCGGAACTTGCCCAGCTTCTCGCGCTCACCATTGTACTAGGGGCTGCGAATGTCGCGGCCACCTCCGGTCTTTCTCCAGCGCTCGCTGCATTCGCGGCCGGGATGATCATCGGCGAGGGTGACGCGCGCCATGCTTTCGAGAACGAGATCCGGCCTTTCCGCGATTTTTTTGTGGGGATTTTCTTTGTCGGCATCGGAACGCAATTGCCACTTTGGATCATCCCGTATGCGTGGTCAGTCGTGCTGAGCTGGCTCGCGATCATTTTTGCGGGCAAGACGCTGATCGTTTTGGTCGTCGCCCGAATATTCGGCGAGTCGCTTCAGACCTCATGGCGGACTGGGATCATCCTGGCCCACGGAGGAGAATTCAGCCTGATGCTGCTGTCGGTTTCCTCGACATCGGGCATTGTTGCGGAGGAATTCGCTGGTCCATTACTCCTCGCGATTGGCATGAGCATGCTGGCCGGGAGTGTTATGGTCAGATGGGCAGGACTGAAGGTTTAGTGGTGTCAATATCAAGATAACTATATTTCTCAGATAACGGAGAGCACGCCCGAGCCTGATCCCGCATGACGCTGTAGTGTAAGCGGTCTCTGGGCAGCACGTGGAGCTTAGCTTGATGGCCTGAAGCTCCAAGGCAGCAGGTCATCGATGCGGCTTTGCGGGTGACCGCTGGCGATAGCTGCGAGGGTTGCCTAAAGGTAGGCAAAGGGCTCGACGCCGTTGATTTTGCAGGTCTCGATCAGGGACGCAATGCGGCCCCAGGCTATGCCGCCTTCGTCGTGGCCGGCGAAGAGCGCATTCTTGCGATCGATGGCGATGGGGCGGATCAGATTTTCAACCCTGTTGGAGTCGATCTCGACCCGGCCGTCGGTCAGGAAGGTCTGCAAGCCGTCCGCTTGGAGCCACATAGACGGACCCGGATGCGGTCGCCTCATAGTCGATGAAGAGCTTCTCATCCTCGACGCGGACGGCCGCCGCCAGACCTTCGACGGCCAGTGAGGTCTCGATCACAGGCTGCACGGTTTCCGCGACCCATGGCGGTAACCGCCGACGGACCTCGCTGGACCAGCGCTTTTCCTCGCTTCGTGTCTTCGGCAGACCCTCGTCATTGCCCCCAACCAGATCGGGCGCAATCGCCCGAATGTCGTAGGTCAGATCCACGTCCTCCGAAAACCGGCGAATGACCTGATAGGCTTTCGACAGCGACGTGCCGCCCTTGAACACCAGATGCTCGCCGAGCGGTGCCGCGTAGAGGGTCTCCAGCGCCCACATCACCCACACATCCTTTTCGAGAAGATGGGTGGGGCGACCCGAACGGTCGGCGGCGACGCCCAGTGCATCACGCCGATCCTCGGCCGAAAGCTGGAGGAAAACGTCAGCCATAGGCCGCCTTTCCGACGCTCTGTGCTATCCATGTCGGAAACTGCGGCGCGGCGGCGACCAGTTCGCCGAACACGCCGGGCGGCATCTTCCGTTTCAATGTCGTGAGCGCGGCCTCCGCCCTTTCGGGGCCGAGCCAGGCCAGCGCGGCGCGTGCCGCAATTCGACGACCTGCTTGCCGAGGTGCATCTTTCGGCTGCGTCCGGAGGTCAGATAGACCGAGCGGACGGGCACCTGCGTCGTCAAGCCAAGCGCGTTCGCCGTGGACTTGCTTCGTAAAAGTGGAGAGGCGTTTTGTATTAAACTACCGTTCTCTCGAAGTGAGCTGGGCTCATATAGTCGAGCGCGGAATGCCGCCTTATAGGATTATAGAAGCCGTCAATATATTGGGCAATGGCTTTTTGTGCATCATCGCGCGTATGGAATACGGTTCTCCAAATCATCTCCGACTTCAATGTTTTAAAGAAGGTTTCAACCATGGCATTATCATAGCAATTGCCTTTGCCGGACATGGAGATCATAATACCATTTTCCTTCAGCTTTGCCTGATAATCAAAGGAGCAATATTGGCTGCCACGGTCCGAATGATGGATCAAGCCTTTTGACGGTCGCCGCATCGTTATAGCTTTCTCGAGCGCCTGAAGAGCTAGCTTGCGGTTTAAACGATCACTAATGGCCCAACCGATGACACGACGCGCGAACAAGTCAATGACGACCGCAAGATACAGCCATCCCTCGCGCGTCCATATATATGATATGTCGGCACCCCATTTCTGATTAGGTCCTGTTGCTGCAAAATCTTGTGCAATGATGTTGGGCGCAACCGGAAAGCTATGATAGCTGTCTGTCGTCTTCTTAAAGCGGCGTTTTTGGCGTGCGTGCATTTTGTTCTCACGCATCAAGCGGGCAATCCGGCGACGACCAACAGCGAACCCCTGATCCTGTAACTCGCGCGTCATGCGCGGACTGCCGTAAGTTCCATTTGAAAGAGACCAAGCTGAGCGTATATGTGCCAGCATCACAAGGTCAGCGCGCTGGCGACGGCTGACCGGACGATCTTTCCATGCAAAATAACCGCTTTGGCTAACACCCATGAGATAACAAAGGCGAGATAC
>NZ_JBHEEE010000022.1:0-14196 GCF_041929865.1 Pseudochrobactrum lubricantis
TTACTGAAAAATTAAATTAAAATATAAATATTTATCAAATTAATTAAATTTCTAAATACAAAACGACATAAAATTAATGAACCAATACATCAAAATTGCAACTAAAATTCACCACCACCCTTTTTATTACCTGCATTTTATTGCAGTATCCATTTATGGTTTTTTTCATATGATGAGTTATAAATTTCCAATAGAGAAAGGACGATTTTTTTCCGCCTGTTAATTTATTATATTTCCGGTTTTTTCTGAAATCAGATTATGAAAATTCCATGCAATTTTAAGAATTAAAACAGAGCCAAGTATAAATATATTTTATTCAATTTTTTAAGGTGAAAAATGTCAATTGTTGTCAATCTTGATGTTGTTTTAGCACGTAAAAAAATCCGCTCACGCCAGCTTGCGGCCGATATAGGCATTACGGAACCCAATGTATCCTTACTCAAATCCGGCAAAGTGCGTGGCATACGCTTTGAAACACTGGCAAAAATCTGCCGTGTCCTTGAATGCCAGCCAGGCGATATTCTTGAATATCGCGATGAGGTTCGCACCCCGCATTAATGCAACCGGCGACTGACCACATATAGGACAGTTTAAAAATCAGACACACAAAAGCCGCGCGATCAGTGACCAGCGCGGCTTTTTTATAAGAAACCAATATTTCCCGTCAGAGAAACATCAGCCGATCCTGATTATTAATGATGGAAAGACGAAATGCCGTATCCGTCATTTGCAACTGCGCTGCCGCCGGTTTCAACGGAGAGCAGGCCCAATCCGGTAAACAGGATTGCAGACAACATAAGGACGGTCAGGAGCGTGGCGCTCTTTGCGGACATGGAAACAAGTCTCCCGGAAGCGGACTAAATTCAGCATGAACCGGCACATTGCATAAAGATGCACACGGACTCAGCATTGTTGAAAGGTGCTTCCAGATATAAGCAGCCGATCTTAACAGCAATAAAACATGCGCAAGATACACGCTAAAAACACATACAAAAATCAGTTTGATTTTCATTGTGGCAGATCAGCAACTGAAACGGCTCTGTGCAGTGTAAAAACCCGATCTCACTCAATCAAATAGTAACCATAGATCTTTACGCATAAGCAAAATACGCCGCCCAAGCTCCAAATTTCCGGCTGATCCACCGCAGTGAGTCTCCGTGATAAGCGCAATGACAGTGCCACAAATGGCCGCCGCATTTCCTTTACCGAGGATTTCTCCGTCTATTTTGCTGCTCTGTTTTTAACATCAAGGTTACAGCGCTCTTTATCACTTGACCTGCCAGCCTTCTCTCTGCCATCCGTAGCCGATGCGCGCAAATTACAGAATGCAACGACTGCTTATTGACCTTCCCCTGCAACCGGATCACCTCATTGAGGCTCCGGCGGATATGGCACATTACCTGCTCAATGTTCTGCGCATGCGGGACGGCGACAAGATTTTGCTGTTCAACGGGCGGGATGGTGAATGGCTCGCACATATAGAGCAAACGGGCAAAAAACGCGTCACTCTGCACCCTGCCGAGCAGACACGTCCGCAGCCTCCGGCATCTGATTTTCATTATTGTTTTGCCCCGCTGAAAACCGGCCGCATGGATTATATTATCCAGAAAGCCGTGGAAATGGGCGCTTCCGTCTTACAGCCGGTTATCACCCAGCATTGCCAGATGCCCAAGCTCAACAGCGAGCGGATGCAGGCCAATATGCGTGAAGCCGCAGAACAATGCGGAATTCTCATCCTGCCGGAATACAGGGAGCCGTTGCGCTTTGATAAATTCATGGAGCAATGGGATGAGGCACGCGCACTGATATTCTGCGACGAGGCCGCCGAGGGCAACAATCCCCTGCCATTATTGACCAGCCTGAAAGGCAAGCCTGCCGGTGTTTTCATCGGCCCTGAAGGCGGCTTTTCAGAAGATGAACGTCAATATTTGCATAAGCAGGATTTTGTGACAGCGATTCCGCTTGGCCCCAGAATTTTACGCGCAGATACCGCTGCGGTAGCGGCCATGGCCGTGATTCAGGCAAGTATCGGCGACTGGCAATAATCCTGTTATTTTATCCACCACTCACTGCATAATTCCGGCAATAGCGCATTTTTTTCAGGGTTCTTCGCAACAGGACAAGGCTCAATTACGCGTCCTGTTATTATTCCAAATAATTATGCCCAATAATTCCACTTGCGTGTTGGATAAAAAAACGCCAATCACATATATGAATAGTGACAACTACAAAATAGGGTAATGCAAAGCATGGCTCGGGATACCACAGACGAAACAGCCATTTCCGGCATTGAGGAACTGGCTGAATATCTCGCAGAAGGCTGTAAGCCACAGGACAAATGGCGCATCGGCACTGAGCATGAGAAATTTCCCTATTATACCAAAGATAACAGCCCTGTTCCCTATGAAGGCACGCAAGGCATCCGCGCCATTCTGGAAGCGATGCAACAGCGTCTTGGCTGGGATCCGATTATCGACGAAGGCAAACTGATCGGTCTGGTCAGCCCGCAGGGTCAGGGTGCAATTTCTCTGGAACCCGGCGGCCAGTTCGAGCTCTCCGGTGCACCGCTGCAGACCATTCATCAGACCTATGCGGAAGCCAGTCAGCATCTGAAAGATGTGCAGACAATTGCGACACCGCTCGGCATCCGTTTCCTTGGTATGGGCGGCAGTCCGAAATGGACGCGTGCTGAAACGCCGGTTATGCCGAAATCCCGCTATGCCATTATGACAGCCTATATGCCTAAAGTCGGCAGTCAGGGGCTGGATATGATGTATCGCACCTCGACCATTCAGGTGAATCTCGACTTCGGTTCTGAAACGGATATGCGGCACAAGATGCAGGTCAGCATGAAGCTGCAATCTGTCGCGACTGCGCTTTTTGCCTCCTCGCCATTCACGGAAGGCAAAACCAACGGCCTGCAATCATGGCGCTCAGACATCTGGCGCGACACGGATAACAGACGTGCAGGTGTCCTGCCATTCGTGTTCTCAGAGCGCTTCGGCTTTGCTGATTATGTAGACTGGGCGCTGGATGTGCCGATGTATTTCATCATGCGCGGCGGCCACTATATTGACTGCACACATATTACATTCCGCCAGTTTCTGAACGGCGCAATGAAGGATCATCCAACCGCCGGACAGCCTAATATGGGCGACTGGGCGAACCATATATCCACACTGTTTCCGGAAGTCCGCCTTAAGCGTTTCCTCGAAATGCGTGGTGCTGACGGTGGCCCGTTGCCCCATATTGCAGCACTTTCCGCTTTCTGGGTTGGCCTGCTCTATGATCAGGATGCGCTGAATGCGGCGCTGGATCTGACAAAGGACTGGGATTTCGAGCAAGTGGTTGCAATGCGTAACACTGTGCCTGCAAGCGGCCTTGCCACGCCATTCGGCAAGGGTAAAGTCGCGGATATTGCAGCACAGGCAGTCGCAATCGCGTCTCAGGGCCTTAAGAACCGTAAAAATACGGATGAAAACGGTCGCGACGAGAGTATCTATGTTGAACCGCTGGAAGCTATTGCCAAATCAGGAAAACCATTGGCTGAAGTGATGCTGTCTCACTTTGACAGCGACTGGAACCAGTCTGTCGAGCCGGTTTTTAAAGCCTATTCCTACTAGAGCGCCGTGTGCCAGACCTGGCACACAAAGGTCGCTCTAACACTTTAAACCAATCCAGGTTTAAGGAATTATGCTCTAATCGCTTTCATCAATAAAGAGCGGCTGCCTGATTCAAAAATGCAACCGCTCTTTTTATTTTTGCAAATTGCACCTGACATTGTGTCAACATACACAATGATTTCCTTAACAAAGCTGAACAGGTCTTAATAAAAGCAAACCACAATATATTAAATTTGACT
The DNA here is from genome assembly GCF_041929865.1 of Pseudochrobactrum lubricantis. Taxonomy (NCBI): domain Bacteria; kingdom Pseudomonadati; phylum Pseudomonadota; class Alphaproteobacteria; order Hyphomicrobiales; family Brucellaceae; genus Pseudochrobactrum; species Pseudochrobactrum lubricantis. The sequence goes on from NZ_JBHEEE010000022.1 coordinate 3,863, forward strand.
TATCTTATATTTATCCAAGTAAAGATGTTGAAAAACTGCAATAAAACTATTTGCCTTCATTAAGATATTCCATATGATTACCGGAACTTAACCGGAGCATGGCATGCAGACACTACTTGACCTGGATCAGTTGCGTACATTCCTGCTGATTGCCGAAACCGGTAGTTTCACCAAAACGGCTGACAGTGTTTTCAGAACCCAGTCTGCGATTTCCATGCAGATACGCCGCCTTGAAGAGCGTATCGGCAAGCCGCTTTTTGCCCGCGAAGGGCGTCATCTCCTGTTGACACCACATGGCGAAAAACTGCTGAATTATGCAAGGCGCCTTATTGAGCTGAATAATGAAACGGTTGCCTCATTCCGCACTGATAAAATGAAGGCCAATATACGCATCGGCCTGCCCGATATTTATCTGGAACATATGGTGCAGGATGCTTTGCAGCCGATATTCCGTGATTATCCGGCTTTTGAAACCATTCTGCATTGTGAACCAACCGATGCATTGATCGACCATATCCGCCGCGGGGCACTGGATCTTGCCCTCATCACCCATAATACAGGGCAAAAACGCTCGGAAGTTCTCAATACCAGCCGTTTTGTCTGGGCAACCTCAGCGGAAAACTCTCCGCATGAAGAGCTTGTTATACCGCTGGCAATGAACAAGACAAATTGCAGCTGGCGCAAAGTGCTGACGGATACACTCAACACGATACAGCGCGAGTATCGTATCGTTTTATCCACCTCCTCCGCCCGCTCCATCCTCATGGCGGTGCGCTCCGGCAGCGCAATCTCGATTCTGCCTGACAATATGGTGGGAAGCGGTATGCGCGTGCTCAATGAGGAAGACGGCTTCCCCAAACTACCGTCCTGCGCTTTGTCACTCATTCGCGCACAGGGTATTCATGCACCCGCCATTGATCTGATCGCCGGTGCCATTAAAACCAGCTTCCGAAAACCGATCCGCTTTTCAGAATAATCAAATCCATTTCCGGCAAAACTGTCTTCAGAACGCATTTGGGACTGATTGAATCAGATCGATGCTTTAACTCTTTATTGTAACGCGTATCTTATCCGAAAACCGTTTCACGCTGGACAACAGCAAAGTCTCTTGACCGCTAAGCCCATAAAATGGCCAATAGAGTCATGAGTTTTTTTCCAGATTCGCCCGACCGTCAGACAGAAAACAACGCGACCAATGTTGCGGAATATTCTGTATCGGAAATATCCGGTGCGCTGAAACGTACTGTTGAGGATACGTTCAGTCATGTGCGGGTGCGCGGCGAAATCTCCGGTTATCGCGGTCCGCATTCTTCTGGCCACGCTTATTTCGCCCTCAAGGATGAGCGTGCGCGGATTGAGGCTGTGATCTGGCGCGGTTCCATGAGCCGCATTAAATTCCGGCCAGAAGAAGGTATGGAGGTGATTGCCACCGGCAAACTCACGACCTATCCGGGTTCATCCAAATATCAGATCGTGATTGAGCAGATGGAGCCTGCCGGTGCCGGTGCACTGATGGCCTTGCTCGAAGAGCGTAAACAACGGCTGGCACGTGAAGGGCTGTTTGATGCAGACCGCAAGCAATTGCTTCCGTTTATGCCCCGCACAATCGGCGTTATCACCTCTCCGACCGGTGCGGTAATCCGTGACATTATTCACCGGATTACCGACCGCTTTCCTCTGCATGTACTGGTCTGGCCGGTTCGTGTGCAGGGCGAGACAACCGGAGAGGAAGTTTCCCGTGCCGTTGCCGGTTTCAACTCGGTCTATTTCGGCGAAGTGCTGCCCCGACCAGATGTGCTGATTGTTGCCCGTGGAGGCGGCAGTCTGGAAGACCTCTGGGGCTTCAATGATGAGAATGTAGTACGCGCCGTTGCGGCCTCCGATATTCCGGTTATCTCAGCAGTAGGACACGAAACCGACTGGACACTGATAGACCTCGCGGCAGATATACGCGCCCCGACACCAACCGGCGCTGCAGAAATGGCCGTGCCGGTTCGGACAGATTTGCAGGCACAGCTCGCGTCTTACAGTGCACGACTGGCATCAGCCATGACACGCCTGATCGACAGGCGGCGCGAATCTTATCGTGCTTTGCAAAGAGCATTACCCTCAACCGATCAGCTGCTTGCTTTGCCGAGACGCCGCTTTGATGAAGCCGGTTCCAGACTAGGCCGTGCGCTGCTGGTCAGCACAGAGCAAAAACGTGCGCGTTTTGATGGTTTGAAGCGCCACCTCTCCCCGCGCCTGCTCAATCAGCAAATCAGAGAGCGCCGCTTGCAGTTGCAACAGCTCAATCAGCGCCTGCCGAGAGGCCTGTCTCTCAAAACGCAGAACAGCCGCAACTTGCTGCGACAGACATCATCAAGACTGACCGGCGAGCTGATCCTGCGCCGCTCCCGTCAATGGGCGCTCAATATTGCCAATCTGCAACGGCGCGGCGATCAAGCCATGCGTCATAGCCTGCAGAAATATCGTACCCGCAGTCTGGAACTGTCCCGACTGATGGAAACCTTGTCCCATACAAGTGTCCTCAAACGTGGCTTTGCTATTGTGCTGAACGATCAGGGGCTGCCGGTTAAAACAGCAACGGCAGTGCAAACAGGCGAAAATCTAACACTGCGCTTTCATGACGGTGATCGCTCCGTCATTGCGGATGGTTCAGCGCCAGCTCCGGCAGTTCAGACACCAAAAACGCAATCTGCCGAACCGTCTGTCAAGGACAAGAAAACTAAAGCTCCGCGTGCCAAAGACAACGGTCAGGGAACGCTTTTCTAAAATATATCCGGCATTCTATTCAGATTTATTTTTACTATTTCGCCCGTCACTAGCGGAAGAGACGCATTTCTATAGTTTTAATAGCGTAAAAAATAACATATATCTGCGACTTCAATCAGCGGGGGAGAGAAAGATTGAAGTATACAAGCATTATTACAGTCTTTACATCGCTTTCCGTGCTTACGGCATGCACAACAAGTGCAACACAGACGGACAAGCCCGTAGCCAGCCAAAATCAGCCAGTATCTGCAAGCAATGATACATCAAAACCGGCCAAACTGGTTGAGACCTATACGGCACATATCAGTGATCGTGATAAGGTTGATGAAAAGGGCAAGCCCCTGAAAAATGCACACGATATTCTTCTTCAGGATCGTAAAAATTATTACGATTTCAATTTGCGCGATCAGGCTGACACACCAAGCAAGGTCTTTGCCAAAAAAGAAAATCGCTGGTCTCAGGGCAAGGAATTTTCAGAAATGAAATGGGAGCCCTCGAATGCGTCTGATCCTCAGCGCGGCTACCAATGGAAAATGCGTCGCGGGGTTGAATATCAGATATTTGAGGGAAATCCGGACGTGAAAATTCAGGTCTATGACGATGGCAATATCCACGTCGATCCGAGCCGGAACTATTAAGCAAAATCATACCGGACAAAAGCGGAGCATCTCCGCTTTTGTAAAAATAAAAACAAAACTGCTCTGCCTACAGATGAGGCATCAGATCGTAATCTATTGATGTGAAAGCGGGAAATTTGGAATGGTACGGTCGAGTGGAGCCACATCACAGTTTAATGATAAATTTATATAATAAAATCAGTAAAACATCTTATTAAGTGCACTCATATGTGCACTCATTTATGCACCAATAAGTGAACTCATAAAGCATGCATCTTGAGAATAATTTGATTTAAGCATTCAATTTAATTTCCACACCAATTCACAACAGCATCTACCCACTCCCAAAAATCACTATTGACTCTTTCACTGCGTGAGAACATTTGTAGAACAGAATTGAATTTTTAAAAACTTACCGACCTTTTGCGCACTCGTTTGCGCCACGGATTTGTTGTGCCATGCGTAAGCCAGAAACAATTGAACGTCTCTACCTCGACTTTGACGGCTTTTTTGCGAGTGTAGAACAGCAATGCGATAAGCGTTTGCGCGGTCGTCCGGTCGGCGTTGTGCCGTTTGAAGGCACAGATCGCACAGCCGTCATTGCTTGCTCAAAAGAAGCGAAAGCCTATGGCGTGAAAAACGTCATGAAGATTAAGGATGCGAAAGCACTCTGCCCTGACCTGATTTTGGTGGGGCAGAAGCCAGACCTATATCGCCGCGCTCACAACGCCCTGCTTTGCGAGATTGAAACGGTTATCCCGATTGATACGGCCAAGAGCATTGATGAGCTGACATGCATTCTGGACGAGCGCGGAAGGCGTGATCCGGAAGGACTGTCTGAGCAGATCAAAAGCACCATTCACAAAAACATCGGGGAGTTTATCACTTGCTCTATCGGCTTCGCAGCTAACCGGCAGCTGGCAAAGATGGCCTGTAAAGCTGGTAAGGACGCCAGCAAGAAGGCTGGCCAGTATGGCAATGGCTTAGCAATCTGGCACCCGCATATGATGCCGGAGCCGTTGTTTCAGGTGAAGCTGGAAGATGTTCCGGGGGTTGGCCACAGCATGAAAATGCGGCTTGCTCATAGTCAAGTGATCACAACTGAGCAGCTCTACAATCTGCAGCCAAAACATATGCGCAAAATCTGGCGCAGTGTGAATGGTGAGCGGCTGTGGATGGCACTGCACGGCTACGACATTCAGGCCATGCCACAGAAGCGTGGCATGTATGGACATGCCCGTGTATTGCCGCCGGAGAGTCGGAGTATCAACGGTGCCTATGAGATTGCCCGTTTGCTCTTGGTGAAGGCTGGCAGGCGGCTGCGGCGTGAGGAATACTATGCCAGCGGCTTATGGCTCTGGATGGCAATTGATGGCGGCTCATGGTTCCGTACGATCAAAATGCCAACCGTGAATGATGAGCAAGCTATCATGACAGCGCATACAGCGCTTTGGGAATGCGCACGGAGAGAGCTGCCAAGGCGTACAACCATTTTCCGTGTCGGTGTGACCCTGATGGATTTGAGCGAGGCCAATGCCCGTCAGCTGGATATCTTCAACAATGATGATGCAATCCGGCAGAAATGGGAAAAAGCCAATGGCGCTATGGATGCGCTCAACTCCAAATATTCCAGCACGATTGTTCACATGGGCGAATGGAAGCCCCCAGCGGGTGGCCATGTCGGCGGCAAGATCAGCTATGTGCGCATCCCTTCTGCAGAGGACTTCTACTGATGGGCAACTGGAAAACCAAATACAGGGTCAGTGATTTGTCCGACACCCAAAAGTTGGAAATGATCTGCAAGAAATGCAGCAGGCTTGTTTACATCAACAAGGCCACGATCTGCACAGCCAAAGGCCGTGAACAACTCTATCTTGATGAGATAGAGAAACGCGCCCGATGCAAAGCACGGGGCTGCAAAGGTCAGATGCGCATGGCTATGGTTCGGCTGGATGAAATGTCCGGCTTCACCGGAGGGCTGGCATGAGCGAGGAAACTCAATCCCGCACATCCAAGGGTATGTATATCCATTATTGTATGCATAAAGACTGCAAAAAATGGGGAGCATACGGCTTCAAAGGTCGTTACGGTACAGAGTGGTTCTGCTTCGAGCACAAGGAAGATGGAGAGATTACGCCGAAATGAACCAAAGGCCTGATCCTGCGTTTCTTAAGAAGCGGAGGATGAAATGTGCAATCTCTATAATATCAAAATGCACAGCGCCCAGCTGAAACAAGCAGTCGGGTCATATATTGACCTGACAAACGGCGCTTCATTTGATGAAAAAATCTACCCTGATTATCCGGCGCCAATATTGCGCAATAATCTGGATGGCCCCGAACTGGCCTTAAGCCGTTGGGGAATGCCAACCCCGCCGATGTATGTCAAAGGCGAAGCGGATAAGGGTATAACCAATGTGCGGAATATCTCATCCCGCCATTGGCAACGCTGGCTTGATGTCGCTAATCGCTGCCTTGTTCCGGCAACATCATTCAGCGAGTATGCACAGGAGCCGGATCTGAAGACAGGCAAGAAGCCGCTGCATTGGTTTGCGCTTGATGAAACTGAACCGCTGTTTTTCTTCGCAGGCATCTGGACAGAATGGATTGGTATTAGAAAGCCATCAGAGGGCAAGCAAAATCACACCTTGTTTGCATTCCTGACCAGTGAGCCGAATTCAGTTGTCGCCTCTATCCATCCCAAAGCTATGCCGGTCATCCTAACTGAGGCTGAAGAGCTGGATATGTGGATGACAGCACCATGGGAAATAGCGAAAGAGCTGCAGCGGCCGTTAAGCGATGGCAAATTGGTGGTTATAGAGTAAACAACTGTAGCCAATTGCAGTGCATCGGCAGCTTCAACATTAAAAATATGTAATCTAATGCATTGGTTTCATTCATTTATGGTTCATCCGCGTCACCGTATTCTTAACGCAACAACACAGGAGAGCCATATGTTTAAGAAATCAATTCTCGTAGCTGTAGCGCTTACTTTTGTTGGTGCGCCATTAGCACAAGCCCGTGATTACCAGCCGCTTCACAAGGCTGAGCAGCATCGCTATGAGCCTAACCGCCCAAGCTATGGTAAGCACTATAAAAAGCAAAATGAACAGCGCTTTTACAAAAAATGGTCAAAAGGTCAGCGCTACGGCGACTGGCGTCGCCATCAAGAAGTGCGTGACTACAAGCGCTATGGTCTGCGCAAGCCGGGGCGCGGACAGCACTGGGTAAAAGTCGACAACCAATATTTGCTGATCACGGCAGCAACCGGCCTGATCGCAGCTATGATGATGGCGCGATAGGACAGCGTAGACATTGCCGATCGGAGAACGCGACCGGCAATGCTTTTATCTGGATTGATTAATCCAGTTGAGCACTTTGAGAATATTCTCGTACAGCATAACCGTACCGATAAAAGTACCGATAAGAGCAACAATCATCCATTTCATAAACCCGCCGACTGTTCGCATAGCTATAACCAATCGCAGGCCGTCCTTAAGGGTTTCAATATCATCCTCACGTAACTGAGAGAGAAATTCCTGCGTTTCATCGGGCAATTCATTGAAGCGATGTGCCGGATTTGCATTTGGATCCATTGCCATCACCAGCACCCCTGCCGTTTTCCATTTTGGTCATTACCTTCCACTCGCTCAGCTGCTGGTCGATCAGCTCTTGTCAAAGCCACCAATCCAGCCGGAGACAGATCATTCTTGCGCCAACCCGCGCAGCTGCTCACAGTCTGCGGACTGCACCCCGCGACGGCGAAGAGACTGAACACAGAAATCATAGTCCGATAGATTGCGCGTTTTTGCATCATCCTTCACCCTCTCCCGCTCAGCGCGGATATCACTCTGCAGCTGCTGAATTGCGCCGCGTTGGCGCTCTTTGTATTTACCCAGCTGGACAGCACCCGTGAGCGCAACTGCCCACACGGCCAGCACCGCGAGTATAATTTGGAGCCGCCCCAGCATCAGAGCGCCTCAAACAGTTTTTCGACTTTGGATTTCACAGACGGCATGGAGTAAATCGCGTAAACCGCGATACCACCCACCACAACCACGGAAGCCAGCTGCACCCGCCAATCCAACAATCCAAGAGCTGGAAGCGCCGCAGCTGTCAGCCATGTCCAAAAGCGTTTTGAGTGAGAAACCGGCTTCGCCTTTTCAGGTTCAGGTGGTTGTGTTTCCACTTCCGTCGCTTCAGAAACCGGAACAGGCAAGTCGTTGCCTGCCTCTTTTACCTTACGCAACACCGCCTCGATGGCTTCCGGCTTTACCAAGGCCTTATTGAGTGCATCACCATGATAATAGGACTGGCCGCGTTTAAGTTGCTGGTGCTGGCCTTTAGTCGCGGCAAGCACCGGAAACGAAGCCCACTCCATTGCCAGCTGTTTGGCAAACTCAATGATGGAGATTGTACCGGCCATGAACTCTTCATAGCCACGGCGCTTAAGTAGGTGATAGCCGAGGCGGTCTTGTAAATCCGGATCGAAAGTCTGCCGACCGTTCAGACGCAGCTCACGCGACAAATCCTGCAGGGTCTTGCGCATGAACTGATAACCACCAGAGGCCGATGATTTGAACCGCTTGCTAAAACTGGCTTGCGCATCAACCAGTTCACCGATTGTCATCGAGGTGATTGGTTTTGATAGCTTGCCCTGATTGTGACCGTAGATAACGTTATAAGACGCGCGATCAGTCCGCCCGACTTCAGTCTTACGAATGAAGTCAAGCAGAATCGCCGCGCCAGCTGGTACGGTTTTATCCATTTGAATTTTCCTGTGATTGTGCCCGACTATCAGGCTGGAGTGATTATTGCCTGTCAGGCAAAAGCAGCGTCGATCTGAGCTTGATCGGTGATTGTGCCGCCTAGAATTTGCGGCAGTACCTGCGAGAAAATGCCGAAGACGTTGTTCACATGCGCTCCGACTGCATCTGAGATTGCAATGATTGTTGCCGCATCCAGCATGGCAAGCTCGCCGGTTGCAGTCACCCAAGGCGTTGTAAAATCTGGATTACCCTTCGCCGCTTCACGCGCACCGGCAATCATGATTTTGGAACGATCATCGGTAGCAATATGCAGGCCGTTAAATTCAAATCCACCGGTTTCTTTCTGCCAGCGTTTATCTGCAGCATAGAGCATCAGTGCCTGCTTTGGATCAACAGCCTGTTCCGGTGTCGCTTCGCTGGCCGGTATTTCCTTGGTTGGCAGTGTGATTTCAGGATGCGCTTCAGGATATAGCGGGAAGCCCTTTTTACCGGCACGGCTATAGTCGATTACTGTTACAGTGCTCATGGATTAATCCTCTTTATCAAATTCAGGAATAAAACGACCGGTGCCGCGCTCACAGTTCGGATCAACAAGAATTACATACGGGTCTCTGCGTCGCCCTGTGACCATCCAAGCGATTTCATCATTGCAGGTTTCATGAGCGCAGGTGATGTTCAATATACCACCGGTCATCTTGCCTTCAGGCCAAACGACTGTGTCGCCTTCCTGATTTTGCAGAGATGACACCATAATATCGGTATTCACTGCCCAGAACGTGCCGAACATCATGCCGAAATATTCGTCAATGTTGACAGTTGCCTTGCCGTTAACAAGACGGACAACACCACGATAAATATTGACGTATTCCGGCGCTTCGACAAATCCATGTCGGAGAATTTTATTCGCAGGGTCTAATGGATGGTCAATTTTCCATGTGCCTGACGCTTTTGAAATAGGACCAGGTACATTAAGGCCACCACTATCACCACTGAATGACCATACTTTATTTGCCTGATTATCCGCATTGGTATGCAGGATATTAAATGCACCTGGATTTGCGATGTTAGGATTTAGAACACCTAAGGCATACGTGCCCGAATATGTAGCTCCCGGGTTTGACTCATGAGCGTGTGCATACATGAGTTTCATAGACAGAGCGAAGTGACTACCTGCACTTTGTGCTCTGGTAACAAATGGTGATGACCGGTTATATGTACTATCGTAAGAGCCAAAAGACGCACCGCAAAAGAACCCATGCTGATTATTTCCGCTGTTTGGCGGTGTTTTCCCGTTAACAGTTCCAGTCATCTGACCGCCTGATAAACTTAGCTTTCCTTCGAGTGCGCTCTGTGTCGCTGCAGCTTCTGCCTTACTGTTCAGTGCGGATTGCGTTGCCTGTGAAATTGGTAGATCAGACTTCGCAGTAAGCGCACCGTCGCCGTCAATCAGCTGATCCTCAGTACCGCCCGCCGGTAGTGTATACTTTTCGCCAATTGCAGTCGCATATTCGGCTATCGCATCAGTCACGCTCTTGATTGACTTCAGCGTGATTGTGCCGTCCGCCCCCATGACGATGAACTGATCATTCGCTTTCGCAATTGCTGCAAGCTCTGTGAGATTTGCAATATTCTCCAAGGCAGCGAGAGCGGCCAGATTGCCTTTGGTATCATCGGGTCCGAATTCTGATTTCGGTACCAGTTTCATAACACCTGGTCCAACAAAGACCGGTACTGCATCTTCTTCGCCAGCGAGAGCAGCAAAGGCTTCAAGATTTCCGGTTGTCAGAAGCTCTCTGACCATGCGGACTGCAGCCTGCACACGGCTACCATCCGGCTGATAGCGAACCCGCAAGGGTTGCCCGTCACCGGCAGCTGCCACAGGGCAATTATCAAATAACCGGCCGCTGTTCTGCCCGGTGATTTCAGCAATGATGAGCACATAGCCTGTTGCGGTGATAATCGCATCACCAGCCTGAATGGCTGCGGTCTGCAAAGCCGATCCTGTTGTGGTGAAGTCAGGTGTTCCGGCAACGAGATTAAGCGTGCCGGTCATCCAGTCGGGACGAATAGCCATTAATCTGCCCCTTCCTTACGCTCTGCAATCAGTTCTTTGTTTTCCGCTTCCAGAACTTGAATGCGTTCTTTCATCATTAGATTTTCTGAAGCCAAAATCA
>NZ_JBHEEE010000023.1:0-13334 GCF_041929865.1 Pseudochrobactrum lubricantis
TAAAAACCCGAACATTAATTAAAAGGCGGGTCAATTCTCGGTGGAAAAACTGGGTCAGTTCTTACCGGAAATCAACAATTCCGCTGCTAATGCAGGTTTTGCTGGCTTAAAAGCTTATGATGCCATCAAAAATCTGCAAGGTATGGCTAATGGTACAGGCAACATAGCTTCGGCTTCGATAGGTGTTGGTTTTGAATATTCAAAATCGAAGGAAAATGCTGAGAGTTCTGTTCCTGTCGTCACAGATATTAGAGGCGGCAACAGCGTTTCCATCGAAGCTAAATCGGGCGACATCAACAGCCATGGCGCACAAATCATTGCTGGTTATGACGAATATGGTCTGATTTCAGGTGGTGCAGGTGATATCAGCCTGAAAGCTGGTAATGATATCAATTTGGAAAGTGCTCAAGCGACGAATAGCTCGTCGTCATCTAATAAGTCAGCGAGTGCTAATGTTGGCGTTTCGGCTGGAGTGACGTTGAGTGGCGTTGGTGTCAGTGTCACTGGAAATGCTAATGTAGGTTCTGGAAAATCGAATAGCAGTGGTACAACGCAGGTTAACAGCCACGTTACTGGTGCTGGTGATATTAAACTGGAATCTGGTCGAGACACCAATCTGAAGGGCGCTGTCGTTGAAGGTGAGACGATCACCGCCAATGTGGGGCGTGACCTTAATATTATCTCGGTTCCTGATACGGGTGAAAGCTCGAACAAATCTTCTTCAATTGGTGTCAGCGGTTCGCTTGGAGCAGGTGGGGCGGCAATCACAGGTGTGTCGCCGGGTTACGGTACGGGCTCAGGTAAGACCAACTGGATTGAGGAGCAGTCAGGCCTTGTCGCAAAAGACAAGGTGGATGTAACCGTTGGCGGCAACACGCATCTTGGTGCGGGCAAAATTATCTCCGAAAGTGGTGATCTTAAGCTTGATACCGGCACGCTGACACATGAGGATTTCTCCGGCTCAAAGAAATACGAAGGCTTTGATGTTCAGGCCAATATTGATCTTACCGGCAAACAACAGCAGCCGGATCAAACGTCGCAACCGAACCACACGGCAGAAGGCTCCTACAAAAAAGACGATACACAGCAGGAAGTGCGTGCAACAGTCGGGCCGGGCGAGATCATCATCCGTGACAAGGACAAACAGGCTGAGCTTGAAGCTAGCGGCCAGACGGAAGACCTCGCTTCTCTCAACCGTGACCCTGATCAAGCTTATGAGATCACCAAGGATAAGCATGTCGAGATAGATTTCTATCTGTCAGACACCAGTCTGAATGCAGTGGCATCGGGTATCGGTAAGGCGATGGAACCGGGCGGCTTTATAGATCGTTACCTTATTGGTCGAGAGCTTACATCGGAAGAGCGTAGCAATGTTCGTGAGGGGTTAGATGCTCTTGCAAATGGTGGCAGTTTCGGTGGGTGTGGGCCACAGCGACAGGGTTTCAACAGGTTCACCCCGTTAGGTTGGGTTGTATCATCTGCATACGCGTATGAGACAGATTGCTTTATAATTAAAGCAGATGGTTCAAAGATTGAATTAGGCATTTCAACCTATGAACAATGTCGGGATGCGATTAAAGCGTATCTCAATTCGTTGAGCTTCGATGACCGTACAAGGGTTATTCGTGATTCTGGTTTTGTAACCACTTCTGGAGCTCTGCCTGGTGATTTGCTTACTTGGCATGTGAACGATCTGGTTCGTATGGTTGTTGAGGACTTGGATGGTGGCAAGCGCGGAACGTACAGCGAGTTTTACAACCAAGGCGTTTTTGCGGGGCAAAAATCTGGAATTGCACAATCCGCCGAATGGGCTGCTATATGGAATGATTCTGCTCTCTCAGTTTCTGAAAAAATCAATAATCTCTATGATGCTGGCCTTGATGTCATGGGTATTATGGCAGCAGCCACAATGGGGGGAGTTGGTAATAACTCTGGAATTGCCGGAAAAGGCTTAATCTCATCCGCTCGTACTGCACATATTCTATATGGAGATAGGACGGGTGGTGGGCATTTATGGCCTGGCAGTCCGGGTAAAAGCCCCTTCCCCAAAAACTGGACACCACAACGAATACTGGATGAAGTGGATGCGATTGCGAAAAACCCCAATATCGTTGGGACAGCACAATATAATCGTATCGTAAAAGAAGCTGTAGTTGATAATGTGAAAATCAGAGTCGTCATAGAGCCAGCCTCAAAAGGAGGTGGCGTAGTGACGGCATTTCCTACAAATGTACCTAGGAATCCATAGTTATGATTTCGAAAAATATTGGATATTATCTGAAGATTGAAAGTCTTTTAATGGACTCTCTTAATAGAGTAAGTGAATGTATCGATGATAAAGACGGCAAGGATGTACTAGAATATATACATCACCAAGAGTACGGAGTAGCGTGGGAATTGTTGTGGTGTATTTTAATTGATAAGAAACTGGACATTCCAGAATCTATGAGGATAAGTGGAAAAATGATGGGGTTAGGAACAGACACCTGACGCTCATCAGGAGGTGCCTGCAACAGTCGGGCAGGGCGATAAGGCTGTGTCATAAAATTTTACTTCTTCTGAGCTATGTTAACGCCAGTGCGTATAACTGAGTGAGGCGGATACGAATGACAGTGGATTTCAAAAGGACGCATTTTCTCAAAAGTGTCATCCTGCCTGCAGTCTTCTTTTAGGTGCGCTATCCGGTTTCCTGTAGCGACCTTCAGGAAATTCTGGCCGAACGGGTTGTATCCGTCAATCATGCAACATCGGCCACCCTCGTAGTCATCGAAGTGGTACACATGATCCGCAAGAACCAATTCGCAAACGACAACCGCTCACCATTCCAGACATTCGCGCAACTCGTAGCATAAGTGCCTCCAGAGATAAGAGCGTTTCTTTCCTGCTCAATACTTTGCGACGCTGCCCGGGCTGTAACCACAGAAGCGTTTATTTGAACATAGCAGGCAGAGATATTCCGTTTTACTGCTTATCAGGATAATACATTTCTGATAAACAAAACCGGTTTGTCCTGCTTGTTCAGATATGCATAGTTTTGCGCAGAGCTATAGATCGCAAAAGTACCGGCTGGATAATCCGTATAGATACCTGTCAATTCCAGAGTAAGCGTACCATTTGTCACAAAAAGCATTTCATGCCAGCCTGCCGGATCAGGCTCTGTCTCATAATGATCCAGCCACGCCTAAACACCAGCGCCACATCTGAGCCTCTGACGCGGCCGGTGCAGAGCCTAATAATGTTGCCACGTTTTCCGGCTTATTTCCGCGCTAGGCGATCTCGTTGATATTCTCATGGGTTGTCTGTCCGGTTCGGATCTTTGACAAGGTATACAAAATCGTTACCATTATACACTCATGGCAAAATGTTGGTTTTGCTAGATGTCTCAGTTCACTGCTTGAAATCTTTTGTAGTTATATCTGAATGGATGCTTTGCGCTTTATTCCTGTCATTCGACGGGCACTTGAGAATTCCCTAAAGCCGACATTGCCTATCGCGTGGCCGAGCGCCGGTCGAGTACTTCGGCATAAAGGTTCGAATCCCATCCTGCCCGCGAATAACCGCACAAATTGAGCGTATATTTCTTTATTTATCAATGGACTAATAGACTTCGCGTGATTGAGCGTGGAAGTGGTTCTCTCATACTTGGCTGAGTGAGATACTCCTTGGCGGTATCGCTGCCGATCAGGCCTACCGAATGATAGATGCTGCGACGCGCCGAACCTCACGCATGCCAATATCAGAGAAATTTTTGATAAGGCGAGAAAAAATCCCGATCTATCATCAGCGCTTTGGTCTCCCGAACACTGAGGCCCTCCTCGATCAATAGTTCCAGCAGTCGGTCGATATCGACCAGTTCAATGGCTGCCGCATTCTCACGGGCAGCTTCTTCGCGTGCGTTTTCGGTAAAGGTACCAGCCGTTAAAAAAATGCCCCTTTCTGCGCGACCTTGGATGGCGCCTTGAAAGTCGCGTATTTCTTTGACTTGCACAGTGCCAGCATAGCGCTTGCACTGAAACATGACCTTGATGCGGACAAATCGATTGATGAGAAGAAAGCCCTCACCATCAATGCCGTGATCGCCGGTCTGGCCCGTCACTTTCAGGTTCTCAAAGCCAATGTGTCGGAGGAGCTGGGCGCACAATTCCTCAAAACCTTTATCCGTGATGCCGCGCAAGATGCGCACAAGCTCTTACCATATGTTCGCAGGGCTGCAGTGAATGTGCTGCGGTAATGGATTAGAATATTTCTCTGCGAAATGGTGTCTTGGGGCAAAGTAAATATTTTATACCTAAATAGCTAAAATTTGTCAGGAGCATAGTCATATCAATGTGTGACGAAGTTTGAGTGAAGCAGAAATCAATTCTCTAGATAATAATATAATTGCTGTTATAATATAAATTATTTGCTCAATACATAGTTAAGTGTCGCGATGATATAATTTAAGTTGAATTCTCCGCAAATTATTATGTTGGATCTTGCGTCTTGCTTGCGTACTCGGCGTATTGCGGAAAATTTCACTCAAAAAGACCTGGCATCCATGGCTGGGGGTTCTTATAGCGCGGTTCGCGCTTTTGAGAAGTCAGGCGAGGGGGCGTTTGAAACTCTTGTGAAAATAGCTTTCGCACTCAATGCTGAAAAAGAGTTTGAGTAGTTATTGCCAGCGCCTATGGCTGAAACACTTAATGAGTGGATTGGCGAAGCAAACGGCAGTGGGTACGGAAATCATGAAATACAAGCCGGTCACTAGACTTCAGATTGATCTTAACATTGAAAATTAGGAAGTTTATGTGGGTGATCTCGCGTGGACGTCAGAGACGACTGATTTATGTCAGCGAAGTTATCTCAATGATGTGAGAGATAATTGATAAACAGCTGAAACAATTCCGTCTGACTGGAGATCGACAAGCGCTTATAAATATTAGAGCGATGCAGTTTGGCAGTCCCCTCTGTAATATTCAAAATATTAGCGATAGAGGCATTGCTATGACCGCGTAAGATCATGCGAGCAACATTGCGTTGAGTGCTAGTAAGCTGATCTTTGAATACGCTGAGAAACATGGTTTCAATATCATTCGCACTGGTTGCCACCGGAGTAAAACCGGCTGGCCGCACCATTTTCCAATGCGCCTGCAAGGCCGCGCGGATGAATGGTTCTGCCGCTTGTAGTTTCGAAATTTCTATAGTGCTGAAAGGTAACTTTCCCTGATTACGCATTAGCGAATAAGTGGCACTTACATCTTCACCCAATGGTACAACAAAACCGATTTCTTCGATCAGCACTCCGGCTTCAGATGACACGCATGGGTGAATATCGTGCGAAATTACAAAGTCAGAATTGAAAAAGCTGTCCGGTGCAAGCTCACCCATACGCCACAGGCCTGTTTCATGTCCGCTGATACAGGCAACATAAAATGGATCAAGTAAATAGCCGCCACGCATATAGGAGCTGAGAGCTTTGCGGGACACAGTCTTACTGTAGCCGTCATGGATCAGGTGAGGCTCGGCATTAAACCGGAAGGCAAAAATGCAGCTCATATCAAAAACGGCAATATCTGTAATCACCGCATCTAACTGTTTACCAAAGTTATCCTGCCCAGAGGCACTGATGACAGCTGCGACTTTAACAAAATCATGATCAAGCATCACAGCCTCCCCTCGATTAATCGTCATTCCCTTACGACTGCCCGCATATAACTTTTAGTATATCGACGGCAAAAGCTATTGCATTTAGCCTCTGTCCTCAATGCATAGCCCCTACAAAAACTAGCGGGAACGTTTAAAAATACGGGGCAGCAGCGATAATTTTCATACGGAAGACAAAGGCAAATCACCCGATTTTGCCTGACGGGAGAACTTATCCATGACAGGACGTTTAGCTGGAAAAACTGCACTGATTACGGGTGGTGCTGGTGGTTGCGGACTAGCCGCCTCGCAACTGTTTGCTCGCGAAGGTGCAAAGGTCGGCATTCTCGATTTGCCCTCCAGCAATGGGGAGAAAGTTGCTGAAGACATTAAGCGCAGTGGCGGGTCAGCGTATTTCACGGCCTGTGATGTTTCTGATGCTGAACAAGTGCAAAATGCAGTGCAGGCAGTCACAGGCGATCTTGGCACCATCACTGTGCTGATGAACCATGCGGGTATTCTCTCCGTGGGGCCGTTTCTTGAAACGTCCGAGACGGAATGGGATCGCATTATGTCCGTTAATGTGAAAAGCATGTTTCTGGTCACGAAGGCGGTTCTGCCGGGCATGATCGCAGCAGGGCATGGTAGTATTGTTTCAACTTCCTCCATCTCCGGTGTTGTTGGTACACCGATGGAAGTACTCTACTGCACCAGCAAAGGTGCCTGCCATATGTTTGCCCGTGCGATTGCTGTTGAATTTCGTGATCGCAATATCCGCTCCAATGCTATTTGCCCCGGCTTTATTGCGACTGCACACGGACAGCGCGAGATCAGGGATTTGAGTAAATTCGGCGTTGATGTGTCTGAAGAGGCGATCAAAGCGGCGCAGGGTCGTCTTTGTTCGCCGGAAGAAGTTGCATCTGCCGCGCTGTTTCTGGCGAGTGATGATGCCAGTTTTGTTAATGGCGCGCATTTGTTTGCCGATAATGCCTATACGGCAATATAAAGGTTAATCGAAGATACAGCCTCCGTGACCGACAAAAAAACAACGGCCGGAAGTTAAAAATGGGAACATAGTCATGACAAATCTTAAACACGCCCTCAATCCGCCCATGCAATTTTCAGAAGGCGGACATTGGAGAAACTGGGTTGGTAACCAGTCTTGCATCACGCGCTATACCGGTGCGCCGACAAGTGATGATCAGCTTTCTGATATGGTGCGGGCGGCCACTGCTGAGGGGTTAAATGTGCGTTGTGCCGGTTCCGGCCATTCCTTTACACCCGTTGTTGGCACCAGCGGACTTTTGTTGTCGCTCTCACAAATGAAGGGTGTCAAAAACATTGACCGCGAGAAGCGCCGCGTTACAGCTGCGGCAGGAACGACCATTAATGAATTAGGGCAGGTGCTGAAACAAAACGGCCTCTCTATGGTCAATCAGGGTGATATTGACAGTCAGGCACTTGCAGGCGCTTTCACTACCGGCACCCACGGCACTGGCGCAACCCTCGGCAATCTTGCCTCCTCGATTGTTGGCATGAAAATGGTGCAGCCGGACGGCAGTGTGTTGAATGTAGATGAAACAACCCCAGATCTGTTGCGTGCTTCGCGTGTTTCTATCGGTACGCTCGGCGTGATTTCAGAAATCACTCTGCAATTGATGGACAGCTATAATCTGCATGAAAAGCTATGGCGTGAAGATTTTGACGCCTGTATGGAAATGCATGACGATCTGGCCGCCAAGCATCGTCATTTCAGCTTTTTCTGGTGCCCGACAGAGCGTAGCCGCCACTGCTATTGCTTGCCCGATACAGCTGCGACGTCTAAATCAGGTCGCACTACTGATGTTTGTGAAATGAAAATCATGGACATTACGGAAGAAGCACCGATGGAAAGCGAATTTGAGAAAATCGCTTATAGTTCGGAAATCTACCCGATTGAATATGTGCCGAATTTTCATGAGCTTGAATATGCAGTGCCGGTTGCCCATGCCAAAGAAGCGGTGAAAGAAGTACGCCGTTTGATGCTCGAAAAGCATCCTGATGCGATCTATCCCATTGAATATCGCTTCACGGCCGGCGACGGCGCATGGATGAGCCCGTTTTTTGAGCAGGACAGTGTGACCATCTCTGTTTCCGGTGAACCGGGCAAAGATTATTGGCAATATCTGCGTGATGTGGATGGAATTCTTCGCGGGTACAAATCCCGCCCGCATTGGGGAAAACTGCATTTTCTCACCGGTGATGATGTCACTGCGCTTTATCCTAAAGCGGAAGAGTTCCGCATTCTGCGCCGCAAGCTCGATCCCGAAGGCTATTTCCTCAACGATCACCTGACGCAATTGTTCAAGTAGCTCAAAGCAGTTTCAGGAAAGTGGGAAATCAGTTTTCCCGAAACTGCGCTAAAATAAAAAGCATACCAATCAATGATAACCATAAACGGGAACGAAAAATGGCACATATTGGTACAATTGTTATTTACATCATTATGGCTTGTGCAATAGCGGGAGCCATCGCCTCAATTCGTGATAGTGAAAAAGGATTAGGAAAAGAATTTATTGAAGGTCTGCATAGTATCGGCCCCATTTTTATACCGGTTGCAGGCATCATGGCCTCTATTCCATTTCTCTCGTCTTTTATCAGTATAATGGTGGAGCCGTTGTTTCATGCGCTGGGCGCAGATCCTGCTCTTGCAGCAACAACGATAATATCTGCCGATATGGGCGGCTATCAGCTTGCTAAAGCGTTGGCGCAGTCACCGGACGGCTGGATTATGGCTACCATTACCGGTTTTATGGCTGGCGCAACCATCATTTTTTCTATTCCGGTTGGTCTCGCTATGCTGGAAAAGAAAGATCATAAATATATGGCCTTGGGCATTATGTCTGGCATATTGAGCATACCGGTTGGGGTGTTTATCGCCTCGATCAGCATTATGATGTTTGATGTCGGTATTCGTCCTGATGTTTCTGCAACTGGTGATGCTGTGCAGAAGACTACACTGTCCTTGCGAGTTATTTTGCAGAATATTTCACCACTGATTATCTTCTGTGTCGCAATCGCGGGCGGCCTTAAATTCTTTCCCAATCAGATGATTACCGGCTTTCTGTGGTTCGGGCGCATTATGTATGCGGCAATCACATTGGTGCTGGTATTTTCAATCGTTGAATATTTTACGTCAATTTTCAGTACATTGTTTGGTAAATGGTCTTTTGCGCCGATTATTGCCGATGAGGAAGATCAGTTTCGTGCATTAGAGGTTGCCGGCGCTATCGGCATCATGCTCAGCGGTGCTTTTCCGATGGTCTACCTAATCAATAAGTTTCTTGCAGTGCCGATGGAAAAGTTCGGAAGAAAAGTCGGGCTTAGTCCTGTGGGTGCAGCAGGATTATTGGCAGCCTCAGCCAATATTCTGGCAATGTTTCGCCTCGTGCGGGATATGCGCCCGAAAGACAAGGTGTTGGTTATTGCCTTTGCAGTTTGTGCTGCCTTTATGTTCGGCGATCACCTAGCTTTTGCTGCCAATTTTCAGCCAAGCATTATCCTGCCGCTGCTGCTAGGTAAAATTGGTGGAGGTGCTTTTGCTTTTGCCATTGCGCTTTGGCTGTCTGTTCCTAAGGCCGAGGAGCTGGAGAGAGCCGTCAATGCGGCGCAACTTAAAACAGTGAATGCATGTGCTGTGTAGATAAGGTATATTTTCTATACAAGTTCAATGTAAAGGCGTTTTTATTGATACACTCATGGCAAAATGTTGATTTTGCCATGAGTGGTATTTTAATTATCTTCACTGGAGTCGATATTAATATTCATAGTATTGTAGTAGCGTTAACGCATGAATATTTTTAGGAATATTGCTTTTTACAAGCGTCACGCGGTGTGATGCCAAACTGTCTTCGGAAGGCAGTAGCGAAATTGGCAGGGTTCGTATAACCGGCAATTAAACAAGCTTCTTGTATGCTAGCTTCACCGGATTTCAGCATGAAAAAAGCGCGGTCAAGGCGCAAACCTCGTACATATTCGAAAACACTGTGACCTTCAGTCATGCGAAACAGACGCTGCAATCCGCTGGCACTCATGCCTGCTTCACGGGCGATGCGTTCCACACTCAGCGGTTCTGTAAGATGCGATTCTATCAGGTCTTTGGCTCTTTGCAGCCGTAGCGTGTCATAACGGCTGGGTAACGCGCTCTTTGCAGAATTTTGCTCGGCCTGCATAACTGCGCTGATCGTTTCGGTCACAATCTCGACTGCGCGACCTTCCAGATATAGATTGCGCAGCTCCGGTCTGAGAAAGGACGGGGTGAGTATTTGTTTAATAAGCTCGATCATGCGTGGTGTCAGTGCCCAGCGATGTTCGGTCAGATTATCTTTAAACAGACGTTTAGCGCTTTGCTGATCACTCAGTTCTTCCATA
Source organism: Pseudochrobactrum lubricantis (assembly GCF_041929865.1). Lineage (NCBI taxonomy): Bacteria > Pseudomonadati > Pseudomonadota > Alphaproteobacteria > Hyphomicrobiales > Brucellaceae > Pseudochrobactrum > Pseudochrobactrum lubricantis. Next base: position 10,033 of record NZ_JBHEEE010000023.1, read on the forward strand.
GCATCAAGATGCAGCCATTCCGGTGTAGCAGATACAACCAGATGGCAGAGATGCTGATGCCCTTGTGATGATCTGCGGAAGCTTTCATCACCGGTACACATAATTGCAGTACCGGTAATTGCGCTCTTTTTTTCACTGCGAAATCCGAATTTTTTATCACCGATACTCAGGTCAATCTGGCCATCAAGAAAGAAAATGCAGGATAAGCCCTCATGGATCAGTGAAGTTGCGGTAAAAGCTCGTTCTTCTGTAACATCACTGACATGAAGCGTTAAGCCGCTACGCAGTTCCTGATGCAGAAAAGAGCCTTTCAGCAACGTGTCATCCATGCCGAGATCATCATCAGGGCTATCGAGGACAACATGTTCGTTGCGTAGAAAATCTTTAACACGCAAATGTTTGTCTGCTGAAATGCTGGCGGATATATGGTCTGAAGAGGATCTCACCTGCGATGCCTTTCCAGTTCTTAACCAGTCATCTGAGAATGACTGATTTTGCTGAATGAAATATCGGATTTTAATGCTTACAAAGTTGCAAATTTGATAGTTTCATAAAAATTTAGCGGATTGCAAAGATTTCTGATTGTTCTGCAAAGGTGTGCAGATTGTCAGACATGCTCTGGTGCCATAAATATTTAAATTAATATGACACATAAAGTCAAGTTTAAGGATCAGCGCTTGACTGGCTTGGGGGCATTCGTGAGTAATCAGACATATTTAAAAATGAGTTCATTGTGGAATCTCAGCAAAATGCAGTCTGTACTGCTGGCTTCAACAATGCTTTGTGGTCTGAGTGTTGTTCCTGCAATTGCGCAGGAAAACATTAAGCTCAATACGATTACAATTGAGGGTGAAGGCACCGGTGAGGCCGCTGACAGCATTGTTGCCAAGCGCAGTGTTGCAGCTTCCAAAACCGATACGCCGCTTCTTGAAACGCCGCAGGTCGTCAATGTTGTGACCCGCAAGCAAATGGATGTGCAAGGTGCCAATACTGTAGCGGAGGCTCTGCGTTATACGCCGGGTGTATTGTCCGATCCCAATGGCTATGATGTACGCTATGACTGGTTGTATATTCGTGGCTTCAACTCATACGGTACAATGTGGCTCGATGGGCTGGCAATTGCCGGTGATCCGAGCAATTATTCCACACCAAGCATAAATCCTTATTCACTTGAGCGGGTTGAGGTCATCAAGGGGCCTGCTTCCGTGCTTTACGGACGCACTGTGCCGGGTGGTCTTGTTAATCAGGTGAGTAAACGGCCTGAAACGACCCCGCATCGGGAAATCAATATCGGCACCTCTGCTTTCGGCGGCGTTCAAAGTTCTTTTGATTTTACCGGCCCTGTGACACAGGACGGGGAATGGAGCTATCGCCTACTGGGGCAGGGGCGGAATATGCATACACAGATTGATCATGAGCGCGACAAGCAGTTTATGATTGCGCCGAGCCTGACATGGGCGCCGACCAAAGATACGTCGCTGACAATGTACGGTTATTATCAGCGCGACCGGCCAGTGTTTAATCCGCGTTTTTATCCTGCCACCGGCACTTTGCTGCCTAATCCAGCCGGACAAATTCCGCGTGATGTTTTTCTCGGTGATCCGGATTGGGGCGGTTTTAACCGCGATTATTACCACCTGGGCTATGAGTTTGAACATGAGTTCAACGAGAACTGGACCATTCGCCAGAATATGCGCTACGGCCGCTCCAGTCAGGATATGAACCTGCTACTGGTCAATCCGGCTTTTGCTTATTTCGGTGCCCCTTCCTCCCAGCTTGAGAGGGTGACAGCGGTATCGGATGACTGGACGTCAACTTTTGCTGTTGATACGCAGGCTCAAACCAAATTTGAAACCGGTACTCTGGATCATACTGTGCTGTTTGGTGTGGATTATGTGCGCGGTGTTTCATCCACAAATTTCGGTAATTCGGACAGAAGCGTTACAGTGCCGGGGGATTGATTATAACAATCCGGTTTACGGGCTTAAATATCCGCTTGCTGCGGTGACAACATCAGGCTTGCAGAAGCAAAGCCAGATTGGTCTCTATGTACAGGATCAGATCCGTTATGATCGCTGGGTCGGCACATTTGGTTTACGCTACGATAGACCCGATATTGATACGACAAACCGAATGAAACCGGATAGTCTGGTCGTCTCTACCAATGATAATGCAATTTCCGGACGGGCAGGGCTGACCTATCTGTTTGATAATGGTTTGGCTCCTTATGTCAGCTATTCGACTTCATTCCTGCCTTTGATGGGTACTGATTATAAAAACGATCCGTATGAAGCACAGACTGCCCGCCAGATTGAACTTGGCGTAAAATATGAACCTGCTGGTGGTCGCGGAATGATGTCATTGTCCTTGTTTCAGCTGACACAGGATAATGTGCTGACCCCTTATTCAAAAGATCCCAATCCGGTCAGACCTACATTGTTCGAGCAGGACGGTAAGCAGCGGGTACGCGGTATTGAAATCGAAGGAAAATATGAGCTGACGCCGGAAATCGGCATAATGGCTGCTTATGCTTATTCGAACTCCAAAGTGTTGAGTTCCAATAATCCTGATGCTCTGGGGCGTGAGATGCTGCGTCTGCCGGAACATCAGGGCAGTGCCTGGGTTCATTATACACCTTATGCCGTGCAGGGCTTGTCTCTTAGTGCTGGTGTACGTGCCATGTCATCTTATCAAACAGATAGTACGTATTTTGATGAATTGCGTATCCCGTCCCGTACATTGGTTGATATCGGAATGGAATATGACTTCGGGGCATTGAAAAAGGAATTCGAAGGTACAAAACTGCGTGTTAACGTGACCAATTTGTTTGATAAAGAGTATGTTTCTCATTGTCTGAATAAAACCGGCGGTAGCTGTAATTATGGTGCAGGGCTCGCCATTACCGCAAATTTGAAATACGAGTGGTAATGGTCTCACAGGTTTTATATCGCAAAAAGGGCGCCGGTTTACCGGCGGCCTTGCTGTATTCTTTGGCAGTATTCTGGGTGCTTGCCCTGTGTGTAGCCGGTACAGCAAACGCTGAAATATTGCTTGAGGATGCCGCAGGCCGCAAGGTGCGGTTGGTGGCACCTGCCAGCCGTATTGTCACCAATGAAAGCTTGTTGTTGCTGTCGCTGGCACTCATCGATCCGGAGCCGGTGGCGCGGATTGCCGGATGGGCTGCCCCGCAGCGTTTTGACAATGGTATGTATCAGGACTTTAAACGGTTCTGTCGCAAAGTTTTTGGAAGGATATAAGCGGCCTTACTTCTGAACGCAGTTATGCTGCGAGCTCCGCAAAGA
>NZ_JBHEEE010000024.1:0-13224 GCF_041929865.1 Pseudochrobactrum lubricantis
AAAATTGCGGCCTGTTTCGCCTGAATATCTACGAGCCCCTGGCCTTTCCGGCCAGAGAAACTTAACGTGACAACACCCCGCCAGCTCATCCATGAGGACAAGAAGCCGGTGGCGGAAGTCGCCCGGCTTTTGGGGGTGCATCGCGCCACGCTCTACCGGGCTATAGAACGCAATAACGTGAATACGCATTGACGTTACTACGTTTAGCTGCCGGCCCTAGTTTCCCGGTTCCTTCCGCAAGGGATTGCAGAATCGGGCGGCTTGCTCTTAGTTGTAAACATGAAGGAACGCGCGGAAGAGATTCGCAGGGGCGTTGCCGCCCACAGGGCGCGGCAGATCGCGGCCGGCCGCGTGGCGTTGAATACCTATGTTCCGGGCGAGCTTGTCGAGGCAATCGACAGGATCAAGGAGCAACGGGGCGCGTCAGCTCGCGCGCCGATCATCGAAGAAGCGTTGAGGTTCTATATCGAAGCGAAGCAAGGGACATAACGGCAAAACGCCCGACCGCGCCAACGGTCGAGCGTTTTTGTAGGCCGTCAGACACACCGTAGAGCCGGGGCCGATAAGTCTCCCCCTATCTACGCTAGAGCACTCCAATTCGCAAGATTGATTCTTGCGGAAACGGGAGCGCCGTGCCTGCCGTCCTCGCCGTCATGTCCTTCAAATGGAAGGACGAGGGCATATGTTGAGGACGCACTACGCGGCCGCGATCGGCTGCGCGCGCGGGCACGCGCTTGATGAAATCATGCGGGAGGTCTGGAACCGCTACGGCGCGGGCCAGCTCACCGACGACGAGGCCGGCGAGCTTACGACGCTCGCCCATGAGCGCCGGGCCACCCTGCGAGGATCGGGACAGACTGCGCTAGGGCTGATCTTCCCGCCCCCTGCCCCGCGCTGCCCGACGCCAGTTCGCCGGCATAGCCATATCCGGGGCCGATCGGAGGGCCGCATATGGCGGCCGACGACGCGCAGGGACGTGCAGGCGATCTTGAAGGCGGCCGAAATCTACAACGAGGCCGGATTGCGCGAGAAGGGCGAGCGCAGCGGCCCGCTAGGATCGGTGGCGCTCGACGTGCTGCGGCTGTTCGTCAATCTCATCGACTTCCGCACCGGCCGGCTAGAGCCGTCAATCACCACGATCATGGACCGCTTGGGCCGGTCGCGCGATACGATCGTGCGGGCGCTGAAGAACCTGCGGGCGCATGGTTTCATCGACTGGCTGCGGCGCTATGAGCCGACCGGCAACGAAGGGCGCGGCCCACAGGTCCAGCAGACGAGCAACGCCTATCGCCTGTCCCTGCCGGAGAAGGCGCGGCAGTTCCTTGGGCGGTTCGGCAAGGCCCCGCCCCCGCCTGCCGATCATGGACAGGATCAGCGGGCTTGGAGCGAGGCAATTAGCGCCTACAAGACCACCCTGCCCCTCGATGAGCGAACGCAGATCGACGCCGGCGATGGCCCGCTCGGAAAGGCCCTCGTGATGCTGGCAAAGAGTGTGATGAAACGTGAGTCTGATAACCAGACTGAATCCCCATCTGATCTTTATCTAAGAGTACAAACATAAGCGGACGCCGCTGTTCGGGCCGCTCACGCGGCCCTGCGGCGGTTCCGGCCCGCGTATAGGCGGGCCGGGAAACGGCATCCTCACCACCTAATCCGCACCGTTCGCGCCTGCGGCCAGCGTCCTATGGGCTTTCGAGAGGGAGCGAGAGGCAAGGCCGGTGTTTAATTATTTACGTTAATACGTATTAACGTGTAAACGTATCACCTTGATAGAAGGCGATAGCGGCGGCCGGGAAACCGTGCTAGGATGTACACAATTCAACACACGGAGGCGATTCCATGACCGCCAGCACCACCATGACGATTCGGGTTAGGCCCGATGTGAAAGAAAAGCTCGACCGGATCGCGAACGACACGCAGCGAAGCAAATCCTTCCTCGCCGGCGAGGCCGTCGCCGCCTATGTCGATCGCGAGCTTGAAATCATCGACGGTATCAAGCGCGGCATGGCCGATGCGGCGGCCGGCCGAGTGATCCCTCATGCGCAGGCCGTCGCGGAAATGCGTGAGGTTATCGAGGAAGCGAAGCGCCGGAAAGCCGCGCGCGGATGAGGCCGGTTGTCTGGTCGATTGAGGCGCAGCGGGATAACCTCGAAATCCTGCGCTATATCGCAGAGGACAACCCATTCGCCGCCGAACGGGTCGTGGACGCGATCGAGGACGCCGGGAACAAGCTCGGCGAATTTGCGACCGGCCGGCCGGGGCGGGTGAGCGGGACCTATGAAAAGTCCCTCGCCCGTCATCCCTACATCATCGCCTATGAGCTGCGGGACGTAGCGGGCTGGGAAAGCATCGTGATCGTGCGCGTCATCCATACGTCGCGGGACTGGCCGGCCGAGGAATGGCCGCACTAGCTTAAAGACGTAGTAACGCCCTTAGCTATATGCTTTAATACGTATTCACGCAAAGAAGGATTGACGCATGAACGTCATTGCGTTTTTGAGCCAGAAAGGCGGGAGCGGAAAAACCACGCTTTCGGTTCATACCGCCGTGGCGGCCGAGGCGACCGGCGAACGGGTTTGCGTCATCGACGCGGACCCACAGGAAAGCGCGACCGCATGGGCGAGTGCGCGGGAAGCCGGAACGCCGATCGTCGCCACGGCGCAGGCCGGGGAACTGGACGCCGCGCTTAGGGCGGCCGAGGGCGAGGGTATGACCTTGGCAGTAGTGGACGCCCCGCCCCATGCCGCCCCGGCGGCCGGCCAGATAGCCCGGAGGTCGGAGCTGGTCTTGATTCCGGTCCGACCTTCCGCGTTTGACCTCGCTGCGGTCCCGGCCGCCGTCGAGATCGTGACGGCCGCGAAGGTGCGCGGTGCGTTCGTCCTGTCCGCCTGCCCGTTCCGCGCGCCCGAGATCGGGGAGACGCGCGCGGCGCTGGAAGCCTACGGCCTGCCGATCGTCCCCGGCGAGATTACCGACCGGCGCGCGTTCGCCCGCGCCGTCACGACCGGCAGCGCCGTGACGGAGTTCGAGGCCGAGGGCAGGGCAGCCGAGGAAATCCGGGCTTTGTGGGCGTGGATCAAGGACACCTTAGAACGTAAATAGCTAAATACGTAAGAGCGTATTGAAGGAGAGAAACCTATGGCAAAGAAAGCAACCGGCCTCGCGGCCTTCACCCGCCCGAGGGCCGGCGCGGAAGCCACCAGCCTTGCAGCGATCGAGGACGACCGCCCGGCCGTGGAAATCCCGACGCCGAGGCGAAAGAGGGGAGGGGGCGAGACTGTCGCGCTTACGGTCAAGGTCCGGCGATCGGACTGGCAGCGCCTTCGCCAGCTCGCAGATGCAGAGGGCACGACAATTCAGGCGATGGCCGAGGCCGGGCTTTCGGCCGTTCTGGCACAGCACGGATTGCCGCCGATCGAGCCTTATGCACGTTGATACGTAAATAGCTAAATACGCTAATGCTTGCGCGTGTGGCCCGCCCCCCGACCGTCCCTACGGCCCTAGATGATGAGAGCGGGCCGGCCGGGGGGCTATCGTCGCGGCCGTGGTTTTCCTTGAATAGAGCTTGCACCAGGTCGGCGGGTGGATCGTGGCGCAAGCCGCGCCGGAGGGCCGTTCGTAACAAAGTCCCGGCGCAAAGCGCCGGGTCCGCTTCTTGATACGTCAGGGAGCGTCATACAGCCCCCGGAACTCGGAATCAGCATAATAGGCGAGCTTGCCGGCGACGATCGGCCGTTGCCCGGCGAGGAACAGCAATTCGACATTCTGCGGCAGGTTGCGGACCTCATCCGGCGTCAGCAGCGGGCGGGCGGTGTGTTGCTCGCCGTAGGTGATGCCGGTCTTTTCGGCATCGAGGGCGCGGCTCATGGTCTGGAACACGACCGTCTCTTGCCCGAGCAGATCGGAGACAAGCCGGGCGCTGTCGTGATCGTTGACGCCGAACACCTGTAGGACGCCGGCATTTGACAGGAAGGTGCCGGCGCGTTGCCCATAGGTGGCGCGGAGCTGGTGAACGTCTTGCAGGATCGGCCAGAGCTGGACGCCGTAGCCGGCCATGAGGCCCATTGCACGCTCGACGGGGGCCAGATGGCCGAGGGCGGCGAACTCATCCAGTAGATAGAGGACCGGCACGGCCGGTTTTTGTGGATCGCGCGCCATGTCGGTGAGGCTTTGGGCGACGAGCAGGCGCAGCCAGCGGGAATAGGTAGCGAGCCGATCGGGCGGCAGGGGGTCGGAACAAGAGCAGTTCAAAATCCTGCGCTAAGGTCGAACGGAGCGGGAACGGCCCACAGGGCGCATTTCAAATAGGGCATCAATGATCGGGCATTCCGGAACCTGGTTGCCGGTGCATTGCGCGGCCATATCCGACATTGCCCGCTCCAGACGTCGTAGATCGGCGATTTTCTGACGGATATCTTTCAGGTGTTCGATGGTGAGGTCATGAACCTCACGGCAGGTGTAGCTATGCCCGTCGACCAGGCGAAGCAGTCCACGCAGTTCGTCGAGGCTGAAGCCGAGCTCACGGCCGCGCCGCACGAAATGCAGCCGCCTTGTGTGATCGTTGCCGTAGACGCGATAGCCGGCGGCACTGCGCGCGGGTTTCGGCATGACGCCGATCTTCTCGTAATAGCGGATCGTCTCGATGTGGACGCCGCTGCGCTCGGATAGGACGCCGATAGAAAATTCGTCAGTCTTTTGCATCACGTAGCTCGCACAAATCCGTGAATTTTTCCCGCTTGACCCTGTAGTTACTACAGGCACTAGGGTCACCATAGATCAATTGCGGGAGCATGTGAACGATGACGCAGGACGAAGTGCGGCCACTGGCAGACAAGGCCCTGGAGCCCGTCGAAAAGGGTTTTGATCAGGCAGCGCTGCTGTCGGTTGGCGGCATCGTGGCGGCACTGGGCGCGGCAACCTGCTGCGTGGTGCCCTTTGTCTTGTTCTTTGCCGGCATCAGCGGCGCGTGGATCGGCAATCTGACCGCGTTCGAGCCCTATCAGCCCGTGTTCGTCACGATCGCGCTCGCCTGCCTCGGCTACGGCTTCTATCTCGTCTATCGCAAGCCGAGGGCGGCTGAGTGCATCGAGGGCTCCTACTGCGCGCGTCCGTCGTCCCATCGCGACGCCAAGATAGGCCTTTGGATCGCAACGATTCTGATCATCGTCGCCGTGGGCTTTCCCTATGCAGCGCGGTTCTTCCTCACTGCCTAACCTCAAGGAGTTCCTGATGAAAACTTTACCCCTTATTGCTCTCACCGCGTCCCTGCTGGCGAGTGGCGCCGCTTTTGCCGCCGAGCAGACCGTCACGCTGAATGTCGCCAATGCCACCTGCGAACTTTGCGGCCCGATCGTGAAGCGGGCGCTCAGCAACGTGTCAGGGGTGCTCGCGGTTGATGTGTCGGAGGCGACAGATGGGGCGATCGCCAAGGTGCGCTTTGACGACGGCAAGACAAATGTCGCTGCGTTGATCACCGCAACCACCAACGCCGGCTATCCCTCCAAGGTTTCGCAGTAGGGAGGCTCGGCATGACGGATGGAAAGTTCATCGGCATGGGCAGTGTCGGGCTTCTCGCCGTCATCTGTTGTGCCGCCCCATTTCTTTTGGTCGCTGCGGGCTCCTTCGGGGTTTCCGCATGGCTCGCTGCAGCCGGCTATGTGCTGATCCCGATCGCACTCGCTGCTATTGGGCTGGCGGCATTTTACCTTTATCGGCGCCGCCATTCCGGCTCAGCGGCGGATGCCGCTTGCTGCGGATCACCGACAGAAAACAAGGATAAACTGAATGTGTGAACATTGCGAACCGACGCCAAATAAGGGCAACGGCCGTTACGATCTTGTAGTCGTCGGGGCTGGCTCGGCCGGGTTCTCCGCCGCGATCACCGCCGCCGAACAAGGCGCGCAAGTGGCCCTTGTCGGGCATGGCACGATCGGCGGCACCTGCGTCAACATCGGCTGTGTGCCCTCGAAAGCCCTGATCCGGGCCACGGAAGCCGTACGTCACGCCAATGATGCGGCAGCCCGTTTCGATGGTATTGAAAGCGGCGCGCGCGTCGTCGATTGGGCCGCTCAGATTGCCCAGAAAGACGCCCTGGTTTCCGGTCTTCGGCAGGCGAAATACGCCGATCTGCTGCCAGAGTATAACAATGTCGTCTATCGCGAAGGGCAGGCCCGTCTCGTTGACGGCGGCGTCGAGGTCGCGGGCCAGCGCCTCGCCTCCGAACGGATCATCATCGCGACGGGCGCGCGCCCAGACCTGCCGGGAATTCCGGGGATTGCCGACGTGTCGCCGCTCGACAGCACGACGGCGCTCGCCCTGAACGAACTGCCGCGCTCGATGATCGTGCTCGGCGGCGGCTATATCGGCGTGGAGCTGGCCCAGACGTTCGCGCGGGCCGGCGTCGCGGTGACGCTCGTATTCCGCAGCCGGCTTCTGCCGGAGGCTGAGCCCGAAATTGGATCGGCGCTCGCCACCTACCTGGCCGATGAGGGTATCCGGATCGTCGGCGGGATCGCCTACGAAACCGCCCGCAGGACCGATGACGGCGGTATAGCCCTCGCCATTACGCGAGACGGTCGGCCGGAAATCCTGACGGCCGAGCGGATTCTCGTGGCGACGGGACGCCGCCCGAACACTGAAACCCTTGGCTTGGCTGAGGCGGGTGTTGCCGCAACGCCGGCCGGCGCCATCATTGTCGATGACCGCATGCGCACCTCAAAAACCGGCGTCTATGCCGCCGGCGACGTGACCGGAAAAGACCAGTTCGTCTATATGGCTGCCTATGGCGCAAAGCTCGCCGCCAAGAACGCATTGAACGGCGATGGCCTGCGGTACGACAATGCTGCAATGCCCGCTGTCGTGTTCACAGACCCGCAGGTGGCGAGTGTCGGCATGACCGAGGCGCAGGCGCGCGCTGCGGGGCATTCGGTTCGCACGTCTGTTCTTTCCCTCGACAATGTGCCCCGCGCGCTGGCGGCACGCGATACACGCGGCCTGATCAAGCTGGTTGCCGACGGGGCGACCCGGAAGCTCCTGGGCGCGCATATTCTTGCGCCGGAAGGCGCTGACAGCATTCAGACGGCGGCGCTGGCTATCCGCGGCGGCCTGACGATCGACGATCTGTCGGAGGCGATCTTCCCGTACCTGACGACCGTCGAAGGCTTGAAGCTTGCAGCTCAGACCTTCGACAAGGACGTAAAAAAGCTGTCCTGCTGTGCAGGGTAGAGGTGGAACCGCAACGGGCTATCGATAAATCAGAGCGGGCCTGGATAGAAAGAAAGCTTTCTTCCTATATGGCCTATATGGCCAAAAAGCGCACTTTTCACTTGACCTTCCAACCGCTGGAAGCAGCACGCTATTGGAACAGCGGAAAGGTGGTGCGCGATGAAGAATGCCAATATGCTTCAGGAATTGGTAGCGCGGGCTTTCAAACGAGCTTTGCACGAGCAGAACTTCGCCGTTGCCGAATTAATGCTTCAGGCACTCGAAGACATGAACTCCGAGTGCCGATGCAGCACCACCTTGGACGATGCCTTGCTCATGATTGACACTCCGTCACAATGGATGCAGCCGCTAAAGCGGAGCATCCATTGAACGACGCGGTGATGTAGCCGTCAGGATGGTGAGCTATTGTCCCTGACGCGCATGATAGTCTGTCGGCTGGTGTCGAATTTTCTGGCGAGGGCGGAAACGCTCATGCCGCCAGCCAGGTCGGCGCGAACATCACGTTTCTGCTGTTCATTGAGCCGGGCGGGTCGGCCGAGGGCCTTACCTTCCGATTTGGCGCGCTGAAGACCGGATTGGGTGCGTTCGATCAGGAGGTCACGCTCGAACTGAGCCACAGCATTGATGACGTTCATCGTCATTTTCCCGGCCGAGCTTGCCAGATCGACCCCGCCAAGGGCGAGGCAATGTACCCGCACGCCCATGTCCTCCAGCTTTTTGACGGTCGTGCTCACGTCGATCGCATCGCGGCCGAGGCGATCGAGTTTGGTCACGATCAGCACGTCCCCGGATTCCAGCCTGTCCAGCAGCCGAGAAAATCCCCGGCGTTTGGCGATGGCGACACTGCCGGAGACGGTCTCGGTGACGATGCGGCGCGGCTCGACGTGGAAGCCAGCCGCCTCGATTTCCTGAATCTGGTTTTCGGTGGTCTGGCCGGTCGTGGAGACGCGGACATAGGCGAAGGTGCGTGGCATAAGTCAATTTCGTCCGAATAGGCTGTCCGAAATATCTTGCCTGTCCATAAGAATGTCAAGGTAATTTGTGGACAGATCGTTTTACCCCTGTACGGAATCGGACGATTACGGACAGGGGCAAAAAGCCTGTCCGTAAAATACCTTGTAATATTATAGGACACAGGTATCATTCCGCACACCTATTTCGTAAAGAAAATTGCTCATGTCCCGCACTTTCGCCTACGCCCGTGTATCAACCTTCGATCAGACGCCAGAAAACCAAATCCGAGAGATCAAAACTGCGGGCTTTGCCATTGAAGGGGCTCTGTGGTCATTTCTACATTAATACACGCTAAGGGCATTTTGCAGGTGACGGGAAACACATGATTTCCGCTCACCGTGATCGCGGGGCAAACTGGCCACGCAATAGGGCCATTTTTTGCGCGACAAACCCTGTCGGAATGTTAGGCTGTGCGGCAACACCTGATTTGAGGTTTGTCGCACATGTTGATCGGTTACATGCGGGTATCGAGTAGTGACGAGCGCCAGTCGGTTGCCTTGCAGCGCGATGCCCTGCTCGCGGCCGGGGTCGATGAGCGCCATCTCCATCAGGATCGCGCTTCCGGAGCGCGTGATGACCGGCCGGGTCTGAAGGCATGCCTCGGCGAATTGCGCGAAGGCGATGTCCTGGTCGTCTGGAAGATAGATCGGTTAGGCCGGTCACTCTCCCACTTGATCCGTATCGTCGAGGATTTGAAGGAACGTGGTGTCGCCTTCCGATCTCTCACGGAGGCGATCGACACCACGAATTCGCACGGCGCGTTTCTGTTCAACCTGTTCGGCTCGCTTGCAGAATACGAGAGAGTGCTGATCACCGAGCGGGTCAATGCCGGCCTGGCGGCGGCTCGCCGACGTGGCCGTAAGGGCGGGAGACCTCCAACGATCGATGCGGAAAAGGTCGAGCAGGTTCTAGCTGCTTTGGAAGCTGGCGCCAGCAAGGCGTCCGTGTGCCGGACGTTCAAGGTGGCGCGCTCGACCTTGATCGACACGTTGAAGCGGACTGGATGGACAGGCCCCGGCAAGACCGGCACGCCCGAAACCGTAGTTTGACGAGTGACCGTGGCTGATGGCGTTTCTCGATGAGCAATCGCGTGCCGTTTTATTCGAACCACCCGAAGCTTATGAAGATGCGCAAGCGCGCTATGCACTGACTTCCGAGGATATTGTCTTCGTCAAGGAACATCGCCGGTCGCATAATCGGCTTGGCTTTGCGATCCAACTCGCACTGGTGCGTGATCTGGGCCGTCTGCTGCGAATAGGCGAAGTTCCACCTCAGGCGGTTGTCTCTGTTGTCGCCGACCAGCTGGGCATCGACCCTGCAGTGTTCGAGTTCTACGCCCAGCGCGACGAAACGCGCCGGGAACACGCGCGCGAGATCGTCTCTGCACTGGAGCTTCAGCCTGTCCGGACGAGTGACTATCGCGAGTTGATAACGGCGGCGGCACGCGAGGCGGCGGCCACTGAACAAGGTGCGCCGATCGCCAAGGCCGTGATCGAAGCCTTGAAGGAACGAAAGTTGCTCGTTCCTATGCCGGAGCTGCTGATCCGTCTGGCACTGGCCGGCCGGGCGGCGGCGCGTCGACAAGCCTATCGCGAATTGATCCGGGATCTGGAGCAGCCTTCGATCGAGGCGCTTGATCAGCTCCTCGCTGAGCGGGCCGGCGATCGGAGCCACCTTGGCTGGATTGCGGAAGCACCTGAAGGGGCGAAGCTGAAGAACCTCAAAGGCTTGATCGCCCGCCTCGAGGTATTGCGCTCAGCCGCCATTCCCGACGACCGTCGCAAGACGATCCATGCCAATCGCTACGGCATCATCGCCAGGGATGCACGCATTCTGCATGCCCGGGAGATACGACGCCTGACATCCGAACGTCGCTACGCCACGCTGGCCGCCTTCGTCATCGAGAGACAGGCGTCGATCACCGACCTGACGATCGACATGTTCTGCAAAATGATTGGGAGCAACCGCCGCAAGGCCGAGATCAGCCGCACGGAACGCCGGCTAAAAGAGGCCGAGGTTCTTGATGGGGTGGCGCTTGAGCATCTCAAGCTCGGCGAGGCGCTTCTGGCCGCTCGTGCGAGCAAAACCGATCTTGCATCGGCGATCGCAGCCTCCCTCGGCTGGGACGGATTGGTCGCCAGCATGGCGGCAGCCAGATCTGTCGTCCACCCTGATCGCAGTAACGAATTCGACGAGCTCATCAAGCGGCACAAATCGTTGCGCAAGCTGGGCAGACTGATGTTCCGCACGTTCTCGTTCCGGTCGTTTCGTGCTGATGATCCGATCCTTGTAGCAGTGGACCATCTGCGCGCGCTCTATGGCGGCCGGAAATTGCCGGCGCAGGTGCCGCTCGCCTTTCTGACCCGCAAATGGCGACGCTGCGTGCGCCCGAACAGTGCCGATATCGACCTGCGCGCCTGGGAAGTGGCGGTCCTCGTTCACCTGCGAGAGCGTCTGAGGGCCGGTGACATCTGGGTCGAAGGCAGCCGGGCATGGCGCAGTTTCGAGGATTATCTTCTGCCTCGGCCGATCTTCGAGCTGATGCGCGCCGAGGGGCGGCTCGGGCTCGCACTCCCCGACAGCTTTGCCGAATGGCGAGCAGAACGGACCGCCACGCTCGATGCGAAGCTGAAAGAGCTGGCAAAGGCGGCGGCTGCCAATGCTATTCCGGATGCAGCGATTTCCGACAAGGGCCTGTCGATCTCGCCGATCCGCGAGGAGGAGCGCGACAGCATCGTCGCGCTCAGCCGCCGACTATATGTTCTGGTGCCACGGATCAGGATCACCAGCCTGCTTGCCGAGGTGCAAAGCTGGACCAAATTCCTCGACAGCTTCACGCATTATCGTACCGGTGAGACGGCAAACGACGAGGCAGCGCTGATGGCAGCGATCCTTTCCGACGCCACCAATGCCGGAGCCGAACGTATGGCGGAAAGCTCACGCGGCGTCACGATCCACCAGATGATGCTGATGGTGGACAGGCATATGCGATCGGAAACCTACGCCACGGCGACCGCCGTGCTGGTCGATGCGCAGCAGGCCCATCCCTTTGCCGCGATCTGGGGTGACGGCCATATCTCCTCCTCGGACGGACAGTTCTTTCCGGCTGGCGGGCGTGGCGAAGCCAGCCTCGACTACAATGCAAAATACGGCAAGCGACCGGGGGCGTCGATCTATGGCTTCCTGTCCAACCGTTTTGCTTCCTTCTTCTCCCGCATGATCCAGGCATCCGAGGGCGAAGCCCCCTACGTTCTCGACGGCCTCCTTCACAACGAAAGCTCCGTCGAAATCTATGAGCACGCAACCGATACCGCTGGCGCCACCGAAACGACGTTCTCCATGTTCCACGCCTTTGGCTACAGGCTCATTCCCCGTATCCGCAATCTCGGCAATCGCAGGCTCTTTGTCATTGATCGCGATCCGGCTTACGAACCGCTCGACGCGCTGATCGCTGGAACCGTCAACATGGATGTCGTCGAGCACCACTGGGATGAGGTCTTGCGGCTGAAGGCTTCGATCGCTGCAGGTTTGGTGCCGCCTTCCGTCATCCTCAAGAAGCTGGCAGCGTCGCCGCGACAAAACCGGCTGAACCAGGCCCTGCGCGAAATGGGCCGGATAGAACGCTCGATCTTCATCTGCGACTGGCTGCTCGATACGAAACTGCGCCGCAGATCGCATGCGATCCTCAACAAGGGTGAAAGCCGTCATGCTCTCGCACGCGCCATCTTCCTCCACCAGCTCGGCGAATTGCGCAACCGCGTCGCCGAAACCATGGCTTACCGCGCGTCCGGTCTTAACCTCGTCGTCAACGCCATCATCCTGTGGAACACTGTCTATCTCAGCCGTGCTGTCGATTATATCAGCAGTCAGGGTATTATCATTCCGGACGAGCTGCTCTCCCAGGTCGCACCACTACCATGGGCGCATATCGCGCTCACCGGCGACTACCTCTGGAACGAAATTGACCGACCCCTCGAACGCTTCAGGCCAATCCGGGCTAACCGCTTCAATCCAAACAACTTCAAATTCCCTTAGCGTGTATTAATGTAGAAATGCCCACGGAGCCCCTTGAACCTCATCGCATCGTTTCAGAGACGATCTCCGGCTCAATGGCCATCGCGCAGCGTGCCGGGTTTTCCAGACTGTTGGATAAAATGGAAAATGGTGACGTACTGATCGTCACCAAGCTTGACCGTTTAGGCCGCGACGCCATCGATGTAAGCACAACCGTTGCCAAGCTCGAAAAGATAGGTATCCGTGTGCATTGCCTCGCACTCGGCGGCGTTGATCTAACCAGCTCCGCCGGAAAGATGACCATGAATGTCATCAATGCAGTTGCCCAGTTCGAACGCGATCTCCTCATCGAACGAACCCAATCCGGTCTTTCCCGCGCCAAGGCCAAGGGACAGCCTCTGGGGAGGCCATCAGCATTATCGGCGGATCAGCAGGCTGAAGTGAGAGACAAGATCAAAAACGGCGAGACGATCTCAGCCATTGCACGCCATTTTGAAACCAGCAGGCAAACAATCATGCGCGTCAGAAATCAGGGATAATCCTATGTCGCATTTCGTACCTTTGTTGGGATAGACCCCACATCTCGCCGCTCAGTTGGGAGCACATAAATCTCACCGGCATTTATTCCTGGGACACCGAACAGCAGATGCCCGAAGGCTTCAGGTCGTTGCGGCTTCCCGGCAGACTTCTACGGGCTGCATGATGTTCATCGTCCGTTCGATCTTAGCGCAGGATTTTGAACTGCTCTTGTCCTGACCCCGGCAGGACGAGGAACACGGAGACGTTGCGGCGCTTGAGATCGGCAAAGCGGAAATCCGATCGGCCGAGGACGGCGACCATGCGCGGGCTGTCGAGAAAATGGGTATGGCGCTGCGCGGCCGAGAGGACGCCGGCGGGTGTTGTCACGTTAACTGGGCTACAGTTGCCTGCCTGACGGTTTGGGCGTAAATTTTGGCGATGCAGACATCAGAT
>NZ_JBHEEE010000025.1:0-7797 GCF_041929865.1 Pseudochrobactrum lubricantis
AGGTTTCGCGAAAGTTGCGAAACCGCCGGATAGCCAGCTTGCTCAAGATGTATCCGGCAGGTTGAAGCCTTCCAGAATAATGCACAATCCCAAGCCTGAGAAAGACTCAGGCCAGTGGTTTGTCCATTTGGTCCGATCCATGTCGGAGCGACAAATCGCATGTACCAGAACAGAGGTGCAATCAGGATGACGACAGCGAAGCATAACAGAAAGAAATTGGGCGAGGGCTCATGAGGTTTTGTTATCATTTCTCAAAAGCCTTCCTGCCTTTTTCGATCATAGCATCGCGAAGTTTCTCGTTATCTTTTTGTTCAAAGGCAGTGAGAAGAACACCGAGAATGAACGCAGGATTTTCGCCACGTAATCCGGCCTTAGTGACTAGTCCACCAAGCATGATTTTTTCATGGGCGTCCTTGCGTCTGTCTGCTGCCATTCCTTCTTTGTGCCTCCTGTAGAGTTGTTGCAGGTGCTGATTTAGCTGGCCGTAATCATTCAGTCCCTGAAGATTGAAATCGGGCAGCTACTTCCTTCAAAGCTTTGAGCAAATCGCGGTCGCTGATCTCAAGATCCGCAAGGCCAGCTTTGACGGCTATCGAACCCAATCGCTCAGCTTCCTTGCTTCTTTCTTCTTCAAGGCGCTCCTGTAGTCGGGCAATCTCCTCCTGAATCTTCGAGACTCTCGAAACTTTAGCCATTCATCATTCTCCAATGAAAATTACTTTATGCCATTCAATGCTAATCCGATTTGCAACATACAGCAACAACATTCACAACCAGTAGTGGAGCGCAGCGAAAACTCAATAAAGAGAGAGTTGGCTTTGCCAACGCATTCTTAGTCCCGTCTGGACCTGCGTAGCAGTCCCAGTTCCAAGGGCGCACTTATGTATCGACAAATCGATACCTTGCTGATATTTGTGAACGCATGGCGATATTCCATCTTCATGCGCAGGTCTTGAGCAGAGCGACAGGGCAGAGTGCCGTCGCTGCCGCCGCCTATCGTCATTGCGCAACGATGACGAATGATCGCTATGGAACTACCCATGATTTCACAGCCAAGCGCGGCAATGTTCATAGCGAAATAGCTATCCCTGATAATGCTCCAGCGTGGGCTCTAGCGCTAAGTTCCATGCCAGCCGCAAAGGCATCCGAAGTTTTATGGAATAAGGTCGAAGCGGCTGAAATCCGAAGTGATGCACAGGTCGCCCGCGAAATGACACTGGCCTTACCTGTCGAGCTTTCTCAGGAACATAACATTGCCCTTGTGCGTGAGTTTGTTGAAACCAACTTTTCGCGAAATGGCGTTGTTGCCGATTGGGCATATCATGACAGCCGAGGTAATCCGCATGTCCACATTATGACGGTTCTGCGACCACTCGCTGATGATGGTTTCGGGCCTAAGAATGTGCGATCACTTGATGCAGATGGCAATCCCAAGTTCTCCAAGAATGGTCATGCCCTTTATAGGCAGTTCGCCGGTGACAAAGAGCTTATTCCAGCACTTAGAGAGTCGTGGGCAGAAACACAAAATCATCACCTTGCGCAGCATGGATTTGATATTCGTGTAGACCATCGATCCTATGCGGAACGTGGGATCTCCATCGAACCTATGATGCACCGTGGCCCGGTTGCCGATGCTATGGATCGCAAGGGCGGGCATTCAGATCGTATCAAAGTCAATGCGGATATTGAGGCGCAACGCCGTCAACACATCATGGCTGATCCGTCGATAGTGCTAACGCTGATTACCGCAGAAAAGTCGGTTTTCGATGAGCGCGACGTTGCCCGAGTTTGCCATCGCTACACCGACAATCATGCTGACTTCCAAGCTCTTTTCTATCGTGTGGGAGCCCTAGATAATCAGGTTATGATCTCCGCTCCGGTGTTTGATCCAATCAGCGACAAAATGCTGGAACGGCCAAAATTCACAACAACAGAAGTTTTGCAAACTGAGCGTAACATGATGGCAGCGGCGCGCACTTTGCGGAGTCGCGACAGCTTCTCATCCTCGCCAAAAATTGCTGCAAAAGCCCTCAGTCAGGTCGAGAAAGAAGTCGGCTTCAAGTTTGACAGTGAGCAGCAATCCGTCATTGGTCGCCTGACAGAGAATAACGGAATATCCGTTATGGTCGGCTATGCCGGTGCAGGTAAATCAACTGTCATGAATGCCGTTCGTGCGATTTATGAGGCACAAGGTCATCGCGTTGTTGGTGGAGCCCTTGCGGGCAAAGCCGCCGTTGGTCTGGCTGAAAGCGCTGGCATTGAATCGCGTACCCTTGCGTCGTGGGAAGCGTGCTGGAAAAATGATCTTCATCTCTTACAGTCCGGTGATATTTTCGTGCTGGACGAAGCCGGAATGGTCGGCTCGTCTCAGATGGAAAAATTTGTCAGCAAGGTTCAGGATGCGGGCGCAAAGCTGATTCTGCTAGGCGATGCCAGACAGCTCCAGCCTATTGCTGCAGGTGCCGCATTTCGAGCAATCGCGGATGATGTGGGATATGTTGAGCTTGCCGGAGTTCGCCGTCAGCGTGAAACTTGGATGCAGCAAGCGACCATTGACTTTGGTAGCGGGCGCAATGCGGAAGCCATCGCTCGCTATATCGAAAATGATATGGTTCACCTTGAGCCAGACAGTCAGACAGCCCGCAGTCATTTGATCGACAATTGGTCGCGCGATTGGGAGGTCGGTGCTGATGTGCTGATGCTGGCGCACCGTAATGTGGACGTGCATGCCCTTAACCAGTCGGCGCGTGAATTGATCAAAGAGCGTGGCGGACTTCAGGACGAACACAGCTTCCGTACGGCGCGCGGTGTCCGCCAGTTCGCGGTCGGTGACCGCATTGTATTTCTGGAAAAGAGCCGAGATCTCGGGGTCGAGAACGGAACCTTTGCAGTGGTCGAGGAAGCGAAGCGCGGCCGCATATCCGTTCAGTTGGCGGACGGCCGGAATGTTGTCGTCGCTCAAAACGATTACGCCAATCTTGATTATGGCTATGCGGCCACGATCCATAAGAGTCAGGGCGCAACCGTCGATACCGTTCATGTGCTGGCAAGTCCAAGCATGGATGCGCACATGACCTATGTGGCGTTGAGCCGACATAGAGAGTCGGTTAATCTTTACGCTGGCGGTGATGAATTCAAATCGCTCGACAAGCTCGTTGAGAAGCTATCGCGCGATCGGATGAAGGACACCACGCTCGCCTATGAAAAGCGCGACGATTATCAGCAGAGCGTCAAAGAGTTTGCAGAACGCCGTGGCATTCCGAGCCTGAATGAGATCGGAGAAATATTCCGTCATCAGGTCAGCGCCATGCGCGCGCGTTTGTCCAAGGTCATCACGCGCCTGGACGCCTTCAAAGAACAATTCAGTCAGACGCTGCGACCGTCGGTCAAGCCGACGATCCAGCGGGAGACAAAGCCGGAATTCTCCGCAAGCCCACGCCCTGTGCCGACGCCAGCGCCTGTTCGTTTCCCTGAAATGACTCTTGCAGTGCGACAGGCGCTTTCGCGGTTGCAGCACAATCTTGGGCATTCACAGGCTGACAATACAGATCGCGCGCGCCGTCGATGGTTCACTGCGATCGGCTATGAACTGCGCGACGGCATGGCATCCGATGATCTGGTGAAGTTCAATAAGGCCATCGCAGCTATCGTGCCTCGCATAACAGCCGTTGCGATCGGTCCTGATTTGAATGAGGAAGCGACCGCAAAGCTACGATCGCTCATTCCTGAACACCTGTTCGAGGCATTCTCCGAAAGCTGGCCTTTGATCCATGCCGGTCAGAAAGCAGGGCAGGATCTTCAGAGGCTCGACATTGCGCAAACACTTAACATCGAGGCCAAAGAGCAGCGCGTTATTGATCAGTACGAAAAGAGGCAGGCCATGTTCGATACCCCTGAAAAGCCGCTCATTATCGGAAAGATGGAATGGCACGAGAGCGTTGAGGCAGCCGTCGAAGTGCAGATTGATAATCATCCGGACATGCAGAACTTTGCGCAGTATTTGCGCAAGGCCGTCTCAGCCGTATGGCGGAATCCGGACACGACGTTGACCATGATCAAAGAGCAGGTCGATAAGCGCCATGTACCTGCTTCCCGGCTTGTTCCAGAGATCCGAGCAAAGCCGTTTGCATACGGCGAGTTACTTGGAAACCGGTCGCTGTTGGGGCGCAATGATGCGTCCAGAGATAAAGCCCTTCAATCGCTCGATCACGCGCTTTCTGCCCTTCATGATTACGGACAAAGGCGCACCAATCTGCGTACCGATTTGACCCGCCATGAGCAGCGGTTCCGGAATCTCATGCGGGAGCCATTGGCAGACTTGTCGCCGGCTGCGCGAGAACTGATCGGCCGGATCGAGCGATGCCCTGTCGAAAAGCTAAGTGGGCTGATCGCGACGGCTGATGACAAGCAAGCCTTTGGCGAGCTTCGCAGCCTTGTCGATGGCGTCAAAGAGCGCTTTGGTGTTGGGAATTCAGGAGATCTTGATCGCGATCGTTTGTCCCGCGCCATGCCGGAAGTTTCCGAGCAGCGGCTGAATGCGTTCATTGAGGGATATTCGAAGGCCAATCAACTCACATCGACGGTTCAAGCAGCTCAACGCGGGCATGAAATCTCATTGCGCCAAGAACAGTCGATGGATCGCGGCCATGAGAGGGGCGAGGGTTTTTCACATTAATGACCGCATAGGGCATTTTTCTAATGCTATATGTTGCAAAATCGGTCAAATTCTTTACCACTATCACCCGAGGGTGATCGTTCTTTGATCGCTTGTCCACAAAGTTAGACAAGGCGACTATAAATGCGGAAGCCAGTTGTTGTTGCATTGGCGCTACTTTGTAGCGCGTGCGCAAATAAGAAAGAGAACTTCGATACTCTTTCGGTTCAAAAATATCTTGATTCATCGTTAACTGCCGTTAGCGAGGAGAAAAGATATGCGTCGCTCTATCCTAAAGCTCTTGAGCCATTTGCAAGCAATACTGTCCGTATCCATCCGGAAACACCGGGCGAAGCTTTATTGCAACCGGTGGATTCCCGCTGGAATGGCACTCTTGATGATGTGACGCGCAAGGCCGCGGCGATGGCCGGATATAGTGTGCAGGCCAAGGGCGAGCGCTCCGGATCGCCTATTCTTGTCGCCGTTCACTATAAGGATATGACCCTTCTCGGCTTCCTGCGAGAAGCCTTCGGTCAGGGGAAAGGGCGGGCATGGCTCGAAATAGATCAGTCGTCGCGCGTCATGACAATTCACTATGCCCGGCCCGAAAAGAGTCCGGTCCCGCATCTGGACGATACCCGACTATGAAGCAGTTTTTCCCGATCATCGCAGCCATGTCCGTATCGGTTTCATTAGCAGGTTGCACCACAACGAATTCCGTGAAGCTGGATGAACCGCCGCCGCCGCCAGTGCTAGGCGGCGTAGACAATCTCGCAGGGGGATCATCCGCGCCTTTGACCTATGAGCAGTTTGCCAAGAAAACCCGCAGCGGCACAGGAGCCAATGCGGTTGACGCCGCGCGCTATTCAGCCTTGCGCGATGCGGCGTTGGCTTACTCTGCACAAGCCGCTTACGAGCGCCGGTCATGGGAAATTCTGAAAGAGCTTGAAGTTAAATCCTCTGCCCTTTCACAAGAATTCAATTTCAATGATGTGGTCTATAAGGCACCCCGCGAGACGGGATATGTTGTGCCGCCTGTCGTCAGCAGGGCAAAGGAAGCGATCACCATCACGGACGGTGGCCGCGAGAGCGTTGCCGCAGACGAGTATTACCGGATTGAGAAACCCGGTCGCCTCGTCGCTGTCATCCCAAGCTGGCGCGACTATCTGGTCATGGGCATCGACAAGACGCCAGATCCATCAGACCAGTTTCTTCCTTCAGAAACGGAAGAACGCAAGGTGTGGGATCGCTATATGGCCGAAGGCTGGCGCCAAGGGCGAATGCAGGCTGAAGAAGCCTTGAAAGAGAATATGAACCTCCTGCGCCGTGATTATCTCGGCATGGTCGAGTATCGTCGGCTTGTCGATGCTGGTCTGGTCAACAGCATGGTTATCACATCGAGCGAAGTTCGGGCGAAAGGAACGCCGGAAGAACTCTTTATCGGTCAGCGACGTGTGAAGATCGAGAATTCTGCTACCTTCAATTCTGATCCGAGGCGCTGGAAGCCGATCACCCGGCGCTTTGAGGTCAATAAATAAGAGGGGCAACAGGCAAGAGGAATGATAGACGAAGCGCGGCTAGACCAGACACCGTTCGATCCCAAGGACACATTCGTATCTGTTCTCAAGGATGAGCCGTCACGGTTTGATAGCACGCCAGAGATCTTCGACCTCTTTCTTGTTGGTGCGGCGAAAAGGGGCGCTTCTGACATTACCATCCAGTCAGAAGCGCGCCCCCGCATTCAAATCAATTCCCGTCAGCATTTTGGCACGCGGCGAACGCTCCTGCGCTCCGAAGTAGATCTTCTGCTTTCCTATATCTGGCGTTCCTCAGATGCGCCGAGCATCCTGCGTCAGGGCAGGTGCCTCGATTTCTCCTATGAGGTCCAAGTCAGCCGGCATGAGCGCTACCGGTTTCGCGTCAATGCCACCCCCATTACGAAAAATGGCGGTTCCGGTGTTGAGCTGACACTGCGCGCATTACCGTCACGAACCC
This sequence comes from Pseudochrobactrum lubricantis, assembly GCF_041929865.1. Taxonomy (NCBI): domain Bacteria; kingdom Pseudomonadati; phylum Pseudomonadota; class Alphaproteobacteria; order Hyphomicrobiales; family Brucellaceae; genus Pseudochrobactrum; species Pseudochrobactrum lubricantis. The sequence continues at coordinate 6,650 of NZ_JBHEEE010000025.1, forward strand.
CGACGCTTGATGAAGTCCAGTTTGAAAACGAGCTTCGCCCGTTTCTCAATCCGAAGTCTGGCATCATCGTCATCGCCGGCGGAACCGGACATGGCAAATCAACGACGATGGCGGGCATCACCCGCCATCATCTGGAAAACCATGAAAACCCGCGCAAGATCGTGGATTTTCAGGCTCCGATAGAATTCACCTTTGCCGATATTCTGAACGAGCAAAGCGAATCTGCCAGCCTGATAGGGCAGTCGGAAATCGGCGAAGGGCGCGATCTTCCAACTTTTGCCGCTGGAATCTGGTCATCCTTGCGTCGAGCCCCTGCGATTATCAACGTTGGGGAAGCGCGCGATTATAGCTCCATGAATGGTTGTATAGCGGCCAGCATTCAGGGGCATATAGTCAATACCACTACACATGCCGGATCGATCGCCGAGGGCCTGCGCCGAATGGCGATGGAGTTTCCGGCCGAGGAACAAGCCGCGCGTGCTTTCGATCTGATCAGCTCGCTTCAGATTTTCATCACGCAGCATCTTATCCGGACAACAGACGGAACGCGCCGCTTCGCTGTCCGCGAATTCCTTGTTTTCGATGATGACGTTCGAGACCGTTTTCTTGATCGGCCGATCGATGCCTGGTCGGCAGTCGTTCGGCAACTTTTGAAAGAGGGCGTCGAGTCTGACAAGGTGATCGCGCGGCCACTTGCCAAATCTGTCATGCAGCTTGTCGATAAGGGCGAGGTCACTTTGAGCGAGGCCAGAGCGTTCATCCCTCGATCTGCCTTCGAGGTCTTAAAATAGAGCCGATTATTAGCTGAATGAAGGCTGCAAAGATGAAATCATGGATCGATGCATGGGCGACCTTGGATTATGGCGAGCTGTCATATCCAGTCCGCTTGCAGTTATCCAAGGTGATCTATTATGCACAAATGCCAGAGCAGCCGGGTTTGATTAAAATCAGAGCCGGAAAAGAGCTGCCGTATTTCTATTGTACAATCACCTTGGAAGAATTCAGTGCATTGATGGATTGTTTCAACAATCGATAACAGGCATATACATAATACTGTATAATTTCAATGAATGTTTTAGCAAGTTAAAGTTGCGACGTTCCCAGCAAAATAGAAATGCGACAGGCGCTGACGACAGCCCCCATTCCGA
>NZ_JBHEEE010000026.1:0-6814 GCF_041929865.1 Pseudochrobactrum lubricantis
GGGGTCAGAACAAGAGCTGCTCGAAATCGTACGCTAAGCTTGAACGGAGCGGGAACGCTTGATTGACCGCATTTCAAAAAGGGCATCTATGACCGGACATTCTGGAACCTGATCGCCGGTGCATTGCGCCGCCATATTCGACATGGCCCGCTCCAGACGCCGCAGATCGGCGATTTTCTGACGGATATCTTTCAAATGTTCGATGGTGAGCGCATGGACCTCCCGGCAGGTGTAGGTATGCCCATCGACCAGGCGAAGCAGGCCGCGCAACTCGTCCAGGCTGAAGCCGAGTTCACGGCCGCGCCGCACGAAATGCAGCCGCCTTGCGTGTTCAGTTGTGTAGATACGATAACCCGCTGCGCTGCGGGCGGGCTTCGGCATGACGCCGATTTTCTCGTAATAGCGGATCGTCTCTATGTTGACGCCGCTGCGCTCGGACAGCACGCCGATCGAAAATTCATCATTCTGTGTCATCACATAGCTCGCACAAATCCGTGAAAATTTCTCGCTTGACCCTGTAGTCGCTACAGGCACTAGGGTCACGATAGATCAATTGCGGGAGCATGTGAACGATGATGCAGGATGAAACACGGACGCTGGCAAATACAGTCACAGAGCCAGCCGAAAAGGGTTTTGATCGGGCAGCATTGCTGTCGGTCGGCGGCATCGTTGCGGCACTGGGCGCAGCAACCTGTTGCGTGCTGCCCTTTGCCTTGTTCTTCGCTGGCATCAGCGGCGCGTGGATCGGCAATTTGACCGCGTTCGAACCCTACCAGCCTGTGTTTATCACGATCGCGCTCGCCTGCCTCGGCTACGGTTTCTATCTCGTCTATCGCAGGCCGAAGGCGGCTGAATGCGCCGAGGGTTCCTACTGCGCGCGTCCATCATCCCATCGGAACGCCAAGATCGGCCTTTGGGTCGCAACTGTCTTGATCATTATCGCCGTGGGCTTTCCCTACGCCGCCCGCCTTGTCCTCGATGCTTAATCCCAAGGAGAATCTCATGAAAATCCTGCCCCTCATTGCCCTTACTGCGTCCCTGCTGACGGGTGGTCACGCTTTTGCCGCCGAGCAGACCGTAACCTTGAATGTTGCCAATGCCACCTGCGAACTCTGCGGCCCGATTGTGAAGCGGGCGCTCAGCAACGTTCCAGGCGTGCTCGAGGTTGATGTATCGGAGGCGACCGGCGCGGCGATCGCGAAGGTGCGCTTTGACGACAGCCAGACGAATGTCGCCGCGCTGATCACCGCAACCACCAATGCTGGCTATCCGTCCGGCGTTTCGCAGTAAGGAGGTTCAGCATGACAGATGGAAAGTTCATCGGCCTTGGCGGAGTCGGGTTTCTCGCCGTCATCTGTTGCGCCGCGCCATTTCTTTTGGTCGCCGCTGGCTCTTTTGGCTTTTCCGCATGGTTCGCAGCGGCCGGCTATGTGCTGATCCCGATCGCTCTCGCCGCGATTGGGGCGTCCGCACTTTATCTTTACCGGCGTCGGCGTTCCGCCTCATCAGCGGATGCCAATTGCTGCTCGATGAATAACAAGACAACAAAGGTGAATTGAATGTGTGAAGCTTGCGACGTTCCAACTTCCAACAAAGGCAACGGCCGTTATGATCTTGTGGTCGTCGGAGCTGGCTCGGCCGGTTTCTCCGCCGCGATCACGGCCGCCGAACTAGGCGCCCAAGTGGCTCTTGTCGGGCATGGCACGATCGGCGGTACATGCGTCAACATCGGCTGCGTGCCCTCGAAAGCCCTGATCCGGGCCACGGAGGCTGTACGTCACGCCAACGATGCGGCTGCCCGGTTTGATGGGATCGAAAGCGGCGCGCGCGTGGTTGATTGGGCCGCTCAGATCGCCCAGAAAGACGCTTTGGTTGCCGGTCTGCGACAGGCGAAATACGCTGATCTGCTGCCGGAGTACAACAATGTGGTCTACCACGAAGGTCCGGCCCGCCTCGTTGACGGCGGTGTCCAGGTCGCGGGCCAGCACATCGGCTCCGAGCGAATTATCATCACCACCGGTGCGCGTCCGGCGTTGCCGGGGATTCCGGGGATCGCTGACGTATCGCCGCTCGACAGCACGACAGCGCTCGCCCTGACCGAGCTGCCACGCTCGATGATAGTGCTTGGCGGCGGCTACATCGGCGTGGAGCTTGCCCAGACTTTCGCACGGGCCGGTGTCGAAGTGACACTCGTGTTCCGCAGCCGGCTTCTGCCGGAGGCTGAACCCGAAATCGGCGCTGCGCTTGCCACCTATCTGGCCGATGAGGGGATTAAAATCGTCAGCGGCATTACCTACGAGTCCGCCCGCAAGACCGATGATGGTGGTGTTGCCCTCGCCATCGCGCGGGACGGACGTCCGGAAATCTTGACTGCCGAGCGGATTCTTGTGGCGACGGGACGCCGCTCGAACACTGAAGCCCTTGGGCTTGCTGAAACCGGTATAGACCTGACACCGGCCGGGGCCATCATCGTTGATGATCGCATGCGCACCTCGAAGGCGGGCGTCTATGCCGCCGGCGATGTAACCGGAAAAGATCAGTTCGTCTACATGGCCGCCTATGGCGCAAAGCTCGCCGCCAAGAACGCATTGAACGGCAACAGCCTGAGTTACGACAACACCGCAATGCCCGCCGTGGTCTTTACCGATCCGCAGGTGGCGAGCGTCGGCATGACCGAAGCGCAGGCGCGGGCTGCCGGACATTCGGTTCGCACCTCCGTCCTTTCCCTCGACAATGTGCCGCGGGCGCTGGCGGCGCGCGACACGCGCGGCCTGATCAAGCTGGTCGCCGACGGGTCAACCCGGAAACTCCTTGGCGCTCACATCCTTGCACCAGAGGGTGCTGACAGCATTCAGACGGCAGCCTTGGCCATCCGCTGCGGCCTGACGATCGATGATCTCTCGGAGACGATCTTTCCATATCTGACGACTGTCGAAGGTTTGAAGCTTGCGGCTCAGACCTTCGACAGGGATGTGAAAAAACTGTCCTGCTGCGCGGGGTGAGGCGAAAGGGAAACGGGTGCCTACTCAAGTCACGGCTTAAACGGAGCGGTCGCCCTCGATCCTGACACGCATGATGGTCTGGCGGCTGGTGTCAAATTTTCTGGCGAGTGCGGAAACGCTCATCCCGCCCGCCAAATCCGAGAGAACATCCAATTTCTGCTTCTCATTGAGCCGAGCGGGACGGCCGAGGGTCTTGCCTTCCGACTTGGCTCGTTTGAGGCCCGACTGCGTGCGTTCGATCAGCAGATCACGCTCGAACTGAGCGACGGCATTGATGACGCTCATCGTCATCTTCCCGGCGGAACTCGCCAGATCGACGCCGCCGAGGGCCAGACAATGGACCCGCACGCCCAGCTCCTCCAGTTTCCTGACCGTCGTACTGACATCGATCGCATCTCGGCCGAGCCGATCGAGCTTGGTGACGATGAGCACGTCCCCGGCTTCGAGTTTATCCATCAGTCGCGAGAAACCCCGGCGCTGCGCAATGGCGACGCTGCCCGAGATGGTCTCGGTGACTATACGGCGTGGCTCGACGTGGAAGCCGGCCGCTTCGATTTCCTGAATCTGGTTTTCGGTGGTCTGTCCGGTCGTGGAGACACGGACATAGGCAAAGGTGCGTGGCATAAGGTTCAATTTCGTCCGAATAGGTTGTCCGAAAGGTGATGCCTGTCCACAAATAAGTCAAGATAATTTGTGGACAGGGTGATTTAGGCCTGTACTCAAACGACCGTTTCCGGACATGCCCGGAACCATCGACGCAAGTTTGTATGGAGTAAAAAATGGCGCGGCGGAAGTTTCTCAAAATTCAGGATCAACAGGAGCTGTTCGGCGTACCGACCGATGAGGATAGTCTGATCCGTCACTACACTCTATCTCCATCGGACCGGCTGGAGATCGAAGTCCGCAGGCGAAAACATAACCAGCTCGGCTTTGCTGTCCAGCTTTGCATGATGCGGCATCCGGGCCGGGCTCTCATGGTGCACGAAATTCCGCCGAGGGCGATGCTCAATTATATAGCCGAACAATTGGATGCTGATCCGGAGAGTTTCCGTTCCTATGCCAGGCGGGAGGAAACTCGCCGCGAGCATATCGCGCATTTGCTTTCCTATTTTGGAAAACGAACAGCAACAGCACAGGACCGGCGCGCCGCCTTACTATCCGCCGTCGAAACGGCGACCGCAACGGACAAGGGCCATTCTATTGCCCAAGCTATTGTCACCACGCTGCGGGAGCGGAAGGTGTTACTTCCCGCACCTGACACAATAGAGCGGATCGGCTTTGCCGGCCGCGTAATAGCCCGCCGTCGCGCCGAGGCTGCCCTGATATCGGGCCTTTCAGCCGAAAAGCTCCAATCCCTCGATGATCTTTTGACGGTTGATCCCGAGATACGACAGACGCGATTCCATTGGCTGCGATCTGCGCCAGATGCTCCGGGAGCAACCAACCTGGTCACGCTGACCGACAGGATCGCTTTCATCCGCGCGCTCGATATCGATCCCCGACTACAAGCCCGCATCCACTCCGGTCGCTGGGAGCAGATGGTCCGGGAGGGCGATGTGACACCGGCATGGCTTGCCGCCGACTTCAACGCCAGTCGGCGGCGCGCGACGATCATCGCGCAGATCATCAAGCTTGGGCAAAAGCTCACCGACGCCGCAGTCACCATGTTCATCAAGCTGATCGGCAGGCTGTTTTCGCAGGCGAATAACCGCAAGAAGCAGCGCCATGTGAACACCCGGATGGAGACGGCTAAGGCACTACGGCTGTTTCTCGACACGATATCGGCTCTTCAGTGCGCCAATGACAATGATGAAGATGCAATTGAAACGCTCGACCGCCACGTCGGCTGGCATCGCTTGGTGCAGGCAAAGCCGACGCTTGCGGCGATGGTGGAAGACAATGACGCCTCACCCTTGCTTATTGCAGCTGAGCAATATGCCAATGTTCGCAATTATGCAGGCCGGTTCCTCCTGACCTTCACATTCCATTCAAGTCGTCGGTATGATCCTTTGCTGGCAGCGATCGAAACACTCAGATCCCTTTACGCGGAAGGAAGGCGCGTGCTTCCCGAACGTGTCCCGATCGCTCATCTCGGCGCGGCGGAGCGTAAACTGATCTTCGGGCAGGCAAAGGCCGATCGCCGTCTCTATGAGATTGCAACACTGGCAGCGTTGCGCGAGCGGCTTCGTTCGGCCGACATCTGGGTCGAAGGCAGCAGGGCGTTCCGGCCGATAAATGAAAATTTCATGCCCCGCCCTACTTTTACCAAGCTGAAGGAAACTGACCAGCTTGGGCTCGGTGTGCAGCGCGACGGGGTGGCTTGGCTCACCGAAATGCAACAATTGCTGGACTTCAATCTGAAACGTCTCGCCCATCGCGCCCGCAACGGCAAACTTGAAGGCGTCCGTCTCGATGCCGGAACCCTGATTGTAACACCGCTGGCGAGCGAAGTGCCCGCTGCAGCCGATGAACTAAATATCGAACTCAGCGAAATGTATCCGCTTGTCGAAGTGCCGGATCTCTTAAGAGACGTGCATGAGTGGACCGGCTTTGCCGACCAGTTCACCCATGTTCGAACGGGCGATTCACCGCAAAACATTCCGGCCATGCTCGCCGGCACGCTCGCGGACGCCACCAATCTTGGCCCGAAACGTATGGCCGGAGCCTCCAAGGGGATCAGCGCCCATCAGATCGGATGGATGCGCATGTTCCATGCCCGCACGGAAACCTATCGCGCAGCGCAGGCATGTGTGACCGACGCCCATGCGCGTCATCCCCACGCCCAGCTCTGGGGAACAGGGACGACCGCATCATCTGATGGTCAGTTCTTCCGGGCCAGTGATCGTGCCGCCAAACGCGGTGATATCAACCTGCATTATGGCAGCGAGCCAGGCTCGAAATTTTACAGCCACCTTTCCGATCAGTACGGCTATTTCAGCATTCTGCCGATCAGCCCGACCGAGAGCGAGGCAGCCTATGTTCTCGACGGCCTGTTCGACCACGACACCATCCTGGAGATCGAGGAGCACTTTACCGATACCGGAGGTGCGAGCGATCATGTATTTGCCCTCTTCACTCTGATCGGAAAGCGTTTTGCGCCTCGGCTGCGCAATCTCAAGGACCGGAAGTTCCATACTTTCGAAAAGGCCGACTCATATCCAGCACTGGCCAACCATATCGGCGCGCCGATCAATACCGCCCTCATTCTGGAACACTGGGATGACCTTCTCCATCTGGCGGCATCAATCACGACACGCTCTGTTGCGCCCTCAATGATCCTCAAAAAGCTGGCGGCATCCTCGAAACCGAGCCAGTTGGCGAAAGCCCTGCGTGAGCTCGGGCGCATCGAGCGATCCCTGTTTATGATCGAATGGTATTCCAACCCGGCACTTCGCCGGCGATGTCAAGCCGGTCTTAACAAAGGAGAATCCGCCCACAAGCTCAAGCGGGCCGTTTTCTTCCATGAGCGCGGCGAAATCCGCGACCGATCGTTCGAAAGTCAGGCATTCCGTGCCTCGGGCCTCAACCTTGTCGTCAGCGCCATCGTCCACTGGAATACCGTTTATCTCAGCCGTGCCGTAGCCCATCTGCGTCAAAGTGGTCGAACTATCCCCGACATATTGCTCAAGCATGTCTCGCCACTCAGCTGGGAGCACATAAATCTCACCGGCATCTATTCCTGGGACACCGAGCAGCAGATGCCCGAAGGCTTCAGGCCATTGCGACTTCCTGGAAGAATCCTCCGCGCTGCATGACGTTCCCGCTCCGTTCGGTCTTAGCGTACGATTTCGAGCAGCTCTTGTTCTGACCCC
>NZ_JBHEEE010000027.1:0-3339 GCF_041929865.1 Pseudochrobactrum lubricantis
CCTGGCAGCGACCTACTCTCCCGTGTCTTAAGACAAAGTACCATCGGCGCTGGAGCGTTTCACGGCCGAGTTCGGAATGGGATCGGGTGCAGCCGCTCCGCCATAACCACCAGGTCAGCAAAGGGCACAGAAACAAATAAGAAGCTGGGATTTTCGTGCACTGCGTAATTAGCGCAGTTCCATCTCTAAGCACGCGACTGCGTGCCGGCCGTCAGGCCGCCCTCTCGGAGCCATTCACGAAGTGAATAGGGCGTGAGAGAGAAGAAACTATCAAACTCATCCTTTTGATGAGCTTGATGGATATTGATAATGAGAACAATCAAGTCGATCGAGCTATTAGTACCGGTCAGCTGCATGCGTTACCGCACTTCCACATCCGGCCTATCAACGTGGTGGTCTTCCACGGCTCTGATAGGGAATACTCGTTTTAAGGTTAGTTTCCCGCTTAGATGCCTTCAGCGGTTATCTAGTCCGTATATAGCTACTCTGCTATGCCGTTGGCACGACAACAGATCCACCAGAGATACGTCCATCCCGGTCCTCTCGTACTAGGGACAGATCCTTTCAATATTCCTACACCCACGGCAGATAGGGACCGAACTGTCTCACGACGTTCTGAACCCAACTCACGTACCGCTTTAAATGGCGAACAGCCATACCCTTGGGACCTGCTCCAGCCCCAGGATGCGATGAGTCGACATCGAGGTGCCAAACAACCCCGTCGATATGGACTCTTGGGGGTCATCAGCCTGTTATCCCCGGCGTACCTTTTATCCGTTGAGCGATGGCCCTTCCACACGGGACCACCGGATCACTATGACCGACTTTCGTCTCTGCTCGACTTGTCTGTCTTGCAGTCAGGCGGGCTTATGCCATTGCACTCGACGAACGATTTCCGACCGTTCTGAGCCCACCATCGCGCGCCTCCGTTACTCTTTAGGAGGCGACCGCCCCAGTCAAACTACCCACCATACACGGTCCTGGACCCGGATATACGGGTCGCAGTTAGACATCTATGACGATAAGGGTGGTATTTCAAGGATGACTCCACGAAGGCTGGCGCCTCCGCTTCAAAGTCTACCACCTATCCTACACATGTCGCCACAAATGCCAGTGTAAAGCTATAGTAAAGGTGCACGGGGTCTTTCCGTCTAACCGCAGGAACCCCGCATCTTCACGGGGAATTCAATTTCACTGAGTCTGCGTTGGAGACAGCGGGGAAGTCGTTACGCCATTCGTGCAGGTCGGAACTTACCCGACAAGGAATTTCGCTACCTTAGGACCGTTATAGTTACGGCCGCCGTTTACTGGGGCTTCAATTCAAGGCTTGCACCTCTCCTCTTAACCTTCCAGCACCGGGCAGGCGTCAGACCCTATACGTCGTCTTGCGACTTCGCAGAGCCCTGTGTTTTTGGTAAACAGTCGCTACCCCCTGGTCTGTGCCACCCTCATCTGCTTGCGCAAACAAGGGTCACGCTTCTTCCGAAGTTACGCGTGCAATTTGCCGAGTTCCTTCAACGCAGTTCTCTCAAGCGCCTTGGTATACTCTACCAGTCCACCAGTGTCGGTTTAGGGTACGGTCTATATGTGGGAGCTATTTCCTGGAACCGCTTCGCTGCAAGATCAATCCAATAAGACCTTACAACACACGCGATCCGTCACTACCCACAGGCCCACGAATATTAACGTGGTTCCCATCGACTACGCCTTTCGGCCTCGCCTTAGGGGCCGGCTAACCCTGCTCAGATTAACTTTAAGCAGGAACCCTTGGACTTTCGGCGAGAGTGTCTCTCACACTCTTTATCGTTACTCATGTCAGCATTCTCACTTCTGATACCTCCAGGATCTCTCACGAGTATCCCTTCACAGGCTTACAGAACGCTCCGCTACCACGCACATACGTGCATCCACAGCTTCGGTGTATGGCTTTAGCCCCGGTACATTTTCGGCGCAAAGACCCTTATCTAGACCAGTGAGCTGTTACGCTTTCTTTAAATGATGGCTGCTTCTAAGCCAACATCCTGGTTGTTTTGGGATCCTCACATCCTTTCCCACTTAGCCATAACTTAGGGACCTTAGATGGTGGTCAGGGTTGTTGCCCTCTTCACGACGGACGTTAGCACCCGCCGTGTGTCTGCTGGGTAGTACTCTCAGGTATTCGGAGTTTGATTGAGATCAGTAAGACGGTGAGTCCCCATTACCCATTCAGTGCTCTACCCCCTGAGGTATTCGCCCAACGCTCTACCTAAATAGATTTCGCGGAGAACCAGCTATCTCCGAGTTTGATTGGCCTTTCACCCCTAGCCACAAGTCATCCCAATCTATTGCAACAGATATGGGTTCGGTCCTCCAGTTGGTGTTACCCAACCTTCAACCTGCTCATGGCTAGATCACTCGGTTTCGGGTCTAATCCGACGAACTGAACGCCCTGTTCAGACTCGCTTTCGCTACGCCTACACCTACCGGCTTAAGCTTGCTCGTCAGACTAAGTCGCTGACCCATTATACAAAAGGTACGCTGTCACCCAGAACGAATCTTGGGCTCCAACTGTTTGTAGGCAACCGGTTTCAGGTTCTCTTTCACTCCCCTTGTCGGGGTGCTTTTCACCTTTCCCTCACGGTACTTGTTCGCTATCGGTCATGCACGAGTACTTAGGCTTGGAGAGTGGTCTCCCCATGTTCAGACAGGATTTCACGTGTCCCGCCCTACTCAAGGACTACAAAGAGCATTACGCATACGGGGCTATCACCCACTACGGCAAACCTTTCCAGGTTCTTCTGCTTGTCTCTTTATAGCCACTGGCCTGGTCCGCGTTCGCTCGCCACTACTTGCGGAGTCTCGGTTGATGTCCTTTCCTGCAGGTACTTAGATGTTTCAGTTCCCTGCGTTCGCCTCTTACACCCTATTTTATTCAGATGCAGATACCTTATTAACAATACCTAGAAATCTAAACAGATCCGGAGATCTGCTTAAACTTTCTAGGTATTTAAGGTGGGTTGCCCCATTCGGAAATCGTCGGATCAAAGGGTATTCGCACCTCCCCGACGCTTATCGCAGCGTATCACGTCCTTCATCGCCTGTGCATGCCAAGGCATCCACCAATTGCCCTTAATTCACTTGATTATTCTCATTGCCAATATCCATCAAGATTTTATGCTCACATCAGTGTCTAACGATAAACACTGGCAAGCGTAGCACACCGAAGATAGTGCGCCCGGATATTAGCAGAAAAGACCAGCTTCTTGAGACATGTTCAATGGTTGCGGTTAGGCAATCCCAATCATAATGCCAAGCTTTGAGCAAACTTGGCGACGTTAGCTACAAGCTAACCTGAACACA
>NZ_JBHEEE010000028.1:0-5513 GCF_041929865.1 Pseudochrobactrum lubricantis
TGCGCAACCTCTTCATCGGCTCAACAACAACCGAGATGATCCGGTCCTGCAAAGTGCCGGTCGTACTGTTTCGCTGAGAACGAACGGGCGGGCCGTTTGCCCGCCCTCCTATTCGGAGGGACATCATGAAGACCATCGAGGATCCGGCCGTTCTGGAAGCGTTTAAGAAACGCCTTAGGGAAGAACTGATCGAGACGGTTCGGCTGATCGATGAAAGCCGGGAATACTGTGTGCCTGTTGAGCTGGACCAGCAGAGCGTGGGCAGGCTTTCCCGTATGGACGCGTTGCAAAGGAAAGCCATGGCCGAGGACATCACGCGGCGCCGTCAGTACCGTAAGATCGCGATGGAACAAGCTATATCCCGGATTCGCGATGGCGAGTTCGGATATTGTGCCGAATGTGGTGAAGCGATCACCGTTCGACGGCTGGAGGTCGATCCAACCTTCGTTGCCTGCGTACGCTGTGCGCCTTAGATGACATTCCCAAGATATGAGATTTGGAAGGAGTGATTATGTCGCGACAACAGCAGACATACTTTTTAGTTGATGGAAGTCACTACGACCGCTTGCGATCGGTATTTGAGACCCCTCTTGATCTGAAAAAGCTGGCAGTTGTTGCCAGCGGAGGCTCAGCGATCAGCCAAGCGAACTATTATCGTGACGCCCGCGACGACGATGAAGCTGAACGCCTGCGCTCCCTGTTTGGATGGCTGGAGCACAACGGCTTTGCCATCAAAGGCCGCACCCATAAGCAGGGTGAGCCACGCGAACGATATGGTACCAACCTCGTTCAGATCGCAGTTGATGCGATTCTTCTCGCTGAACCGGGCGACCATGTTGTGCTCGTCGCTGGTGACGCGAAGCTTCTGCCAATGCTTGAGGTATTACGCGACTACGACATCAAGGTGACGTTGATCTCTACCTTAAACGCCCCCAATACCATTGCGCCGCCGTCGATTCTCATAAAAGCAGCGAACAGTTTCGTCGAACTGGCTACTTTGGTTGGGGAATTGGCGGTAGAGAAATCAGGCTCAAGGTCATCGGAAAAAGACTAACTACGGTTCACGCAGGGTCTGGTGCCGCGCTAATGCTTGTTGCAATGGCAAGTCCAATCCCTTCCCCATAATCTTGAAACGTCCCGGCTCTCGGCCTCGGGCGGGCACCGCTTTGGATGACGAGAAATGGTCCGGTCCTACATTGGGTTCGCCAAGGTCAACTGGCAGCAACTCCTGTTCGGCGCCCTTCTAATGGCGCTCTCTAGCTTTGGGCAGACCTATTTTGTCTCGGTGTCTGGCTCGTACTTCCGTGAAACTTTCATCCTTAGCGACGGTGGCCTCGGGGCAACCTATGCAGCTGGTACCTTGCTTAGCGCATTGACCCTGACCTGGGCTGGCCGGTTGATCGACTACACGACCGTGCGCCGCTTCACATGGTGCGTGGCCTTGCTTCTCGCCACGGCTTGTGTTCTCGTTGCCGTTAGTTCTAATTTCGTCATGCTCGCGGTTGCCTTCTATTTTTTACGTCTTGGTGGACAGGGGTTGATGACGCACACCGCATTGACTGCGACGGCGCGCGCATTCCCTCAGGATGCCGGAAAGGCGCTCAGTCTCATCGCGCTTGGTCTATCCGTTGCACAAGGCCTTTTTCCGATCGCCGGAGTGACTATGATGGAACATTTTGGCTGGCGCACCGCCTGGATGATCAACGCGGGTCTCGTTGTCGCCGGCGTATCGGTCGCCTTGCTGTTTCTGCCACGACAAGGCGACCAGGCAATTCGCAGCCGGAAAGATAAGCCTCGCAAAGGCGATGAGAAGGCCAAGGCACTCTGGTGCGATGCACGGCTCCTGCTGACACTGCCCGCATTGCTCGCGGGACCGTTCATTGTCACCGGCTTTTTCTTTCATCAGGCGCGTCTTGCCGAGCAGAAGGGCTGGGACATTTCCACGGTTGCCGCAAGCTTTGCCGCCTTTGCCATCGCCCAGGCGATCGCCTTGGTCGTCACTGGACCTATCATTGACAGAATAGGACCGAAGAGTCTGCTATCCGTATTTTTGTTACCGCTGGCCCTAGCAATGCTTGTTCTCGGTCTTGTTAGCGCACCATGGATAGCGCCCGTCTACATGATTTTCATGGCAGTTTCGATGGCTCTTGGTTCTACGCTGGCGACAGCTCTCTGGGTCGATCTGTTTGGAACGCGAGAACTCGCCCGCGTGCGCTCTTCTGTCGAGGCGGGGATGGTTGTCGCCAGCGGAGCGTCACCAATCATGATGGGCCTGTTGATTGACGCCGGGATCCCTCTTACTTGGCAAGCGCTCGGGTGCTGCGTTTACACGTTGACTGCGTCTGCGTTGACACTGAAGGGAAGGCTTAAGTCGACTGAGAAAGTTGCTCACGATATATGAAAAAGTCACAACGATTTTATCCTTAAAATTGATGCGACTCAAGCCAGCACAGATAACTTCATCCCGTAACTCGTCGCTTTTCGGATAGTTGGATGCCGGTTTCGCTGGCTATCAACGGAATTCCTGAATATAATGAACACTATGGCGTGTGCTGCGTGCGCCAGGGCTTCCCCCTATTACGGAGAACAAGAAAAACTCTTAAAACAGAGGACGCCGACCTATGTCTAAACTTCAACCAGCCCGCCCGTTGCGTGGCCGTATCAACTCGACCCTTCGTCAGTTTCTCGACAATGAGGCGTCCGGCGGGCTCGTGCTTATGGGCGTGGCGCTGTTGGCAATCATCGTTGCCAATTCACCTCTCGCCGATAGCTATTTTGCCGCACTGCACGTCTATCTTGGCCCTTTGAGCATTCAGCATTGGATCAACGATGCGCTGATGGCTGTGTTTTTCCTGCTGGTCGGCCTCGAGATCAAGCGCGAGATGCTGGATGGACAACTGTCGAGCTGGAGCCGCCGTGTCTTGCCAGGCGCTGCTGCTGCCGGTGGCATGGTGGTCCCGGCCCTGATCTACGTCGCCTTCAACTATGACAATCCGGCGGCCCTGCGTGGCTGGGCCATTCCGTCGGCAACCGACATCGCATTCGCCCTTGGTGTCCTCTCACTTTTGGGACCAAAAGTGCCCGCCTCCCTGAAGATCTTTCTCGCAACGCTCGCGATCATTGATGACTTGGGTGCGGTGATCGTCATTGCCCTTTTCTACACCGCCGATGTCAACCTGTACGCGCTGGCGGGCGCTGCCCTTGTCGTTGCAAATCTGGTGATCTTCAATCGCCTCGGTGTGATGCGCCTGTGGCCATTCCTGGTCCTCGGCGCCGTGCTATGGGTGCTGGTCCTCATGTCTGGCATTCACGCAACGCTGGCCGGCGTCATCCTGGCGCTGACGATACCAATTCGCCTCACGCCTGGAACCCCCGAAGCGTCGCCTGCGGTATCTCCGCTCCACAAGCTGGAGCACGCATTGCACAAACCTGTCGCCTTCCTGATCGTCCCGATCTTCGGTTTCGCAAATGCCGGGGTTTCCTTCACGGGCGTGACACCGGCGACCCTGGTCGATCCATTGACCCTTGGTGTCGGCGCAGGCCTCGTCGTGGGAAAGCTGATTGGCATTTTCGGCATTGTCGTGATCATGGTTCGAACTGGACTGGCAGAGCTGCCGGCAGCCGCAAGCTGGGGTCAGACACTCGGCGTATCGCTGCTTTGCGGTATTGGCTTCACGATGAGCCTCTTCATCGGACTGCTGGCATTCGAAGATCCTGACATGCAGGATCGGGTAAAGTTTGGCATTCTCGGCGGCTCAATCATTGCGGGCCTGAGCGGATACATCTTGCTGAGGCTGTCCGATCGACGGGTGCCGGAGCTCAAGGCCGCCTGAAGCAGGCCGAAAGCCTCTTGCCATTTCCGCATTGCGTCCTCCTTGAGCCCGGATCCTCGCCCCTCCAGCATGGGAGATTGAACAATCTCGAATACGCGTAATCTCTATAGCGACTTTTTGCGGCAGGTCATCGTCGAACACATCTGTTTCTACTGCGGCATGAATGCCGAGACGATCGACACCAACATTCCAAGCGCCGCCTTTGGCATGATCTTTCAGGTGACTCGCACGATTGGACGTGATCCGGATGTCCCAATCTGCCGTGAATGCAACCGCTTGTCAGCAGATGTCGCATTCCGGACGCCAGAGCAGAAACGTCGCCACATTCGTCGCGGCTTGCTTTCCCGCCATGGATCTCACCTCAATGTTGGACTTGCCCGGATAAAATGGAGGGATTTTCTGTTAACATTTGAGTCAACAGGAGAACCCTATGAGTAAAAGCAAACGCCCCGTTATTACGGATGATTTCAAGAAGGAGGCCGTCCGGTTGATTGCAACTAGCGGGCGGACAATCAGCCAGGTCGCGGCAGACCTTGGTGTTGGGCTCTCTACACTGGCGCGCTGGAAACGGCAGTTTCATGAGGCAGATCTTCTGTCTGGACCACACGAGGATGTGACTAAAGAATTGGTGCGACTGCGTAAGGAAAACGAGATCCTTCGGCAGGAACGCGAGATATTAAAACGCGCTGCAACTTTTTTCGCCAAGGAGGGAAGTCGATGAGGTTTAAATTCATCGATGATGCGAAGAAGGAATTCCCCGTCTGTCGGCTCTGCTCAGTTCTTAGTGTCAGTGAAAGTGGCTATTTTGCATGGAGAGGACGTCCAGCCAGTTCCCGGCAGAATAGGGATATGATCTTATTGGCCCATATACGCTCTCAGTTTAAGGCATCGCATGAAACCTACGGATCTCCACGCATGCATGTGGAACTCCAGGAGGCTGGTATTAATGTTGGCCGTCATCGCGTTGCCAGGCTTATGAGGGATAATAAGCTGAAAGCCTTACAAAAACGGCGCTACAAGAAGACAACAGACAGCAACCATAGTGGTCTCATTGCCCCCAACCTTCTTGATCAGGACTTTGCATGCACTGGCCCAGATCAGAAATGGGGTGTTGATATCAGCTATATCTGGACCGCTGAGGGCTGGCTTTATCTGGCAATTGTGCTGGATTTATTCTCACGGCGTATTGTTGGATGGGCAACAAGTGACAGGCTCAAAAAAGATCTGGCATTGACGGCTTTAAATCGTGCGATTGCTCTTCGCAGGCCACCCGCCGGGCTGATCCAGCATTCGGACAGGGGCAGCCAATATTGTTCTTATGACTATCGAGAACGATTGGCCAGTCACGGCATCGTCGCATCAATGAGCGCTAAAGGGAATTGTTATGATAATGCGATGGTCGAAGCCGTATTTAAAACAATCAAATCAGAGATGGTCTGGCGTACGAGTTTCCAAACGCGAGCGGTTGCTGAAAAAGCCCTTGGCCGATACATTGATGGCTTCTATAATCCAATCCGGCGACATTCAGCGCTCGGATATAAGTCGCCAATAGCATTCGAGGCCAACAACGCATTCGCTGAGTGAAAGTCTCTCCACTAAAGCGGGGCATGTGTGGACGGCCTCCGTTTGGCAAGATGTTTTTTGATATTTCTGACAAGCTGGTCGAGTGCAGGCATGTGT
>NZ_JBHEEE010000029.1:0-5289 GCF_041929865.1 Pseudochrobactrum lubricantis
ACGAGTGCCGCCATCGGGATCTGGCTGACCCAATCACCAAGAACGAGGATCATGAACAGCAAAAACACACCGGCGCAGAATGTCGAGAGCCGTCCCCGGCCGCCCGACTTCACGTTGATGATCGACTGGCCGATCATCGCACAACCCGCCATGCCGCCGATGAAGCCGGTCACGGTATTGGCAACGCCTTGGCCGACGCATTCGCGGTTCTTGTCGCTCGGAGTATCGGTCAGATCATCAACGATCTGAGCCGTCATCAGAGATTCCAGAAGCCCAACCGCGGCCACCGCCACGGAATAAGGCAGGATGATCATCAGGGTGTCGAGGTTGAACGGGATCTGCGGAATGAGGAATATCGGCAAGGTGGAGGGCAGCTCACCCATGTCGCCGACAGTGCGGATGTCGAAACCGAAACCGATCGACAGTGCGGTCAAAACCACGATGCAGACCAGTGGTGAAGGCACTGCCTTCGTCACGTATGGGAAGAGGTAGATGATCCCGAGGCCGGCCGCGACCAGGATGTAAGTGAGCATAGGAACGTTTGTCAATTCCGGCAACTGCGCCATGAAAATCAGAATGGCCAGCGCATTGACGAAGCCGGTCATGACGGACTTCGACACGAAGCGCATCACGTAACCCAGCTTGAAGATGCCAGCAATGATCTGCAGAATGCCGGCGAGAATGGTCGCAGCCAAAAGATATTGCAGGCCATGGTCGCGAACAAGCGTGACCATGAGCACTGCGGTTGCGGCCGTCGCGGCGGAAATCATGCCGGGGCGACCGCCCACGAAGGCGATCAGCACGGCGATCGAGAACGATGCGTAGAGGCCGACCTTCGGGTCGACTCCTGCGATGATCGAAAAGGCGATGGCCTCGGGGATGAGGGCCAGCGCCACGACGAGGCCGGCAAGGACGTCACCTTTGACGTTGCCAAACCATTCGGACTTAAGTGAGCCAAGAAAATTGCGGTTCAAGTTAAAGGTCTCCATGCCGGCGACGATGGGAGGCGGTCGATCCGGGAGTTGATGTCGTTAATCATTGAGGTCACACACACGGATACGATCACGTCGCTATAGCTCTGGCCCAGAAGCGGCTAAATGCTTCGGGAGTTCCATAAGGAACTGAACAATGATGGCGATGCATGGATCTTGTGGGTTGCCGGGGGATGGGCGCCCGGATAAGCCACCCGCAGAGCGGGTCCGTTGACTATGGCAATATTGCGACAAAACAGTTTGGAATCAAGCAAAAATTCACGAAGCGCAGAGATCCGCCTAATGAGTCTCCTAGACCTGCCCGACATAGACGGATTGGATCGCTTTGTTTCCTTGCTGAGAGTTATATAATCGCACTTCTTTGGCCCTCGTTTCGCTGAAGACTTTTCGAAGGATTTGCGTAAAGCTCTCCTCAGGGGGGGGGTATTCGACCAGCGTGAAAAATCCCCGTGGGCTTAGCTTGTTCCTATAGGCCGGAGAGCCCATAGACTGTGTAAAACTCAAGATTGGTAGGATGGGGAATGGTTAACGTCGAGCGGAACTGCGTCAAAACAACGACCCTAAAATTCTGGCTCAAAGGCATTGTCTTTTTTGCCTTGTCGAAGAAATTCCCCTCTATCAGGGGTGTCTGCGGATCACTCACAATTGTGTTGCTCAGGGGAGCAGTCCGTCGACATGCCAAACGATCGCTTCCTAGAGCGCATCGACAACCAGCAATGACTGAACACAGGCGTCATTCAGCATGGCAGGAATTATAACCGACCCCAACCACGACGTCGAGCCACCCGCCCGCAACGAGGGCATTGAATGCGACGGTTGCCAGTGCCATTTCGGATGTGGTGAGTTTGCTCGACATGAGAAAGTCATCGCCAGAAATGGGATCTATCCGCCATCGCAAAGTCAGCGCACTGAGACATTTGGGTCTTTAGTCGAGTCCCTTGAATTTACCCAGCGCAATGTCGATTTTCCGAACTTGGGGGGAGGCTTGGTTGATATTATTCCGCCAGACGCTATTATGGGCGGCAAGAATTTGTCTCTAGCGTTGACCACGGATGTACTGGCAACGGTGGTAAGACGGGTGAGGAAGGTCGGGTTCTGTCCCGGCCTTTTGCTTTTATCATTTCATCGACCGAACACTGATCTGGGCGCCGCCGCAAGCGTCGCTGCAGCTTGGATGAGGTAAGACAATAGGATGTTCAGTTCTAGGGCGCTTGCCAATGTAAAACGGATCACTGGGAGATTTCGACAGCGAAATGATGGCCAAGGGAATCGGGGCAAATGGCGATAACCCTGTGTTGCCCAAAAAGCCAAGCAATTGTTCTAGCAGCGGCTGACCCGGACGAAAATTGCTTTTAGGTGATGGTCTCTGATCGGCGGCCTTATAGGAAAGCGCGTAGTCGTCCAATATCCTGCTTCCAAGAACAAGGCGCCTGATCTCCGTCAGTGTTAATGCTGGCTTGCCGTTCAGTAGTCGTGTAACGAGCTGGTTTTCATCCATACGGATACGGGAACATCCGTATTTGAAACGGGACGACTTTTCGGTTCGCGCCGCTCCGGCAGCCTGCGAACCAACAACATTAAGGTCATCCCCATATTGTAGGAAACTTCTTGACCTTAATCCTACACTCTCAGTTTATTTACCAACAAAATACACTGAGGTAAAAAATTGAGCGGCTATGACTTGCAATTTTCGAGTCTTTGCCTCATTAATGCCATTATCACGGACCCGTTTCGGCGGGTGGCTTCTCCGGGCGCCCATCCCCCGGCCACAAGTTTACTCTACGCAGTCCATTCTGGACGCCTTGAGTTCCCGTTGGTTATTCCCATGGAAAATCTGCTCGCCTGATCGGTGAATCGTATCACAACTGCTTAGCTGATGCGATCTCGTCAACGACATTGATCCGACCGCTAGCTCATCGTTGGGCTTCGCGGTGAGATCGTGCGCATGGTCCAGGGAGAACGACGTATTCAGGAAATTGAATGCCATTATTTTTCAATCGCTTTGTTTCGCATCACATTAAAGTCGGCGATCTGTCCATCATCTACCCTTCAGGCCGTCGCGCGACGTTTGGTAATGGGACGGGCAGGCCCATTGTGCTTCGGATCACGGATACCCACACCTTGTGGTCCTTGGTGTCCAATCCCGAACTGGCATTCGGGGAAGCCTTCATGGACGGTAGGCTGGTTCTCGAGGAAGGTGACATATACGACTTTCTCGAGCTCGTGTTCTCGAATGCCAGCGTCTACTCCCTCACAGGACCGGCAAAGTTCAGTCGATGGCTGACCGGGCTGCGCCGGCGATTTCATCAGCACAACCCGGTCGGTCGGGCCAAGGACAACGTGGCCCACCACTATGATCTCGATGGCTCACTCTATCGGTTGTTTCTGGATAGCGACAGCCAATATTCCTGTGCGTATTTCGAGAGTTCCGACTGTTCGCTTGAAGAAGCCCAGCTGGCAAAAAAGCGGCATCTTGCGGCCAAGCTGTTGATCGAACCGGGCCAGAAGATTCTCGACATCGGCTCGGGCTGGGGTGGTTTGGGCCTCTACTTGGCTGAGATGACAGATGCTGACGTTACCGGCGTCACGCTATCGGAAGAACAGTTCGTGATATCCAACGAGTGGGCTCAAACCCAAAATCTGGCGGACAGAGCGCGTTTCCATCTGAAGGATTATCGCCACCTCAATGAGCAATTCGATAGAATTGTCTCCGTCGGCATGTTCGAGCATGTCGGTGTTGGCCACTACGACGAATTCTTTTCTCAGGTGCGATCCCTCCTGAAGCCCGACGGTGTCATGGTATTGCATTCGATCGGTGTCAGTGATGGACCGTCCCATACCAATCCGTGGATTCATAAGTACATTTTCCCTGGCGGCTACATCCCGGCTCTTTCGGAAGTGTTGCCGGTCATCGAACGCCAAGGCCTCGTTGTCTGTGACATCGAAATCTTACGGCTTCATTATGCGGAAACGCTGAAAGCCTGGCGCGAGCGCTTCATGGCACGGCGTGAAGAAGCGGTCGGCCTATATGACGAGCGGTTTGCGCGGATGTGGGAGTTCTACCTCGCTTCTTCCGAATCCGCCTTCCGCCACCAGGGCATGATGGTCTTCCAGATCCAGCTTGCGCGGAAGCAGACATCTGTTCCGTTGCAACGCGATTACATCCAATTGGCAGAAACACGGCTCCGCGAAATGGAATGTTCATTGCCGGCCCAGATATCCCGAGCGGCTGAGTGAACTTCGAACCGCCATTGCCGTCGCTCGTCGCGGCGGTCACTTTCATTATTGCATCCGCTCTGTGAGAGCGCCAAGGAGTGTCTCCATTGTCAGCTAACAGTTTGACTCAAATGCGAACCGAATGGTTCGGAAATATCAAGGGCGATGCGCTTGCGGGCCTCGTCGTGGCGCTGGCCCTCATACCCGAAGCCATCGCCTTTTCGATCATCGCAGGGGTCGACCCGAAGGTCGGCCTCTACGCATCGTTCTCGATCGCCGTGCTGATCGCCTTCGTGGGCGGTCGCCCCGGCATGATCTCCGCCGCGACGGCGGCAACCGCCATCCTGATGATTACGCTCGCCAAGGAACATGGCGTCGAGTATCTTTTGGCTGCGACCATTCTCGCCGGCATTCTGCAGATCATTGCTGGCATTTTCAAGCTGGGTTACGTGATGCGCTTCGTGTCGAAGTCCGTCATGACCGGCTTCGTCAATGCGCTGGCCATTCTGATTTTCATGGCGCAGTTGCCGGAATTGACCAATGTTCCAATGCTAACCTATATCTTGGTCGCCGGCGGCCTTGGCATCATCTATCTGCTTCCCTATATCACCAAGGCTATACCTTCACCTCTGGTGTGCATCGTGGTGTTGACGGCCCTTTCGATCTGGTTCGGCTTCGATATCCGTACCGTTGGCGATATGGGTGAACTGCCGTCTACCCTGCCGGTCTTTTTGCTCCCGCAGATACCGCTTAATCTCGACACTCTGATACTCATCCTGCCCTATTCGGTTGCAGTGGCGGTCGTGGGATTGCTGGAATCCCTGATGACGGCGCAGATCGTCGATGATTTGACTGATACGCCCAGCAATAAAAACAGAGAATGTGTTGGTCAGGGTATCGCCAATACAGTGACGGGCTTCTTCGGTGGGATGGCCGGTTGCGCCATGATTGGTCAATCAATGATCAATGTAAAGTCCGGTGGCCGCGGTCGTCTGTCAAGTTTTTGCGCCGGTGTGTTTTTGCTGTTCATGATCCTCGTTCTTGGTGATTGGGTCAGCCAGATCCCGATGGCGGCACTCGT
>NZ_JBHEEE010000030.1:0-5086 GCF_041929865.1 Pseudochrobactrum lubricantis
TGGGGGCTGTCGTCAGCGCCTGTCGCATTTCTATTTTGCTGGGAACGTCGCAACTTTAACTTGCTAAAACATTCATTATTATAGCGGTGGATTCTAGTTTGAAGTGCGACTTGTAAAGGATAACAATGAGTTATCCAACACAAGGAGCCAGCTATGCATTGCACCTATTCGCATATTGATTTGGATGAGCGGCGTAAAATAGCCCGTTGGCGCTCTGCAAAGCTCTCGGTTAATGTCATTGCCGAGAAGCTTGGAAGACATCGTTCAACCATTTTCCGTGAACTTAAACGCAATCAGTTTATCGATGATGAGATCACAGATCTTACCGGTTACTATTGTATGATTGCCGACCAAAAATACCGTGAGCGGCGCTCAAAGCAACGCAAGCTCATCCGGTTTGACCAGCTCCGTCAATGTGTGATCAGGCAGATAAGCCAAGGATGGTCGCCGCAGCAAATTGCCGGAAGAATGCAGCTGGAGCGTCATCCTTTCTCTGTCAGTCATGAAACGATCTATCAGTTTGTGTATTCGGAGGATGGTCGAAAAGAAGAGCTTTGGAAATATATGCCTGAGCGTCGCTCTAAACGGCGTCCAAGACATGCCCGGCGACGTTATGGACGCCGATTTCCACCTGAACTGAGTATCTTACACCGTCCGGATATCGTCGCCAGACGGAAACAGTTTGGGCATTGGGAATGCGATCTTATCCAGTTTCGCAAGAAGTTCGGTAAAGCCAACGTGACGTCTCTTGTCGAGCGCGTCAGCCGCTTTACGGTCTTGTTACGCAACAATGATCGCCAATCCCGGGCAGTCATGAATGGTGTGATTAGTGTACTCCAACCCCTACCCCAAATCGCGCGTCGTTCGATCACTTTTGATCGTGGTACGGAATTCAGCGAATGGAGTTACTTGCAAGCTGGTATTGGATCTCAGCCATGGTTTTGTGATCCGCAGTCACCTTGGCAAAAAGGCACTGTGGAGAACACTAATCGACGAACAAGACGCTGGCTCTCCAGAGACACTGATCCGCTAACGCTGAGCGATCGTGATCTGGCATTCATCTGTTATCGCCTCAACAATACACCGCGCAAATGCTTAGACTATAAAACGCCAGCAGAAGTCTTCCGGCAAAAACTCGTCGCCAATAGACATCATTATAGGTAAACTAACCGAAAAGTCGCGCTTCAGCATGAACTCACACAGCTATATACAGATGCGACACATGGGCAAATTAGAGATGCGACATTTTTAGGTCGCTTGCCCTATTCAAACAAAACAAAGAAAGGAAGACTGGGGTTCCGGATACAAGCAACGGATGGGAGCCGTCATGTCTTGTTTGATCACGATGTCGCAGAAAGAACTCAATAGATTAGAAGTCATTCAGAAGATACGAGATCGCCGTCTGAGCGTTGTTCAGGCAACAACATTACTTGATCTCAGCCGCAGCCAAATTCATCGTCTTTTACAGGCCTACGATAGATTTGGACACACAGGCCTGATTACTGGAAGACGCGGTCGCCCGAGTAATCGACGTTACAGCGA
This sequence comes from Pseudochrobactrum lubricantis, assembly GCF_041929865.1. NCBI lineage: Bacteria > Pseudomonadati > Pseudomonadota > Alphaproteobacteria > Hyphomicrobiales > Brucellaceae > Pseudochrobactrum > Pseudochrobactrum lubricantis. The sequence goes on from NZ_JBHEEE010000030.1 coordinate 1,543, forward strand.
GGACTTCCGGAATACCGTGCTGGATTTGGTGCGGGTTTATTATCGGGATTTTGGGCCGACACTAGCATGTGAGAAGCTTGTTGAACGACATCAAATTTCGATCAGCAAGGAGACACTGCGCCAATGGATGACGGCGGCAGGCATATGGGTTTCACGCCGTGAACGCAAAAAACGGGTATTCCAACCGCGCGCCCGGCGCGATTGTTTTGGTGAGCTGGTGCAGATGGATGGCTCACATCATTGGTGGTTCGAGGAGCGGGGTCCCAAATGCGCCCTCCTCGTTTATATTGACGATGCCACCGGCAAGCTTCTGCATCTGCGCTTTGCTGGATCAGAGAATATGTTTGATTATTTTCATGCAACGAAGGCCTACCTGCAGCAATGGGGCAAGCCGCTGGCCTTTTACAGTGACAAGCATGGTGTGTTTCGCTCCACTCATGGTTCGCAGAAAGATCGCACGAGTGGCCTGACCCAGTTTGGGCGCGCGCTTTATGAGCTCAACATCGACATTATCTGTGCCAACACCCCGCAGGCCAAGGGCCGTGTCGAGCGGGCAAACAGGACTCTGCAGGATCGTCTGGTGAAGGAATTGCGATTGCACGGCATTGATACGATGGAAGCAGCAAATGCTTATGCACCGGAGTTCATTGCAGATTTCAATACCCGTTTTGGCAAGGAGCCTCGCAATCCAAAAGATATGCATCGACCGCTGGCCGCGCATGAGAACATTGATAGTGCGATGTGTCGGAAGGAAGTGCGGACACTGTCACAAACACTGACACTGCGTTACGACAAGGTGCTGTTCATCTTGGAACCAACGGAGTTTGCAAAACGCTTGGCACGACAGAAAGTCATAGTCTGCGATTACCCCGATGGGCGTCTGGAGATCATGCATGGCACGGACACCCTGCCCTATAAAACGTTTGACAAGCTGCGCTCGGTTCATAGGTCGTCTATTGTAGAGAACAAACGACTGGATGACGCGCTTGCGCTCGTAGCCGAGATGCAGGCTGGTCGAGAACAGCAGCGCAGTAAGAGTGGGCCGCGTCGAACAGGACAGACAAACCATATGTTTGGCATTCGCGACGGCAGCATAGCCAATGGCTATCAGAAGCGCGAGCGTAAATCGCGCACCGCTTACATGAATGATCCCGATGTTATCGCCCGCCGGGAGAAAGCGCTGGCGCGTATGAAGGCGGTTGATAGATAATTGGAATCTTTAGTCCTAGCGGACAGTTGAAGCTTTGACTTCGTTCAATTTGGAAAGCTCTGAGTTGCGCATCAGATAGTGATCAAGTTGAGGATCTTCCAAATAACGGATTTGTTCGTCCAAGATGTCATAGTCATTGCCAATCTCTTGGCGTAAGAGCGCTACTAATCTGTCCACATTCGCGTTGAAACGATCACAGAGCGCCTGAGACCAAAGACTGGGGTCAGGCGGATACAAAGGGTTAAGATAGCCAGAGTGCTCAAAGTCAAGTTGATCCCTTAAACTTTTAGCTATTTCAGAAAGTTCCACGCAGGCAGGTTTGATTACTTGCCCTTGTAGATTAAAAAACACCGCATCAACAGGTCCTGTGCCAAGGCTGTCACGTGTGGCAGGATCACCAGCCCATAGGCAGCCGCCTGCACCATAATCGAAGAAAAATCTGAGAACGCCTTTAGTCATGTCGAAGGCATACCAGCTTTATCAACGGCAAGCAAAGGGGTGCGCACTATATTGGTGATTAAAGAGGTTGAAGCCGAAGAGCCGTATATTCACCCGCCCCCATTCCTCGCTTGCAACCCTGACCAGCCTCTCGGAATGGGGGCTGAACGTCACCGCCTGTCGCATTTCTATCTTGCTGGAAACGTCGCATCCTTAACTTGCTAAAACATTCATTATAACAGGGTACATTCTATTTTAAAGTGCAACATGCCAATAAATTCATGAGGTTAGCCATGGAGGAAATTGGATGTCGAATTGCTATTCACAGATAACTTTGCCTGAACGTCGCCGTCTTTTCGAACTGAAACAGCTTAAAGTCCCTCTCGGCGATATAGCGCGATTGATGGGTCGTCATCGCTCGACGATCTATCGCGAGATCAAGCGAAACAGCTTTCGGGACACCGAGATACCAGACTATAATGGCTATCATAGCGTTGTTGCCGACAACATCAGCAAAGACCGCAGAACACGGTTGCGCAAGCTCAGACGTTATCCAGATCTGCGCAAGTTTGTCATTGAACAATTGGAAGCACATTGGTCGCCGGAACAGATCTGCGGCCGACTGATTAGCCATGGTTTGAGCGCGATACGACTATGTGCGGAAACGATCTATCGCTTCATTTACTCAAAGGAAGAATATGGGCTGAAGCTGTTTGAACACCTTGCCGAGATGCGAACAAAGCGATGTCCAAGAGGCACAAGGAAATCGCGCAGTTCCCGGATTCCAGAAGCGTTTCGCATTCATCAACGCCCTGATTTTATTGGCAATCGTCTGCAATTTGGCAACTGGGAAGGTGACTTGATCATCTTTGATCGTGATCTGGGAGAAGCCAATGTCATGACGCTTGTTGAACGCAAAAGCCGTTATTGCGTCATCATTAAAAACAGCAGCCGACACTCAAAGCCTATTATGAACAAAATCATTCAGACCTTTGCAGCGCTGCCGTACCATGCACGCCGCAGTTTTACTTTTGATCGCGGTTCAGAGTTTATGGCTTATAGGGCTTTGGAGGATGGAATGGGGTCGAGAAGCTGGTTTTGCGATCCCAATTCACCCTGGCAAAAAGGTGCTATTGAGAACATCAACAAGCGCATTCGACGGTATCTACCCAGCAACACTGACCTGATGCAGGTCAGCCAGGCGCAGTTGACTGCCCTCGCCCATAATCTTAATGCAACCCCGCGCAAATGTCTTGGATTTAAGACACCCGCCGAGAGCTTTGCCTTTCTTTTGCAGGAAGCAGCATAATCAGATAGCCTTACTTACGGCATGATGCACTTGGTGTAGCTTTTCCACAGCAATATACAGATGCGACACTTGGGCAAATTAGAGATGCGACAGATTTTGCATCTCGTGCCCTGTTCAAACCGAACAAAGAAAGGAAGACTGGGTTTTCAGATGCAAGCAGCGGATGGGAGCCGTCATGTCTTGTTTGATCACGATGTCGCAGAAAGAATTGCATCGCCTCGAAGTCGTCCAGAAGATCCGTGATCTACGCCTGAGCGTTGTCCAGGCGGCTGAGCTGCTTGGCCTCAGTCGAAGTCAGGTTCACAGGCTGCTGCAAGCCTATGAGCGGGATGGTCCAGCTGGCCTCGTTTCCAAGAAGCGATCGCGTCCGAGCAACCGGCGTCACAGCGAGGATTTCCGTAATACGGCGCTGGACCTGATCCGCGAACGCTATCTGGATTTCGGTCCGACGCTGGCGCGCGAGAAGCTGATCGAACTGCACCGGATCTCTGTTGCCAAGGAGACGCTGCGGGTTGTGTCGCAAAGTTTTTGAGTTTGACTGATTTTATTGAAGTCTGGTAGGTTCGGTTGATAATGAGCGGAGCCGG
>NZ_JBHEEE010000031.1:0-4298 GCF_041929865.1 Pseudochrobactrum lubricantis
GTAAGCAAGACGCGATGAAAGCTTTTCAGGATCTGCGAATAGATCTGCGCGTCGCTGCCGCTGATCTGGCAGCCGGTGCGATAGGAGCGATAAGGCAACATTATCGCTCTTTTGGTGATTCGCTGTACTTGTGCGGTTAACTTTTGGTTAACCATGAATTCCGCACTTTAGTCCTCGTCGCCCTGTACGTTCGAGGATTGGTCATCTGTGCTGAGCTGAGAAACTTCCCTGTCTAATGCTTCTTCTATCCGAAAACGAATTTTAGGCGCACAAGTCCTCTCAGGGCCTCCTAGGCGATACAAAGCTTCTTCAAGATCATTTCGCGTTGGCTCTAAATATGGGATGCTCTTGGCATCCATCCGGCTGAATTTAAAAAGTCTCTCCGTGAGATAGGTCATAGTCGCTACATCGGCGAGCATTCTTGACAATCTATTGTGGTCACGAATTTTACGATGTGAACCGATGCGAGCCTCGATCACCTGTGACAGGACAACCAGCTCGCGAAAGCTTTCAAAGCTCTCGTCATCCACATAGGGAACAGCATCCATAATCACCCGTAACGCAGAGTGCGGGGGCTCTGGCCGCACCGTCAGATCCTCGGCCATCCATGCCCTGAAACACCCCAGATTGTACCGCTGGATTTCATCCAATGCATGCGGAACACCAATTAGAGCCGCTTTCCTCTGCTGGTCCTTAGTTTCCTCACGCTCCTGTATCTGAAGCTCTAGCTGCTTTTTCTGCTGCTCCAACTGCTGATTTTGGGCATTCACCTGTTCAGACAATCTTTTAATCGTCTTGAGCGCCACCACGAGTCCAAAGACCCCAACGACGAGCGTCAGGATGCCAACAATCAACGTCTGGTAGTCATGCAACCAGAATGAATCGTCACTACATGAGACAAGGAAGAACCTTGCCATGTCGTATTTGCAGATCAGCTTTTCAAAGCCGGTCATTCTATCCCCCACGTCGCCGGCGCAGATCACCAGTCGACAAATAAGAGGGAGACGGCTTCAGCCGTCTCCCGAAAATTTCTTCAGTAACCGAGATCCCCGATCAGAGCATCAAGCTCCGGATCAGGATTATGATCTGCTTGGCGATAAAAGCTATCGGGCAAATCGCCCGAAGCGTGATCGCATTCGGTGCAGATGATTGTGTGGTTACGGTTGATGGAGCCGCCGTCGAGGGTTTCAAAGAAGCGTTCGTTCGCTTCGCCTCCGCACTTGGGGCAAGGAATGACGGCCACGTCATCATCCAGCTCGTAGCCGCAGGGTTCGAGAGTTGTTCCAAAGACTGTGGTCATGATCTTGTCCTTTCGTTTCTATGACGAAAGACGCTGCGCTGTAGGCCAGCCGGTGTCAGGGACTGCGCAGCAGCCGCCAGAGGCGGGCGACGGGGGAGCCGATTTTCGTAGCCTGGGCGACAGCCCAAGCGAAGAAAATTGGGGGAACCGTCGATCCTTGACGCCGGCTGGCCGGGCGCAAGATAGGCAGGCATAGAGAGAGAGTTCAAAGCGCGCGACTAGCGCGCTTTTCCGCATTGCGCGCGCCCTGTCCGCTTGGTGCTGACATTTGGGGATAATGGCAAATTGGTCACACGAGCCCGAAATATTAAGCTAAATCAACGCCTCCTATCTGGCCTGTCACATTCAGCAAAGACAATTCCGCGTTCATAAGCTATAGATTGACAAGGGGCAGTGACGCGCTGCTCCGGGGGCGTCGAAACCCTTGGTTAGCGGTTGGTGTTGGCCGTTACAGCACCGCACTCCTTGACCTTATGGTCGGGTCTCTAGCTGCGCGGTTGTCAATTTCCTTTTTATTTTTTCTTATGCGTCTGATTTTTCATAACTTTTCTCTTCAATGTGCCTGTCTTAGGTGCAAACTTATGCGTTTGCCAAATTAAATTCGGCAGTGCAACGGCTCAAAATGTTGTCCTGCACGCAAGATCAGGAGTCTCTCCGTAGTCACGCTTCATCCCGAAGGTATATGGCGGCTACAATACGATGGTTCAAAAGAACAAATAGGCGGAACCAATAGGAGCCCCGGCTTGTACGCAGATGTGAAGATCACAATCTGCCAGCCACCCGACCGCACGTTACTCGCCCATCTGCCGTCTTGCTGCAAGACCCCCGGCTTCAGATCTCACCGGGGTTATCGTCAGACCGGTACCGGTGCACCTGGTCTGGATTTCGAATTACCGGAGTCTAACTCTTGTTTGAGCTGCGCCCGATCTTTTGAACTGATTGCTTTTGGACGGAACCTATCGTTGTTCAGCCAGATTTTATGCATGATCATCGCAAGTTTACGGGCAACCGCAATTCTCGCTTTAAACAAACCAATGCGCTTTGCTAAACGCACACCCCATGCTTTCAGGCTGTTCCATTGTTGTGATGCAGTGAGAAGTACTGTTGCCGCAATCACAAGCATGCGGCGCGTACCTGGATCGCCACGTTTGGAAATTTTCCCCATATAATCAGTCTCACCGGATTGAAATTGTTTCGGTGTCAGACCAAAATATGCCGCAACATCGGTCGATTTGGTGAAACGGTGTGGGCTATCGACAGCCGCATAGAATGAAAGAGCTGTAATAGGGCCAACCCCAGGTATTTCCATGAAGCGACGAACCATCTCAATACTGTTGGCAATGGTTTCAATTTTTGTCGTCAAAGGTGCAATTTGCCCTGCCGCCTCTTTATAAAGGAAGAGAGAAGGTAAAACATATGCCCTAACATTGACGCCATTCCGTTCGGCTTCGGACAGGGCTTCAAGCGTACGTTTGTAAAAAGTGTCTGCTGTTACGTTACCTCTTTCAACGATGACACCAAAAGGCTTTAAAACGCCGGAAATATGATTTTCAAGACTAATTTTCTGGGTAACTAAGTGGTCTCTCATGGCAAGGAGCACACGCGTTTCCTGTGCTGCCTGTGACCTGATCGTAACGACTTTCAAAAAATCTTCGCCACCCATTCGCAGGAGTTGAGCTAAACCGCGTGCATCGTTTTTATCTGTTTTGTTACGATAGGTTTTTAAAAACCGGTGAGCCTGTAGGGTTTCCATACAGACGACATCGTGTCCGAGTTTAACCAGGCCACTATAAAGCCAACTACTCATAGTACCAGCTTCAAGTCCGATTTTTAGTATCTTGCCTTCTTCAATACGATTGAGCAGCCAACCATTTATATCACCGGGACGTGTAAAGCTTTTTCCTTCGCAATACTTCTTGCCTGCTGGATCAATAACACAAATGGATGTGGTCTTCTGGGAAACATCAAGACCCACATAATAATCAAATGATTTTTGCATGTTCTCTCTTCCGTTTGATGACTTACGTTAGAGATAATAGACGGATTATCTTGGCTCAGGTAGGAGCGCAGCTATATCGTAGGAGCCTGTGGCGCATGCAACAGGTTCTCCGAACTAAAGGCCACAGGGCCGTCTAACCACGGTTTCGAACTCCCCGATCACCAAGAGTCAGCGAGAATGTTTGCGGGGGCGTACCGCTGAACGAATGCCAGCTCTTGTTGCAGTACCAATTGCGGGGTTGTATTAAAATCAATCCCGTTGTGACTGATCAGGTCTCAAAAGACTTCATAACAACAAGGCGGGGGAGGATGACAGTTCAAATCACGCTCGAAGAGCATAAGGCAACAATCCGAACAATGCCTGTTGCGGCATGTCTGGTTGACCGCGAGTTTCAATACCTTTCTGCCAGCGACCGCTATGCTGATTTATTCGGCATTAGCGTTGACCACCTTATCGGGCGTTCAATGGTTGGGATTGTTCCTGAATCGGTATTGTCGAGATTTCAATCTGATTTTGAAGCGTTCGATAATGGACTGGAACCAGTCACTGACGAGCTTGTCATCGATGGACAAATGTTTCTTGCGACCATCCATCCGGTTCGCAGCGATAGCGGCGCAACGATAGCAACCTTCGTGACGTTGACTGACATTTCTCCGTTCAAAAGGCGCATCGCCGATTTGTCGGGCAAATATGAGAAGCTGCAAAGCTTCAACACCAGATTGCAGGAACTGGCGGAAACCGACCCGCTGACCGGCCTTGCCAATCGGCGAGGCATGGAGCGCTTCATTTGCACCGAAATGCGTCGCTGCCGTCGAGAAGAAAGCCCGCTTTCGGTCGCTCTGATCGACATAGATTATTTTAAGCATTTCAATGACCGCTTTGGTCATCTTGCAGGTGATTGCGCGCTGCATCAGGTTGGCGAGGTCATACAACAATCGATCCGCAGGCCGGGCGATTGTGTTGCGCGCTACGGCGGGGAGGAATTCATTGTGATCTTGC
>NZ_JBHEEE010000032.1:0-3701 GCF_041929865.1 Pseudochrobactrum lubricantis
ATCCAAGGCAGATTAATTACCTCACCTTGTCGATTCTTAACGACGAGCAGCTTGGAGTTATACGCGTACAAGCCGTTATAGTTGACACGATATATGAGGCCAAGTTTCTGCCATCTAAGCTTAGCTCTCCGCACTGTATCGCGGAAAACGCCTAGAGCTTCAGCTAACTCGTCGTTTGTTGGTACGCTCCCGTCTGGTTTTGGATTGAGCACCATCCGGCGAAACATTTCATTCCAATGTTTGTTCTTCGGTGGTGGATTATCCGCTATTTCTGAAAGCAATGTGAGATTGACACCGGCCTGACCGGGTTCAATTTCGTCTGCAACGGGAATACCTTCAAATGGTTTTACTGTAATAGATCCCTTCATTCTTTCCGCCGGTCTAGTGTTCCAAGGTTTGACTTTAATTGGTTCGCTTATGGGTGTGATTTATTCGAGGAACATTCCCAACCGATAGCATTTAGGTCTGGCCTGTCAACGGCGTGCTTCAATAGGCAGAACCAAGGCGCGGACGTGCTGACCTAATACTAAAGTCAATTTCGGTCGTTGATACGATGAGTGGCGATTTCCCCCGTACGGGGGAAACGCAAATCACATCGGATCGAAATTATATTAGCGAAGAATGGAGCAAAAATCGATCTGGCGCTCAACATTCGTTTTCTGAATAATAAAAAGTTCATAGAAGTGAAATCCACAAGAAATTTGGGCATTGTCGGCCTACGGCCGACGGGGTTTTTTCTCTGGCTCCGGCCTTCTCTACAGCGCTATTTATTTGCGCGTTCAGGCCTCCGCCTGCTGCGCCTGCTTTCTTCTGAAAGCAGGCTACGGCCCTTCGGGCTGAAAAACCCTTTTGAGCGGAAGGCCGACAAAATGTCGGCTCTTACTTTTGCCCTTCGGGCGAAACAAAAATCCGTCAGAAACGGATCTTCACTGTCGCGAGGTGGAGGACTTGCCCCCGCCTGGGCGGGGGCAAGGGGATTAATCCCAAGGGATGACTGCCATCAGGCTTTCGTCATCCTGCCCCGGATAGCGCCCGAGGTTGGCGTTTAGCTTCGCAAAGCCGGTGTTGACGGTGAGGGTGTAGTAATCGGCGTCCCTCTGGTTCTTCTTCCGCCAGATGCCGCCAATCTCGATGCGGCGCTTGCGCGGGGATTCTGCGAAGAGGCGATAAACCGGAGCCTTGGGGTTTGTGCTGGCGAAGGGTTCGCCGGTGATGTCGATGTCGAAGGACAGCGTGGCGAGATTGCCGGTCAGGTTGTCGGTTTCGGCGTCGAACTTGATGAAGTTTACGAGGTCAGACATTGCGCGATCTCCTTTGCTTGCGTTGTCGATGGACACGAGTAAGGACCGGTTAGAGACCCTGCTGCACCCGCAGGGCCGCAGCGAAGCGAAGGGCGGGATTTAGGAACGATTTTGTTTCGCGAGGAGCGCCGCAGGCGCGGGGAAAATCGTTTCGTTTCCCGTTGCGGCGGGGTCGGCCGGTTCTAGTGGCCTATCGATCGACAACGCGGCCATGCAAAGGAGATATATCCGCTATGTCTCTGGCTCCGAGATATTCATGACTCGACTGCACTGAACGGCCTGATTGAAGACTCCCAACTTTCCAGCCACCATCATTCAGGGTCGCGCCTTCTGCTAACGCACCCCGGCCCTGGCGCCGATCATCGATGCAGGCTCCCTCCCTGCATTGCTGTGTCAGGTGGCATCTGGCGGAAGAAAAATTGATCGCGCGGCATATGCTCCCGTCACGATCGACCACAGCCGCGACGGTTAAAACGCTGCGCGGTGTCTGACGCGCCTCAGAATGACGACCTGCGCGGCTTTCATCCGCGGCCGTATTCCTGTCGCCAGTCAGGCGGGGGCAAGTCCTCCACCCTGCCGCTATGACCACGGCAGACGATCAAATAGCCTTCACCGATCAGTTCATTGCCGACTTCGCCAACGCCCGCAGAGATGGGGCAAGATGCAATTCACCCTGAGCGGAACGATAGAGCATCGACAGGAAATAACGGGCTGGCTTCTGGATCTCGGCCGCGCCGGGCTTCAGGGCTGCCGCGCGCATAATTTTCTCGGCCACAATAGCAAGCGCCGCCAGCGCATTGTGCAGGCCGGCGACCTGTACGCCGGCAATCCATGTTTCGCGCGGGATCTGGATCAGCGTCCGGACTGTTTCGGCGTTCCGTTCAAGATCATGCCAAGTTTGCAGCCCAATTCCATATTCAACCTGCAATTGGCGGCACCCTAACCGGAGTAAATCGAGGGTTGTTGCTGGATCTGTGTCTGACGGTCTTTCAGCTTGTGCAAAGGCTCCTGTCCGCACAGGCTTTTTTTCAAAAGCCATTTGATCGGCTTTGCCGATCTCAGTCTTATTGACTGATCGGGCGTCAGCCCGATTCCGCTTCTCTTTTACAGAATGTGGGGAGGTTGTAGTTGTATATGGGGGGACATATTTGTCCTGTGTGGGGGACATAATTGTTTCTTCATTATCAGGATATGCACAATCTTGATCCCTCTCAAAAGGGGCGTAGAGCGCAAGTACATCGTTCAGCAGATCAACGAGCTGAGAGAGATATTCAGGTTGCGATCGCTGCTCATGGAAATGCGGCACCAACCGGTTGAACTGATCCTCGAACCGTTTCGTTTGATGGCCGTCGCGGCGTAGCTGCTCAAGGGCATCAACGATCTGACGGGCGACACCTTGGCATTGGCGTGTTGTCTCGCGCATCGAGCGCCATGTCTCAAGATGGGCGTTCGCCAGTTCTTCCAGCTCGGCAAGGCGATGACGTGCTGGCGAAAAGTCGAGGCCGAAGCTTCCACCTCCTTCGCGGTTCACATAGCGGCGGCCGGTCGGGCTGTCGCGATAAGCGACAATGCCCGCCTCGACGAGCGCGCGGATTGCGCGTGAGACGGTCTTTTCGCTGACGCCCAGATCATAGGCAAGACGCGCATTGGAGATCGCCACAACCGGGCGATTTTCATGCGTCCAGTCCTTGGCCGGTGAAATCGCCAGCAAGGTATCGAGGATCTGATAGGTGTAGCCTTTTATCCCTAGGCGACCGGCGCATTTCTTCAATGCGCTCGCCACTTGGGCTTTCGTCACTGGTGCATGATCGCTTTGCATGGCGAGTGCCGCGCTGGCGAGAATGCCAGGCGTCATCTTTCTGAAGCTTGCTATGGTTTGCATTGGTTTCCTCTCCGAAACCCGGGCAAAGCAGAGCCGTTCGCAAAAGCTGCGTTTGATGTTGACAGAGGGGGCGGGAGACCATAAATTGGAACTTAAGTTTTTGCTGTCCCTCAGAGCGTCGCCAAACGCTTTATGGATTTATCTTTTGCCCCCCGATGTAGCTTGCTGCGTCGGGGTTTGCATTTCCGGGTCTTGTTTCTAACTCCAAATCAAATTCATCAATACGACTCGTGGCCGCGTAAGCTGTCACGCTACCCTATTTGCAACATAAAGCAAAATGGTACTGGAAACTTTTTTCCATCGGATTTTGCCGGATTTGTCGCAAAAACCTGCATATTCGGGCTTTTGGGGGCAAATTTCCGGCAGTCCTGCCCTATGCAGCTAGGAAACAGCGCTCGAATCGTCCGAGTGCTGGCAGCATGAATCCATTCATGCCAAATCGTAAGCAAGACGCGATGAAAGCTTTTCAGGATCTGCGAATAGATCTGCGCGTCGCTGCCGCTGATCTGGCAGCCGGT
>NZ_JBHEEE010000033.1:0-3498 GCF_041929865.1 Pseudochrobactrum lubricantis
TGCGCAACCTCTTCATCGGCTCAACAACAACCGAGATGATCCGGTCCTGCAAAGTGCCGGTCGTACTGTTTCGCTGACCCGGGAAGGGAAAGATGATGGGTGCGGCTCGATTTGAGAAAGTGGATGCCTTTTGGCAGTTTGAAAATGAGGTCACTCGTCAATCTCGCTATGTGCGCTCTGTGCAAGCGGCTCAATTTCTTGAAGCGGTCGTCGCGACCTGTTCAGACAGGTTGAGCACGATCGGGGCCGGAGCTGTCTTCTGGAGAGCCCAGATTGGCAACCGCTGGACAGACGACGTTGTTGCAGGACGGCGCATCCCTTTGCCGCATCCGGAAGCTCGCATGAAGCCCTGGGATGACCGTGCTTACGAAGGGCGGGTGAACCCCAAAGGGATCCCATGCCTGTATTTTGCAACGGACCGCGAGTCTGCAATGTCCGAAGTGCGACCTGGCATAGGATCTATCGTCTCAGTCGCTCGTTTCGAGGCATTGCGGGACCTAGTGGTGGTGGATTGCAGTCGCTTTGCACAGCCGTCCGAACGGGAGCAGGTTAAATTTGAGGATGACGACATTGAAAATCTGGTATGGTCGCACATCGACTATGCGTTTTCTAGGCCAGTGGTGCGAAGTGATAATACTGCTGGCTACGCGGCCACACAGATACTAGCCGAGGCCTTCAAGACCGAAGGATATGATGGCATAATCTATAAAACAGCCTTCTCACATGATGGGCATAACGTCGCCTTATTTGACCTCAACTGTGCATCTTTTATCGACGCAACGCTTTTTCGGGTCCGCGAGGTCCAGTTCCAATTTGAACAGGCTCCATGAGCTGGACGACCTCCATCAGGTGAGACCGCGACCAAACTGGTCCATGACGATGAAGGAAGAGAATTACAGCATGGCGTGACCTAAGCGACACGGACTTCAAAGTTCAAGGCAGGAATACCCACCCCCGGGGCTCGAGCGCCATAGATTTCTGAACCGATGTGGGCCTTGCCTTCCGAACAGCATACCGGCCCATGGCGTCAGACATGCCACATTAAGAGGCCTGACACACGACCGATTGAAGCCCAGCCAAAACGTCAAAAATCAGCTTGCAAAATCGGAGGCGGTTCAAAGAGCCCGAACGAAACAATTTTCATCTGTGATCAACATGGCCGGCAAACGGGGTATTATACAAGCGTATATGACGGGGATTAAATGGTTGCTGATTGCTCCACTCATGACAATATCTCCGCAACCACAAACATAACGCTGGACACAATTATGCTTGATTTTGTACATGCTGCTATTATGAATCGATCGTCTACCAGTCAGCGGCGGATGTTACTGAAGTAACCACACTATTCAACCATGCAAGGTTATTTCTAAGACTGGCAGCGACGGGGTCGATGGCTATGGATGAAGAAGAGTCCCGCTCTTGCAGGGCATAGAGCTGAGGCCGTCCGTACCGCCAGCGTCAGCTTGATGGCGAAATACCCGCAATATCTCGCATATTAAGGGCAAACTATATTGACTTTAGCCATTTGTGTTGAAAGTTAATTGTTACTGTGTCGCCCAGCACCCATAGCCTTTCTGCTTCAATACCACACAAGCTGATAGTGCACTCGATACTTGTTCAAAACCTACAATCCGTGCTCTGTAGACAGAAATATTTCCGTCAAAATAATTAGCAACTACTGGTGCAAGCGATCTAATTGGACTATTGAGGTCACTTATTGCTTGATCTAGCAGTTTCTTTGCACTTGCCTTATCGGGAGAGGCTGCAATCTGGATCGCCCATTTATCATTTTCACCTGCGGTCTCCAATGCACTGGTCGTTAACGGATCCACTGCGCTGTAGGAAGAGACAGTATTCGGTATATCATTGCTTTCAGCGTAGCTTCTTGTAGCCGCATTCAATCCACGATTTCCCGGGATGGGGACAATTCTTGGGAGCACATTGCCAACACTTGCAATGAGATCGTTTCTGGATGGTTGTGGCTTTATAGTGCTACCTTTTTTCGTTTTTGTAGCATCGGGAAGGTAACGTTCAATCAGTTTTCGCATGTGACTATCTCTTGAAGCTGCCGTACGACCGCCCATGACCACCGCTACGACTGACCGTCCATCCCTCTCAACAGACGTAACAAGATTAAATCCAGACGCATTAATGTAGCCGGTTTTGATCCCATCAACTCCCCTAACACTACCCACAAGTCTGTTGTGGCTCCGTAAAGTTGTTTTACCTAGCTGATAGCTACGAGTTTGAAATATTTTATAATGGTGGGGAAAGTGTTGACGAAGCGCTATTCCGAGCCGAGCCATGTCTTTGGCCGTGGTAACTTGCTTTGAATCTGGCAAGCCATGAGCGTTCCGAAATCTCGTCGAGGTCATCCCAAGTGATCGCGCTTTGTCTGTTGCCATTTTCGCAAATCTTTCTTCTGAACCGCCAAGAAATTCACCCAATGCGGTCGCAACATCATTCGCTGATTTTGTTACCAGTGCATTCATTGCTGCCTCCACAGTAATCACCGAACCAACAGGCAACCCAATTTTTGATGGAGGCTCCGACGCTGCATTTCGTGAAATAACAATGCGGCTATTACTATTGAAACGTCCGGCGTCCAACCCCTCGAAGGTCAGATATAAAGTCATCATCTTAGTAAGTGATGCCGGATAACGTTCACTATTACCATTTTCAGAGTAAAGAACTTGACCGCTTTTCGCGTCTACTACGTAGCTGGCATATTTTGCGTTAGCGCTAGCTCTGCTAGGTACGCCATATAAAAACACTGAGGATAATAAAAGGAAAATTCCAATTCGACTGGCATAGAAAATTTTATTGATACATAGTTGTAATAATGTTGTCATAACCATTAATTATTCCATTATTTTAAATGCACGGTTTCCGAGTATTTATAGAGGATGACAAATCATATTGTAGTTAAGGTCACATTAATCCCTTAAGCTTTATGATTTCTTTAATGGTATAGTTAGCTGTTGGCGTAATGTTTCCGGCCTCTCATAAATGGGCTGCTGTTGTAGTCCGGTCGGGATAAGATCAATACGCCAATGTTTCCATATAGCTTCTTCATGCCGGAAACCCGCTTTTTTGCAGAGTTTACAGGAAGTAAATCAACAGTTTCGTCCTCATTGTCGAGCCTCGCAATCTGATCGGACCGTTCGTGCTGACTGGGCGCGATCAGTCAACAGAATTGAGTTGCAGGTTGAAGAAGATAATTCGTAAGCAGTGTTTAGCCACACCTTACCGGAATAATTCTACAATAACTGATCGTCGATTTAGCTCTGTTTATGCCCATTGACGTTTGCGGTTAGTGTGCGGGGCAGCCGTTGCAGCGGACGCTACTTCCACCTTGGTTAGGATTTCGTATGTCTAACGGAAACTCGGTACGGAACCCGCCGAGCTTCTTCTACATGGGGTCAGAACAAGAGCTGCTCGAAATCGTACGCTAAGCTTGAACGGAGCGGGAACGCTTGATTGACCGCATTTCAA
>NZ_JBHEEE010000034.1:0-2846 GCF_041929865.1 Pseudochrobactrum lubricantis
ATCTGATGTCTGCATCGCCAAAATTTACGCCCAAACCGTCAGGCAGGCAACTGTAGCCCAGTTAACGTGACAACACCATCCGGAACTGTTCGAGACCAAGGGCTGGCCGGCTCCCGGCTTCGCTGCCTTCGTCTCTTCAGTCATCGAGGGCGGTGTCGATCCGTCGGAAATGGATGGCATCCGCGTCAAGCTCAAGGAGGTAGGCCTTGAGCCTTATGATTGCCTGTCACCGGCGCTGATGGATTTCCTTGCAACCTGGACCGCGAAGAAATCCGGCGTTCTTGCTGCGTGACCTAAAAGGCGGGCCGCTCGAGTGGCCCGCCACATCTAAAGCCAACACCGAGACCAGTCATGAAAGAAATCTCTGCCAGCAAGTCGTTCGGCGGCACGCAATATCTCTTCTCGCACTCATCCGAAGCCTGCCAGTGCGACATGACATTCGCAGTCTTCATGCCACCGCAGGCGCAGACAGCCAAGGTTCCGGTCCTGTGGTATCTTTCGGGGCTCACCTGCACGCACCAGAACGTCATGGACAAGGGCGAATATCGAAAGGTTGCCGCCGAACTGGGCGTTGCCATCGTCTGCCCGGATACAAGTCCGCGTGGCGACGACATACCCGACGAGCCGGACAACTGGCAATTCGGCAAGGGAGCCGGATTTTATCTGGACGCCACCCAAGCGCCCTTCGCCACGAACTACAATATGGAAACCTACATCCTGGAAGAGCTGCCCAGATTGCTGGACGAAAGCAGCCTTGCGCTGGATTTCGGTCGCCAGAGCATACTCGGTCACTCCATGGGAGGGCATGGCGCGCTGACGCTGGCGCTGAAGAACCCCGAGGGGTTTGCTTCCGTATCCGCCTTTGCACCGATCACCCAGCCGTCAACGGCCGATTGGTCCCGCCCCGCGTTGGAGAAGTTTCTGGGGGCAGACCCGTCCGCATGGCGGGCTTTTGATGCGACCCTGCTGATTGAAGACGGCCGCCGCGTGAAGGAAATCCTCGTCGACCAGGGCACCGCCGATCCGTGTCTCGAAACGGGCCTGCGCCCTGAGCTGCTCAAAGCCGCTTGTGACGAGGCGGACATCCCGCTCACGCTCAACCTGCGCGAAGGATACGATCACTCTTACCTTTTCATCTCGACATTCATGGCGGATCACATCCGCTGGCATGCGGAACGCCTGCAGCGCTGACGGCGGCCGTTTCGACTTTCGGATTGGAATCGTTCTTGGCGACAATCCAAAAAACCGCGCTGGACGCAACGTTTGTTTGATGCGGTCTGCAGTAGCGACCGTAACATCCGGTCGTCTTTCGACGCCGGATGCCAAGGTAGGACAGCTCGCCTGGATGATCTACTGGAGATCATCCCGGCCTCTTTTCATCTCAATCAGGCGAGTGCTGCCTTGACAGCCACGTCCTGCGACCGTATCGTCGCCATGGCGCGCGGCGAGATCGTGTTCGACAAGCCGACCGCCGACACGTCGATCGACGAAGTCCACGCGCTTCTGTGAGGGAACCATGACTGACCTGACCGGGAAAACCGTCCTGCTTACCGGTGCGCTCGGCACGCTCGGGCGCGCACAGGCCGAGCGGCTGGCGCGCGCCGGCGCTACCCTTCTTCTGCTCGACCGGCCAGGGGCCACGGCAGGCGGGCCCTTTGCCGAAGAGATCGCCGCTGCGCACGGCGTCAAGGCGCTCTATATCGGCGAGGACCTGAACGATCTGCCTGCCACCGAGAAGCGCGCGCTGGAACTGGCGGAAGCGCATGGCGGCATCGACATCCTCATCAACAATGCGGCTCTGATCATCAACAAGCCCTTCGAGGATTTCTCGATTGCGGAATACGAAGATCAGGTGCGTGTGAATTCATCCGCCGCCTTCGCGCTCGCCCGCTCGGTCGCACCGGCGATGAAGGCGAAGCAATACGGAAAGATCGTCAACTTCTGCTCGGTCACGCTCAATGGCCGATGGGACGGCTATGTTCCCTATGTCGCCTCGAAGGGGGCCATGCTCGGCCTGACCAAATCGCTTGCGCGCGAGCTCGGCCCCTATGGTATCAGCGTCAACGCCGTTTCGCCGGGCGCCATCGTCTCGCAGGCGGAAGAGCGTGTCTACGGTGAACGTCTGGAGGAGTACAACAGGTGGGTGCTGGAGAACCAGTCGCTGAAGACCCGAATCCAGCCGGCCGCTGTCGCCGACCTCGTGCATTTCCTCGTTTCGCCGGCATCCGACATGATCTCCGGCCAGAACATCGCAGTTGACGGCGGATGGTGATGGCGGCGGTTGAGCTTGCCAATGACAGGGCGCGTATCGTCGTGCGTCCCGACCTCGGCGGGGGGCTTACCGCGTTCGAAGTTTTGAGCGACGGCATATGGCAGCCGATCTTCCGCACGGTCGATCCGGCGACGGCCCATCCTTTCTCCCTGTCCAACATCCTGCTGGTCCCGTTTTCCGGGCGGATTTCCGGTGGCGGTTTCTCGTTCGACGGCACCTTCCATGTGCTGCCGCGCAACACGGAGACGGAGCGCTATCCGATTCATGGCAACGGCTTTTCGGCTGCATGGCAGATCGCGTCGCAAGACCCGGTCTCCATGAGCCTTGCTCTTTCGGCGAAAGGGCCGGGGCCGTTCCGCTATGATGCGGTCATGTCCTACAGGCTCGACGGTGCCGCGCTCACCATGGAACTCGAAATCGTCAATCGCGCGGCGATCCGCTTGCCCTATGGCGCGGGTTTCCATCCCTGGTTCGTGCGCGATGCGGACACGACGCTCGGTGTTGTCACGTTAAGTTTCTCTGGCCGGAAAGGCCAGGGGCTCGTAGATATTCAGGCGAAACAGGCCGCAATTTT
>NZ_JBHEEE010000035.1:0-2496 GCF_041929865.1 Pseudochrobactrum lubricantis
TGTTGATTGTCACTGAGAACTGACCCAGTTTGGGCAGATATTTCCATTTAGAATTGACCCATGTTTGAACTTTCCCTCGTGTTTTTTACAGCGAGGGCTATGGAGTGATAGACATGGCATTATTGAGCGTTATCCGACGCTGGCATTACCGGGACGAACTATCAATCCGGGAGATAGCCCGACGAACGGGATTATCCCGGAACACCATCCGCAAGTACTTGCGTCTCAATGGCGTTGAGCCGAAGTTTCAGTCTCCTGAGAGACCCAGCAAGCTCGATGCTTTTTCTGACCGATTGACAGCATGGTTAAAGTCTGAAGATCGTAGACCGCGCAAACAAAAACGCACTGTGAAGCAGTTGCACGCTGACCTTGTCGTTTTGGGCTATGAAGGTTCTTATAGCCGTGTTGCGGCGTTTGCTCGTGAATGGAAGGCCGATCTTCATATACACAACCAGACGTCCGGTCGCGGTACGTTTGTCCCTTTGAGCTTTGAGCCGGGAGAAGCATTTCAATTTGACTGGTCTGAAGACTGGGCAGTTATCGGCAATGAGCGGACAAAGCTTCAGGTAGCACATACAAAGCTAAGTTATTCCAGAGCCTTTATCGTTCGCGCCTATCTCACACAATCCCATGAGATGTTGTTTGATGCCCATAATCATGCCTTCCGTGTGCTTGGTGGCATTCCACGACGCGGCATCTATGATAATATGCGCACAGCCATCGACAAGGTCGGTCGAGGCAAAGAGCGTGACGTCAATATCCGCTTTCAGGCCATGGCTAGTCATTATCTGTTTGAACCAGACTTCTGCAATCCTGCATCGGGCTGGGAGAAGGGACAGATTGAGAAGAATGTACAAGATGCACGACATCGGTTCTTTCAACCCGTTCCAAGATTTGCTTCGCTGGATGAACTGAACGACTGGTTGGAAGAGCGTTGCAGGTTTTTCTGGGCAACCACAACGCATGGTAAAATGCGCGGCAGCATAGCCGATCTTTGGGCTGAAGAAGTTCAGGCTCTTATGCCCGTTTCCCGATCTTTTGATGGCTTTGTCGAATATACCAAGCGCGTATCACCGACCTGCCTCGTTCATTTGGATCGCACGCGTTACAGTGTTCCAGCATCTTATGCCAATCGTCCAGTAAGCCTGCGTGTCTATCCTGATCGTGTCGTGGTCGCTGCTGAAGGGCAGATCATTTGCGAGCATTCACGCATCTTCAATCGCTCTCACGAAGCACCAGGTCAAACCGTCTATGATTGGCGGCACTATTTGTCGGTCATTCAGCGAAAGCCCGGCGCATTGCGCAATGGTGCTCCTTTCACGGAGCTTCCTGAAGCGTTTCGCACACTCCAGCTTCATCTGTTGAAGAAGCCGGGCGGCGATAGGGAAATGGTCGATATCCTTTCGCTCGTCTTACAGCATGATGAACAGGCCGTACTTATGGCAGTCGATATGGCGTTGAAGTCGGGAGTGCCGACAAAAACACATGTCCTCAATTTGCTTCACCGTTTGGTCGACGGCAAATCTCTCATTCCACCCCCGATTAATGCGCCGCAGGCACTGACCCTTAACAATGAACCCAAGGCCAATGTCGAACGCTACGACACCTTGAGAAAGACGGAGGCTCGTCATGCGTCATAATCCAGCGAGTGGTGCAATCGTCATCATGTTACGGCAATTGAAGATGCATGGCATGGCACAAGCAGTTGGTGAACTCACCGAACAAGGGTCGCCAGCTTTCGAGGCAGCTATTCCAGTTCTGTCACAGCTGCTTAAGGCGGAAACGGCAGAGCGTGAAGTCAGATCAGTTGCCTATCAGCTCAAAACTGCACGCTTTCCAGCCTACCGTGATCTGAACGGCTTTGACTTCGCAAGCAGTGAGATAAACGAGGCATTGGTCCAGCAGCTGCATCGCTGTGACTTTCTCAATGATGCAAACAACATCGTTCTGGTTGGTGGACCCGGCACGGGTAAAACGCATATCGCCACCGCTATTGGTGTCCAGGCGATTGAACACCACCACAAACGTGTCCGGTTCTTCTCAACGGTTGAACTTGTGAATGCACTTGAGCAGGAAAAAGCCCAGGGCAAATCGGGGCAAATCGCCAACCGGCTCATTTATTCTGATCTCGTCATTCTTGATGAACTTGGATATCTGCCATTCAGCGCATCAGGTGGCGCACTTCTATTCCATCTGCTCAGCAAGCTTTATGAGCGCACGAGCGTCATAATCACAACCAATCTTAGCTTCAGTGAATGGGCAAGTGTGTTTGGTGATGCCAAAATGACGACTGCATTGCTCGATAGATTAACGCACCACTGTCACATTCTCGAAACCGGAAATGACAGCTTCAGGTTCAAAAATAGCTCCGCGCAGGAACCAAAACGAGCAAAGGAGAAGTAGCAACCTTGACCGTAACTAAAAACCCGAACATTAATTAAAAGGCGGGTCAATTCTCGGTGGAAAAACTGGGTCAGTTCTTACCGGAAATCAACA
>NZ_JBHEEE010000036.1:0-1756 GCF_041929865.1 Pseudochrobactrum lubricantis
CGCTGCTACGCCAAGGCTCACGTCAAGCCCGTTTCGGCCCATAGGGTCACGATCGACTGACGCGGGAAGGGCGGCGCGAAGGCGCCACCCCATCAATGAGAGCCGCTGCGCGGCTCACCTGATTTTCTGAATGGGGGAAAGATCGGCCGCCGGTCTCTCCCCCGCAACAGCCAAAACCGGTCTCCCCGTACTTCCGCAGGCCGACCAGGCGGCGATGCCGCTTTGGTGGCCTTTGTGCAGCACCAGACATTTGCACGGATTGAGCGCGTACCGCGCAGGATCCGCGCAAATGCCAGTCCCTTCGGGCGGGTGATCCCCCTCCGGTTTTGACTGTTGCCCCCCTCTCTCCGGTCGGTTCGCCGACTGCTCGGGAGCAGGAGCGGGGCTCCTGCCCCTGCGGGAACAGGAAAAAAGGAAAAACCGAAATGGCTAAAATCTCAAAATCAGCAAAAAACGAAACACCACGCGCAGATGTGTATGAGCGTATCACCGCGAAAATTATCGAGCAGATGGAGCAGGGCGTGCGCCCTTGGATGCAGCCGTGGGGAAATGGCACGTCACCTTGCCGACCATTGCGCCACAACAGCATCCGCTATCAGGGCATAAATACCTTGTTGCTTTGGATGGAAGCCGCCGAAAAAGGCTATAATTCGGCCTACTGGATGACATACAAGCAAGTGCAGGAGCTTGGCGGGCAGGTGGTCAAAGGCTCTAAATCCGCCCTTGTCGTTTACGCGGGTGCAATCGAAAAAGAGCAGGAAACCCCAAGCGGCGAAACCGTCGAAACGCGCATCCCTTTCATGAAGGGTTATAGCGTTTTTAACGCCGACCAGATCGAGAACCTGCCGGAACATTTCTATTTTATGCCGGAGAAAAACACCGAGCCAAAGCAGCGCATCGCAGAGGCCGAAGCGTTTTTCGGCAACTTGAAAGCCGATGTGCGAGAAGGCGGAAATCAAGCCTATTATTCGCCCGTCACCGATCACATTCAGATGCCGCCATTCGATTCATTCGTTTCGGCAGAAGCACACGCGGCCATTCTGGCGCATGAATTCACGCATTGGACAGCAGCCAAAAACAGGCTTGATCGTGACCTGTCGCGCTATCACAGAGACAAAGAAGATCGCGCGCGCGAGGAATTAATTGCAGAATTGGGAAGCGTGTTTCTTGCCGCCGATCTTGGCATTGGAATCACACCCCGCGAAGATCACGTAGCCTATTTGCAGTCATGGCTGGCCGTGCTGAAAAATGACAAACGCGCCATCTTTCAGGCGGCTTCACACGCCGAACGCGCCGTATCGTTCATGCATGGCTTGCAGCCCAATGCCAGCCACGATCAGCAGCAGGAAGCCGCATAAATGCGGAAAAATCGGCCGCTCTTGCTTACGGCAAGAGCGGTTCGACGTCTGGCAAAAAGGGCGCTCCAATCTGTTTTTGCCATATGCGAATGCTATTCCGCCCCGCCCCCTTTGCGTCATACAAGGCGAGATCCGCCGCGCGGAAAAGTGCTTCGCGAAACACAGTCAGATCGAGATCGCGCGCGATCTTGGACGTGCCGGAAATGCCAATGCTGACGGTCAGGTTTTCGCAAGGGCGGGATTCATATGTGATCGCGCGCGCGGAAATCGCGCGCTGAATGGTAGCGCAGACATGCTGCGCACCAGCCAGATCAGTATCTGGCAAGATCACAATGAATTCCTCCCCGCCGAAGCGCGCACCACAATCGCCCGGCCTGCGGATCGATTGTTGTATGACC
>NZ_JBHEEE010000037.1:0-1665 GCF_041929865.1 Pseudochrobactrum lubricantis
CGTAAAAACAGTCCAAGTTTTCGTCCGCACTCCCCCCTAAAAAGGGGTCCCGTTTGAATGCCGATAACCCCTAAAACAGGGTCCTTATTCCACGCCTAATCACATTCTAATTGGTTCGTTCAATTCATTGGCTGCCAGCGACACCGTCATTGGACTTGGCTCAATAGATCGATACAGAGCACGGCGCCGCTAGCCGTAACTTTCGCTACCTCTGGGGAGTTGGCCACTTTTACTTAAGGGAAACCCGATGTTTACGGATATGCCGTTCGCTTGCTTCCCTGAGAGAAGGCCAGCTCTCGCGCTTGAATACGAATAGCTGATCCAATTCTGTTTCCCCAACCCTAATGGCCCCGGTGCGGAGGTGAAACCTGCATACTTTTTCATTCTCCTTGCGGACATCGAAATGGGATTGCTCGAAACCGAGTACATCAAATCCCAGTTCATAAATCAGCGCGGCTGTGTACGGTGCGAGGCTAATTGGAGCCGGTTGCTTTATGATCCAGCTACCCCAGCAAAATGACCCTGAGTTTTCCTGGAAATCGTACATCCGAACAACGCCGCAATCCGCTCCGTCGGAATGTATAACGAAGTAGTATTCGCTTCCTGCGGCTTCACGTTGTTTGTAGTTCTCAATCCAGGCTTTCTGAGCTTCAACCTCTGGCGAGGACTTAGATAGATGGCGGTTCAGGCGTGGGTCAGCTCGTAGCTCACAGATGAACGCCGCGTCGTCGGGTTCGACTAGCCGTAGATGTGAGCGAAACGTGTTGTCTAATGCCAATGGGCGAGACAGTATCCCTGTAGTCATAATGCGTCCTTACCAAATTATATGCTTCTCAAGCAGAGGCTGTGCTTGTGGCTGTGGGGTGCCGCTAGTGAAATAGAGTGAGCGTCACGCTGCGAGCCAAAGAGAACGAGGTCGCACGATTGTAGGACCACACCGCATAAACTGGATTAAGTTTGATGCGTCCCAAGAATGGTACGTGAAAAGACATTGAAATACCCACCCAGACCGCGACCACGGTAGTGGTGTCACCGCGGGTCCGCCGACCATGATCGGTAGCATAATTGATGTGCGCGAGAAAGGGCAAGCTGAATTGTTACCTTCGTGTAACGGCAGCGTGAGGGAGATGGTTGCCGCAACTTTTAGCGGCCCAGTATCATGAAAAGAGAAGTAGCAGCAGCCAACCCCCTCGAATGTGGCCTGCTTGCAGCGCCGTTACCTCTTGCGCCACACCACATAGAAATGCCCTAGCTTTAGCACTGGCACTTGTCTGGCCTGCTCATCCCTGCGCAGGTGGCGATGGCTTTGATCTTGAGGATGTCGCCCGGCAGCCTGATATTGATTGGAAGCTTCATTTAGTCCCCCCGAACTTTCTAAGAGCTTATCGTTGCAATGTAATGGTTGGAATAAAATATCACACACTTTACTCAATAAACTGTTGCCATATGACCTTGCGCTCTCTGCCAAACGATTTTGCGCGCTACAATAATGTAGTGCGCTACTCCATCGATGGGGGCGAGGCTATGAAATAGAGATACTCAATTCGTTAGGTAATTGTTTTGCTGTCCAGAAGCTAACGCCGATCTGTCCAGAAGCTGCCGCCGCGCCGCACCATGCGTCATGATTGTTGGGGGGGGCGGATAAAAACTTGGACTGGTTTTACA
>NZ_JBHEEE010000038.1:0-1464 GCF_041929865.1 Pseudochrobactrum lubricantis
TGCGCCGGTGTGTTTTTGCTGTTCATGATCCTCGTTCTTGGTGATTGGGTCAGCCAGATCCCGATGGCGGCACTCGTGGCCATCATGATCATGGTCTCGATCGGCACCTTCTCTTGGTCGTCGATCAAGAACCTGAAGGATCATCCGCGTTCGTCCTCGATCGTGATGATCGCGACCGTCATAGGCGTCGTCTACACCCATAACCTCGCCATCGGCGTCCTCGTCGGTGTCCTGTTGTCGGCCGTCTTCTTTGCCTGGAAGATCTCGCAGATTTTCCGCATCACCTCGGTTTTGTCGGCTAGCGGTGCACATCGTACCTATACCGTCGAAGGCCAGGTGTTCTTCGCCTCTGTCGAGGATTTTAACAAGGCCTTCGATTTCAAGGAATCTCTTGACAAGGTCACGATCGACGTCAGCCATGCCCATATCTGGGATATTTCCAGCGTCGCGGCACTCGACATGATCGTGCTGAAGTTTCGTCGCGAAGGCGCCGACGTCGAGATCATCGGCCTCAATCAGGCGAGCGAAACCATCGTCGACAAGCTCGCAATCCACGATAAGCCCGGCGCAATGGAACGCCTGATGGGCCATTAAGGGAGGAACATACAAATGACAAGAATACTTGGACTGATTGACGGCTCTGCCTATGCAAAGAGCGTCTGCGATCACATCGCCTGGATTGCCAGCAAGACCGACGTGACGGTGGAGATCCTCCATGTGATCGGTCGTCGCGACCTGTCGAGCGAGCCGGTTAACCTCAGCGGCAGTATCGGGCTTGGCGCGCGTACCGCCCTGCTCGAGGAACTTGCCGATCTGGATGCGCAGAAGGCCAAGGTCGCTCTTGCACGTGGACGACTACTGCTGGATGAGGCGAACGCTCACCTTCAGGCCGCCGGTGTCCAGAACGTCGAGACCAAGCTTCGTAACGGCGACCTGGTCGAGACTGTGCAGGAGTTTGAGACAAACGCGGACATTATCGTCATCGGCAAACGCGGCGAAGGTGCCGACTTTGCCAAGAGCCACCTTGGATCCAACCTCGAACGCGTAGTGCGCTCGACCCACAATGCGATCGTTATCGCCTCACGAGCGTTCAAGCCGGTCAACAAACTTCTGATCGCTTATGACGGCGGAACAATGGCCATCAAGACGGTGGACCAGATCTCCCGCAGCCCGATTTTTGACGATCTCGGTGCCAAGCTATTAATGGCGGGAGCCGATACACTGGAGAACCGCAAGAAGCTCGATGATGCGGCCGTAATCCTGAAGGCTGCCGGCTATGCACCAGAAGTCGCCCTCATCCAGGGATCGGCCGATAAGGTGATTTCTGAAACCGTGGAGAAAGAGGGCTACGACCTCCTCGCCATGGGCGCCTACAGCCACTCGCGCCTGCGCAACCTCTTCATCGGCTCAACAACAACCGAGATGATCCGGTCCTGCAAAGTGCCGGTCGTACTGTTTCGCTGA
>NZ_JBHEEE010000039.1:0-1400 GCF_041929865.1 Pseudochrobactrum lubricantis
AGTGAAAGGAGCGCCATTGCGCAATGCGCCGGGCTTTCGCTGAACGACCGACAAATAGTGCCGCCAATCATAAACTGGTCTTGCACCGGTTGTGTTCCGGTCTATCTCTCATTTTAAGCGGCTTTTTTCTCAAATGCCACCGGCGATTTCCAGCCGAGTGTTGAATGTCTTCGGCGTGGATTATAAAAGCCATTTATATATTCGAAGATTGCAATCTCAATATCTCGCCTTGTTTGCCAGTGTCTGCGCCAAATCAACTCAGCCTTTAATGATTTAAAGAAGCTTTCTACTGCGGAGTTATCAAAACAATTGCCTTTCCCGCTCATGGACGGCAGCAATTGATGTTTGAGCAGTAGCTTTTGATATTCATGAGCGCAATATTGGCTCCCACGGTCTGTGTGTTGAATACAACCCGGTGGTGGTTTGCGTAAAGCCAACGCCATATTCAGTGCCCTTAATGCAAGATCCTGCTTTAATCGATCACCTGTTGCCCAGCCAATCACGCGACGGGAATACAGGTCAAGGATAACAGCAAGATAGACCCATCCTTCTCTGGTCCAAACATAAGTGATATCGCCTGCCCATTTCTGGTTGGGTGCGCTTGCGCTAAAGTCTTGTTTTAATAGGTTCGGTGCAATGTTGAAGGTATGATGACTATCCGTTGTCCGTTTGAATTTACGCGTTCGAACAACTGTAATGTTATTCTGGCGCATCAAACGTCCAACCCGACGCTGCCCAACCTGCAGGCCCAGCGCTTTCAACTCTTCTGTCATACGCGGCCTACCATAGCTCCCCAAACACAACCGATGCTGCTCACGTATATGCGCTAGAAGTATAAGATCACGACGCTGGCGCAGTGATGGAGGACGGCGTTTCCATGCGCGTAAACCACGATCTGTTACGCCCATCAAACGACATATGCGTGAACGTGAGAGAGAGCCACGGTAATCCGTAATAAACTGAAATCTCACAGCTTTTGTACTGCGAAAAATATTGCTGCCTTTTTTAATATCTCCCTCTCCTCCCGAAGGATACGGTTCTCTTTGCGTAAACGTTCATTCTCACGCAGAAGATCAGTGTCTTGGGTAGGAATTTTAGTTTCATCGGAAATTGATGCGATCCATTTCCCAAGCGTGGAAAGCCCAATACTTAAATCTGACGCAACTTGACGGCGTGTTAAGCCACTAGTGAGTGCTATGCGAACTGCATCACGCTTAAATTCATCACTATGCTTTAATGACATATATGGTCTCCTTGATAACAAATAATGCTC
The DNA here is from genome assembly GCF_041929865.1 of Pseudochrobactrum lubricantis. Classification (NCBI taxonomy): domain Bacteria; kingdom Pseudomonadati; phylum Pseudomonadota; class Alphaproteobacteria; order Hyphomicrobiales; family Brucellaceae; genus Pseudochrobactrum; species Pseudochrobactrum lubricantis. Next base: position 1,274 of record NZ_JBHEEE010000039.1, read on the forward strand.
TCAAAAAGACCGGAACGAAACCGAGGCAAGACCAAACTGTCTGCCCCGGTGCTTCGTGAGAGCGATTAAAGATACGTGAATGCTCGCAAATGATCTGGCCCTCGGCGGCAACCACGACACGAGCAGG
>NZ_JBHEEE010000040.1:0-1389 GCF_041929865.1 Pseudochrobactrum lubricantis
TGGACTTGATGTGGTGGACGGCCTCCTGATCCGCTTTTGTGCGATAGTGTGGTTGTTTTTAAAAGCCACCAAGGAGAACGGTTATGTCAGAACTTGCGACGGTAGGAATTGATTTAGCTAAAAACGTTTTTCAAATTCATGGAGTTGATAGTCAGGAGCGTGTCATTCTACGCCGAAAACTGTCACGAAGCGATGTTTTGCCATTCTTCAGTCGCATCCCACGATGTCTAATTGGAATGGAGGCTTGCGCCAGTGCTCATCATTGGGCGCGCTCGCTGCAGGAATTAGGGCATGATGTGCGATTAATGCCAGCAGTTTACGTCAAGCCTTATGTAAAGCGGCAGAAAAATGATGCGGCAGATGCCGAAGCTATATGCGAAGCTGTTAGTCGCCCTACAATGCGTTTCGTACCTATAAAGAGCGAACAACAACAGGCCGTGATCATGCTCCACCGTGCTCGGGAACACCTTATTCGACAACGTACTATGATCGTTAATGCCATTCGTGCTCATGCAGCAGAACTTGGTCTTGTTAGCCGCCAAGGCGTTGTTGGCTCAATGCAACTTGTTGAGGTAATCGAATGTGAAGAAGATGCGAGCTTACCAACAGTTGCCCGCATGGCTTTATTGCCGTTAGTGCGCCAAATGAAAGCAGTTCACAACGAAATAATAGGCTTGGAGAAATCAATTCATGCTTGGCATAAACAAAATGAATTGAGCAAACGCTTGGAAAGCGTGCCAGGCATTGGGCCGATAATAGCAAGCGCGCTGAGCGCTACGATCACTGATCCTAGAGTGTTCAAGTCGGGCCGGGAGCTTGCGGCATGGATAGGTTTGGTTCCTCGCCAGAATTCGTCGGGAGGAAAGAACCGGCTGGGGAGTATCACCAAACAAGGTGATCCATATTTACGGCGTCTTCTTGTTCTCGGAGCACATTCCGTCTTACGCTTTCGCAAGAAAAGTACTGTTCAAACGACACAATGGGCCGCCGGGCTTTTGGAGCGCAAACGTTATATGGTTGCTGCTGTCGCGTTAGCCAATAAAATGGCTCGAATTGTCTGGGCGCTTATGGTGCACGGTTCCACATTTGGTGTGCAACGCATCTAACAAGTATTTTTGTCATTGTTGCTTCAGAGGCTGAACGCAACAAACAAGAGGTGAGATGCTCATGGTATGATGACAAACGGTCAAAAGCCGGGATTGAGACACTCCGCATTCCGGGGCTGCGTATGAAAGCGCGAGGACTTGTAAGGAACTCAATCTGCGGACTTCATCAGGGCCAGCGGCATGTTATAGCCGCATCAATAGGCCGGACACATGCCTGCACTCGACCAGCTTGTCAGAAATATCAAAAAACATCTTGCCAAACGGAGGCCGTCCACACATGCCC
>NZ_JBHEEE010000041.1:0-1251 GCF_041929865.1 Pseudochrobactrum lubricantis
TGGACGTGGCTCGATCTGCTCAATGAGACAAGGCAGGATCAGGAAACCTTGCTGCGTATAATGCTGCGCTATCAGCGTGGTTCCGACATTTATCTTGCTGCCGATTACAAACAAGTCATGTCCACACTCGGCCAGCTCGAAACCAAAATGCGTTTGTTGGAAATGCTGGCTACAGCATGGCCGGATTATCATGGCCGTGAGCGATTTTTCTTGCGCGACTGGCTCGTCAAAAAAACGGATCAACGCACCGTCATAGTCCAGCATTCCGGCCGCTATGCAGAATTGTCTGATGGCTGGATCTCGGCCTTGTATGCTGTCGCGGTTTCTACCGTGACAGATAGCAATCTTCTACCCGACGATCCGTTCCGGCGTATTTGGTTCTTTCTCGATGAATGGGGGCAACTGCCTGCCATTAAGGATTTCGAGCGCTTTGTCACCCTCGGACGATCGAAAGGCGTTTGTGCCGTACTCGGCTTGCAGGATCTTTCTCAGATCGCAAAAAATTACGGGCAAGAGGTGTTAGAAGTGTTGATGGCTTCTGTCGGTACAAAGATCATCACGCGCATCAACCTCGGACCAACTGCCGAACGCATGGAACGCGATCTCGGCGAAACGACCTATTACGAATATCGCCGTGAGACACAGCCCACAGGCGGTATGAAATGGCAAAAAGAAACAAGGCGCGAGAGCCCCGTTGTTCGCTCCGAGTTCAGCTCCGAATTGGGTGTCGATGCAAAGGGCGTGAAAGCCTTTGTCACAGGAATCGGCAAGAGCGTTTATCAGGTTCACTTCCCTTTCCCTGATGGAAAGTCTGCCCACCGTGATTCCAATAAACCGGCAAAGTGGACATACACTTTCGAGCCAAAGGGTACGTTTACAAATGAAGCCGACATTGACGCTTATGTAAAAGACGTCTTGAAAAAATCCCCACCCGCCCGCGCTGTCCCGCCTAAGCAAGAAAAGCACCTTGCCGAATCTATCGACAAGGCAGGAGACCAGCAGGAGTTATCGCTGGAAGAGGCATATGAGCAGGCCGTCAAGGATGCTCAAAACCGGGCGAAAGTACCGGCCGACAAAGTATCGGCCGGTAATGAGTCTGAGCAAGTCGATCTGTTTGGACAGTATCGATAAACGTTAAACGTTGGGCGCGTTCTCTTCCGCAGCCCTTGCATCTATCCAAGGCAGATTAATTACCTCACCTTGTCGATTCTTAACGACGAGCAGCTTGGAGTTATACGCGTACAAGCCGTT
>NZ_JBHEEE010000042.1:0-1251 GCF_041929865.1 Pseudochrobactrum lubricantis
TGGACTTGGCTCGATCTGCTCAATGAGACAAGGCAGGATCAGGAAACCTTGCTGCGTATAATGCTGCGCTATCAGCGCGGTTCCGACATTTATCTTGCTGCCGATTACAAGCAAGTCATGTCCACACTCGGCCAGCTCGAAACCAAAATGCGTTTGTTAGAAATGCTGGCTACAGCATGGCCGGATTATCATGGCCGCGAACGATTTTTCCTGCGCGACTGGCTCGTCAAAAAAACAGATCAACGCACCGTCATAGTCCAGCATTCCGGCCGCTATGCCGAACTGTCTGACGGCTGGATCTCGGCATTGTATGCTGTCGCCGTTTCTACCGTGACGGATAGCAATCTTCTGCCCGACGATCCGTTCCGGCGGATTTGGTTCTTCCTCGATGAATGGGGGCAACTGCCTGCCATTAAAGATTTCGAGCGCTTCGTCACCCTTGGACGATCGAAAGGCGTTTGTGCCGTACTCGGCTTGCAGGATCTTTCACAGATCGCAAAAAATTACGGGCAAGAGGTGTTAGAAGTGTTGATGGCTTCTGTCGGCACAAAGATCATCACGCGCATCAATCTCGGACCCACTGCCGAACGCATGGAACGTGATCTCGGCGAAACGACCTATTACGAATATCGCCGTGAGACACAGCCCACAGGCGGTGTAAAATGGCAAAAGGAAACAAGGCGCGAGAGCCCGGTTGTTCGCTCCGAGTTCAGCTCCGAATTGGGTGTCGATGCAAAAGGCGTGAAAGCCTTTGTCACAGGAATCGGCAAGAGCGTTTATCTGGTTCATTTCCCTTTCCCTGATGGAAAGTCTGCGCACAGAGATTCCAACAAACCGGCAAAGTGGACATACACATTCGAGCCAATGGGTACGTTCACAAATGAAGCCGACATTGACGCTTATGTAAAAGACGTCTTGAAGAAATCTCCACCCGCCCGGGCTGTCCCGCCTAAGCAAGAAAAGCAGCCTGTCGAATCTATCGACAAGGCAGGAGATCAGCAGGAGTTGTCGCTGGAAAAGGCATATGAGCAGGCCGTCAAGGAAGCTCAAGACCGCACGAAAGTACCGGCCGACAAAGTGTCGGCCGGTAATGAGTCAGAGCAAGTCGATCTGTTTGGACAGTATCGATAAACGTTAAACGTTGGGCGCGTTCTCTTCCGCAGCCCTTGCATCGATCCAAGGCAGATTAATTACCTCACCTTGTCGATTTTTAACGACGAGCAGCTTGGGGTTATACGCGTACAAGCCGTT
>NZ_JBHEEE010000043.1:0-1127 GCF_041929865.1 Pseudochrobactrum lubricantis
AGAGACGGATAGCGTGGTCAGGATAGAGAATAAAGCGGATGGGGTTCGCCCGCCCGAGGCGCACCCAGTCGTCGCGATTATCAAAAACGCGCGTTTGAGGGGTCGTTTGCGGGAGAGGGCGAAATCCTACGTTAGCGGCTATGGTTTACCGTACATTGATTGTGATACGGGTTTAGAAACACAATTCTCACAACAAGACGGGTTGCCATGCCTGTATCGCAAACCTTCGTTTGTGAGAAACTGGCGAGCGATAGCGAGGAACCGTTTATCGTAGATGTACGCACAGGAGGGAAGGTGGTGGAGGCGTGATGATTAGACGGTTCTGGGCTTGTTTGGCGATATCAGCGGGAGTTTTCGCAATCGGTCATGGGCCGACGAAGGCGCAACAACCGGATAGTTCTGCTGCAAGGATCCAGAAGATCGTTGAATCCTGCCTCAGCACTCCGCCCGGTGCAACGGGAAAGGTTATCGTTTCTGCGACATTCGGGCCAGATGGCTCACTCAAGGATAAGCCCGAGATTGTCCGGAAAGGCGAAGGCCCGATTAATAACACGTATGCATACGCGGCCCTCAGGGCGATCTTAAAATGCGAGCCACGGCTCGTCGGTCTCGGCCTTCAGGGTAAAGTCACCTTCAATTTTGATCCTTCAGGCCTACCACCGGCCTCACATGACAACACTTCCGCCGAAGTGCTCGCTCTCAATGGCGAACAACTCACTAAAGAGACCAACGGCATACGAATAGATCTCTCGATGCCAAATGGTTTTTGCCGTGTTACTCCGGAGGGGACACCCGCTGAGAGGGAGTTGTTGCAGCGAACGAGGCCGCCCACTGGCAGGAAAGCTGATCTACTCGCTATGGGCGTCGACTGCGAAACGAGCAAAATTTTGAAGGCAGGTAAGCTTCAACGCTTTCGTCGTATGGTTTCCCTCAATCTATTGACCAATGACGATTTACCAACGGGAGAGGCTTATCTGGCCGACGCCTTCCAGCGTTTCAGCGCCCGAGAGCCGCTAACCGCGCGCTATTGGCAAAGTCCCCCGATCAGTGGTGGACTTGCTTCGTAAAAGTGGAGAGGCGTTTTGTATTAAACTACCGTTCTCTCGAAGTGAGCTGGGCTCATATAG
>NZ_JBHEEE010000044.1:0-1086 GCF_041929865.1 Pseudochrobactrum lubricantis
ATAGCTATTTCGCTATGGACGTTGCCGCGCTTGGCTGTGAAATCATGGGTAGTTCCATAGCGATCATTCGTCATCGTGGCGCAATGGCGATAGGCGGCGGCGGCGACGGAACTCTGTCCTGTTGCCCTGCTCAAAACCTGTGCGTGAAGATGGAATATCGCCATGCTTTCACAAGTATCAGCAAGGTATCGATTTGTCGATACATAAGTGCGCCCTTAGAACTGGACTGCTCCGCAGGTCCAGACGGGACTAAGAATGCGTTGGCAAAGCCAACTCTCTGCTTTTTTGTTTGCTCGCTTCGCTCGACCACTGGTTGTGAATGTTGTTGCTGTATGTTGCAAATCGGATTAACATTGAATGTCGGGAAGTAATTTTCATTGGAGAATGATGAATGGCCAAAGTTTCAAGGGTCTCGAAAATTCAGGACGAAATTGCCCGCCTACAGGAGCGTCTTGAAGAAGAAAGAGGCAAGGAAGCTGAGAGATTGGGTTCGATCGCCGTCAAAGCTGGACTTGCAGACCTAGAGATCAGCGACCGCGATCTGCTCAAGGCTTTGAAGGAAGTTGCTGCCCGATTTCAGTCCTCGGCGACTGAATGATTACGGCCAGCTAAGCCAGCACCTGCAACAGCTCTACAGGAGGCACAAAGAAGGAATGGCAGCAGATAGGCGCAAGGATGCTCATGAAAAAATCATGCTTGGCGGGCTGGTCGCCAAGGCTGGATTACGTGGCGAAAATCCTGCGTTCATTCTCGGTGTCCTTCTCACTGCCTTTGAACAAAAGGATAACGAGAAACTTCGCGATGCTATGATCGAAAAAGGCAGAAAGGCTTTTGAGAAATGATAACGAAACCTCATGAGCCTTCGCCAAATTTCTTTCTGTTATGCGTCGCTGTCGTTATCCTGATTGCACCTCTGTTTTGGTATATGCGCTTTGTCGCTCCGACATGGAGCGGACCCAATGGACAAGCCACTGGCCTAAGCCTTTCTCAAGCATGGGATTGTGCGTTTTTCTGGAAGGCTTCAACCTGCCGGATGCATCTTGAACAATCTGGCTATCCGGCAGTTTCACAGCTTTCGCGAAACCT
>NZ_JBHEEE010000045.1:0-1051 GCF_041929865.1 Pseudochrobactrum lubricantis
CCGGCTCCGCTCATTATCAACCGAACCTACCAGACTTCAATAAAATCAGTCAAACTCAAAAACTTTGCGACACAACCTTTCAGTATTGTGACAGGAACACTTCCTCTCTCCTTATTCGGAAGTGAGGGCTACGGAGCTATACAGGGCAAAATAATGTCAGCCCGGCTGATCGTATCGGCAATAGCACCGTTCGCTATGGCATTTTCAATGAGCCTTCTAGGTGTAAGAACAGCCCTCTCAATCGTGCTCGTTTGTGGTCTTTTGGCGCTTATCGCGTTTGGATTACTGGCTCGGTTAGAAGGGAGAGCACCTAAAATACCATCAAAACAGGCAACAACTTAGCGCCTTTTGTTGTTTTTTAGATTCTTGTGAGTGAGTTTTTTGAGGCTATTAAATATGGTGGAGAATGAGAGCATGCATAAACGACTGTCGAAAATCGACCATGAAGTCATTGTAATTGGTGGAGGACAGGCCGGACTTGCGGCTTCATATTATCTTCGCCGTGCTGGAGTGGATTTCGTCATTTTTGACGAAGGTAAAGAGCCGGGCGGAGCGTGGGTTCATGGATGGGATACATTACGCCTTTTTTCCCCGGCCAGTTTCAGTTCATTACCGGGTTGGTTGATGCCACCTAGTCGAGAGCCAGATGGCTATCCGTCACGTAATGAAGTGATCAACTACCTGACACTGTATGAGCAACGGTATAATCTGCCTATAGAACGTCCGCGTAGAGTTGAGGCCGTCATACGTGAAGGTGATGGTTTCAGAGTAGATTTGTCAGATGGATCGAGCCGGACTTGTCTTTCGGTAATTAGCGCCACAGGCACATGGTCAAAACCATTTATCCCCGTTTACCCTGGCAACGAGTTGTTCTCTGGAAGGCAGGTACATTCAGCATCTTATAAAACAGCTGACGATTTTATTGATCAAAGGGTACTTGTTGTTGGCGGAGGTAATTCCGGAGCACAAATTATGGTTCTGTCGCAAAGTTTTTGGAAGGATATAAGCGGCCTTACTTCTGAACGCAGTTATGCTGCGAGCTCCGCAAAGA
>NZ_JBHEEE010000046.1:0-966 GCF_041929865.1 Pseudochrobactrum lubricantis
GGTTATGTTTGAGGTGCGTCTCAAATCATCGCTGGCTGAAATCTATAAAGGCCGAACTGAAGATGTAGAGCGCGGGGCGCTATTGATTGCGCCAGGCATTCTTTTGCCGAATATGCTCTATGAAGTCCGCGCACGTTATTCATCCTATGATGGCAGTACGCCCTTTGTCTGGTCTGATTGGATTGAGGTGCGCACTGCGGATATCCGTTTCGGTCCACTTGATATTTACGCTATCAATATTGAACAGCTCAATAAGGACATCAGCGATGTTCTGAAAGGTTTGGGAGAGACAGATCGGTATGTTCAGGAGGAGTTGGATCGTATTGGTGCGCTGGCAGCTGAGCAGGAAGCTGGCAATGCCGGTATGTTCAAACTGCTACGTGAAGAAGCGGCGGTCACTGCGGGCAATCTAAAGGCAGGTTACACAAGGCTCGTTTCCGTTTCCATCGGTCCCGGCAGTGCAATTGCGTCCCGTATCGAAAAGCTGGAGGCAAAAGTTGATGAGGATATTGCCCAGGCTGTTAGCCAACTGACAACGCGCATCAATACTGTTGGCGATACTGTTGAGGCTCAGGCAGAAGCAATTACCCTGCTGACTGCCGATGTCGGCAACTTCTCCGCTAATGGGCTGATCCGCATTACCAGTGAAGCGACAAGTGGCAGTGCTTTGTCCCGGATTGCTTTCAGCAGTTATGTAGAAGCTATGGGGCAGACTGCACAGGCTGCGATGTGGCTGGAATCCTTCACAGGTAATGGTGGCCAATTGCTCAGTCAGATCATCATGAATGCTGATCGTTGGATCGTAACTAATGGTGTGGACAGCATGTCGCCGATGACGTTCATCAATGGTGAACTGACCCTGATGTTGGCAAAAATCAATGAAATCATCTCAGGTCTGATCCGCTCACCTGACAGCAAATTCGTCATTAATCTTGATGAGGGTTTTTTGAAGGTGTCTGACTGATG
>NZ_JBHEEE010000047.1:0-910 GCF_041929865.1 Pseudochrobactrum lubricantis
GTTTTACCTTTGTTTCCCTCTCTTGCTGGCGCTGCACCATCAAGCATAAAGTGGTAGATTGTCACTGCTTTATGCACTCAAAATACTCAAGCGGAACATTGCTCATGTCGGTATGTTTTTATTCAGGTTGTATTCGGACGCCTATCGGTGAGCTAACCGTTATTGTGAATGATCAGGGCGCGGTTATGCGCCTTGATTTTGAGAATGACAGCCGCGTGCATCCGGCCAATACACAAATCCCTGTTACACAGCATGATGATGCAGCTGTAGGCCATGTCGCGGAGCAGATACATCAGTATTTTGCAAGGGAGAGACGTCATTTTGATCTTACACTTGCACCGCATGGCACGCCTTTTCTGAAGGCTGCCTGGCAGGAGCTTGCAAAAGTGCCTTATGGTACAGTTGTCACCTATGGTGAACTTGCAGAACGTGCCGGTCATCGTGGCTCTGCGCGTGCTTTTGGCCGCGTGAATGCTATTAATCCGATTTCGATTATTGTTCCCTGCCACCGCGTCATCGGTGCCAATGGTCAGCTAACAGGCTTTAGCGGTGGCCTTGATAAGAAAGAAGCACTGTTGCGTCTGGAAGGCAGTCTTTATCAGGAACGCTTACTCTGACAGCTTGAGTAGAGCTTCCTCTCATCCTCACTTAAGCGATTGAGGTGAAGCCCTTATGGCCGTCGCTTGATTATCGACTTTAGGCTGCACAGTCTATTGCAAGAGTTTTGCTTGGTTTAGCCAGAGCTATTGAATTTCGGATGTTTTTTGGAGATTTGGTTGCGGGTTTGGCTTTGAACCGTTCGTCGTGCAATCGATATTGTATCGCTTGCTTTTCCTCCTCCGCCTTCCGGTTATGAGCGTGATGAGGTGAGAGCGTTAAAAATCGATTGATTATCGATTTTAGCTCGAAC
>NZ_JBHEEE010000048.1:0-856 GCF_041929865.1 Pseudochrobactrum lubricantis
GTTTTCTCAAAGGCAATTTCTGCATTTTGACGTAATAAGCTATGCATTGATTTCATCTGGTAGCCAATCTTGATGTGAGAAATAAAAAAGGCCAGACAAAATGCCTGACCTCTCATTATGTGTATTCTCTCCAGTGCCAGTACATCCGTGGTCAAAGGAGTGAGTTACACCAAGTTATGCTGCTTGCAGATTGCAAGCTGACATTTTGCCCGACTTATTATCACGCTCAAGATCGTAACCGAGCTTCTGGCCTTCAACGATTTCACGCATGCCAGCGCGTTCAACGGCTGAAATGTGAACAAATACGTCTGCATTGCCGTTGTCAGGCTGAATGAAGCCGAAGCCTTTTGTGGAATTAAACCATTTAACTGTGCCGGTGGTCATAATGAACCCTTTCATAGCAACATAAGGTGCTCATAACGCAGGATAGCGTTACGAGTATGATAGCGATTTTTGAGATGAAAGGTTCGTTAAGGGCGCAGATGCTGCGCAAAAAGCAAAGCTAAACAAGTAAAATATCGATAACACCAATATGGACTATTAATATTTTTTGTCAATCATTAGTTTTTAATTTTATTTATATCAATTTTAAGTTGTAGTTGAAATTAAGCAGTACGACCCAATATGAGTTGGTCAATCCCTCATGTTGGAGAATTAAAACAGCAGTCTATAGAGCTTTAGTATATGTATGTCACTTAACTGTTTTATTGCCGTCCTCTTTGTGTTCAAAGCAGAACCATTCAACTCCATAGCGACCGTTAAAGCCAAAGCTCCCCCACTTTTTGCAGCCTTCATGCATGCACCAGTGGATATAGAGTGCCTCCTGTTTGGCCGGTTTGTTTTCCCATGGCGGGGT
>NZ_JBHEEE010000049.1:0-818 GCF_041929865.1 Pseudochrobactrum lubricantis
GGTTCTGTCGCAAAGTTTTTGGAAGGATATAAGCGGCCTTACTTCTGAACGCAGTTATGCTGCGAGCTCCGCAAAGACCTGAAATGGCGAGCGGTTGTCGTTTGCAAACTGGTTTTTACGGATCATGTGGGCTACTTCGATGCCCGCGATGGTGGCTGAGGCGGAATGGAATGCTTTGAAGCCCATCATTTGTTTGGTGATCCGTTTGATAAAGCGGTGGTCCTGCTCAAGGATATTATTGAGATATTTGATCTGCCGGATTTCAATTATGTCGCCCGTTCCAGTGAATTTCAGGATGGTGTTGACGGCTTGCAGCCCGGCCAGATTGGCTCCGCTCTTGTCAATAACTACTTTCTCAGGAACGTCGTTGGTGGCAATGGCCTTCTTAAAGAACCTGCGCGCCGCAGCCAGATCCCGGCGCTCAGACAGCATGAAATCAAGCGTTTGGCCATCGCGATCAACGGCTCGGTATAGGTAAGTCCATTTGCCCTTAACCTTGATGTAGGTTTCGTCCACACGCCACGAACTGGCTGTGGGCCGTTTGCGCATCTGAGCCTGAGCGGCAATCTGCGGTGAGTACCGAACAACCCATCGGTTCAACGTTGCATGATCGACAGATATACCGCGCCCAGCCAGAATCTCCTGAAGGTCGCGATAAGAAACCGGATAGCGCACGTAAAAGAAAACAGCGTGCAGGATGACACTTTTGGGAAACTGCGCCCCTTTGAAAACGACCATTATCCGGCTCCGCTCATTATCAACCGAACCTACCAGACTTCAATAAAATCAGTCAAACTCAAAAACTTTGCGACACAACC
>NZ_JBHEEE010000050.1:0-817 GCF_041929865.1 Pseudochrobactrum lubricantis
GGTGTTGTCACGTTAACTGGGCTACAGTTGCCTGCCTGACGGTTTGGGCGTAAATTTTGGCGATGCAGACATCAGATATCATCTTCAAGCGTCACCGTTTTCCGCCACAGATTATTGCTCATGCGGTGTGGCTTTATCTGCGGTTCAACCTTAGTCTGCGTGAAGTTGAGGAAATGCTGCTTGAGCGTGGAATCGACGTATCATACGAGACAGTTCGTCGTTGGATCGCCAAGTTCGGCCCCCAGATCACACGCAACTTGCGGCGGCGTCAGGCGCGCCCCGGCGATATTTGGTATTTGGACGAAGTGGTCGTCAAATGCGCTGGAGAAAAATTCTGGCTTTGGCGTGCGGTGGATCAACATGGCTCCGTTCTCGAAGAAATCTTGCAGAAGCGGCGTGATAAAAGGGCGGCAAAGCGATTGCTTGTGGCGTTAATGAAGCGCTATGGCTTTGCTCCCAAACGGATCATCACCGATAAGCTCCGCTCCTACGGTGCAGCAAAGGCAGAAGTGGCACCCGGCCTTGACCATTGGTCGCACAAGGGCCTCAATAATCGGGCCGAAAATAGCCATCTGCCGTTTAGGAAACGGGAGCGAACCATGCAAGGTCATCGGTCACCTGGAGCGTTGCAACGGTTCGTCTCCATGCACTCAGCGACCCGCAATTGTTTCTCTGTTCCATCTCGTCGCCGAGCCGCACACACAATTCGCTACCATCGCCTCGAAGCTTTCGATGCATGGAAAATTGCGGCCTGTTTCGCCTGAATATCTACGAGCCCCTGGCCTTTCCGGCCAGAGAAACTTAACGTGACAACACC
>NZ_JBHEEE010000051.1:0-737 GCF_041929865.1 Pseudochrobactrum lubricantis
CGCTGATAGCGCAGCATTATACGCAGCAAGGTTTCCTGATCCTGCCTTGTCTCATTGAGCAGATCGAGCCACGTCCATTCCTTCGGTTTAATGTCCATCAGCTTGATGGCGCAGCCAGATAAAACGGCGCGTGCCGATGCCGTAAAGAAGGGATGACCATCATCAGGAATGAGACGTTGCGCAAGCTCAACCGCATCCTGTGAGTTCACCAGATCAGAAGCAATATCCCATACCGCTGATCGCTCATCCTGCGGCGCAAGCAAGATAGGTGAGACCTCGACGCCGTTGCGGATCGAGTTGGGTGTGATGCTGGTGTAGTCGCCCTTTTCATCGAAGATAATGGCTTTATCGCCTCGCTCAACAACAGAGTTGATCATGCGGCGGAAGGTAACGGTCTTGCCCCCACCGGGAGCCCCTAAAATGAAAGTATGGTTCGTTTCGCGTTGCAATGTGTAACGCCAGCCGTTGAACATATGAATGCCCGGCGACTTGGCATACTGGTTATGTTTTTGCTCGTAAGCAGCAGCCTTTAGAAGCGCATCCATCTTCTCGACAACCATGCCTGAAACTATGACCTGGTGCCTGATACGCAGCCACTTTTCATAGACAAACCAAATGGCGATCGCGAACGCCATCAAGATGGGCGTCCAGATCAAAAGAAGGTTTCGCGAAAGTTGCGAAACCGCCGGATAGCCAGCTTGCTCAAGATGTATCCGGCAGGTTGAAGCCTTCCAGAA
>NZ_JBHEEE010000052.1:0-701 GCF_041929865.1 Pseudochrobactrum lubricantis
GGGAAAGTTCAAACATGGGTCAATTCTAAATGGAAATATCTGCCCAAACTGGGTCAGTTCTCAGTGACAATCAACACCCCATGGCAAATTGTTCTTTTCTCTCTTGGAATGTACTTAGTCGTGTACGGCCTGGGAAATGCCTGGTTAACAGACGCTGCTACCGCCGTGCTTGTTTGGCTATCTGCTCAAGGAACATTGAGCGCCACAGTTGGAACCGGTTTTGCAATGGCATTACTGGCATCGATTATGAATAATATGCCAGCCACCCTTGTTGGAGCATTAGCTGTCGGCAATGCAGATGTTCCTGCCCTCACTAAAGAGCTCATGATCTATGCTAATGTTGTCGGCAATGATTTAGGCCCCAAGATCACCCCGATAGGCTCACTCGCTACATTGCTATGGCTCCATGTATTGGCGGGTAAAGGCCAACGGATTACATGGGGGCAGTATATGAAAGTAGGGTTAATTCTAACGCCACCAGTATTACTTCTGACTCTCGTTGCGCTATGGTTATGGCTCCCCTTAGCACTTTAACAACCTCATATTATAAGAAGAATATAGTTTATTCTGGTTCTGTTACAAAGATTTGAGGTATTTTGGCTTTCTAGTTATTGGTTGAGAACGGGTTCTGTCGCAAAGTTTTTGGAAGGATATAAGCGGCCTTACTTCTGAACGCAGTTATGCTGCGAGCTCCGCAAAGA
>NZ_JBHEEE010000053.1:0-685 GCF_041929865.1 Pseudochrobactrum lubricantis
GTAAGCAAGACGCGATGAAAGCTTTTCAGGATCTGCGAATAGATCTGCGCGTCGCTGCCGCTGATCTGGCAGCCGGTACGAAAGGAGCGATAAGGCAAGATTATCGTTCTTTGTGTGATTCGCTGCCCTTGTGCGGTTAACTTTTGGCTAACTATGATTTCCGCACTTGATAAACAGTTAGCTCACATATGAGCTGATGTGTATCGGACATATCAGATGCTAATTTCGTGTATAGACTACAGAAGTAAGCTACCTATTCGCTGGAAGAGTCAGGCAACTCCTCTTCCGAGCGTCAGCGGCGAAACGATTGCAACCTTCGTGACGTTGACTGACATTTCCCCGTTCAAAAGGCGCATCGCCGATTTGTCGGGCAAATATGAGAAGCTGCAAAGCTTCAACACCAAATTGCAGGAACTGGCGGAAACGGACGCGCTGACCGGCCTTGCCAATCGGCGGGGCATGGAGCGCTTCGTCTGCACCGAAATGCGCCGTTGCCGTCGAGAAGAAAGGCCGCTTTCGGTCGCCCTGATCGACATAGATTATTTCAAACATTTCAATGACCGCTTTGGTCATCTTGCCGGTGATTGCGCGCTGCATCAGGTCGGCGGGGTCATACAACAATCGATCCGCAGGCCGGGCGATTGTGGTGCGCGCTTCGGCGGGGAGGAATTCATTGTGATCTTGC
>NZ_JBHEEE010000054.1:0-683 GCF_041929865.1 Pseudochrobactrum lubricantis
AGCCCCGATGCGCCGGTCATTCATTTCACCGATGACGATATTCTCTCGACCGATGAGCAGACATTCACCCCGTTCTTCGGTCTGTCGGATACGATCAATGGTGTCTCCGCAACTTATCCGTCCTTCACTGACGGTTGGGTGATGAAGTCCGCGCCATCCTTGTTCCGTACTGATCTGGAAGCCTTGCACGGCAACCGGCGCTTGATGGCTAAAGTTGAACTGAACTTTGTGCCATATGCTGAACAAGTGCAGCGGCTTATGAAGTCGGCTCTTGAAGAGGGCCAGCGGGCGCGGCGGCACACTCTGGTCATTCCACCGAAATTCTGGGCGTATGCTGTGCCTGGCGTTATATGGGCATGGACTTCCAAGCGCAACGGTTATGTCAATAAGCTGATGCGGATTGATGGCTCGGTAGACCGTGCCAATCTTGATGTTATGGCCGATATGACTGAGGTTGACCCGTCAGACTATGATTGGGAAAGCAGCACTGATTATCGTCCACCGGTGGATGGTGCAGTTGGTGCAATGCGTCCGCTGCCGACACCGATCTTCGACTTTGCTGTTACACCAGATATTGCTCAAGACAGTAACGGCAATAATCGCCGTTGTGGCATTCGATTGGTCTGGGATGGTGAAGTGACCGGCGTTGATACGGTTATGTTTGAGGTGCGTCTCAAATCATC
>NZ_JBHEEE010000055.1:0-650 GCF_041929865.1 Pseudochrobactrum lubricantis
TTGCCTGCAATGGATTGCGCAAGCAGATTGAGGCCGATACCAACGGCGGCTTTAAGCAAAAAGCTGCCGACCGCCCCTGACAAAAAGGTAGAGGCCATCAGGCCGCCTATCGCAGATGCGATACCGGTAAAAATTGCCATGAATAATCTCTTTGAAAACTAAGCCTCAGAGGACTTTGAGAAAGTGTGTTTCGACCGGTGCATAACCACGTCTCTTATAGAGGCGGGAAACATCATTGGTAGCGAGTGAGGCCATGCCAGCAGCCACGCAGCCCTGCTCTCTTGCCCATGCTTCATAGGCATCAAGCATCTTGCTTGCCCATCTCCCTCGAACACTTGGTGTTATCCACCAAACGGTTTCTTTTGCATAACGGCCAAAACCGAACGGATGCTCAAACCACCCTGCCATCAACAGCCCCGCCGGTTTATCACCTAAAACCAGAAGACCAGCCTGCGGACTTGCATAGTGATAATCAAACAAAGCCGAGGCATGGGCTGCACTGAATGGAGAAGTGAAGCCCGCAGCCTCATGACTTTCACGCAGCAAGCGCAAGCAGGAGATTTTATCAGAAGCGATGGCATGTCGGATCATCAGAAAATCCCCAAAAACTTTTTGCGCTTCTTCTGTGTTGGCACCTTGCCCTTTTCGGA
>NZ_JBHEEE010000056.1:0-611 GCF_041929865.1 Pseudochrobactrum lubricantis
AATGCCGGTATGTTCAAACTGCTACGTGAAGAAGCGGCGGTCACTGCGGGCAATCTAAAGGCAGGTTACACAAGGCTTGTTTCCGTTTCCATCGGTCCCGGCAGTGCAATTGCTTCCCGTATCGAAAAGCTGGAGGCAAAAGTTGATGAGGATATTGCTCAGGCTGTTAGCCAACTGACAACGCGTATCAATACAGTTGGCGATACTGTTGAAGCTCAGGCTGAAGCAATTACCCTGCTCACTGCTGATGTCGGCAACTTCTCCGCTAATGGGCTGATACGCATTACCAGTGAAGCGACAAGTGGCAGTGCTTTGTCTCGGATTGCTTTCAGTAGTTACGTAGAAGCTATGGGGCAGACTGCACAGGCTGCGATGTGGTTGGAAGCCTTCACAGGCGACGACGGCCAATTGTTGAGCCGGATCATGACGAACTCGGATCAGTGGATTGTAACCAATGGTGTGAACAGCATGGCGCCAATGACGTTCATTAATGGTGAACTGACCCTGATGGTGGCAAAAATCAAAGAAATCATTTCAGGTCTGATCCGCTCACCTGACAGCAAATTCGTCATTAATCTTGATGAGGGTTTTTTGAAGGTGTCTGACTGATG
>NZ_JBHEEE010000057.1:0-563 GCF_041929865.1 Pseudochrobactrum lubricantis
GGGGCGGTCGGCAGCTTTTTGCTTAAAGCCGCCGTTGGTATCGGCCTCAATCTGCTTGCGCAATCCATTGCAGGCAAGCCGCAGGAACCGGTATTCGCTATCAATGGCAGCCTGCAAGCTGGTGGTGACCTGCCGCGATCCTTCCTGATCGGGAGAACGTCAACAGCCGGTTCTCTGGTCTGGGTCAACACATGGGGGCATGACGGCGATACACCAAACGCTTATCTGACACAGGTTATTGCACTGTCTGATCTGCCGGTCGCTGGCCTGCGGGAGGTTTGGGTCAACGGTCAGAAAGTGACCCTTGATTACAATACGCCGGATATGTCGTGGGGCTGGCGGGTCAAAGAATATCGCAACGATGGTGATAATCTTTGGGTCAAATTCTATGATGGTACCCAGACTGTAGCTGATAGTTTTCTGGTCAATACCTGCTCCAATCAGAACCGCCAATGGGATGTGAACCGTGTCGGTCGTGGTGTGGCCTATGCCATTGTGACGGCGCGTGTCAGTAAGCAGATGTTCTCCGGTATTCCGAATTTCAAATTCGAGCTGGATGGCTT
>NZ_JBHEEE010000058.1:0-551 GCF_041929865.1 Pseudochrobactrum lubricantis
CCAACAACGTGTGGCATGTAGTCGTTGATTACGCCGTTGTAAGATTTTCCGTTTTTGCCAACGGTTGAATTCTTCCAGGCGAAGCCATTGCCATCTTTATCAGACAGATCTTCACCCTGTTCAGCGGAGATAACTGCCGAGAAGCCGTTGCCGCCTTTGAAGGTGTAGCTGATGATGTTTGTGTTGTATGCACCTGGCGATACAACGTCATCGTTGATTACGTCGCCGAGGTAACCGGTGAGGGTGTGGAATGCTGAATCGGTTTTACCGATGAGCAGGCCGCCCAGCTGAATGTAAGCGTGCTTCAGAGTGTGGCTGCCCTGTGCGCCGTCACCGAAGTTGAAGCGGTTTTCGGTGAAGGTCTTCAGTGTGCCGAGTTCGGTTTCCGAAGCTGTGTGTGTGCGCAGTGTGAAGCGGGTGTTGGTTGACCAAGTTTCGCGGTCATGACCTTTGTAAACGTCATCGCCAGCTTTAAAGTCAGCGCGAACATAACCGGAAAGACGCAGGCAGGTTTCTGTGCCTGGAATGTAGAAGTAGCCAGCGCCGTAAGC
>NZ_JBHEEE010000059.1:0-524 GCF_041929865.1 Pseudochrobactrum lubricantis
TTTTTGCAGCCTTCATGCATGCACCAGTGGATATAGAGTGCCTCCTGTTTGGCCGGTTTGTTTTCCCATGGCGGGGTATTATCACTCATTGTGCCGAGTCCTCATTCAAAATAGCCTCCTCATACCGTCATCCTCCTGATAAATAAAATACGATCCTTGCAGATCGACCTGACCAGCAAGTATATCCACGCTACTGATGCCGCGATAACCGCAGACATGGCACCTCATTCGACGTGGCATAGTGAGTATTTCTGTTTCTTCCCCGCACATCATAGCCATGAATCGCGACGGTATATCTCTGACCCGTCCACACCCTCCACAGGTCAGGCGCAGCAGGTCAAGATGACTTAAGCTGCGTAAAGTTGGCATCATGCCAGCCCTCCGGTAAAGCCGGACATTTCATCCAGCCGAACCATAGCCATGCGCATCTGACCTTTGCAGCCTCGCGCTTTGCATCGGGCGCGGTTCTCTATTTCATCCAGATAGAGCTGTTCACGACCTTTGGCTGTGCAGATCGTGGCCTT
>NZ_JBHEEE010000060.1:0-507 GCF_041929865.1 Pseudochrobactrum lubricantis
TTACCGTTTTTGCCGATAAGGATATTTTCATCCATGTCATATCCCCATCACCAGATAAATAAAGCTCTCCCGATAATAACCAGCAGGGTTGCGAATTCGCGGGATTGTTATGCGACTATTGGTGACGGTTATTTCGCCCGTGCGCCAATAATCACTTGGCCGATTGATGAGAGGCTGAGCGCCTAGCAATACCATGCCATGATTGCCCCAATACCGAGGATCAGACAGGCTGATTAGCAACACTGTCGGAACATAATCCAATGGCTGAAAGTTGATAATCTGCGGCGCAGACCAATCCGTTTGCTCATCCCAACGGGTCAAATTCTGCGGCGGTGGATCCATTTTATAACTGGATTGATCAATATGCAGACCAACTTCCACAATCGTGCTGGAGAACAACCAATCACTGTCAAAGAGCTTGTCACCCTCGGCCAATGATGGATTGTCCGCGTCAAATCCCTGTTTTGAAACCACCAGATGATTTTTTGTTAAGTGCAGTCTTGTACT